>NZ_SBHM01000007.1:2480158-3100198 GCF_004028095.1 Paenarthrobacter ureafaciens | reverse complement strand
GCCGGCCTGGAGGGCGGCGAGTACTCGAACAAACTGTTCGTCCCGATCCGTTTCGTCGATTTCACCGCGGGCTACGACACCAACTCCGCAGTCCTGTTCCCTGAGACAGTGGCAGTCCGCCAGACCCCGACGTTCACGTGGGGCGCCATCTTCGCCGACCGCGAGGCAGCACGCTTCCGCCGCGTGCTCAAGGCTGCCGCGGAAACGACGTCGCTGGAACTGCCGGAGGATGCCGCAGAGCTGCTGGAGGACCAGGAGCTGACCCAGCGCACGTTCGTGATGTGGGACCTGATCCATGACCGCACGCACATGCGCGGGGACCTTCCGTTCGACCCGTTCATGATCAAGCAGCGCATGCCCTTCTTCCTGTACTCCCTGGAGGAACTCCGCTGCGACCTGACGGCGTTCCGTGAAGCCGTCCGCATCGAAAAGGACGAGGAAGCAGACCCCGATGCCCGCCGGCACGCGAAGCTCGTGCAGTACGCGGTCATCTTCGACCGCATCTTCCGCTTCGCCATTACCGGCAGCCGCGTGCGCAACTACGACGGCCTCGGCGGCCAGCTGCTGTTCGCCTGGATGCACCAGCACCATGTCCTGCACTGGACCGACAGCAAACTCAGCATCGACTGGGCGGAAGCTGCCGACGTCGTGATTGAACTGGGCGCCCGCATCGAGGAACTGTACTGGCGTTCCATCGACCGCCCCAAGACGGCTCACTGGCTGGCCGCCTACCAGCTGATTTCCGAGACCGTCACTCCGCATCCGGCGTCGGTGTGGGCCAAGGGCCCCGAGGCCCTTCCGCTGGCGGGACCGCCGCGGGCGCTCACCGACCAGGTCCTGGACGACGAGTTCCCCCTGTCCATGTTCTATGAAGCCCTGGAGAAGAAGATGCGCCCCGTCATCGAGTCCACCACGGGCATCACCGGCGCGACCGCGGCCTGATGCCCCATACGCATCCTGCCGGCGAAATAGACTTGAAAGCGTGAATGAACAAGTGACGAGCACTACACAGGCTATCCACCTTGACGGCAGCACTACGGATCACAGCCGGCTGCATGACCCCTCCGTGCGTGGCTTCGCCTCGGACAACTACTCCGGCGTGCATCCCGAAATCCTTGCTGCCCTGGCCGCAGCCAATGGCGGCCACCAGGTTTCCTATGGCGAGGACATCTACACGGCCCGGCTCCAGGAAGTCCTTGAGCAGCAGTTCGGGACGGGGATCGAATGTTTCCCCGTGTTCAACGGCACGGGAGCCAACGTGCTGTCCCTCCAGTCCTTGCTCCCCCGCTGGGGCGCTGTCATCTGCGCTTCCACGGCCCACATCAACATGGACGAGAACGGTGCCCCCGAACGGATCGGCGGCATGAAGCTCCTGCAGGTGCCCACCGAAGGCGGCAAACTCACTCCCGCGTTGATCGACCGTGAGGCCTGGGGCTGGGGCGATGAACACAGGGCCCAGCCGCTGGTGGTCTCCATTACGCAGACCACGGAGCTTGGCACCTGCTATACCCCGGAGGAAGTCCGTGCGATCGCGGACCACGTGCATGCCAAGGGCATGAAGCTCCACATGGACGGGGCACGGCTTGCCAACGCAGCCGCCCACCTCGACCTTCCGCTCCGCGCCTTCACCCGCGACGCCGGCGTCGACATCCTCTCCTTCGGCGGCACCAAGAACGGCCTGCTTTTCGGTGAGGTAGTAGTGGCCTTGAACCCCGAGGCAGCCCACGGCCTGAAGTACCTCCGGAAAATGAACATGCAACTGGCCTCGAAGATGCGCTTCATCTCCGCCCAGTTCATAGCCCTGCTGGATGACGGCCTCTGGCTGCGGTCAGCCGCGCATGCCAACGCCATGGCAGCGCGGCTGCGGGCAGCCGTCGATCAGGTCGACGGCGTTGAACCCACCCAGGCAACCGAGTCCAACGGCGTCTTCGCCATCCTGCCCGAAGGTGTTGCCGACCGCCTCCGCTCACAGTTCGCTTTCTACGATTGGGACGCTGCACGGCGCGAGGTGCGGTGGATGTGTTCCTTTGACACCACTGAGGAAGACATCGACGCGTTCGTGGCAGCCATCAGACGGGAAGTGGCTGCGGGATAACGGCTGGGTTCCGGGGCGGCGAGCCTGCACAGAAACGCCGCCCCGGACGCATAATCTGCCATGGTGAACGCCCTCTCACAGGTTCCCGCGGACTTCCTTTCAGCCCTGGGAACGCTACGAAAAGCACAGTGCCGCAGCGAACTGCGACTGGATGAGATCCCCGCCCCGGCACGGCTCGCGCCGTACGCCGTGGCTTTGGGAGCCGAAGTCTTCCGGCCCACGGCAGCCACCCGCCGCGTGCCGGTGCACGGTCCCGTGGCCAAGGCCTTCATCGAGAAACAGGGACAGCACCCCGGCGACAACGAAGACGACGAACTCGCCACAGGCCGCTTCATCCTCCTCTACGATCCCGAAGGGTCGGCGGTCTGGGAAGGTGAGTTCCGGATCGTCACCTATATCCGGGCCCAACTGGACGCCGACATGGGCAACGACGCAATGCTCGGCTCAGTGGCGTGGACCTGGCTGGTGGAAGCCTTGGAAAACCACAACGCGCAGTACAAAGCGGCCGGTGGCACGGCCACGCGGATCCTTTCCGAGAGTTTTGGGACGCTGGCAGACCGGCCGGACACCATTGACATAGAACTGCGGGCCTCATGGACACCGGCCTCCTCCGATGTACAGGCACACCTGGAAGCCTGGTCGGACATGGTGTGCACCTTCGCCGGCCTCCCGCCCCTGCCGCCGGGAGTGACGGGACTGCCCAACAGGAGGCTCAACTGAAGCCGCACTGCACCCCCGATCCGGCCCCGGCGCGCCGGACTCGGTAAGCTTAAGCAATCATGACCCCTGAAAAACTGGAAAAAACCACAACCGGCGACCCGGTTGCTGATCCCACAACCCACATCAAGGTGGACGGCTTCGACAGCCACGTTCCCGAAATCATCGAACTGGATTCACCGCGCGAAGGCGTCCCTCCGGTCATCGACACCATGGCCGGACTGGAGCGCTGCGCCGCAGCGATTGCCGCCGGATCCGGGCCTGCAGGGGTCGATGCCGAACGCGCCTCGGGCTTCCGTTACGGCCAACGAGCTTTCCTCGTCCAGATCCGGCGGGAAGGATCCGGTACGTGGCTGATCGATCCTGAACCGTTTGAGAACCTGGCCATCATCAATGACGCCCTCCGCGGCGTCGAATGGATCCTCCATGCGGCAACGCAGGACCTCCCATGCCTGTCCGAGCTCGGCATGTGGCCGGACAAGCTGTTCGACACCGAACTTGCCGCCCGCCTCGCCGGATTGCCCCGGGTAGGCCTGGCAGCCGTCATCGAGCAATTGCTTGGCTTCGGCCTGGCCAAGGAACACTCCGCCGCCGACTGGTCCACCCGACCGCTCCCTGAACCGTGGTTGCGGTACGCAGCACTGGACGTCGAGGTCCTCGCAGAATTGCGCGAAGAACTCATCGAACTCCTGGAAGCCGACGGAAAGCTGGAATTCGCCGAACAGGAGTTCGCCGGTATCCTCGCCGCCGGGATCGCACTTCCCCGCGTGGATGCGTGGCGCAAGACGTCGGGCCTCCACCAGATCAGGGACCGGCGGCAACTCGCAGCCGTGCGCGAATTGTGGTTGGAGCGGGACCAGCTGGCGCGGAAGCGGGACGTGGCACCGGGACGGCTCATCCCCGATTCCGCACTGGTGGCCGCCGCAAAAGCCCTGCCCACCACGGTCCCCCAATTGTTGGCCACCAAGGGATTCCACGGCAGGTCGGCGCAGCGGGAAGCACCCAGATGGCTCCGCTGCATCACCGCGGCCCGTATGCTGACCGAGCTTCCCCCGCTGCATCTGCCCACCAACGCACCGCCGCCGCCCCGCGTTTGGGCAGACCGCGATGCTGAAGCAGCCGCCCGCCTCGCCACTGCCCGGCCTGCCCTCCAGGAAAAGGCGGACGAGCTGAAGCTGCCGGTGGAAAACCTGCTGACCCCGGACTACCTGCGGCGGGTACTGTGGCGGCCGCCGTCGGAAGTCTCGCACCAGACGGTCGCCGACGAACTGCGCGCCCTGGGAGCCCGCGAATGGCAGATTTCGTTCGCCGCCCCGATCATCGTCGAGGCATGCCTGAACCCACAGCCGCTCCCGGCCAAGGAGCCCAAGCCCAAAGATTCTCCGTAACCGCCTGAAGGCCCGCGTTCATGAACCCCGGTTCGTGGATGCGGGCCTTTGCCGTATACGGGCCTTGCACGCAAAGTTACTGGTGAGTAACATTGCAGCAATGCCCTCCGGATTCCGCCCAGCGGTTCCGGCACCGTGTCTCAGCGAGGAGTTTCACATGAGTCCATCACGCACTGCGCAAAGAACCGTCCGCGACGTCGTCTTCGTGGACGGCGTCCGCACTCCCTTCGGCAAGGCCGGAGACAAAGGCATCTACGCCGGAACGCGTGCAGATGACCTGGTGGTGAAGTGCATCAGGGAACTCATGCGCCGCAATCCTTCCCTCCCGGCCGAACGCGTTGACGAGGTAGCCATCGCAGCAACCACGCAGACCGGAGACCAGGGCCTCACCATCGGCCGTACAGCCGCGCTTCTGGCCGGGCTCCCCCGGACCGTGCCGGGCTTCGCGATCGACCGCATGTGCGCAGGTGCCATGACAGCAGTCACGACGACGGCGAGCGGCATCGGCTTCGGCGCCTACGACGTCGTGATCGCCGGTGGAGTGGAACACATGGGCAACCACCCCATGGGTGCCGGTGCTGATCCCAATCCGCGCTTCATGTCCGAACGCCTCGTCGATCCGGCCGCACTCAACATGGGCAACACGGCCGAGAACCTGCACGACCGGTTCCCCGCCATCACCAAGGAGCGCGCGGACGCCTACGCTGCGTCCTCCCAGGCGAAGCTTGCGGCGGCCTACGCCGACGGACAGATCCAGGGCGACCTTGTTCCGGTGGCCACCATGAAGCCGGGCCAGGGATGGACCGTGCACTCCGTAGACGAGCCTCCCCGCCCGGGAACCACCGTGGAGGATCTGGCCGGGCTCAAGACGCCCTTCCGGGCCCACGGCCGGGTCACCGCCGGCAACGCGGCAGGATTGAACGACGGCGCCACCGTAGCCCTGCTCGCGGCCGAAGACACAGCGGGCGAACTCGGCCTCCCCGTAAAGATGCGCATGGTGTCCTACGCCTTTGCCGGCGTGGAGCCGGAGGTCATGGGAATCGGACCGGTCCCTGCCACCGAAAAAGCGCTGAAGAATGCAGGCCTGGACATCTCGGACATCGGACTCTTTGAAATCAATGAGGCCTTCGCAGTCCAGGTCCTGAGCTTCCTCGACCACTTTGGCATCGCGGACGACGATCGCCGGGTGAACCGCTATGGCGGCGCGATCGCCGTCGGACATCCCCTCGCTTCTTCCGGTGTCCGGCTGATGACCCAGCTGGCGCGGCAGTTCGAACAGGACCCTTCCGTGCGGTACGGCATCACCACCATGTGCATCGGCCTTGGCATGGGCGCCACCGTGATCTGGGAGAACCCGCACCACGCAGACTATGGAGCCACTTCCACCACCGATTCCACCTCCGAAGAAGGAGCCGCCGCATGAGCGCCAACGATTTCCAGAAGCTTGCCGCCCTGTTTCCGGACGAAGTGGTGACGCACTCCTATGTGCAGGACATCGAGCTTCCCGACGGGGCCGGGACCTTCGCCCTCATCACCCTGGACAACAGACTGGACCATTCCAAGCCGACCACCCTGGGGCCCAATACCCTCGTCGAACTTGGCGGCGTCCTGGAAGCCCTAAGGGACCGGGCCGCCAAGGGCGAGATCGTGGGCGTAGGCGTCACCGGGAAACCCTACTTCCTGGTGGCGGGTGCAGACCTCTCCGCGGTCAAGACCCTCAAGGAGCGCGAACACGGCCTGTGGATGGCCCAACTCGGCCACGAGGTCTACGGCACGCTCGTCAACCTGGGTGTCCCCAGCTTCGCGTTCATCAACGGCCTCGCCCTCGGCGGCGGGCTGGAGATAGCGCTGCAGTCCACGTACCGGACGGTGTCCACCGGCGCAGGCGCCTTGGCGCTCCCCGAGGCGTTCCTGGGCCTGGTACCGGGTTGGGGCGGGGTTTATATCCTCCCCAGGCTGATCGGCCCGGAAAACGCCGTGCAGGTCATGATCGGGAACGCCCTCAACAACAACAAGACGCTGACGGGTCCCCAAGCCTTCGAGCTGGGAATTGCCGATGCCATGTTCGAACCCGCCGACTTCCTTGAGCAATCCCTGGCTTGGGCCGCCGGGGTGATCTCCGGCCGTACCGCCGCCGACCGGCAGAACGCCGTCGATCCTGCCGACCCCGCCGTGGCAGAGCGTTGGGCCGCCG
Organism: Paenarthrobacter ureafaciens; assembly: GCF_004028095.1. NCBI lineage: Bacteria > Bacillati > Actinomycetota > Actinomycetes > Micrococcales > Micrococcaceae > Paenarthrobacter > Paenarthrobacter ureafaciens. The sequence continues at coordinate 3,093,804 of NZ_SBHM01000007.1, read as the reverse complement.
CCGTTGCCGCAGGCAGGGACTTGGTGGAAGCAAAGATCTCCAACGCAGCGCCCGCCCCGGGCAAGGTGCTGGACATCATGGAGGCCAACCGGACCATGACCCAGGCGGAATCGGCTGCCCTTGAGTGCCGGACGCTGGCGGACCTGATGCAGTCGGACGAATTCCGCGCCACGGTCTACGCTTTCCTGGACCTCGTCCAGAAGCGGTCCAAGCGGCCGGCCGGTGCGCCGGACCGGAAGCTGGCCCGGCCGGTTACCAAAGTGGGAGTCGTCGGTGCAGGCCTCATGGCCAGCCAACTGGCGCTCCTCTTCGCACGGCAGCTGAAGGTCCCTGTGGTCATGACCGACATTGACCAGTCCCGCGTCGACAAGGGTGTGGCCTACGTCCACGCCGAAGTGGACAAGCTGCTCGGCAAGAAGCGCATCAGCCCCGATGCCGCGAACAGGACGAAGGCACTGGTCACCGGATCGGTGTCCAAGGAGGCCTTCAGCGACGCCGACTTTGTGATCGAGGCGGTCTTCGAAGAACTCAGCGTCAAGAAGCAAGTCTTCGCCGAAGTGGAGGCGATCGTCTCCCCCGAGTGCATCCTGGCAACGAACACGTCATCCCTGTCGGTGACAGCCATGGCCGAGGACCTCCGGCATCCCGAGCGCCTGGTGGGCTTCCACTTCTTCAACCCCGTGGCAGTCATGCCGCTGCTCGAAATAGTGCGGGCACCGAAGACCGATGACGCGGTCCTCGCCACGGCCTTCGAACTCGCCAAGGGGCTCAAGAAGACCGCAGTCCTCGTCAAGGACGCTGCGGCCTTCGTCGTGAACCGGATCCTCCTGAGGTTGATGGGCGAGGTCATTGCCGCGTTCGACGAGGGAACTCCCGCACAGGTGGCCGACACGGCGCTGCGCCCCATGGGCCTGCCCATGACGCCGTTCACCCTGAGTGCCATGGTGGGATTGCCCGTGGCACAGCATGTCCAGGAGTCACTCCACGCGGCCTTTGGCGACCGCTTCCCGGTGTCGCAGAACCTGCAGAAGCTGATCGACAACGGCGTGAAGTCCCTGTGGGTTGCAGGCCCCGATGGTGCGCCTGTCCTCCCCGAAGAGACACTCGCCATTCTGTCCTTCGGCCAGAGTCCGTCCACCGGGGAAGAGGTCCTGCGCCGGACCCAGGATGCCCTCGCCGAAGAGATCGGGCTCATGCTGGCCGAAAACGTCGTGGCAGGTCCTGAGGACATCGACCTCTGCATGATCCTCGGTGCCGGATGGCCCATGTTCCTCGGCGGAATCACTCCATACCTGGACCGGGTGGGGGCGTCGGAGCGGGTCAACGGGAAGCGTTTCCACGCACCGGGGGTCGCCTCAGCGGCGCTTTAACCGCAGCAACGTCAAAGGCCGTGGACCCGTGGTCCACGGCCTTTGGCGTAGGCATTGTCCTCTGGTCTACCCAAGAACTAGAAGAGTGCAACCTTCGGAGTTTTCGGGAAAATGTCATCGAGTTCGTCCCGGTCGCTCTGCGAGGGCACCCAGCGCACGGCCCCGGCGTTTTGGCGGATCTGTTCCGGCTTGGTGGCCCCTGCGATGACGCTGGCCACGCACGGCTGGGCGGCAAGCCACGAGAAGGCAAGCTCCACCTCTGTCAGGCCGCGCTCCTTGGCGAACTGTCCATACCGGCCCAGCTGGTCCCAATCCGCGTCATGGACCAGATGCGTGCGGGTGTGGCTCAAGCGGGATCCCTCCGGGGCCTTCCCCGCCGAGTACTTGCCAGTGAGGAGCCCGTTGGCCAGCGGGAAGTACGGCAGCACGCCCAAGGAGAAAGCTTCGGCCGCGGGAAGGATCTCCAGTTCCGCACGGCGGTCCAGCAGGTTGTAGTGGTTCTGGGTCGAGATGAAGCGGGATCCACCAAGCTGGCGTGCCACGTACTCTGCTTCCGCCACCTGCCATCCGGCAAAGTTGGAGTGCCCGATGTACCGGACTTTGCCGCTGGTCACCAGATCATCCAGGGCCGCGAGGGTCTCGTCCACCGGTGTTGCGTGGTCCGGGGTGTGGTACTGGTAAAGGTCGATCCATTCGGTGTCCAAACGGCGCAGGGAAGCTTCCACGGCCCGCACAATGTACCGCCGGGAACCCCGTGCCCCGAAGTCCTTGCCGTTGGCGCCCTTCATGTCCATGCCGAATTTGGTGCCAATGACCACGTCCCCCCGGTTTCCCTTGAGGGCTTTCCCCAGCATCGTCTCGCTGAGGCCGGCTTCCCGACCATACGCATCGGCAACATCGAAGAACGTCACCCCGGCGTCGAGGGCGGCGTGGACTACCGCGTCCGTGCCCTCCTGGGATTCCGTAGGCGTATTGGCGCGGCCTAGGTTGTTACAGCCCAGCCCCACGACGGAGACGGTCAGTCCGGAGCGGCCAAGGCGTCGATATTCAGTCATGGCCCCAGCCTAGTACGTGCGGCCGGGGCACCGGCGCGGGAACTCAGTCCCCCCGGACGGCTCCGTAGGAGATGCCGGATTCTTCCATCGCATCCTCCAACTGGGCTATGGCCACGGGGCCCAATCCATGCAGTTTCGAGGCCTCCAGCCCACCGAACGCTGCCAACTGTTCCAAGGTTTCGATGCCCTCGTGGGCCAACGCCCGCCTGGCCGGAGCTGCGAGGCCCTTTGGCAGCGGCGTATGTCCGGGCCAGTTGCTTTTCTGTGGCATGGAACGGTCCCTCCTGGTGCGGTCGCTAGTACTTAGAGCGTAAAGCCAGCACCCTTCCGGGGCGAGTGCTTCAACTTAAACCCGGTCGGTTCCCCATGCGGGGCCGCTGCGATGCTGAGCTTGGTGAAATCAAGGTCCTCATTGCGGATACAGACTTTGATGGCGTTGACAGCCTTATTGACGTCCGGGCAGAGGCAGAAGATGTTCAACCGCGAGTTCCCTACCTCTGAGCGTTCCACCGTCCCGAGGCCCCGCCAGGCGAGCTCCGTGGTGAGTGCAGCTTTGGCGTTCCGTTCCAAGTAGCGGTCGCGTTCGGTGCCGTCCTTGGTCTTCAACGCGAACTGCGCCACCACCCAGAACTGTTCGGATGGAGGAATCTCCGCGTAGCCGTCCTCTTCGCACTGCGCAGCGAACGCAGCCATCAGTCCGTCCACCGAGGTGTCCTCCCCGATTTCCGATTCTTCGGTCCGGCTTTGGTGGCCGACCACGCCGTGGTTGACCACAAAGTGCCGGTCCTCGTCGTCGAACCATGCTTCGCGGAAATGCAGGACTCCGTCCTCATCGCGCTTGTACATGCGGATGATTCCGCTCATGCCCGTCCTTTCGTCAACCATTCGGCGCTGACGCTTCCTGGTGAGGCAACATCAAAGGGTGCTTCCATGGTGCTGACTGCTGCCAGGAGAACCGCGCACTCAGCGCGCATGGCTGAGACGGTTTCCCCGGGATAGCCCATGTGTATGCGGTGCTCTTCGAACTCATCCTCATCGTCGACGAAGACGCCACGGACGCTTGACCTGATCACGTCAAGGTCCATGTCAATCAGGTGGAACTCCGTCACGCCCGGGCGGATGGTCTTCCATTCATGGGCGGTGGCAAGGTCCACATAGATCCGGAAGTCGCCGGGGTACGTGTCGTCGTAGAACGTAGCAACGTACTCCCCTGTTCGGGGCACCAGCAGCAAGGCATCCGAGGCTGTGTAGAAGGCAGCTCCCGGGCGGGCACAGAATTCACCCTTGCCTTGGAAGATCCACCATCCGTGAATATCCTCGCCGAGGTATCTTCCCGGTACTACCCAGTGGGCCCTCCCGTCCCACTTCCTGTTCCGTGCCACCACCAGGTCGCCAGGCTGCAGCACTCCGGGTTCGCGTCCCCCGCTCACAACGTGGGCAAGCTGCCGGTGGTGGGGTGGGCCTGGCCTGGCAAGGGCCGCGCAAAGGGGACCTTGGTGCCCAAAACCTGGGCAACGACGTCGTGGGTTATCTGTTGGGCCGTCAGGCCGACGCGCTCCAGCACTTGGCTGCGGGATCCGTGGACGAGGAACTCCACCGGCAACCCGACTTCGTTGAGGGCGGTGTCCACTCCAGCAGCACGCATTTCCTGCCGGATCCGCGAGCCCACACCGCCGGCACGGACTCCGTCCTCGATGCAGATCACCAAGCGATGCCGGGCAGCGAGGGCAATGATCGACTTCCGGACCGGCAGGACCCAGCGCGGATCCACCACCGTGGAGCTAATGCCTTGGGCACCCAAGCGGCCGGCCACGTCCAAGGCGAGTTCGGACATGGCTCCCACGCTGACGATCAGGACGTCGTTTTCCGTGGACCCTTCCGGACGGCGCGCCAGGACGTCGACGCCGTCCTTGAGCCGCTCGATCGCTTCGACCTCCTTGCCGACGCTGCCCTTGGAGAAGCGCACCACCGTTGGAGCGTCATTGATGGCCACGGCTTCCCTGAGTTCTTCGCGGAGCCGGGTTGCATCGCGGGGCGCAGCCAGATGCAGGCCCGGGACGATCTGCACCATTGCCATGTCCCACATGCCGTGGTGGCTGGGCCCGTCAGGACCGGTCACGCCGGCGCGGTCAAGGACCACCGTGACGCCGGCCTTATGAAGCGCCACGTCCATGAGCAACTGGTCGAAAGCGCGGTTCAGGAACGTGGCGTACACAGCCACCACGGGGTGGAGGCCGCCATAGGCCATTCCAGCTGCAGACGTCAGCGCGTGCTGTTCGGCGATACCGACGTCGATGACGCGTTCGGGGTGGCGCTCGGCGAACTTGTGCAGTCCCACGGGGATCAACATGGCCCCCGTGATCCCGACGATGTCCTGGCGTTCGTCCGCGATGTCCGCGATCTCCTCGGCAAAGACCGACGTCCATGAGCGCGCGCCGGGGGTCTCGGTGGACTCTCCGGTCTCCGGGTCGATGATCCCCACTGCGTGGAATTGGTCGGCCTCGTTGGCCAGTGCCGGGGCATACCCGTGGCCCTTCTCCGTCATGGCATGGACGATCACCGGACCGCCGTACGCCTTGGCGGTACTCAGGGCGTGTTCCAGCGCCTGGAGGTTATGGCCGTCAACAGGGCCGATGTACTTCATCCCAAGGTCCTCGAACATGCCCTGGGGCGCCCACCAGTCCTTGATGCCCTTCTTCATCGCGTGCAGGCTCTTGTACGTGAACTGCCCTACCGGACCGCCGTTCTGGAGGCGTTTCTTCCACCAGTCCAGCATGCCTTCATAGGCGGGAGCAGTGCGGAGGGAATCGATGGTGGGGCGCAGCGAGGCAAGGTAGTCTGCGAGGCCGCCAACGGTGGGTGCATAGGAGCGTCCGTTGTCGTTGACCACGATCACCACGCGCCGGCGCTTATCGGCAGCGATGTTGTTGATGGCTTCCCACGTCATGCCGCCCGTCAGCGCTCCGTCGCCGACGACGGCGACGACGAACCGGTCGCCCTCGCCCGTCAGCTGCCGGGCCCTGGAAATACCATCCGCCCATGACAGGGACGAGGATGCGTGGGAGCTTTCCACAATGTCATGCTCGGACTCGGCACGGTCCGGGTAGCCGGACAGACCGCCTTGCTGCCGCAGCGTGCTGAAATCCTGCCGGCCCGTCAGCAGTTTGTGCACGTAGGACTGGTGCCCTGTGTCAAAGACGATGCTGTCCCGTGGGGATTCGAAGGTCCGGTGCACGGCCATGGTCAGTTCCACAACGCCAAGGTTGGGCCCCAGGTGACCACCGGTTGCGGCTACGTTGGTGATCAGGAAGTCCCTGATCTCGCCGGCCAACTGATCCAATTCGGAGCTGGTCAGGCCGGCCAGGTCCTGCGGATCCTTGATGGTTTCCAAGAGTCCCAAAGGCCCTCCTTACGTGAATGACGTGCTTGTTAACTTTAGCGCGTTGCCCGCACCCTTGAAGCCCATGGACGCCACCGCCATGATCCGTGCGCGGCTGGACCGGCAATAAAAAGCAGGCAGCCCCTGCCGGTCGAGGACCAGCAGGGGCTGCCTGGCGGGTAATTCGGCGGTAGGCCGGCCGACTCCTTATGCGGAGATCTGGCGCAGCACGTACTGCAGGATACCGCCGTTGCGGTAGTAATCGGCTTCACCCGGGGTATCGATGCGAAGCACTGCGTCGAAGGACTTGGACGATCCGTCCTCGGCCGTTGCAGTGACCTTCAGCGTCTTGGGCGTGGTGCCGTTGTTGAGTTCGGTCACGCCCTCCACGGAGAAGGTCTCCGTACCGGTCAGGCCGAGGGTCGCAGCGGACTCCCCTGCGGGGAACTGCAACGGAAGGACGCCCATGCCGATCAGGTTGGAGCGGTGGATACGCTCGTAGCTTTCGGCGATGACTGCCTTGACACCCAGGAGCGCGGTGCCCTTGGCTGCCCAGTCACGGGACGAACCGGAACCGTATTCCTTGCCTGCCAGCACAACCAGCGGGGTGCCGGCTGCCTGGTAGTTCTGGGCTGCGTCGTAAACGTAGGCCTGGGGACCGCCGTCCTGGGTGAAGTCGCGGGTGAAGCCACCCTCGACGCCGTCCAGAAGCTGGTTCTTGATGCGGATGTTCGCAAACGTACCGCGGATCATGACCTCGTGGTTGCCACGGCGCGAGCCGTAGGAGTTGAAGTCCTTGCGCTCCACGCCGTTTGCCAGCAGGTACTGGCCGGCAGGCGTGTCCGACTTGAAGGAGCCGGCCGGGGAGATGTGGTCGGTGGTGACCGAATCGCCGAGCTTCAGCAGGACGCGGGCGCCAGTGATGTCCTGGACGGGGTCCGGCTGGGCCTTCATGCCTTCGAAGTACGGGGGCTTCCGCACATAGGTGGAGTCCTCTGCCCAAGCGAAGGTATCGCCGGCGGGGGTATCGAGGGCCTTCCAGCGCTCGTCACCTTCGAAGACACCCTCGTAACCCTTGGCGAACATGCCCTCGTCGATGGAGGAGTCGATGACTTCCTGCACCTCGGTGGGGTTCGGCCAGATGTCCTTGAGGAATACCTCGTTGCCTTCGGAGTCCGTGCCAAGGGCATCGGTTTCGAAGTCGAAGTCCATGGTGCCGGCCAGGGCGTACGCGATGACCAGCGGCGGGGAGGCCAAGTAGTTCATCTTGACGTCAGGGTTGATGCGGCCTTCGAAGTTGCGGTTACCCGACAGGACAGCCGTAACGGAGAGGTCGTTGGCCTGGATGGCCTCGGAGATTTCCGGCTCCAGCGGGCCGGAGTTACCGATGCAGGTGGCGCAGCCGTAACCGACGATGTAGAAGCCGAGCTTCTCCAGGTACGGGGTCAGGCCGGACTTCTCGTAGTAGTCCGTGACGACCTTGGAGCCGGGTGCGACGGAAGTCTTGACCCACGGCTTGGACGTCAGGCCCTTGTCCACGGCGTTGCGTGCCAGGAGCGCGGCAGCAAGCATGACCGAAGGGTTGGACGTGTTGGTGCAGGAGGTGATCGACGCGATCGAAACGGCGCCGTGGTCCAGCTCGAACTCGCGGCCATCGGCCGTCTTTACCTGGACGGGCGACGACGGGCGGCCGTTCGCACCGTTGGCCGCGGAGGCGGCGCGTGCGGTCTCGGTGGTGTGCGAGTCCGCGTGCGTGAAGGACGGAGCGTCCGAGGCCGGGAAGGACTCGTCAAGCGCCTCATCCACGCTGCCGTCTTCGATGGTGACGTAGTTGTGGATGTCCTTGCGGAACTGCTCCTTCGCATCGCTGAGCTCGATGCGGTCCTGGGGACGCTTCGGTCCGGAGATGGAGGGAACCACGGTGGAGAGGTCCAGTTCCAGGAACTCGGAGAAGCGGAGTTCGCGGGAAGGATCGTGCCAGAGGCCCTGTTCCTTGGCGTACGCCTCAACCAGTGCGATGTTCTCTTGGGAACGGCCGGTCAGGCGCAGGTAGTCGAGGGTGACGTCGTCGATCGGGAACATGGCTGCGGTGGAACCGAATTCCGGGCTCATGTTGCCGATAGTGGCGCGGTTGGCCAGCGGCACGGCGGCTACGCCTTCACCGTAGAACTCAACGAACTTGCCCACAACACCGTGCTTGCGAAGCATTTCGGTGATGGTCAGGACGACGTCGGTAGCGGTGGCACCGGCGGGGATGCTGCCGCTGAGCTTGAAGCCAACGACGCGCGGGATGAGCATGGAAACAGGCTGGCCGAGCATCGCTGCTTCGGCCTCGATGCCGCCGACGCCCCAACCCAGCACGCCCAGGCCGTTGACCATGGTGGTGTGCGAGTCGGTACCAACGCAGGTGTCCGGGTAAGCGCGGAGCGCGCCGTCCACTTCACGGGTCATGACGGTGCGTGCCAGGTATTCGATGTTGACCTGGTGGACGATTCCGGTTCCCGGGGGAACAACCTTGAAGTCGTCGAACGCGGTTTGTCCCCAGCGCAGGAACTGGTAACGCTCACCGTTGCGCTGGTATTCGATCTCCATGTTGCGCTCCAGCGCGCCGGCGTTGCCGAAGGCGTCGATCTGGACGGAGTGGTCGATGACCATTTCGGCAGGTGCCAGCGGGTTGACGCGCTTGGGGTCGCCGCCGAGTTCCTTCACGGCTTCACGCATGGTGGCAAGGTCCACTACGCAGGGCACGCCGGTGAAGTCCTGCATGATGACGCGGGCCGGGGTGAACTGGATTTCCGTGTCGGGCTCCGCATTGGGGTCCCAACCGGCCAGGGCGCGGACGTGGTCAGCCGTTATATTGGCGCCATCTTCGGTCCGCAGGAGGTTTTCAAGCAATACCTTGAGGCTGAACGGAAGGCTGTCTGCGCCCTCTACGGAGTTCAACCGGAAAATTTCATAATCGGTGCCGGCTACATTCAGTACGCCTTTGGAACCGAAGCTGTCCACAGTGCTCATGGCAGGACTCCTCTCGCAACAGTTTCATCTTTGTCGCGTGGTTGGCCGCAGGCCAGTTAGGCAGCCCTAACTTGGTCCCGCGGCACGTGCTCTTGATCACCCCGGCCCGAAGGCCGGGATCCAACCGCGGCACTGAACGGAGCGGGACTACTTAAAGGCAATCGTAGTGGCTCGAATCACTATTGCCCCACTACTGTGCGGGCCTGTTGCCCCCGGACCTATGCTCCGGGGATGAGCAAGCCCACGGTTTCCATGTGATGGGTGTGCGGGTACAGGTCGAACGCCCGCAGGTCCGACAGCTGCCAGCCACCCCGCTGGAAGTAACCCAAATCACGCGCAAACGATGCCGGATCGCATGACACATAGGCAATTGCACGGGGGCCGCTCTCCATGAGCTGCCGAACCACGGCCTTGCCCGCCCCTGCCCGGGGCGGGTCCAGGATGAGGGCATCAAAGTTCCTCTGCCGCTGGTGGAGTACGCGCTCAACGCGCCCCTGCACGATTTCGACCTGGCTTTGGCCATGGAGGTTCTTCTTCGCGTCGCGGCTCGTTCCCGGCGAACCCTCCACCGAAAGCACCGAACCGGTAATTCCCACGGCATCAGCGAGGGGTGCCGTGAACAGCCCGGCACCGGCATAGAGGTCCGCGACGACGGCACCGGGCTGGAGGTAGACCCCGCCCGAGAGGTAGTCGGTGACCGCATTGACCAACGTGGCGGGTGCATCCTTGTGGATTTGCCAGAACCCCTCCCCCGTCACCCGGTATTCGTGGCCCGCCGCCGATTCCTGCACCCAGGTCCTGCCGCGGAGCCGGACCACCTGTCCGTTGGGTTCGAAGCCGGCAACCGACACGTCCTCCGGCAAGGCGGACGCTATGGAGTGCAGGCGCTTGGGGCTTGTCCCTTCGCGGGGAGCCAAGAGCACCAGGGGCCTCGAACCGTTGGCAGGCGCGGCGACTTCCACGCGCTCGATCCCGGTCAGGTCCACCTCCCACAACCGCAGCTGATTGATGCCGGGGTGGGCAAGCGGCATCTCCCGCACCGGAACCACAACGTCCGAACGGTGGGCGTGCATACCCAGCCGGCCGTTGTCCGTGACCGCAAAGGCGGCACGCGTACGCCAGCCGAGGCCGCCGTCGTCGTCGTTTCCCACAGCCTCGACAGGCACGGACAGTTCCACTCCCGCCAACCGTTTCAACTGTTCGGCGAGAACCTCGGACTTAAGTGAGCGTTGCCGCTCCAAGGCAATGTGCCCGAGCTCAGCGCCGCCCACGGGCGGGCCACCGCGCCGCCAGGCGGAGGGTGAATCGGCGCTCTTCCAGATGTGCGGCACGCGGTCGGGTGAAGGTTCCAGGACGTCGACGACGTCGGCACGCCAGAAGCGCGATTCCGCACCGGAGTCGGTAAGCCGGATACGTGCCTTTTCGCCGGGTATTCCGTGGCGGACGAAGATGACCCGCCCTTCATGCCGTGCCACGAAGTGGCCCCCGTGGGCAATAGGACCGATGTCCACCACCAGTTCTGTGCCTGGAGCGCCCTGGCTGCCCGCTTCGTGGGACCGGGTGGAAGTTTCCTTGGGGGTCATTGGGTATCCTGCAGTGCCTTTGCTTCTTCGGAGGACTTCAGCTGCCACGGAACGCTGGCGACCATGACACCGGGTTCGAAGTGGAGCCGCGTCTTGATTCTCAGTTCGGTTTGGTTATGGACCAGCTGTTCCCACCATTTGCCCACCACGTATTCGGGGATGTACACCACGATCAGGTCCCGCGGAGAGTCTTTCCGCATGTTCTTGATGTATTCCATGATGGGCGTTACCGTCTCGCGGTAGGGACTGGCGAGGACAGTCAAGGGTACGGGAATTTCCAGCTTCTCCCAATCCCGGACCGTATGCTCAGTCTCTTCTGCGTTGATGTCCACCGTGATGGCGTCCAGGCGGGAAGGACGGGATGCACGGGCATAGGCAAGCGCACGAAGCACCGGTTTACGGACATGGGAGACCAGCAGGACTGCGTGCACCCGTGTGGGCAGTGCGCGGGGCGAAGAGTCTTCGTCGACGGCCAGTTCCTTGGCGACGTTGTCATAGTGGGCCCGGATGCTCCACATGATCAGGAACAGGATGAACATGGCCAGGAGGGCGATCCACGCGCCCTGTTCGAACTTGGTGATCAACACGATCACCAGCACCAGCGCAGTCATGCCGAAGCCCACCATGTTGATGGTGCGTGATTTGATCATCCTCCGCCGGAGGGCTTTGTCCCGGACGAGTTTCAACTCGCGGCCCCAGTGCCGCACCATGCCCAGCTGGCTCGCCGTGAACGAGATGAACACGCCCACGATGTACAACTGGATGAGCTTGGTGACATCGGCATCGAACGACAGGATCAGCACCAACGCGCCCGCGGCCAATGCCAGGACGCCGTTGCTGAACGCCAGCCTGTCGCCACGCGTGCGGAGCTGTCTGGGGAGGTATCCGTCCTGGGCGAGGATCGAACCGAGGACCGGAAAGCCGTTGAAGGCGGTATTGGAGGCAAACACCAGGATGATGCCGGTGGCTGCAACCACAATGTAGAAAGGAATCGACCCGGCGCCGAAGATCGTGTGTGCGATCTGGCTGATGGCAGGGTTCTGGATGTATCCCTCAGGGAGGGGCTTGCCGTCCACCAGGAACTCGGTTGCAGGGTCCAGGACGATGTGCACCTTGGTGGCATTGGCCAAATATAGGATGCCGGCCAGCATGGCTGCTGCGATGGCCCCCAGCAACAGCAGCGTCGTGGCTGCGTTCTTGCTCTTTGGCTTCTGGAAGTTGGGCACGCCGTTGCTGATGGCCTCGACGCCGGTCAGCGCAGCCGCACCGGAGGAGAACGCACGCAGGAGCAGGAAGGCGCCGGCGAGGCCCACCAGTCCTTCGTCGAATCCGGGCTGCGGAACAATGGTGAAGTTGGCTGAGGGAGCCTCGCCCAGCTGCCCGGTCAGCGCCTGGAAGATGCCAACCACCGTCATGCCCAGGATGGAGGCCATGAAGATGTAGGTCGGCACGGCAAAGACGCTGCCGGCCTCCTTGACGCCGCGCAGGTTCACCAGGGCAAGGACCACGACGCCGACACTGGCAATGAGGGCCTGCTGGCCGTGCAGTGAAGGGATGGCAGTCGTCAGATAAGTGGCCGCCGATGACATGGACACGGCAACCGTGAGGACGTAGTCCACCAACAGTGCCGACGCCACGGTGAGTCCCGCATACTTGCCCAGGTTCACATTGGCGATCTCGTAATCGCCGCCACCGGACGGGTAGGCGTGGACGTTCTGCCGGTAGGAAGCAACCACCGTGAGCAAGACCACCATGACGGCGAGTCCCACCAGCGGCGAAAAGGCAACGGCACTGACCCCGGCCAGGGCGAGGGTCAGAAGGATCTCATCCGGCGCGTAGGCCACGGAAGAAAGCGCATCCGAGGCGAAGACCGGCAGCGCAATGCGTTTGGGCAGCAGGGTATGGGACAAGCGGTCATTCCGGACCGGCCGACCCACCAATACCCGCTTGGCCGCATTCAGTATTGTCAGCACTCCGCAAAGCTACTCTGAATCCCCGGCGATGTCATGACGGCAAACCCCGGCGGTGTCATGACGGCGGTAACGTCAAGGCGACGTTCGCACCGGTAAAGTCATACGGAGCGGTTTGGATACATCAAAAAGGAGACACGGTGGCGCACTTCGTGATCATGGGTTGTGGCCGTGTTGGCGCAACCTTGGCACACACCTTGGAAGACTCCGGCCACTCGGTGGCCATCATTGACCAGGACGAGCGGGCCTTCCGCCGCCTCCGCAACACTTTTACCGGCCGCAAAGTAACGGGCGTCGGCTTCGACCGCGATACCCTCAAGCAAGCCGGCGTTGAAGAGGCCTACGCATTCGCGGCCGTTTCCAGCGGCGATAACTCCAACATCCTGGCCACCCGCGTGGCACGGGAAACGTTCCACGTCGCGCACGTTGTGGCCCGCATCTACGACCCCGGCCGCGCGGAAATCTACCAGCGCCTTGGCATCCCCACCGTGGCGGCGGTGCGGTGGAGCGCGGACCAGGTCCTGCGCCGCATCCTCCCCGAGCAACACCTTGCCGGTGACTACCGGGAACCGTCCGGCCGGCTGGTGCTGGCCGAAGTTGACCTCCACGACGGTTGGATAGGCCAGAACCTCGCCGCCATTGAGGCTGCAGCCGGCATCCGGATCGCGTTTCTCACCCGGTTCGGGGAAGGCCTCCTTCCCGGGCCCGGAACGTCCTACCAGGAGGGTGACACCGTCCACGCGATGATCAGCGTTGACAGGACAACCGAGATCAGCCGTGTCCTCGCCAAAGCACCTGCCAAGGAGTCGTAGTGAAAGTTGTCATCGTCGGCGCCGGCAGCGTTGGATCCTCCATTGCGCGCGAACTCCTGGCCCACAACCACCAAATACTCCTCATCGACCTGAAACCCGAGGTCATCGGCCGCAGCGGACTCCGCGGTGCCCGATGGCTGGTGGGTGATGCCTGTGAACTCAGCACCCTGCAGGACGCCAAACTGGAGGACGCCGACGTCGTGGTTTCCGCAACCGGCGACGACAAGGTGAACCTGGTGGTTTCCCTGCTAGCCAAGACCGAATTCGGCGTGGGACGAACCGTCGGCCGGGTCAACAATCCCAAGAACGACTGGATGTTCAACGACTCCTGGGGCGTGGACGTCGCAGTCAATACTCCGCAATTGATGACGGCGCTGGTTGAAGAGGCCGTCGAAATCGGGGACATCGTCCGGCTCCTGACGCTGCAGACGGGCGTGGCGTCGATCGTCGAGTTCACCGTGCCGCATGACTCGCACATCATCGGCAGCACGGTGGGAGACATCGAGTGGCCGGAGGATGCCACCCTGGTGGCCATTCTCCGTGATCAAGCCCCCATCACGCCGAGCCGCGACGACGTCCTGGACGGCGGCGACGAGCTCTTCTTCGTCACCACGATCGCGGCTGAAGACGGGCTGCGCGCACTGCTCTCCCCGGGATCAACGGACGGCAGCGACCATCGCGAGGGAGCAGTTCCGGTCCCGGATCAGTCCGTGGAGGACGACGGGTTCGACGGCTGAGGCGCAGGCTTGGTGACCAGCCAGGCAACCCATAGGCCCAAAATGTACAGCGGCGCGCCCATGAGGAGCCTCGTGGTGGCAAGCGCGGTCAGCCCTTCCTCACCCATGAGGTACAGCGGAACCTGCACTATAAGGCGCAGGGCCAGGACGGCCACCACAATCCATGTGCCCAGCTGATAGACCCGCAGGCGTTCGGGGTCCTTGCGCCAGTCCAGCCCTTCGTTCCGGACAAAGCCGAACAGCAGCCCGGCGAGGGGCCATTTGAGGATGATGGACAGGACCATGCCCGCTATGTAAGCGGCATTGGTCAGGAAACCCAGGACATAGAAGTCTTCGGCCTTCCCGGTGCTGTTGGCCAGCCACGCGGAAATACCGACGCCGACCACGCCGGCCAGCGCTTGGGTCAACGGCCGCTTTTGTACCAACCGCACCACCGTGAAGACGGCGGCAGCAGCCAGGGCGCCGACCAAGGAGAGGGGCAGGTCCCGGGTAATGGTAAAAGCCACCAGGAAGACCAGGCCGGGCAGGATACTTTCGGCAATTCCCTGGATTCCGCCGGCCGACTTCAGCATGTCAACATGGCCGGCGCTGTTGCGGTGCAGGCCCGCTTTTTGGGCGTAGCCCGCTGCAAGGTCCGCCACAGTAGGATTTGCGGTTCCGGATTCAGGGGCAACCCGCCGGTGATCGGCAGCCGGGCCGTCCGGAGTGCCTTCGGAGGGCGGCTGAGGCGGGTTGCCGTCTTTGGGATCGGATCCGTTGGCCACGGTCATTGGTTCTCCTGACGGGAAAGTATTTCGTACCGGGGGTTGAACATGGTGGGAAGCCCGCCGACCGGGGCCACCATGCCGTTCAAACGCAGCTGGACCCCGGCTTCGATGCCGGGCACCCGGGTGCGGCCCAACCACACGACGCGCAGCCGCTGGTAGGACTTCCGGGAACTGCCGCCCCTGCCCGCCAACAATGAGCCATGCTCCAACGCATCAACCACGATTGCGGAGAAGAACGGTTGCTCGCTGGGCGGCTGATGGGTGACGGACTCAATAAAACCCGTACAGGTGGCCCTGCCGCGGACCGGCAAGTCCTTAATGCCCTGACCGGAAGGCCCGGAGCGGCCTCCCCGGGCGGGCAGCCCTGGTGATTCAGCCAATCTGGGTGATCTCCGGGCCCCGTTCCGGACGCTGGACTCCGGGTCCACCCTGGGGCGCCGGCGGTTGGGCCGCGGCATCCTTGGGCAGGCGCAGCTGGAGCAGTTCCCTTGGCGGCATCGGGTTTCCACCGCGGACCACAACCACCTGGCGGAAGAGATCCTCCAGCGGGGCAGCAGCCTCGCGCTCCAGGGCCGCAGCTCCGCCAAGAACGCCCCGAAGGAACCAGCGCGGGCCGTCCACACCCATGAAGCGGGCAGCACGGTATCCGCGGCTGCCATCGGCGGCTTCGGCGGGAAGCTTGGCGACCAGTTCGATTCCGAAAGCGCCTTCGATCTCTTCCGATTCACCGCCCTGGCTGGCCACGGACTGGCTGATCTGCTCCCGGATCTCCTCCCAGAGGCCCTCGGAGCGTGGCGCGGCAAATGCCTGGAGCTGGAGGCTCGAACCGCCCAGGTCCATGGTGACTGCCACCACGCGCTGCGTGGCTTCCTCCACCTCGAGCCGCAACTGCAGGCCTTCGGTGGGAGCGATCAGGAGGGCGCCCAGGTCTACGTAGCCGTCGCGGTCCTCCACTTCGTCGATGTCCCACGGGCCCTTGCTCTGGCGGAGGTCGCCCTTGCCGGGTTCTCCCGCTGCGGAGCCGCCGGTGCTTTCCAGCTCGGAGTCTGCGGATTCAGGCCGGTCAGCCTTGGACTTCTTGCGCCCAAAAACCATGTGGGTTGTCTCCTTAGTAGTGGTCTATCCCCCAGTAAACCGCAACCGCGTCAAAGTACGGCAATGCCGGAGGGGCTGCTCTTTCACGCGTGAAATGTATGCCTTGGCGGGTCGCCTGCCCCGGATCAGGCGACGGGCGTGGCGAAGCCTCCGGTGGAACCGAAGCCACCGGCACCCCGTGCCGACCCGCTCAGTTCGTCGACGGCCACGAAGCGCGCGTACTCAACGCGCTGGATCACCATTTGGGCAATTCTATCGCCGCGCTTCAGTTCGATGGCCTTGTGCAGGTCCGTGTTCAGGAGCGTCACGGCGATTTCGCCACGGTAGCCTGCGTCCACGGTGCCGGGGGCGTTGACAACGGTCAGGCCGTGCTTGGTGGCCAATCCGGAACGGGGGTGGATCAGCGCCACGAAACCGTTGGGCAGGGCAATGGAAACGCCAGTGGGAACCAGCTTCCGTTCCCCCGGTGCAAGATAAACGTCTTCACGGGCGCGGAGGTCGGCGCCGGCATCACCGGGGTGGGCGTAGGACGGTGCTTCGAGTCCCTCGTCAAGCATCTTCAACCGGACCTCGAGCGTCGGAGCTCCATAGGTCCCATGGTTGTCGGTTCCCGCCCCGCTTGCGCCGGCGTCTGTGCTGAATACTGCGGTCTCGTTGCTCACAGTCGTCCATTCTACGTGGGTCCACGCCGACGGATAAGCTGGGTGCATGCCTACGCCTGACCAGTCCGCCTCCATGCCTGCCCGGAACGCTTCTTCGGCGCCGGAGTTCCTCTTCAAGGAAAAACTCTGGCCCTCGCCATGGATCTGGGTCATCTCCGTGGGGCTTTCGGGTGCGGGAATCCTGATGTTCTCCCCCATCAGCGCTGCCGCCGGCATCATCGCCGCACTGGTCCTGCTCACGATCATCGCCACGCTGCTGATCCTGTCGACACCCACTATCACCGTCTCCGGCACCAACCTGCGCGTCGGGCGGGCCAGCATCGAGCGCAAGTTCGTCGGGACCGTTGAATCCTTTCGGGGCGCCGAAGCCACCGCCGAGCGCGGCCCGCGCCTGAACGGACTCGCCTTTATGTGCTTCCGGGGCTGGATCGATCCCGTGGTGAAGATCCAGATCACCGATCCGGCCGACCGGACCCCCTATTGGCTCACGTCGTCACGCAGACCGGAAGAACTGGTGGCTGCCCTGACCGAAACCGGGGCCCTGACCGAAACCCGGGAACAGCGCCCTTAGCCCTCGCACTCCGTGCAGTAGAGGTGCCCGTTGCGCTCCGCAGCAATCTGTGAACGGTGCTTCACCAAGAAGCAGTTGAAGCACGTGAATTCGTCCGCCTGCGGCGGCATCACCTGGATGAGCAGTTCTTCGCCGGAAAGGTCCGCTCCGGGGAGTTCGAAGCCCTCGGCCAGTTCAGTCTCGTCGACATCCACCGCCGAGGATTGTTTTCCCGGCTGACGCGTCTTGAGCTCCTCGATGGAGTCCTCGCTGACGTCTTCCTCGGTCTTCCGAGGGGCATCGTAGTCCGTGGCCATGGTCCTTCTTCGTCCTTAATACAGGCAGTGGTTTTGGGCCGGGCAGTTCGCTGGGCGGCACGCCCGTATGTTCACATGTAACGCCGGGCACCGCGTTTTTGTGCCCGATTATCGGCCAGATTTTCCTCCTCCCGGCAGGCTTTGTCCATAGGGTCCGCAACCGGTCCGAGCACCCGGAAAAAACGGCGCACTTCGCCGCCAAGATCGACTCGATGGGCCGCCAATATCACCGCTTTGAGCGCCAATATCACGGCACGCCCTTTCTCCTAACAGGAAAAGGCCTGCTTGGGTGGCAGAGTTTCGAATGTCAGTTATGCCATGTGGTGGAGGGTGTTATGCAGGATCTACGGCTGGTAGGCGTCCACGACGACGGCGGGCATCTGCTCCTTAGCGGACCCGGCGGTGCGATGTTCCAGCTTCCGATCGACGAGGCCTTGCGTGCCGCGGCGAGCCGGACCCCTGCCCAGGTTGCCGCGCGGGCATCGATCACTCCCGTGGCCATGTCGCCCCGGGACATCCAGGCCCGGATCCGCAGCGGCGCCACTGCAGCAGAGGTCGCCGAACTTTCCGGCCTCCCCCTGGCCAACGTCCAGCGGTACGAAGGCCCTGTCCTCGCTGAGCGTGACTACGTGGCCCAGCAAGCCCGCAAGGTTGAAGTGGCTTCCCCGGTACCCGGCCACGACGCTTACCGCACTGCATTCGGGGACAACCCCGCCACCCTTGAAGAGATGGTCGGGCACCGGCTGTCGGCACACGGCATAGACCCCTCCACCGTTGAATGGGATTCCTGGCGCCGGGCAGACGGTTCGTGGACCGTCGTCGCGCGTTTCGAGGCCGTACCGGCCGCGGCCGGAAGCATCGGGGAGGAACCGCCGGCCATGTGGACTTTCAGTCCGCAACGGAAGGCACTGCAGAACGCCAACCGGTGGGCGCAGCAGCTCAGCGAACTCGAGCCCCTTGATGGCCCCGTCCCGGCCCGTCGCCTGACGGCGGTTTCGGACCGTCCGTTCGACTTCGAAGCCGATGCCCAGGCTGCCGGCCGCGCCGCGGCCAAGGATTCGGACAACCTCCTGGAAATGTTGCGCTCCCGCCGGGGGCAACGCCTGGGCGTGGACGAGGACGCGGACGACGCCCTGGCCGTGTTGCTCAGCAACGTGCCAGCGGCCCACCCGAGGCCCGAGGACGACGGGTCAGCCGAGGAAACCGGCCAGGACCCCGCCGTCGAAATCCCTGCCGAGTCTCCCCCTGCGCGCAAGGACAGCCGCCAGTCAATGTTGAGCAGGCTCAGCCTTGCGCCGCGGCATTCGGACGCGGACGACGCCGACGATTCCCTCCGGCTGCACGACGGCGTCAGTACGGAAACCCGCGAAATCACCGTGGTTGCCGGCCCCCTTCGTCCTGTGGCCCCTTTGGAGGGTCGCAAGGCCCCAAGCGAGCCGCACCCTGAAGAGGAAGCCAAGGACAGTGTCAAGCCTGCTGCTACGGTGAAGCGCCCCGGCCTGGATGAGCTGTTGGGTGGATCGGCCTCTGCGGAAAGCCGGACCTCACGCGTGCACACGGCAACAGAGCACCAGGACACCGAGGCGAAGGAACGCCCTGGAGCAAAAGGCGACGACGCACCCGTGGAACGGCAGCCCTCACGCCCCAAGCGCTCCAGCATCCCCAGCTGGGACGAGATCGTGTTTGGTGCCCGCGGCGACTAAGCGTGGCGACTAAGCCCGTATGTCGCCCGCGCCGGGCCACAGGCACGCGTCGACGTCGAACGGCAACGTCTGGTCCGAGCCGGCCATGAGGTTGGCACCATGGGCCGTAACCCTCCGCATGTAGTGCCGCCGGCACAGGGTCTCGTACCCCACCAGGCCAGCGGGTTCCACGTCGCTCCCGCTGGAAGCGACGTCACCTACCATCACCTGTTCGCCTTCCACCACCATGATGCCGTTGACTGTCCTGGCGTTCTGGGTAGCACGGCGGCCGCACCAGCAGAGAGCCTCTACCTGCAGGACCTGGACCCTGTCGGCAAGCTCGATCAGCCGCTGGGACCCGGGAAACAGCTTGGTCCGGAAATCGGCGGTGATGCCGAACGCGAAGACGTCCACGTCCATCTCGTCCACGAGGCGCGCCAATTGCTCCACTTGCGCGGGGGCATAGAACTGGGCTTCATCACAGATGAGGTAGTCGACGCGGAGCCCGCTGGTTCTGCGGATTACTACCTCGTCCCAGAAGTCTGTGCTGCCGTGCACTTCAACGGCATCCGTCTGCAGGCCGAGCCTGCTGGAGATGGTGGAGTCACCGGCGCGGTCATTGCAGCTGAACCTCACCCCTCCCCTGCCCCTGGCCCGGTGGTTGTAATCCATTTGCAGGGCGAGCGTGGATTTTCCGCAGTCCATCGTTCCGGAGAAGAAAACCAGCTCAGCCACGGGCGCCTTTTCTGCCCGTCGCCGTAAAGCAAAGGAACGGGATTTCCCTTTCGGCTTTGGTCAGGGAACCATGCTGGCCCACGACTTCCATGGCGGCAGGGCGCACGCGCCGGGCATCGTAAAGAGCGAGGGTGTCCCGGGCCGCGATCATGACATCACCGATCCGGGGAGCAACCTGGGCCTGGACCTCGCCGAAAAGCCCGGCCGCTATGGCCTGCTCGCGGGTGAAGACCCATACGCGCTCCCCGAAGCGCTTCCGCCAAGCAGCGATGAGCTCTTCCTTTACGGTGTTCCCGGCGTCCGGTTCGAGGTACAGATGGACCATGCGGGGTTCGCCGGCTGTGTGCCGGACACCTGCCACCAGCGCGGGCTCTGCCGAATAGTCCAGGCGCTGCGACTCCGGGACATCAAGCATCCCGTGGTCTCCCGTGACCACAATGGTGGTACCGGCCGGCAGGGACGCCGACAGCCGCTTCACGGTGGCGTCGAGTTCTTCGAGCTGATGCTCCCACCGTGCGGACTGGCAGCCGTAGCGGTGGCCTGCCTTGTCCAGTTCATTGACGTAGAAGTACATCAGGGACCGGGGGCTGCCGGCCATCGCCTCGCCTGCGGATGCGGTGCGTGCATGCAAGGTGGTCCCGCCGACGAAGCGGCTGCCCCGCAAAGCGGCCTGGGTCATGGGTGAATTGCCAAACTGGGGCAGGCTCACGGTAACGACGTCGACCTCGTTGGCCACTTGCTCAAAGACCGTGCGGTGCGGCTGCCAAACAGCGGGATCAACCAGGGCATCCCAGTTGCCCAGCAAATTGACAACCTTGTCCTGTGCCGGGTCCAGGACGTCGTACCCCACCATGCCGTGGTGGCCGGCCGGCCTGCCTGTGCCCAGGCTGGCGAGCGATGCTGCCGTGGTGCTGGGAAAGGCCGCGTCAATCCAGGTTGGGACGCTCCCTTGGCCGGCCGCCACGACTGAGCGGAGGAAGGGCGTGTGTGAAGCCTTCTGTTTCAGGAGCCCGCGGCCCAAGCCGTCCGCCAGGACCACGCAAACACGGTCCGCCGCGGGAAGCTTGAGGTGGTTGCTGAACCCCGGTAGGCCCAGGCTTGCCGCCGCGCTGGTGAAGACTTCCGCTATGGATTTACTGCCGAAAAGGGGCGGTGAGGGAAGATCGGGCGCCGCAAGGGGATCGGGTTGGGCAGCCACGCTCAACGCTGGTGCCCGCGGCTAAGCCGGTTGC
Organism: Paenarthrobacter ureafaciens; assembly: GCF_004028095.1. Taxonomy (NCBI): domain Bacteria; kingdom Bacillati; phylum Actinomycetota; class Actinomycetes; order Micrococcales; family Micrococcaceae; genus Paenarthrobacter; species Paenarthrobacter ureafaciens. Next base: position 3,072,843 of record NZ_SBHM01000007.1, on the reverse strand, counting down.
TGAAGACACCTGAGCGTGGCCGCGGAGCGGGGATGCCGGCGTGCGGAACCGGTGTTTGCTGGCCTGTATTGACAGCGCGCAAAGCCCTCGCGAAAACTTTCGCGTCCTGGACTGCCTGGAGCCCGTCGGCCTCTGCACTGATGCGCAAGACAATGTCCTCCTGGGCGATGGTGCCCGTGTAGCCGTGGTCCGCTTCGCACTGCGGATCACCGCAACTGGCCGGCCCCATGTCCAATCGCTGTCCGCCGGACCAGGCGATGGACACGGTCAGTTCCCGCACGGGGTCCGACGGTTTGTAGTCCTGCGGCTGGGCGTAAATGTAGCTCAGCACCACGGACCGGATTTGCGCCACGGGCACGGACTCCGTGGAAATCTGCGCAACAATCTGCTCACCGGCTTCGTCCAGCTGCTGGTCGTCCACATGGGTGATGACCAGCATGTCCTCGGTGAGCACCAGAACGGTGATGTGGCGCCTGACCTCGGCACGGTCGAAATGGGTTTCCAGGTGCACCAGGTGTGACAGGCAGTCCCTGCCATCCAGGGCGTCGTTCACGACGTCGGCCACAAGGCGGGGGTAGAAGCCCGCCTGCTGCAGCGCCTGGTCCAGGCTTTGTCCCTGTGAGCTGTGGTTATGCCCGGAATGGTGGCCGGTGTTGGACGGACGGGACTGAGGCGTCGGGGACTGGGTGCTCATTCCCTTATTTTCACAGATCGCCTAAGGACTTCCTAACCGTTGTCCCCACCCCCCCTGGGCCCGCGCGTCTACCCGCGCATCAAGCAGCAGTCAGCCCCGCATCGCCCGGCGGGCACTGTCAGTGCGTTGGGCCGCGTTGGCGATCCACACATCGGCACCGAGGATGGTGGCACCTGTTGGGCCTGCAAGTACCGGGTTGAGCTCAACCAACGCGATCCCGGGATGGTCGTCCTTCAGCTTGGCCAGGCGGGCGGCGATGTCTTCCAGCGCGCCCACGTCCACGGGCGGCAGGCCTTGGTAGCCGAAGAGTTTCCGGGAGGCCCGCGGGGACCGGATGATGTCATGGAGGTCGGCGGCGGACAACGGGGGCACCCGGTGGGCCCAGTCTTCCAGGAGGTTCACCGCATCACCGGCCAATCCGAAAGACAGCACCGGACCAAGCAAGGGATCTTCCATGGCCCGGAAGGTGCACGCCTGGCCGACCGGCGCCATGGCCTGTAGTTCCAGGGACGGCGATCCGTAGGGCTTCAAAGCCCGGTGCATCTGGTCGATGTTCTGGCGGAGCGAGGCAGCGTCCTGAATGTCCAACCGGACGCCGCCGAGGTCCAGCCTGTGCCTTAGCGCCGGATCGGTCGTCTTGAGGACCACGGGCCAGCCGATCGATTCGGCTGCTGCCACGGCCTCCTCCGGCGTGCCAAACCCGAACGTGGGCACAACGTTGATGCCGTAGCCGGAAAGCAACGTTGCGGCAGCACCGGCGTCGAGCTTCCTCAGCTTTTCGCCTGTGACCCCTGACAGCATCGCGGCCAGTGTTTCCTGGGTCCCATCGGCATCGCACCCTTCGGGCTCGGCGAACAGGCCATGGTCCCTGCCCACCCACTGGGCATATTCGACGATGGCTGCCAGCGCTGCCACAGCCGAGCCCGAATTGGAGTAGCAAGGGAGCCGGGGCTTGCCGGGCCCGCCCACCAAGCCTTCCACATGGATGGAGGCGTCAAGGATTCCGGAGAACGCCGCGACCACAGGCTTGCCTGCCTCTTCGGCGCACTCCGCCAGGACACCGGCCAATGCTTCCACCGTCAATCCCCGCGCAGGCAGCAGCGCGGCCACCAGCGCATTGACGTGGTCGTCCGCCAGGACCTCCCGCACCCGCTCCCGGAAAGCCGGCAGCGCAACGGACATTCCGGCGTCGAGATCCACGTCCGTCACCGTCCGGACAATGTCCAGTCCGGCCGGAACGGCGGTATCGGCCACCACGGTGGCCAAGGCGACCGAATTGGAAAAGACCGCCACTCCGGGACCGTTGGGAAGGGGCTGCGTGGAGACCACTTGGGCAATGTCCATCAACTGTTCGATCGTGTCCACCCGGATGACGCCTGCCTGGCGCATCATGGCATCCAACGCGGCCGAGGGCGCCTGCGTAGTACGCACCTCATGACCCGGCGGGAGGCGGAGTCCGGTGACGTCCGACTTGGCGACGATCACCGGCTTGCTGCGGGACAACCGACGGGCCAGCCGGGAAAACTTGCGCGGATTGCCGATTGACTCGAGGTACAAGCCGACGGCGGAGGTATCGGGATCGTCTTCCCAGTACTGCATGGCGTCATTGCCGGAGACGTCGGCGCGGTTCCCCGCGGAAAGGAAGGAGGATATTCCGAGCCGCCTGCGGCTCGCCGCCGCGTACACGGCCACCCCGACTGCGGCCGACTGCGTGAACAGGCCCAAGCCGCCCCTTGGCGGCATGGACGGCGCCATGGACGCGTTGAGGGAAACATCCGGGTTCGTGTTGAGCATTCCGAGGGATTCCGGGCCGACCACGCGCATGCCGTTCGCCCTGGCCTGCCGGACCAGCTCGTGTTGCCGCGCGAGGCCCCGTTCGCCGTCGTCGGCGAAGCCTGCCGTGGCCACGACGAGCCCTTTGACGCCGGCGGCAGCGCAGTCCGCCACCACTGCGGGCACTTCCTCGTAGGGCACGGCGATGATGGCCAGCTGCACCGGATCGGGAATCTCGGACAGCTTGCCGAATGACAGCATGCCCGCCAGTTCGAATGCCTCCGGGTTCACCGCATAAACCGGGCCCTTGAAGCCGCCCTCGATGATGTGCTCCAGCAGTTGGTAGCCGACTGTTCCCCACTTGCGGCTGGCACCGACGACGGCCACCGACGACGGCGCCAGCAAGTCGCGTACGCTGCGCGCCTCCGCGCGGTGCTCACGGGACTCCATGACGGCCCGGGATTTTTCGGTCGGATCGATGTTGAATTCGACGCTGACCACGCCATCGTCGAACTGCCGCGTGAGGTCGTACCCGGCGTCGGCGAAGACCATGAGCATCTTCCGGTTTTCCGGGAGGACCTCGGCGGTGAACCGCCGGATGCCGTTCTCCCGCGCAGCCACGGCAAGGTGCTCCAGGAGGATGGATCCAATTCCCCGGCCTTGGTGCTTATCCGAGATATTGAAGGCCACCTCCGCTTCAGCGGGATCATCGAGCCGGTCGTAGCGGCCCACGCCCATGATTTCTCCACCGATGGTGATGACGAATGCCACACGATTGACGTGGTCGACTTCGGTGAACCGCCGGACTTCCTTGCCGGAGAGCTTGGGCTTGAAGGAGAAGAACCTCATATAGATGGAGGCCTGTGACTGGCCGGCGTGGAATGCCTGGAGTGCATCCGCGTCCTCGGGCCGAATAGGACGAAGGTGGGCGGTTCCGCCGTCACGCAGGACGACATCGGCCTCCCAATATTCCGGATAAATGCCGGCCCCGGGCTGATCCACCATAGGCTTAGCCTAGCTAAAACATCCGCAGTACACGTTTAAGGATCCACCTGCCCCATGGCCCGCAGCCAAACTTCCGCACGCAAAGGCGAGCCGCTCGGCGATTTCACCGAGACGATCGTCGACATTGACGTCACTTCCGAGATGGAGGGCTCCTTCCTGGAGTACGCCTACTCGGTCATCTACTCGCGGGCCCTTCCCGACGCCCGCGATGGACTCAAGCCCGTACAGCGGCGCATCCTCTACATGATGGCCGACATGGGCCTCCGCCCCGACCGCGGCCACGTCAAGAGCGCACGCGTGGTGGGCGAAGTCATGGGCAAGCTGCACCCGCACGGCGACGCGGCCATCTACGACGCCATGGTGCGCATGGCGCAGGACTTTTCGCTCCGGCTCCCCCTGATCGACGGCCACGGCAACTTTGGCTCGCTCGACGACGGCCCGGCGGCTCCCCGCTACACGGAAGCCCGGCTCGCGGCTGCGGCCCTGACGATGACCGACCACCTCGACGAGAACGTGGTGGATTTCGTTCCCAACTACGACAACCAGCTGACGCAGCCGGAAGTTCTTCCGGCGGCCTTCCCCAACCTGCTGGTGAACGGCACCACGGGCATCGCGGTGGGCATGGCCACCAACATGGCCCCGCACAACCTGGTGGAAGTGATCGCGGCTGCCCGCCACCTGATTGCCAATCCCGATGCCACCCTCGACGACATCATGCGGTTCATTCCCGGCCCGGACCTTCCCACAGGCGGCCGCATTGTTGGCCTGGACGGCATTCGTGATGCGTACGCCACCGGCCGCGGTTCCTTCAAGACGCGGGCCAAGGTGGAAGTGGAGCAACTCACGGCCCGCCGCACGGGCCTGGTGGTAACGGAGCTCCCCTACATGGTGGGCCCGGAGAAGGTGATCGAGCGGATCAAGGATGCCGTCAATGCCAAGAAGCTGACCGGCATCAGTGATGTGGTGGACCTGACCGACCGTAACCACGGGCTCCGCCTGGTTATCGAGTTGAAGAACGGATTCAACCCCAACGCCGTGCTGCAGCAGCTCTACCGCTACTCGCCGATGGAAGACTCGTTCGGCATCAACAACGTCACCCTCGTGGATGGTCAGCCCCAGACGCTGGGGTTGGTGCAGCTCCTCCAGGTCTACGTGGACCATCGCCTGGACGTCGTGCGGCGCCGGACCAGTTTCCGGCTCGGCAAGAAAAAGGACCGCCTCCACTTGGTGGAGGGCTTGCTCATTGCGATCGTGGACATCGACGAAGTCATCCAGGTCATCCGTTCTTCGGACGAAGCCGCGGCCGCGCGGGACCGTTTGATGTCCATTTACGACCTCACGGAAATCCAGGCCAACTACATCCTTGAACTGCGCCTGCGGCAGCTGACCAAGTACTCACGGATCGAGCTCGAAAAGGAACAGGAGGAGCTGCGCCGGGAGATCGAGGCCTTGGAAGCCATTCTTGGTTCCGACCAGCTCCTGCGTGAGCTCGTCTCGGGTGAGCTCGCCGACGTTGCCGAGAAGTACGGGACACCCCGCAGGACTGTGCTCTTGGAATCCGAGGCGGTCTCCCCCACGGTCGCGGCGTCGATGGCTGCGCCCGGCCCCAAGGGCAAGGCAGCAGCACTGCCCCTGGAGATACCGGATGATCCCTGCTGGGCGCTGCTCAGTGTCTCCGGGCAGATCGCCCGGACCTCCAACCAGGAACCCCTGGCCGAGGCCGGTCCGCGCACCAAGCATGATGTGTTCCGCTCAGTGGTCAAGACCACCGCCCGCGGTGAAATCGGTGCCGTCACGTCCCTTGGCCGCATGCTGCGCCTCCAGGTGATGGACATGCCCGTGCTGCCGCCTGTCAACGGGCTGCCCAACCTCGCCGGGGGCGTACCGGCCAAGGAATTCATTACCCTGCTCAAGGGCGAGACGCTCGTGGCGTTCGTCCCGCTGGATGCGGTCCTGGCCATCGGCACGGTGCAAGGCGTGGTCAAGCGCGTCCAGCCCGATTACCCGTTGAACCGGGAAGACTGGGACATCATTTCCCTCAAGGACAAAGATGCCGTCCTCGCCGTCGAGCCCGCGCCGGAGGACGACACCGACCTCGTCTTCATCACCAAGCAGGCCCAGCTCCTGCGCTTCAGTGCCGCCAACGTCCGGCCGCAGGGCAGGACTGCCGGTGGCATGGCAGGCATCAAGCTTGCCGCCGGGGACGAGGTCATCCACTTCGGCGCGGTCCGCGCCGGCGATCCTGCCGCCGTCGTGGTGACCATTGCCGGCACCAACGGCGCCCTGCCGGGAACCGCGCCGGGGACCGCCAAGGTGACGGCTTTTGAGGAATACCCGGTGAAGGGCCGGGCCACTGGTGGCGTCCGCGCGCACCGGTTCCTCAAGGGCGAGGACACCCTGCTGCTTGCGTGGGCCGGGCATGGTCCGGCGAAAGCTTCCTCGGCGGCAGGCGTAGCCAGGGCCTTGCCGGTGGAGCACGGACGCCGGGACGGTTCGGGAGTCCCGCTGTCCCAGCCGGTGGAAGCAATCGGGCCGAGCATGGCCGGGGCTGAATCAGGGGACGCCGCCCACTAGGGCCCGAAGGATGCATGACTGTGGGGCCGGCACATCGCCGGCCCCACAGTCATTTCCGGCTAGCCGGTTTGGTTGATGCTAAGGATGTTCCCCTCGCTGTCCAGGAACCAGGCCGCGGCGCTGCCGTCGGGCATGGTGGCTATGCCGTTTTCCGTTTTCAATCCCGGGAAATCGTAGTCTTCGAAGACCACTCCTTTATCACGCAACTCGGCCACTGTGGCCGCCACGTCGCTGACCATCCAGCCTATTTGCGTGTTCTTGGCCGTTCCGGCGTTCGGTGTTTGATAAACAAGGAAGCCGGTTCCGCCGCCGCACGTGTACTGAAGGTTGTCCTCCGCCTCCGGGTTGTCGGGGTCAAGACCGAGTTTCTCGCTGTAGAACGCGCGGGCCCGGTTCAGATCCTGTGCCGGGAGAACGGCAGCAACTTGTTGATCCTTGAGCATGGTTTTCTCTTTCCGGCTCTCCCCCCGGAACGAACTCTACTCCTGCGGCCACACGAAGCAATCGGCATTGGGCTTGAAATTTTCCGCACTGAAACACCCGGGGCGGGGAAGCCGCATAGACTGTCCGCATGCCGATCATTCCGGATGAAAAAGACTGGACCTGGGTAACGTCAAAGCCCTGCCCCGAGTGCGGCTTCGATCCCTCCACGGTCACCCCTGCCACCGTCCCGGGGAGCGTCCTGAACATGCTCCCCCGCTGGCGTGCCGTCCTCCGGCGAGGCGACGCCATGGTCCGTCCCGACGATCACACCTGGTCCCCGGTGGAATACGCCTGCCACGTGCGGGACGTTTTCAGCCTCTTTAGCCATCGCCTTGACCTCATGCTCACCCAGGATGGCGCGGCGTTCGACAATTGGGACCAGGATCAAGCGGCCCTCGACGGCGACTACGCCTCAGCCGACCCCGCGCAGGTTTCGGATGAACTCGTTTCGGAAGGGGAACAGGCGGCGGAGGCATTCGCCCGGGTCACCCAGGACGAATGGCAACGAACCGGAACCCGGAGCAACGGTTCCGTGTTCACGGTGCTGACGTTCTCCCAATACTTCCTGCACGACGTCGTCCATCACCTTCACGACGTGGACGGCTAGGCACCTACAACTGCTTTTCCCACGTCATGCTGCGGTTCACCGGGGCATAGCCCATCCCTGTGTACAAGGCGAGCGCACCCGTCGGATTGGCGGAGTCGACGTCAAGGGAGGCTACGTCCATTCCCGCCTCGGTGAAGCGGCGCATGGCTTCGGCCAGCAGAGCCTGGGCCAGTCCCTTGCCACGGTAGGCCCGCCGTACGCCCAAGAGCTCTGTATACCCTTCCTTGAAGCCGCGGTCCTTTGCGGCGTCGGGGTCGTAACTGGCCAACTGGTAGGCTGCCACCTCGCCCGTGGCGGCGTCCAGGATCACTCCGCTCCAGTCATGCCGTGCCGTGGGCTCGTGCATGGTGAAATGCCACGATTCCTCGTCCCGGGGCTCGCTCCCCCAGTGGTCCTGGAATGCCTCGTTATGGGCCAGTCGGACGGATTCGAAGAGCGATGGTTCCAAAACTTTGAACTCGAAACCGGGGGCAAGCCGGACGTCGGGCAGAGGCTGCGCCAGGGGTCTGTGCATCTCGTTGAACCAACGGATGGTGCCGTATCCCAGGCTCTCCAGGAGCCGCGCCTGATGGCTGTGCTGTTCCTCAGTCCGGATCCGCAACCGGGGGCGGCCAGTGGCGTGCCCGGCAGCCTTGTCCCGGTCAAAGCGTTTCCGCGTTTGCGCCTCCTGCCAGGCGATCACGGCCGTGCCGATTCCGCGGCGCTGCCACTCCGGGTCAACGCAGCCCATACCGGCTGCCTTGTCACCTTCCGGGTTTTTGGTGATGCGGCCATATGCCCTTGCCACGCCCTCGGTGTCGAGGCCGATCAAGGTATGGATCCTGGCCTCGTTGGTGGTGGACTCCAGGATGTGGACCAGGTCGCCGGGCTTTTCGAACCAGGAGGGATGCTCGACGGCGGCCGTCCGGGCGATGAGCGCGGCCCACGTCTCCAGATGCGCGGCGGAAGCAGGCTCCCAGCGCAGCCCGGTCGCGGCGGGGTCCGGAAAGGCATCGGCGGCAAGCTGTTGGTTGGGGACGGTCTGGGGCGAGGTCTCCTCGGGCATGGAAACAGGCTACTGACCAGTCGGGTGTCCCACCAGTTCCGCCGCGCTTTCACTGACGGTCTGCCGATCCGGCAGGTCAAGGCGGGCGTCGGCCGGATCGATGTCGGCCGGGTTATGGGTCACCAGAACCACGGTGATGTCCTTCAAACCCCGGCGCAGGGCAGTCATCATGGTTTCCGCGGACCCGGCGTCCAGGTGGGCCGTCGGCTCATCGAGCAGGAGGATCCTGGCACCGGTCAGGAGTGTCCGGGCCATGGCGAGCCGCTGCCGTTCGCCGCCGCTGAGGAACACGCCACCTGGCCCGATCCGCGTATCGAGTTTCCCGGGAAGGGTCTCCACGAGCGCATCCAGGCCAACATCCGCCAGCGCCCTGTACATTTCCGCTTCGCCGGGTTTGTTGGCGGCGGGCCTGCCGAGCATGAGGTTGCCGCGGATGGTGGAGTCGAAGAGATGTGCCTCTTGGGGGCACCATGCGACGGTCCCGGACAACCGGACAGTGCCTTCCGTGACAGGGAGGAAGCCGAGGAGCACGGACAGGAGCGTGGATTTGCCCGAACCCGACGGTCCGGTGACCGCAAGCCACCGTCCGGGCCTGGCCTCGGCCGAGACGTTGGAGAAGACCGTGGGCCCGTCGGGCCAACGGGCGGCAATGCCGTCCAACAGGAGTCCGGCGTGAGGAAGCAGGGCGGGCGCGACCGCGCTGCCGTCGTCGTGCGCTTTCCCTACTACTGGGCGCGGTTCCGTACCGGCCTCCGGCTCCTTGTCGAGTCCTCCCGCGGCGTCGAGTGCCCCCGCGGCACTGACCCGTTGAAGGACGGCTGCAAGTGCCGGGGCCTGCCGGACAGCCGTCACCACCCCGGCGTAGGGCTCAACAAGCGCCAACTGCATCAGGACGATCACAGCCACAAGTTCGGGCTGGACTGCTGTTCCGGCGGCAAGGGTTCCGGTCCACAGCGCGGCAAGGGAGCATCCAAGGACGGTGACCGCCTGTCCCAGCCCCTCGGCCCAGGCGGAGCGCTGCGCCGCTGTGGTGGCGGCCCGGTCCTTGTCGCGGAGAACCTTGAGCAGCGGTCCTGCTACGCGGTTGGCCGTCAGGTCTGCACGGGCGTCAAGGGCGGCGGCCACGCCACCAAGCACCTGTGACCGCAGCCTCTGCTCGGCTTTTGCTGCGTTCCTGTCAGCCAGAAGGGACAGGGCCGGGGCTGCCAACAGGCCGCAGAGCGCGGCAAGGATGGTGGCCGGCAGCGCACCCGGCAGCACTATGGAGGTTGCAATGACGGCGGCCGCGCCGACTCCGATTGCGGTCAGTGGCGGGAGGACCACGCGGGGCAGGAGGTCCCGCAGCGTGTCGACGTCGTCGACGATGGCGCCCAGGACGTTGCCTCCCTGCAGCAGGCGGCGGAGGGCAAGTGCCCGGCGGGACAGCGTTCCCCAGAGAGAACCCCGCAGCGTCGTCATGGCTGCGAAAATTGCGTCGTGGGTCAGCAAACGTTCACAGTAGCGAAGGACGGCCCTGCCGATGCCGAAGAACCGCACTCCCACAATGGCGCCCAGCAGGTAGAGGATGGGTGGCTGCTGGCTGGCCCTGATGATCAGCCAGCCGGAGAGGCCGGAGAGAGCCACGGCGAAGAGCGCGGCGAGGACACCTACCGCGGCCGCGGCGGTGAACTTCCAGCCGACCGGCTTCAGGACGGCTGCGAGCGCTGTGGTTGCGGCGAAGCGTCCGGAACCACCCGCGCCGAGAGCCGGGCTGGCCGGGGCGTCGTCGATGGCTGGGCGCGGAAACTCCGCCGGGGCAACCGGCAGGCCACCGGCGGGTGCGGCGGCGCCGATGTTCTCCGTCCCACGCTCACCGCCGGTTTGCCCGGACGGCCCCAGATGCACCGTGGTGTCTGCAAGTGCCTTGGTTGCTGCGTCGTGGGCAACAAGGATCACAGTCGCTGACCCGCGCAAGGACTCTATGGTGGTGCGCACCACCGAAGCGGTCAGGGGGTCAAGGTGGGCCGTTGGCTCGTCCAGCAGCAGGATGGAAGCGCCGGACCGGAGCCGGGCCAGTCCGCGCGCCAGCGCGACGCGCCGCAACTCACCGGGGCTGAGTTCGGCGGGATGCTTGGCCGCCAGATGGCCGGCGGCCACTGCTTCGAGGATCCGGGCGACGGCGTCGTCATCGTCGCTCGCGCCCAGGTACAGTTCGATTTCCTCCTGCACGGAATCGCAGGCGATCACCGGATGCTGTGGCACCAGGGCGACGTCGTCGGGACCTGCCCCGGCCAGTGTGCCCTGCACGCTGGCTGTGGCCCCATCCCCCACCAGTCCCGCGAGCACGCCCAGCACGGTGCTCTTTCCAGCACCGCTGGGACCGTCCAGGGCGGTCACCATCCGTGCAGGGGCGGTGAAGGACAAGGTCCCGACGGCGGCAGCGTTCCGTCCCGCGAAACGGACGGAGAGGTCTCTGACCACAACCTGGCCGGGTGCCGCGCTGTGGGCGGGGGCATCGGAAATTCGTGTGGACCGGGGCGCGGACAGGACTTCGGTGGTCGTTTGCAACGCCTCACGGCCGTCGTCGCTGGCGTGGTGCGCTGTTCCCAGTTCCCGGAGGGGCAGGTAGCAGTCGGGGGCCAGGATCAGGGCAAGGAGGCCTGCTTCGAGGGCCATGTCCCCGCCCACCAGGCGTACGCCGATGAAGACGGCTACCACGGCAACGGAAATGGTTGCGATGAGTTCAAGGGCGAGCGCGGAGAGGAACGCCGTCCGCAGCGTCACCATGGTCCGGTTGCGGTACTGTTCGGAGATTTCTTCCAGTGCTGCGCGTTGCTCGCTTGCCCGGCCCAGGCCAACCAGGACCGGCAGTCCCTTGGCGAGTTCGAGGATGTGCCCGGACAATCTGCGGAGCGTGCTTTGGGCGTCCTTGACATGGTCCTCGGTGTGCCGGCCGATGAGGACCATGAACAGCGGAACCAGGGGGACGGTCAGGACGATGACCGCTGCGCTGACCCAGTCCGCGAAGAGGATCCTGGTGCCCACCAGCAGGGGTATGGCTGCGCAGTTCACCAAGGCGGGCAGGTACTGCGTGTAGTAGTTGTCCAAGGCGTCCAGTCCCCTGGTCGCCAGGATGGCCAGGCCGCCGTCGTTGAGGCTGCCCGTGGTGGACCCGCCGTCGGACAGTGCCCGATCGATCAGCTGCGCCCGCAGTTCCTCTTTGACTCCCAGCGCCGCCCGGCGCGAGGCGATACCTTGGCCCCACACGGCGAGCGACCGGAGCACCGTGCCCGCCGCCCCCAGAGCCAAGCCACTCCTCCAGTCGGCACCGCCGCCGGCGATGCCGGCCAGCATCCCGGCCACAGCCTGGGCCATGAGGACCAACGCGAGGGCTTTGAGGGCGGCAAGCAGTCCTATGCCATACAGGGCTGACCGGGTTGCCTGGCCGGAGGGAAAAGCGGGTTTCATTGGCTTCCTACGCCCCGCTCCGCGGGGACTCGGGTCCCTTGTCTCCGGCAAGCACCTTTGAGGCGATGGCCGGAAGGAAACCGTGGGCTTCAGGGATGTGGGCGGCACTGACCCTGCGGCGGAAGACCCAATAGGTCCACGCCTGGTAGGCGATCACCAGCGGCAGTCCGAAGGCCGCAACGATGCTCATCAGCCCCAGGGTGTAGTCCGAGGACGAAGCGTTGGAAATGGTCAGATCGAAGGCAGGGTCGATCGTGGACGGGATGACCACCGGGAAGGCTGCCCCGAAGATCGACGCCGTGGCGCAGAGAACGAACGCACCTGTTGCCCCGAACGCCATGCCCTCCGAGCCGGCTTTCGCCGCACGCCACGCGATTCCGACGGCGACCGCAGCCGCTGCGACGAGGACCCACGTCCACGGCTTCCCGCTGAGGAACTGCACAGCCACCATCCAGCCCAGCATGGGCAGGACCGCGAAGGGAAGCAACCGCACAAACCAGCTGCGGGCACGGTGCCGCACATCGCCGTCGGTCTTCAACGCCAGGAACGCCAGGGCGTGGACGAGCGCAAAAGCGACTACCCCGAATCCGCCCAGCACGGCGTGCCAGCTGAACCAGGACAGCGGTCCGCCGCTCCTGTCGCCGTTGGCATCGATCGGCAGGCCGGTGGTGGTCAATGCCAGGGCGGCGCCGATGCCGAAGGCTGCAACGAAGGATCCTATGGCTATTGCCCAGTCCCAGTTATTGCGCCACTTCTCCGTATCCACCTTCCCGCGGTATTCGAAGGCCACGGCGCGGAAGATCAACGCCACCAGCACCAGGAGGAGCGGTACATAGAGCGTGGAGAACAGCGAGGCGTACCAGAGGGGGAAGGCCGCGAACGTAGCGCCCGCCGCCGTGAGCAGCCAGACCTCGTTCCCGTCCCAGACCGGCCCGATCGTGTTGAGCAGGACGCGGCGATCGGTGTTGTTGCGGGCGAAGAGCTTCATGAGCATGCCGACGCCAAGGTCGAATCCCTCGAGGAAGAGGTATCCGGTCCACAGGACCGCGATGGCCACGAACCAGATGGTGGGCAACAGTTCCATGTCAGGTCTCCCGTTCTAGTAGGCGAATGCCAGGACGTCGTCGGACGTGTCCGGACCGGAGCCGCCGTCGCCCTTGCCGGAGTCCGGATCGTTGTCCTTTGTCTTTGCGGCGTGCGTGAGCTCCGGCATGGCGGAGGCGACGCCGCCCCGGACGTACTTGACGAGCAGCTTGACCTCGACCACCAGCAGGACGGCGTAGATGGCAGTCAGGACCACCAGGGACGTCATCAGTTCGCCGGCTGTGACACCGGGTGAGACGGCCGCTGCGGTGAACATGAATACCTGGTCGATCCCGTTCATGTCCGGGTTGGGCGCCACGACGAAGGGTTGGCGTCCCATCTCGGTGAAGATCCATCCGGCGGCGTTCGCCCCGAAGGGTGCCAGGATCCCGAAGACCGCCAGGCGCATGAGCCACTTGGATTCGGGCACCACGCCCTTGCGGGTCACCCACAGGGCAAGGAGGGCAGCCAGTGCGGCAATACCGCCAAAGCCGATCATCATGCGGAAGCCCCAGTAGGTCACTTCCATGACCGGTACGTACTGGATTTCCTGGCCGGCCCGCTCGCCGTAGAGGGGGTTGTCCGGGAGGTGCGTTCCGTACTTCTCCTTGTACTCGCCAAGGAGGCTGTTGACGCCTTTGACTTCGGTGGTGAAATCGCCCTTGGCCAGGAAGGACAGGATGCCTGGAACTTCAATGACGGCAACAATGTCATCGCAGTTGCTGGCACCAAGGTTGCCGACGCTCAGCACCGAAAAACCGGTTCCGTCGTGGCAGGCAGCCTCCGCGGCCGCCATCTTCATGGGCTGCTGCTCAAACATCAGTTTTCCCTGCAGGTCACCGGTGATCGCGGTTCCCGCGAAGGACACCATGGCCACCACGGCGCCGATGCGGAGCGAACGCATCCATACCGTGTAGTCGGTCTTGTCGCGGCCGGCGATGGCGGCCTCTCCGGGAACCATGGTGCCGTCCGCGCGGACGACGTCGATGCCGTCGTGGCGGCGGCGCCAGAGGTGGTACCAGGCAATGCCCAGCAGGAACGCGCCGGCTACGCCTAGTGCGCCGAAGAGCGTGTGCGGGACCGCTACCAGCGCGGTGTTGTTGGTGAAGACGGCCCACGCGTCGGTCATGACGGGACGCCCGTCCACCATTTCCACGCCCACCGGGTGCTGCATCCACGAGTTGGCCACGATGATGAAGTAGGCCGAGAACACTGAACCGATCACCGCGATCCACAAGCAGGCCAGGTGTACGCCACGCTTGAGCTGCTTCCATCCGAAGATCCACAGGCCCAGGAAGGTGGATTCGACGAAGAAGGCAAGCAGGGCCTCGAGGGCCAACGGTGCGCCGAATACGTCTCCGACGAACCTGCTGTACTCGCTCCACGCCATGCCGAACTGGAATTCCTGAACGATTCCTGTGGCTACGCCCATGATGAAGTTGATCAGGAACAGCTTGCCCCAGAATTTGGTCATCCGGAGGTACTCCGGCTTGCCCGTGCGGTACCAGAGTGTCTGAATGATGGCCACCACCAGGCCGAGACCGATGGTGAGGGGCACCATCATGAAGTGGTAGACGGTGGTGATTCCGAATTGCCAGCGTGCAATTTCCAAAGCTTCCATGGCTGTCCTTCATACGGCGGCCCTTCGAGGGCCTGCATAGTTCTACATCTCGTAGAAAACTAACTTCTACAAAGTGTAGAACAACTGTGGGCGCGTCAGTCCAATTGTTCAAGTGGCGTTAGACACCCGCAAGGGGCCGGGTCGGCACGGTGGAACGCCGATAGTTCTACTTCGCGTAGAATGAAAGACTGAAAAGCGCTAAATTTATCGTGGAATGTTGGATCATCGCTCCCCGTCGAAAGATGAGCGGGGCGCGGAAGGTAGGGACGTACACATGGCGAGTCTTGGGGAACTGGAACGGGCAGTAATGGACCTGCTCTGGGCGGGCCAAGAGGCGGCTACCGCGAACACACTGCGTGATTTGCTTGCCAAGGACTCCGAAGCCGGCGACGGTTCGGCAGGCCACCAAGGCAAGGACCTGGCGGTCACCACCGTGCTGACCGTTCTCTCCCGCCTGGAAAAGAAGGGCCTCGTGGAGCGCGAACGCGGCACCCGCCCGCACCGCTACCAGGCCGTGTCCAGCCGTGCCGACCACACCGCGGAGCTGATGCACGAGGTTCTCGGTTCGGCACCGGACCGCGAAGCCGTCCTCGCCCGCTTCATCGGTTCCGTCTCGGAAAGCGAAGCTGCTGCCCTGCGCAAGATGCTCGGCTAAACTTAGCCACTATGTTCTGGACCTCATACTTCCTGGCGGTCCTGGCATTGATACTGGCGTGGCCTGTGCCCGTCCTGCTGTCGCGGGCGCACTGGCCGGCACGCTCGCCTTTCACGGCCATGGTGCTGTGGCAGGCCATCGCCCTGGCAGGTGGCCTGTCCATGATCGGCGCAATGCTGGTCTACGGCCTGGAACCCATCGGCAACAACCTCCTCGCCGGGCTCAAAAGCCTTGCCGGGATGGTCCTGAACGACGAGCCCACCACGGCGCTGGGATTTTGGCATCTGTTCGCTTTGTCCGCAGCTGCGCTGCTTACTGCCCATTTGGTCTTCACCCTGTTGCTGACCTATTACAAGATCGAACGGCAGCGCCGGCGCCACCGGGAACTCCTGGCGCTCCTTGCCTCACCGTCGTCCGACGGGTCAGCGACCATGGTCATCAACCACGACTCCCCCGTCGCGTACTGCCTTCCCGGCGGAGCCCGCTCGGTCACGGTACTTTCCGACGGGCTGATGGCGGCCTTGGAACCGGACGAACTCCGGGCCGTGGTCATTCACGAGAAGGCCCATCTTTCCCAGCGCCATGACCTGTTGCTGTGGGCGTTCGCCGCCTGGCGCCAGGCGCTTCCTTGGTTCCCCACCACCAAGCTCGCCCAAACAGCAGTGAACTCCCTGATCGAGATGCTCGCCGACGACGTCGCCCTGAGGACCGAAAGCAAAAGCACCCTCATCAAGGCCATCGCCATCGTCTCCAGCGGCTCAACCGCTCCGGCTCCAGGGTCCGCCCTCAATGCCTCCGCACTCCACACCGGAAGTGCCATCCTCGAGGGCGGCCGGGTCAGTGCCACCGGTGGAGCGGACTCGCCACGCACGACGGCGTCACGCGTCAGCCGCCTCCTCTCACCGGAGCCTCCCCTCAGCAAAGCACTGCGAAGCCTCGTCCTGGTGGCGTCCGCGCTTCTCCTGGCCGTCCCGACAGCCCTGCTGATCGTCCCCGGACTACTCGGCTAGCTCCGCCGACCCGGCTCCCTACGCGTCGATCCGCTCGCGGTCCAGCGTGGCAGCACCGGCGATGATGAACTCCTTGCGCGGCGCCACGTCCGATCCCATCAGGAGGTCGAACACTTCCTCGGCCCGCTGGGCGCTTTCGATCCCCACTTTGCGGAGGGTACGGTGCCTCGGATCCATGGTGGTCTCAGCCAACTGCTGGGCATCCATCTCACCGAGGCCCTTGTAACGCTGGATGGGCTCTTTGTAGCGTTTCCCTTCCTTGGCGAGCTTGGACAACAGCACATGGAGCTCCGCCTCGGAGTAGGTATAGATCATCTCGTTGGCCTTCTGGCCGGGGTTGATGACCTCCACGCGGTGAAGCGGCGGAACCGCGGCGAAGACCCTGCCGGCTTCAACCATCGGCCTCATGTAGCGGAAGAAGAGCGTCAGCAGCAGGGTACGGATGTGGGCGCCGTCGACGTCAGCGTCGGTCATGAGGATCACCTTGCCGTAGCGGGCAGCGTCCAGGTCGAAGCTGCGCCCCGAGCCCGCGCCCACCACCTGGATCAAGGCAGCACACTCGGCGTTGGACAGCATGTCTCCCACGGAGGCTTTCTGGACGTTCAGGATCTTTCCGCGGATCGGCAACAGGGCCTGGAAATCGGAGGAGCGTGCCAGCTTCGCGGTGCCCAGCGCGGAGTCGCCTTCCACGATGAAGAGTTCGGAACGGGCAACATCGTCGGTCCTGCAATCGGCGAGCTTGGTGGGCATCGACGACGTCTCCAGCGCATTCTTTCGCCGCTGCGTCTCCTTGTGGACGCGGGCCGAAATGCGCGACTTCATCTCGCTGACGATCTTTTCCAGCAGCAAAGCAGACTGCGCCTTGTCATTGCGGTTGGCCGAGCCGAGCTTCGCGGAGATTTCCTTCTCGACCACCTTGGCGACGATCGCGCGGACTGCCGAGGTGCCCAGGATTTCCTTGGTCTGGCCCTCGAATTGGGGCTCGGCCAACCTCACCGTCAGCACGGCAGTCAGTCCGGCAAGGACATCGTCCTTTTCGATCTTGTCATTGCCTGCCTTGAGCTTCCTTGCGTTCGCTTCCACGGTCTTGCGGAAGGTTTTCAGCAGGGCAGCCTCGAATCCGGCCTGGTGCGTCCCGCCCTTGGGCGTTGCGATGATGTTGACGAAGCTGCGGACAGTGGTCTCGTAGCCGATCCCCCAGCGCAGGGCGATGTCCACCTCGCAATCGCGCTCGACTTCGGCGATCTTGCTGTGGCCGTTCTCGTCCAGGACCGGAACGGTTTCCTTGAACTTGCCGGATCCGTGCAAACGCCAGACGTCCGTTACCCCGGAGTCCGAGGCGAGGAATTCAACGAACTCGGAGATACCGCCGTCGTGGTGGAAGACCTCCTCGTGCACGCCGTTCTCACCGGGTGTTCCTGCCAGCTTGCGTTCATCCCGGACGGTAATCCGCAGGCCCGGCACCAGGAAGGAGGTCTGCCGCGCCCGCGCCACGAGGTCGTCGTAGGAGAACTTCGCGTCCGGAGTGAAGATCTGGCGGTCCGCCCAATAACGCACGCGGGTTCCGGTCACCCCTCGTTTGGCCTTGCCGACGACATCAAGGACGGATCCTTCGACAAACGGTTCGAACGGCGAGTCGGGACCGGCCTTGCTGCCGGAGTCCTGGAAGCGTCCCGGCTCACCGCGCCTGAAGGACATCTGGTACGTCTTGCTGCCGCGGTCCACTTGCACGTCGAGGCGGCTCGAGAGTGCGTTGACAACGGAAGCGCCTACGCCATGGAGGCCGCCCGAGGCCGTGTAGGAACCGCCGCCGAACTTACCGCCGGCGTGCAGTTTGGTAAACACGACCTCGACGCCGGTCAGGCCCGTCTTCGGTTCAACGTCCACCGGAATGCCGCGGCCGTCGTCGTGGATCTCCACGGAGTTGTCCGCGTGCAGGATCACCTTGATGTCGTGGCCAAACCCGGCCAGTGCCTCATCCACCGCGTTGTCGATGATTTCCCAGAGGCAGTGCATGAGTCCCCGGGAGTCAGTGGAACCGATGTACATACCCGGACGCTTGCGGACCGCTTCCAGCCCTTCCAGGACGGAAAGATGCCGGGCGTTGTATTCAGAACTCGGTGCCACTCGCGGTGTGCTCCTTCGGGGTATAGCTCAGGGTGTTTCCAGCAGCTGTAAGCCAATGTGGTCAAGGCAAACACTGCCCATACTAGGTTAGTCGCGCGCGGCTGCCGGACCCGCCCGCCACACCCGAACGGGCGTCGAGGGCAAAGTTACGTTACGCACATGTGATACGCGGACAGCGAAAGTGACCCATCCTTGCCATGGTTCTGCCTCGAATGCTGGTTATATGGATGTACAGAACTACTAAGGAGGCCGACATGACAACAGCAGTTGCAGACCGCACGCTAAACGCAGCTGACCGATGCGATCGTTGCGGGGCTCAAGCATATGTCCGCGTTGTACTCGAGTCCTCCGGCGGTGAGCTGCTTTTCTGCGGCCACCACGCCCGCGCAGTCGAGGCCACGCTCCGGCCCCTGACCTCCGACTGGCATGACGAGACCGAGCGCCTCAACGAGAAGGCACCTGTTCCGGTCGACTGAGGGCACCACGCCTTGGTTGCGCAGATGAGTTGAGCAGATGAAAGAGCAAGGCCCCTCCCGGCGGGAGGGGCCTTGCTTCGTTAAGCACTCCCCGGTTCTTGGGCTCGGGGCCGGCACCGCACCCCTACCCGCCAACCGCACCCACTCCACGTCGACACCGCACCCCTACCCGCCAACCGCACCCACTCCACGTCGACACCGCACCCCTACGCGCCGACCGCACCCGTAGCCGGGGCGCCTGGGGCGGGTAGCGATGCGATGAGGCAGTGCCTGGAACGACATCAGCCCGGCAGGAAATTCCTGCCGGGCTGATCACCGTGCATACGGACTTAGTCCAGGTAGTCCCTGAGGACCTGCGAGCGGGAGGGGTGCCGCAGCTTGGACATCGTCTTGGATTCGATCTGGCGGATGCGTTCGCGCGTCACTCCGTAGACCTTGCCGATTTCGTCTAAAGTCTTCGGCTGGCCATCAGTGAGCCCGAATCGCATGGCGACCACGCCTGCTTCACGCTCGGAGAGCGTGTCAAGGACGGAGTGGAGCTGTTCCTGCAAGAGGGTGAAGCTCACGGCATCCGCGGGTACCACGGCTTCGGAGTCCTCAATGAGGTCACCGAACTCGGAGTCTCCATCCTCGCCCAACGGGGTGTGGAGGGAGATTGGCTCGCGACCGTACTTCTGGACTTCCACAACCTTCTCGGGAGTCATGTCCAGTTCGAGGGCGAGCTCTTCCGGCGTGGGTTCGCGGCCGAGGTCCTGCAACATCTGACGCTGGACACGTGCGAGCTTGTTGATGACTTCGACCATGTGCACCGGAATACGGATGGTACGGGCTTGGTCGGCCATGGCACGGGTAATGGCCTGGCGGATCCACCACGTGGCGTACGTGGAGAACTTGAAGCCCTTGGTGTAGTCGAACTTCTCGACTGCACGGATGAGGCCAAGGTTGCCTTCCTGGATGAGGTCCAGGAACAGCATGCCACGGCCCGTGTAGCGCTTGGCCAAGGAGACCACAAGGCGGAGGTTTGCCTCCAGCAGGTGGTTCTTGGCCCTCTTGCCATCGTGGATGATGAACTCAAGTTCGCGCTTGAGCTTGGGGTCCATGGAACCGTCGTCGGCAGCGATCTTTTCTTCGGCAAACAAGCCGGCTTCGATCCGCAGGGCGAGATCGACTTCCTGCTCGGCGTTGAGGAGCGCTACCTTGCCGATCTGCTTGAGGTAGTCCTTGACGGGGTCCGCAGTGGCACCGGCTGACATGACCTGCTGGACGGGGGCGTCGTCATCATCGGCGTCGGAGTAGACAAATCCGGAGCCTGAGGGCGCAGGCTTGTCCTTGGAAGAGGCGACCTCTTCCACGTCGTCGTCGCCGACTTCCACTTCTTCAGCAGCCGAGGGGTCGAATTCCTCGTCCTCAACCGACTCTTCGGCGTCCTCTTCGGTATCCGGGGACTTGCCGGCAGCCTCGGCCGCGGCCTTGCCACCGGGCTTGGGCCCGCGCTTCTTGGGGGCCGGCTTGCCGGAGTCACCCTCTGAAGCTTTGCTGGCAGCGCGTGTCGCCGCACGCTTGGCCGGTGCCGCCTTCTTTTCCTCAGCGGACAGTTCGGCCTGGGCGGCGGGTTCCTTCTCGACGGAAGACGGGGTCACAGAAAACCTTTCTAGCGGCGGTCTGTGGAATCACCATGTGGGCAACACCACTATGACCCTGTCAAGTCCGCGATTAATTTCAAACGCAATCGCCGCCTGCAGAGTCTCTAGGTACAACTGCCGGCGCCGCCGTATTGTTCCCTGATTAAGGGGGCAATACGGGCATTCAAACGCGGACCCAACCGGGTCTCGGCATCCATTGTCTCACGGATTTGCGAATCGTACGCCTTTGTGGAGAGCGAAAGCGTCAGCCACCGTACGGAGCGACTAGTTGCGCGAGGCTTTGTAGGTGCCCCATGCCGACTCAGGCCGCCGCGCCCAGCCGCAGATGGTGCCTTGCCCCAATACATCGTCCAGCAAGTCAGCCAATCGATAGCCCGGATGCGCCGCAGCGGCACGGAGCAGGCTGGCATGGGCCAACGACCCGTTTCCTTTGGCCCACGCGACCCATCCCTGGAGCGTGAGTGCCGCCGCGGCGAGGCCACCCTCCTCATCGTCGTAAGAAAGGGCGGACAGGATCCTTCCCAAGGAGTCCAGCAGGCGCCAGTCGGGTATTTCAGGTTCCTCGCCGAGCAGGACTCCGCCGTAAGAAGGCACCCCGGGCATCCCGTCCAACAAGGTATCTCCGGTCTCCTCGGGACTGCGGCCGTTTGAAGCGGCGCCCGCAGCGGCCGCCGGTGGCATGGCAAGCCCCAGGGCCAGGGGGTCGAAAGGAAGCGAGCTGGAGTTATCACCGGAGAAGAGATCGAAGGCACGTCCACCGGCCTTCGCGGAGGCCACGTCCGCGGCTGCCATGACAATAACGGCGTCCCGCCAGGCAGGAACGGCGAGTGTCGCCCGGAGGAACCCCATCAGTTCAGATCCGGCCGGTCCCCCGAAAACGGCCCCGGCAATGTCCGATGGACCCAGCCCATCAGCCCGGGGACATCTTTCAAGGACCTGGGCCCAAGCATCGAGTACGGCATCAAAACAGCACTCACTGCGCCCTGACTCCAACAGCTGGTCCTCGAATCGTTGCTCAGCTTCAAGGACATCAACGGCGGGCCTGCCGGGGAGGGCTAGTTTGGGCGGATCCACGGTGCTGTCCGGGGCGGCGCCCACTGTGCTTCCCCGGTACACCATCTCAGCGCTGATCCTGCTGTTGTGGATGCGCTCCAAAGGGAGACCGGGAACCGGGCAGCAAGAGAGATCGGTGCAGAATGCACTGCGCCAATAGTCGTCACCGATCAGCCAGGCGTCACGGACGGTCAAGTCCACCGGGGCCAGGGCCTCTTGCAGGATCCCCAGCAAGGGCATGGTCCAGTCCAGGACTGAACCGTCATCCCAACCTGCTGCCGAATACAGCACCAGCAGGACGCCGTCGGCGCGTTCGTCCGCCAGCAGCTGGTTCCGCACGTACGCGGCAAAATCGGCCTGGGCGTGGGGGTTGTCCGCCGGCGGCAAATCAACCCGCAGCGTTGCCCCCAGGGCCTTTCCCTGCAACGTGATTGCCACCAGGCTCTCCCGGGGCCAATAGCCCAGCAAGTGCGGGATATAGCCCAGGACGTCTTCGGGTTGATGGATGCTGAGTGTTTGCTTGATGGTCATGACTCAAGCTTGCTGTTGACCTGGAACGCCGGACAGTGGCTGTTGTGGCTATGTGGAAAAACCCCGGACTGCCAGGTGCGTGCGCGCTAGGTGCGCTCCTGGCGTGTAGCGCGCCTGCGCTCCATGCGTTCACGGCGTTGCTTGGCCAGGGTGACCACCAGCGGTGGCACATGCACTCCCTGGGCCGCCATTTGCGCCCGCACCTTGCGCCGCGTGGTGAGGATCATCAGCGTGCCAAATCCGAGCAGCACGAACTGCACACTGAGGGCTATCCGGAACGGTGCCAAACCATACAGGTTGCCTCCGGAGAATCCAGAGCCATTCAAGAGGTCCAGCACCAGGCCGATCAGATAGATGGCTACGAGTGCCGCAATGAAACCCCCAACGTTGACGATGCCGGTTGCCGTCCCGATCCGGTGCGAAGGGTTGAACGTCCGGGCGAAATCAAAACCGATCATGGAACCCGGACCGCCGACCGCCAGCACCACGACAAGCACCACCAGCAACCACAGCGGCGCCCGGTCCGGCAGCGACAATACGGCGACCCACACGATTGCGGTGGCAAGGACGATCAGCAGCACCATTGCCGAACGCCGCATCGGGTGCCTGGAGACAAAGCGTCCCACGCCGGGACCGGACACGATCGCAGTGGCAACAAACAGCGCCATGAGCCCGGATACTGTTGCCCCGTCAAGGCCTTGGGCAGAGAGCAGGAACGGATAGCCCCACGTCATGGCAAAGAGGTTGCCGCTGAATTGGACGGTGAAGTGGCTCCAGAGACCAAGCCGGGTCCCCGGCTGCTTCCAGGCACGCGACAGGGAGATGCCGGTCGCTTTAAGCCCCTGCGCCGCGTTTTGCGGGGAATGTCCCGGTGGGGCATCACGCAGGAGGGCAAGGACCAGGACGACGGCGAGGACGGACAGGCCTGCCAGGGACAGGAACGCCGGGGTCCATCCCGCGGATTGCAGCAACAACGCGAACGGGACGACGCTGAAGAGTTGGCCCAACTGGCCGCACATCCCCGTCAGTTGGGTCACGAGGGGCACCCGGGCGGGAGCGAACCACAGCGGTACAAGCCGGATGACGGAGATGAAGGTCATGGCGTCACCGGCGCCAACCAGCACCCTGCCCAGCACTCCCCCGGGGACACTGTCCGCGAAAGCCAGCTGTAACTGGCCCACCCCCATCAACACGGCCCCGCCTGCCACCATGACGCGTGAGCCGAAACGGTCCACCAGCACACCAACGGGTATCTGCAGTCCTGCGTAGACCAGCAACTGGAGGACCGTGAAGAAGGAAACAGCTGCGGCACTGGCGTGGAACCGCTCAGTGGCTTCAAGGCCCGCGACCCCGAATGATGTCCGCTGCGCCACGGCCACCAGGTAGGCGAACACGCCGATCGTCCAAATGAGCCAGGCGCGTGGAGAGTTCACCCTTTAAGTATGCCCGCCACAGGCATCAAAGCAGATTTATTGAGGCGCATCCTTGCGTGCGAGGTAGGCCTCCACGGCGGCACCGAGGTCCTCTGCATTGGGCAGCTCGTCATTCTCGTCGGCCAGCAGCGAGCGGCGGACCATGCCTTCGGACTTTTCGTCGTAGCGGGCTTCGAGGTTGGAAACTACCGCCTGCACTTCCTGGGAAGCTTCTATTTGTTCGGCGATCTGACGGACCACTTCCCGCCCGGACTCGCGCAGCCGGTCGGTCGGGAGCATGAGCGAGGTAGCAGCCCCGAGATATTCGAGCCCTGCCACCGCGGCCTGCGGATACTCGGCCTCGGAAAGGTAATGCGGAACGTGAATAACGTAGCCGGCAACATTGCGTCCGGCCTCTATGAGCCGGAGCTCCAGGATGTGCCCGATCGCGGCAGGCACTTCCACGGTAGGTTTCCAGCTCGAGATGCCGTCGATCAGTTCGGGCCTGTTTCCGTGGACGGTAACTCCCACCGGCCGCGTGTGCGGTACCGGCATGGGAATGGAATGGATCCATGTGACCAGGTTGACGTCCAGTTTCTCGACGATTCCGACGACGGCCCGCGAGAAACGTTCCCACTGCAGGTCCGGCTCAAAACCGGCGAGCAGGAGGAAAGGCTGGCCAAGCCCGTCCTTGAGCTTGTACAGCCCAAGCTGCGGGGGCTGGTAGTCCTGCAGGTGGTCCTCAACGAAGCTGATGTGCGGGCGGCGCGAACGGTAGTCGATGAGCTGGTCGGCGTCGAACATTGCCACCACCTCGGCGTCGAGCTGGTCCAGCAACTCCGCGTTGATCTGCCGCACTACTTGTCCGGCGTCGGCGAAACCGGTGAATCCCATCACCAGGTTCAAGCCCCGCAGTTCGGGGCTGTGGAAGATCTCGATGTTGCTGGCATAGAGCGCCTCGGGGTCCAGGAGGGAGCCGGATATCCGTTCAAACACGGCATGTTCCTTTCGCTGTGGCAAAGTTTCACGGGGTCGGCCGTGAGGGGAGACCCCAAGGCGGCCGAAGACCATTCCCCATGGTCCGTATTCATACAACGCCGCACGTCGGGCTGGCATTCCTGCCTGCCCGTGTGCCGCAGCTCTCATTTAATTGCCGTCCGCAGCCCGCAAGAGACTACGATCGAAACGGGCCGGCATCCTTTTCGTTAAGCTGGCCCTAGACCAAGGCCGCCGTCGCAAGAGGACGTCGGGCGCGTACCGGGGCAGGGCGCCAAACATGCGGTCCCGCCATGCAATGCAGAGAGAAGTGAGGAAACATCCTCGTGGTCAAGACTACTGACATCATCCTCGGCGTGATTGCCAAGGACCTCAAGAAGTCCCCCAGCGACGCCCTCGTGGTAGGCGTAGCGCAAGGTGCAGACGGTCCCGTGCTGCTCTCCAATCCCTTGAGCGCGAAGGCTGCCGAGTCCATCGCGGGTTCCTTGAAGGTCCTGGGCATTACGGGAGCAGCGGACCAGGTTCACCGCCTTCCGGGCCTGCCGGAGACGGGCTCGGAACTCCTCGTGCTCGCCGGGCTCGGCAAGCCGCAGGCAGACGGCAGCTTCACCGGCGAAGCACTGCGTCGTGCAGCCGGCTCCGCGGTCCGCCAGCTTGCGGGCCTGGCGTCGGTGACGTTGGCGTTCCCGACGACGGCCCTCGCCGACGTCGCTGCCGTGGCCGAAGGCGCAGCCTTGGGTGCCTACTCCTACACCGAGCACCGCTCCAGCAAGGACGGCTTGAAGGCGCCGGTAGCCAAGGTTTCGATCTTCACAGCCGTGGATGCAAAGGAAGCGCAACCGGCCCTTGACCGGGCGATCGTCCTCGCCCGGGCCGTCAACGCCACGCGCACGCTGGTCAACCAGCCGCCCAGCCACCTCTTCCCCGAATCATTCGCCGAAGCCGCGAAGGAACTTTCCAAGGGCCTCCCCGTCAAGGTCACGGTCTGGGACGAGAAGCGCCTGGAAAAGGAAGGATTCGGCGGCATCCTCGGCGTTGGCAAGGGATCCACCAGACAGCCGCGCCTCGTCAAGGTTGAATACGCCCCGGCCAAAGCTGCCCGCAAAATCGCACTCGTGGGCAAGGGCATCACTTTCGATACCGGCGGTATCTCCATCAAGCCGGCCCTCGGCATGGGCGACATGAAGAGCGACATGGCCGGTGCCGCCGTCGTACTTAATGCCGTCCTGGCCATCGCATCCCTTGGACTGCCCATCAAGGCAACCGCGTGGCTCTGCATAGCGGAGAACATGCCCTCCGGTGCGGCGCAGCGGCCCGCGGACGTCCTGACCGTCTACGGCGGGAAGACCGTGGAGGTCCTGAACACCGACGCCGAGGGCCGGCTGGTCATGGCCGACGGCATCGTGGCGGCCAGCGAAGAGAAGCCCGACGCGATCATCGACGTCGCCACCCTGACCGGTGCGCAATTGATCGCACTTGGCCTGCGCACAGCCGGCGTCATGGGGACCGATTCGGTCACCTCGGCACTGAAGTCCGCAGCCGACCGGGCCGGTGAATTGGTCTGGCCGATGCCGCTGCCCGAGGAACTGCGCCCGAGCCTGGACTCGCAGGTGGCAGACCTGGCAAACATTGGAGAGCGCAATGGCGGCATGATGACTGCAGCCGTCTTCCTGCGCGAATTCGTTGGCAAGAACGGCAACGGTGAACAGATCCCGTGGGCCCACGTGGACATCGCCGGGCCGTCGTTCAACAACGGCAGCCCGTACGGATACACCCCCAAGCAGGGAACCGGATGCACCGTCCGGACCCTCGTGGCGTACGCGGAAGACCTGCTGACCGCCTCCGCCTAGATCCGCTACCCGCTCCACCAAAGCTTCCGTGGGCCGGCCGGGAACACTCCGGCGGCCCGCGGAAGCCCGGAATCATGCGGCTGATAGCGCTGTGTCACACGCGAACGTGAGTCTCGACACAAGCGCTCCACATTCGCCCGCGGAGGGTGGAGCATGGGTAGGTGGTTCGCTAAGGTGAACTCGATAGTCACAAATGCAAGAGAACTTACGTGCTGGCATAATCGCGGCAGTACAAGTTCCAAAGACCAGATGGCACGCACACCCGTGTCATCATTCACGCGAGGGAGCGTTTTAGTGGCCGATCAGGCAACTGCGCAAGAATTCGACATCCTGGTACTCGGTGGCGGCAGCGGCGGCTACGCCACGGCCCTGCGGGCCGTACAGCTTGGGTTCACCGTTGGCCTTGTGGAAAAGGCAAAGCTCGGCGGAACCTGCCTGCACAACGGTTGTATCCCCACCAAGGCCCTCCTGCACTCTGCCGAACTGGCAGACCATGCACGTGATTCCGCCAAGTACGGCGTGAACGTGACGCTTGACGGCATCGACATGCCGGCCGTCAACGCCTACAAGGACGGCATCATCGCCGGTAAGTTCAAGGGCCTCCAGGGACTCATCAAGTCCAAGGGCATCACGGTCATCGAAGGCGAAGGCAAGCTCCAGGGCACCGACACCGTCGTGGTGAACGGTACCGCCTACAAGGGCAAGAACATCGTGCTGGCCACCGGCTCCTACTCGCGTTCACTGCCCGGCCTGGAAATCGGCGGCAAGGTCATCACCTCGGACCAGGCCCTCACCATGGACTACATCCCCAAGAGCGCCATCGTGCTCGGCGGCGGCGTTATCGGTGTCGAGTTCGCATCCGTCTGGAAGTCGTTCGGCGTGGACGTCACCATCGTCGAAGGCCTCCCCTCCCTCGTGCCGAACGAGGACGCCACGATCGTGAAGAACCTCGAGCGCGCTTTCAAGAAGCGCGGCATCAAGTTCAGCACCGGCATCTTCTTCCAGGGCGTCGAGCAGGACGAAAACGGCGTCAAGGTCACCTTGGTTGACGGCAAGACCTTCGAAGCCGACCTCCTCCTGGTAGCCGTCGGCCGTGGCCCTGTCACAGCAAACCTCGGCTACGAGGAAGCCGGCCTCACCATCGACCGTGGGTTCGTCATCACCAACGAGCGCCTCCACACCGGCGTGGGCAACATCTACGCCGTCGGTGACATCGTCCCGGGCGTGCAGCTCGCCCACCGCGGCTACCAGCAGGGCATCTTCGTCGCCGAAGAGATCGCCGGTTTGAACCCCGCAATCGTCGAAGACATCAACATCCCCAAGGTCACCTACTGCGAGCCCGAGATTGCCACCGTTGGTTACACGGAGAAGGCAGCCAAGGAAAAGTTCGGCGAAGACCAGGTCCAGACCCAGGAATACAACCTTGCCGGTAACGGCAAGAGCTCCATCCTGGGCACCGGCGGCATCGTCAAGCTCGTCCGCCAGAAGGACGGCCCCGTTGTGGGCGTCCACATGATCGGTTCCCGTATGGGTGAACAAATCGGAGAGGCCCAGCTCATTGTGAACTGGGAAGCCTACCCGGAAGACGTGGCCCAGCTGGTCCACGCCCACCCCACGCAGAACGAAGCCCTGGGCGAAGCCCACCTTGCCCTCGCGGGCAAGCCGCTCCACGGCTAAGTCCCCACCAAGACAAACGGAACGGGCGTCTGCGGCATCATTGGCCGCTCACGCCCGTTCCGGACCAGCAGAACTCATCCGCACAAAAGATCAATAAGGAGAACGGGGACGACATGTCTGAATCCGTTAACTTGCCCGCCCTCGGTGAGAGTGTCACCGAAGGAACCGTCACCCGCTGGCTCAAGCAGGTTGGTGACCGGGTAGAGATCGACGAGCCGTTGCTCGAGGTTTCCACCGACAAAGTAGACACCGAAATCCCTTCTCCGGTCGCTGGCGTTATCGAAGAAATCCTCGTCGCTGAAGACGAGACCGCGGAAGTCGGCGCCCCCTTGGTCCGCATCGGCGATGGCTCCGGTTCGGGCTCGACCGGGGAGGCACCTGCCCAGGAAGCTCCCGCTGCTGAAGCACCGGCTGAGCAGCCGGCCCAGGAAGCTCCCGCCGCTGAAGCACCGGCTGAGCAGCCGGCCCAGGAAGCTCCCGCTGCCGGCGGCGAAGGCCACGAGGTCACCCTCCCGGCCCTCGGCGAGAGCGTCACTGAAGGCACCGTTACCCGCTGGCTGAAGGCCATTGGCGACACCGTTGAAGTTGATGAGCCCCTGCTGGAGGTCTCCACCGACAAGGTCGATACCGAGATTCCTTCCCCCGTAGCTGGAACTTTGCAGGAAATCCGCGTCAGCGAGGACGAAACAGCTGAGGTCGGATCGGTCCTGGCCGTCATCGGTTCCGGCGCAGCCGCACCTGCTGCGGCTCCGGCACCCGCTGCGGAAACGCCTGCCGCAACCGAGGCTCCCGCCGCTCCTGCTGCCGAGGAAGCTCCGGCTCCCGCAGCGTCCCCGGCCCCGGAGGCACCGGCTGCCCCGGCTGCCCCGGCCCAGGAAGCTGCACCCGCTGCTTCTGCCCCTGCAGCAGCCCAGTCCGAGTCCGGCAGCTCCTCCGAGTCCGGCTACGTCACCCCGTTGGTGCGCAAGCTCGCAAACCAGCACGGCGTAGACATCGCCTCCGTCTCCGGCACCGGCGTCGGCGGCCGCATCCGCAAGCAGGATGTGCTCGCAGCTGCCGAAGCAAAGCAGGCTGCTGCAGCACCGGCACCGGCCGCTGCTCCTGCTGCCGCCCCCAAGGCTGCTGCTCCGGTTGTTGCTTCGTCCCTGCGCGGTACCACCGAGAAGGCACCCCGCATCCGTCAGGTCATCGCCCGCCGCATGCGCGAGTCGCTTGAGGTCTCCACGCAGCTGACGCAGGTGCACGAAGTGGACATGACCAAGATCGCCAAGCTTCGCCTCAAGGCCAAGAACAACTTCCAGGCCCAGAACGGCGTCAAGCTCACGTTCCTGCCGTTCATCGCCAAGGCTGTTGCCGAAGCCCTGAAGCAGCACCCCAAGCTCAACGCTGCCTACGACGAGTCCAAGCAGGAAATCACCTACCACAACGCCGAGCACCTCGCGATTGCCGTGGACACCGACAAGGGCCTCCTTGTTCCTGTCATCGCAGACGCGGGCAACCTGAACCTCGCCGGTCTTGCCAGCAAGATCGCCGACGTCGCAGGCCGCACCCGTGATGGCAAGATCGGTCCGGATGAACTGTCAGGCGGCACGTTCAGCATCACCAACATCGGTTCCGTCGGCGCGCTGTTCGACACTCCGATCATCAACCAGCCGCAGGTCGGCATCCTGGGAACGGGTGCGATCGTCAAGCGCGCTGTAGTGGTAGCTGACGAGAACGGCGACGATTCGATCGCCATCCGCTCCATGATGTACCTGTCGCTGACCTACGATCACCGCCTGGTGGACGGCGCCGACGCCGGCCGCTTCCTCCAGACCCTCAAGGCCCGCCTTGAGGAAGGTGCGTTCGAAGCGGACCTGGGCCTCTAAGCCCGGTCACAGCACACCATAGATAAGAAGAGGGGCAGGTTCTCCGGGTAGGCCCGGAAAACCTGCCCCTCTTCCGTGTTCCGGTCGCCACGCCCCCTGGACAAGCACGTTTCTGCTACGTGATGTAGAAGAAACTGGCTAAGCTTGGCTCATGAGTATCCTGTACAGCATTCTGGTGTTCCTGCACATCGTCGGCGCCGCCATGATCGTGGGCTACTGGATCGCCACCATGAAGACGCCCACTGTGCATCCCCGCCAGCGGGACGGTGCGTTCCTTCAGCTCCTCACCGGCATCGCCATGATGGGCCTTATTCCTTTCATGGATGACAAGGACCCGAACTACGTCAAGCTCGGTATCAAGTTCGCCATAGCGATTGTGGTGGCAGTCCTGGCAGTCATCGGCTCCCGCAAGGTCAAGAAGGGCGAGCCTGTCTCCACCGGCCTGGCTCACGGAGTCGGCGGGCTGGCGCTGGTCAACATCGCTCTAGCCACCCTCTGGAACTAAGGGTTCCGGAACCACCTACTGCGGAACCATCTACTGCACGTCCCAGTCGCGCCAAGCACCGACACCGGTCAACAGCCGTCCTGCCCATGGCAGGGCGGCTGTATTTTGTCCGGCGGCCTGCTGGCCGGGGGTCACAATCCACTGACAGCGGAATGTCCGTGCACGTCCTCCCCCGAATCCATAGGATTGGACACGGTGGCAACCCGCGAAGGCGGGTGCCGGCTCACAACTACCCAAGGAGTGGATATGGCAGCAGTACGCACCGCACACACCGTCTGGAACGGCAACCTGATGGAGGGCTCCGGCAACACCACGCTGGACAGCTCGGGACTCGGCACGTTCGACGTCACCTGGAAGGCCCGCACCGAACAGGCCGGCGGCAAGACCAGCCCCGAAGAACTTATTGCAGCGGCCCACTCTGCGTGCTTCTCCATGGCATTCAGCCACGCCTTGGCCGGAGCCGGTTACACTCCGGAAGAAGTCCAGACCAAAGCGGACGTGACCTTCGTTCCGGGTACCGGCATCACGGGCAGCCACCTGACCATGAGCGCCCGTATCCCCGGCATCTCCGAAGAAGAGTTCCGCCGTATCTCGGAGGAAGCCAAGACCGGCTGCCCCGTGTCCGGCGCGCTCTCGAGCATCGACATCACCCTGGATGCCACCCTCACCGCCTAAGCCGGCAAGTTTCCCCCACGGACTGTCCGCTTGAGGACATCCTTTCCGGAACAAACCATCCGGTAATACGGGAAAGGCCCTGCACTTGAAGAAGTGCAGGGCCTTTCCCGTATTCCTAGCGGGCCTGGGGGCGGGCCGGCAACGCGCCTGGCCGGACGCTCC
This sequence comes from Paenarthrobacter ureafaciens, assembly GCF_004028095.1. Lineage (NCBI taxonomy): Bacteria > Bacillati > Actinomycetota > Actinomycetes > Micrococcales > Micrococcaceae > Paenarthrobacter > Paenarthrobacter ureafaciens. The sequence goes on along the minus strand of NZ_SBHM01000007.1, from coordinate 3,041,871 downwards.
TGTAGCCCTCCCGGAGCGGAGGCCGGTCCGTAGGCAACTCCTGGATCATTTCCTTGAGCGCGCCGATGCCGTACTCCAGCTGCGGATCAATGCCCGCTGCGTACGCGTGCGGAGGGAACAGTACCTCGATGTCCGGTTCCACGCCGCGGTTTTCCACGTCCCAGCCGATGCCTCCGCCGAACCATGTGGCGTACCGGGGCTGCGTAACGCCCGTCCCGTCAGCCAAGGCAAAGCGGTTGTCAATGCCGACCACCCCTCCCCAGGTCCTGGTGCCGATCACGGGACCGATGCCACGCAGCTTCGAAACCTGGGTGATGATGTCGCCGTCGGAACCGGCAAACTCATCGGCCAGGATGACCACCGGCCCCCGGGGTGCATGATGCGGATAGGTCCGCGGTTTTTCGCCCCGGGGCATGCTCCAGCCTGTGACTTTCCGGCCGATCAGCTCGGCCACCAACTGCGAGGTATGGCCGCCACGGTTCCGCCGAACGTCAACAATCAACCCGTCCAGGGCGGTTTCGGTATCCAAGTCACGGTGCAGCTGCGCCCATCCGTTGGCCATCATGTCCGGAACGTGCAGATAGCCGAACTTACCTCCGGACGCCTCGCGGACAGTGCGGCGGTTGCCGCGCACCCAGTCCTGGTACCGCAGCTGTTCCTCGTCCCGTACGGGCACCACGGCAACCCGCCGCTGGACCCCTGCTGCGATGCCATGGCCCGGGCCATTCACCAGGGTCAGCTCCACCGTGCGGCCTGCCGCACCGACCAACTGCATCGCCGGGGTCACGGCGGCAGAAAGCCCGACGCCGTCAATCGCCAGAAGCACGTCGCCCACCTTCGCGTCCGCTCCCGGACGTGTCAGGGGTGAGGTGGCGAGGGGATCGGAGGATTCGCCGGCCAGGATGGCGGTGATCTCCCAACCGTGTTCTCCCAGCTGGAACTCGGCTCCCAGCCGGCCCTGGCCGTTCCGGCCCGGCTCACTGACAGCAGCCGGCTTGACGTAAGCGTGCGAGGTCCCCAACTCCCCGTGGATCTCCCAGAGAAGATCCACCAGGTCATCATGCGAACCGAGCCGCTCCACGATCGGGCGATAGCGCCGATGCACGGACTCCCAATCCTGGCCTGCCATGTCCGGTGCCCAGAAGAAGTCCCGCTGGAGGCGCCAGGCCTCGTCGAAGGCCTGGCCCCACGCCGCGACGGGGTCCAGGATGACGCGGATCCTGTTGAGTTCAACCTTCACCAGGTCGCCGGACTCTTCGTCGACTTTCTTATCAGCCGGAACTGACGTCACCTGCTGGTCCAGCACGTAGACGATCCGTTGCCTGTCGCCGCTGAGCCGGTAACGGTCGGCGGCCTTGACCAAGGTGGTCTCCTGGCGCTTTGCAAGGTCGTAGCGGATCAGTGCCGGAGCGGGCTTCTTGTCCTGCAGCGTTCCTTTGCCCTCTCCCGTGACGCCGGACAACTCCGTGTCCAGCCAGAGGAGGGATCCCTCGCCCGCCGTCAACGCGGAGTAATTCCCTTGCGGCACAGGCACGGCAATGACGCGGTGGGCGAGTCCCTCCGCATCCACCCGCACGACGGGAGCGTCGCCGTCGTCGTTCTTCCCGGCGTCGGCGGGATCGTCTTCAAGGGTGTCGATGGAGGGCCCGAACGGCGACGGCGTATCCGCAGCCAACGCTACGAGGTACGGCTTGATGGGGCTTGGGAAGGACAGGTCAAAGGAGTGTCCGTCATAAACGGGGTCGAAGCTCCGGTTGGAAAGGAACGCAAGGAATTTGCCGTCCGGAGTGAAGTGCGGCGATTCGTCGCAGAACCGTCCGTCAGTGATGTCAATGATGTCGGTTGCATCCCCGTTGGGCTTGGCGATCCTCAGCTTGCTGCGCGTCCCGAACGACGTCACCGGCTCGGACCAGGCGAGCCACTGCGAATCCGCCGACCAGGCCAGCTGTTCGACGCTGCCTTCACCGATGCTGACCAGCCGGGACAAGGCTCCGGACGCCGCGTCCGCCACAAACACGTCACCGAACGCAGTTCCGATCGCCAACCAGCGGCCATCGGGGCTTGCTTCCAGCGCGCTGACCCTGGCAGGCGCCGGAAGTTCCACCCTGACTTCGCCGTGGTGCTTCGCTTCGGGGGCAGCAGTGGGCTCCGCCGCCGCAGCCGCCGTGTCCGGTGACGGAGCTCCGGTGTCCGCTTGCGCTGTTCCCGCGCTTGCCGACGCGGGGTCTCCGGCCTTGGGTTCCTGCGGGGCTCCCGCCGCTGATTCGGGTCGACCCACAACGCGGGATACGGCCACCGGCTTCGGGAGGACTCCGTCCGGCGCTTCGCTGGCTTCTTCCGGCGACGGCTCCGCGGCGGACTGGCCCGTCACGGCCTGTGCCGTCGCAGGCTTTGCGGGAGGGGCCAAGCGCGCGGCAATACGTTTGATGTAGAGGGCTTCGACGCCGTCGTGATCGGCTACGTAGGCAATCCTGCCGTCCGTCAGGGGACGCGGGAGGCGCGCACGCACGCCGGGCGTCGCTTCAACCACGCGCGACGGGCCGTCCTTATGGCGCAACCAATGGACCGTGCCGTGGGTTTCAACGGCGCTGGCGGTTCCGTTGATGTTGGGAACCACGTCACCGAGGTGGCCCGACACCTTCAAGGGGGCCGGGCGACGAGCCGGTGAAGCGGACCCGAGCGTGATCTCCAGTTTGGTGGCTACAGCCTCGGAATCCAGTGACGGAAGGATCCACAGCTCCCCCGCGGATTCAAACACCACCCTTGTACCGTCCGTGCTTGCGTGCCGGACGTAGAAGTCCTCGTGGTCGGTATGCCGGCGCAGATCGGAACCGTCCGGGCGGACCGAATACAGGTTGCCGTATCCCTCATGGTCGGAGAGGAAGGCAATGCGGTCCTTGATCCACAGGGGGTCGGTAAGGTTGCCGTCGAGCTCCGGGACCAACCGCTCGTACTCACCGTTGCCGTCAGCATCGATCCACAACTTCCCTGCCGTACCACCCCGGTACCGCTTCCACCACGCAGGTTCCCGGGACAGGACGCTCGCCAGGACAACCGGCCGCTCATCCCCAACCTCCGGGCCGAATGCGACACCCTCTACAGGTCCGAAAGGAAGTTCGACGGCGGCGCCGCCTTCCAGCGGCAGGCTATAGGCGTGGGTGTGCCGGCTTTCGGCCTTCTGGAAGGCGCTGGTCACCACGATGTGGCCCGATGGGTTGAACCCCTTGACTTTGGTAGTGCTGTGCCCGAAGTAGCTCAACTGTTTGTAACCGGCACCGTTGATATCGGCAGTCACCACTTCCGGCGCCGTTCCCACCACCGTTGTCCACACGAGTCGCTTGCCGTCCGGGGTGAACCTGGGATTCCGTGCCGGCAACTGCTGGGAGGAGACCCGCCAGGCGCGGCCGCCCGTGACGGGAGCAATCCAGATGTCGTCTTCGGCCACGAACGTGACAAGGTCGCCGTGCACATGCGGAAAGCGGAGGTAACTGGAAGAGGTCATTGTTCGATCATAGTCAGAAGGTGAAACACCGTCGCCGCTGTTCAGCGGCGTTTCCAGCATGCACCGGCCCATGGTGAGATGGGTCATGAGAATCGTGATGTCCGGAGCTTCCGGAATGATTGGCACCGCGTTGTCCAAGCTGCTGGAGTCCCGTGGGGATGAGGTGATCCGGTTGGTGCGCAGGCCTGCGGCCAACAACAAGGAGTGGTCCTGGGATCCGTCCGCAGGTGTCCTGGACGAAGCGGTCCTGGACGGTGCCGACGCCGTAGTGAACCTTTCCGGCGCGGGGATCGGTGACCGTCCCTGGACGAAGAACAGGATCCGGGTTCTGCACGATTCCAGGCTCCAACCTACCCGGACCCTGACGGCGGCAATGGGCAGGCTCGGTTCCCCGCCACGCACCTTCGTCAGCCAGTCGGCGTCGGGGTATTACGGAGCGTCCCGCCGGGAAGTCCTTCATGAGGACTCAGCCCCCGGCGAAGTCGGAGTGTTGGCGCCATTGTGCGTGCAGTGGGAGGAAGCGGCCAGGACGGCTCCCGACGGTGTCAGGGTGGTGACTCCCCGTACCGGCGTCGTGCTGAGCACCCAAGGCGGGGCGCTGGGTCCGTTGCTTCCACTCCTCAAAGTTGGCTTGGGCGGCCCCTTTGGCAACGGCCGGCAGTACTGGCCGTGGATCACCTTGGCCGACGAGGCCTCGGCGCTGGCGTTCCTTGTGGATTCGCAGCTTGAGGGCGCCGTGAACCTCTGCGCTCCGGGCCTCGCGGACGTCAACACAATCGTTGCCCGGCTGGCCGAGGGCTTCCACCGGCCGGCATTCCTGCGGGTACCCCGGCCGGCCCTCAGGCTTGTCCTGGGCGGACTTGCCGATGAGCTGGTTATGGCAGACCAAGCGATGTATCCAGGCAAGCTGGCCGGGGCGGGCTTTACGTGGCAGCATCCCGAACTGCGCCAGGCAGTGGCCTGGCTGACGAGCCGGCCTGGCCGGTAAGTTCAACAGCCTGCAAGCCCGACCCCCTCACCGGCCGGAAGCCCTCACTGGTCCGAAGCCAGGATTTCGACGATGCGCCATGCCCCTTCCGTCCGTTTCAAGACGAGCCGCAGGTCCTGGGGTTTGCCTGCCGGCTGCCGGTGCATGACCCGGCCCGCTGCGTCCCTCTCTTCGTAGTCGGAGGTGGTTGCTGTCAGTTCCACTTCGGCGCTGTTTCCATCCTTGCTTCGCAGGGAAACGTTGGCCACCTCGGTGGACAAGCCGCCCAGCCGGATGCCTTGCGAGGCGAGGTGCCCGGATAAGTCCTTATCTGCAGCCTCAGCCGGCGAGCCGGGACCATTGACCAGGGCCAGCAGCTCCGGTCGTCCTTCGCGCAATGCAAGGTCCCGCACTCGTGACAGGGCCGGGAGGGCGGCCTCGGGTTCGGTCGCCTTGAGAGCTTGGGCGAGGTCGGCCGGGAGGTCATGGCTGAATGGTGTGGTCCCGGCGACTGGAACAGCGGACCGCTCCCCCGTCGAAACAGCGGTGGCATCAGGGGTCTGCTGTGATGGGGATCCGTTGGGCCACAAGTAGGCCCCGGCCGCAAGGAGCGCCAGACCGGCTACGCCGATCGTTCCGGCCTTTATGATGCCTCCCCGAACGCCTTTGCCGGAGGACCGGCGGCCAGCGGCACGCAGGGTCCCGGAGGAGATTACATCACTTTCCCAAACCAATGGCGTGGCCCGCTTGCGGCGCCACGGGAGCCGCCGTCGTCGTGTATCCGCGTCCCGCCGGCGGGTCAACAGCTCTGGAATGACGGACGGGTGGACCGCCCCGGCAAGATCCACCGGATGCGCGGCCGCGCTTCGGTGCACGGCCGTACCGAACTCTTTGGCAGTGGGGCGGGCCTTCGGATCGGGATCGAGCCCGGCCTCGAGGGCCGCGGCAAGGCCGGAAGGAACCCCCGGAACCAACAACGGCAACGGGGGCCGTTCGGGGCCAGGCTCAGGAGCGTGGCCGGTGAGGCAAAACCAACCCAACGCAGCCAATGAGTACACATCGCGGGCAGGTTGGAGGATCCTCCTGCCCGCCCGGCCAGTGGAAAAACTGTCCGCGAAGCCTTCGGTCCCCGCCGGGTGGGAATCCTGGACTTCTCCCAGAAGGCTTGCCGTTCCCAGATCTGCCAGCAAGGGCTTGCCGTGGGAGGTGAAGAGGACGTTACCGGGCGAGATATCACCGTGCACAGTGCCCTCACCGTGCAGATAGGACAGTGCATGCGCCAGCGGAACCAGGACGGTCACCGCCTCGCCGATGCCGAGGCTGCCGCGTATCGCGACGAGGGCGGCCAGTGAGCCTCCGGCGGCGTAGTCGAGGACGAGTCCCACGCCGTCGGAACCGTTGCCACTGAACTGCACGACGTCGTGAACCCTCAGCAAGTGCCCGTGCCGGAGCGATGACATCACTGCCACCTCCCGGGACGCGCCGTCCACCATGGGTACGTTCCCGGCATCCTTCTCCGGGACGGCGATGCACTTGATGGCGAACCTTGAGCCGGCCCCGTGCCCCGGGCCGTGGTCCTTTTCAGCCAACCAGACTGTGGAGGATGCACCTCGACCCAGGAAACGGTGGACCCGATAGCCGGGAATGGCAGGCGGAGATGAAGGAGATTTATCCGGAGAACCCATGTCAAAGGTCTACCCCACGCCGGGTTTTCCTGCAGAAGTTATCCACAGGCTCCAAGGCCATCGCCCGATCCGCCCGACGCCGCACGGATGCGACTGAGAGGTTCACCACAAAACCATGGGCACCGTTCCACGGGGTCTAAGCTTGAAGTCATGACTCTTGAGTTCTCACAGCTGGGTCTTGCCCCTGATTTCGTTGACTACATGCAGGGCTGGGACCTGCAGCGCGAAATCCACAACAAAGTTGTTGCGGGCGAGAAACCCAGTACCGTCCTGCTTCTGGAGCACGCAGCCGTCTACACGGCCGGCAAACTCACCGAAGACCATGAGCGCCCCTTCGACGGTACCCCGGTGGTTCCAGTTGACCGGGGCGGCAAACTGACCTGGCACGGACCGGGACAGCTCATCGCCTACCCCATCCTCAAACTCAAGAACCGCGCAGGCATCCGCGACTACGTTGAGCGTCTGGAAGCCATCATGATCGCGGTCATGGAGGATTACGGGATCAAGGCCGTTCGGATCAAGGGCCGGGCCGGCGTCTGGGTCCTGGCGGATGACAAAGGACCGGACCGGAAGATCGCAGCGATCGGCATCCGCGTCCTGGATGGCGTCACCATGCACGGTGTTGCCATCAACTGCAGCAACGATCTCACCCCGTACGCACAGATCATCGCTTGCGGAATCACGGACGCCAGCGTCACCACCATGTCGCTGGAAACCGGCCGGACCATCAATCCGGCGGACATCGTTGACAGGTTTGTGGAAGAGTTCCGCAAGCATGAAGAAGCACTTGTTGCAACACCAGAAGGAGCACTCCAGTGACCCTGGCACCTGAAGGCCGTAAGTTGCTGCGCGTTGAGCAGCGTAACGCGGCGGTCCCGGTTGAGCGTAAGCCTGAGTGGATCAAAGCGAAGGTCCAGATGGGCCCTGAGTTTGTTGGGTTGAAGAACCTGGTGAAGAAGGAAGGCCTGCACACGGTGTGTGAGGAGGCCGGGTGCCCGAACATTTTCGAGTGCTGGGAAGACAAGGAAGCGACGTTCCTGATCGGCGGGTCCGAATGCACGCGGCGCTGTGATTTCTGCCAGATCGATACCGGCAAACCCTCCCCGCTGGACCGCTTCGAACCCACCAAAGTGGCCAGGAGTGTGCAGGCGATGCAGCTGCGCTACGCGACCGTGACCGGCGTGGCCCGTGATGACCTCGAGGACGAGGGTGTGTGGCTGTACGCCGAAACGGTCCGGAAGATCCACGAACTGAACCCCGGCACCGGGGTGGAACTGCTGATCCCGGACTTCTCCGGCAAACCCGAACACATCGCCGCGATCTGTGCGTCCAAGCCCGAGGTGTTCGCGCACAACGTCGAGACCGTGCCCCGGATTTTCAAGCGGATCCGTCCGGCGTTCCGGTACGAGCGTTCCCTGGACGTGATCACCCAAGGCCGGGATCTGGGCATGGTGACCAAGTCCAACCTGATCCTGGGCATGGGCGAGACCCGCGAGGAAATCTCCGAAGCCCTCCGGGACCTGCACGATGCCGGGTGTGACCTGATCACGATCACCCAGTACCTGCGCCCCTCCGAGCGGCACCTGCCCGTGGACCGGTGGGTCAAGCCCCAGGAATTCGTGGACCTCCAGCACGAGGCCGAAGAGATCGGCTTCCTCGGCGTCATGTCCGGGCCCTTGGTCCGCTCCTCCTACCGCGCCGGGCGCCTCTGGGCCACCGCGATGCGGAAGAAAGGCTGGGCCATCCCCGAAGCCCTGGCCCACATCGAATCCTCCGGCACCACCCGCCAGGAAGCCTCCACCATCCTCGCCGCCCACGGCTAAACCGGCCCCACAGCTAACCAACACAGAAGACGAACCAAACCATCGGAGCCTCCGGCGCCTGTAAGAACACTTACCGGTGCCGGAGGTTCCGGTGCTGGTGCATGCATCACGTAGAATTAAGGCACTATGGCGAAATCCCCTGACTCCAGCAACTCGACCCCTTCGGCCGACGCTCCCAAGCGTGGCCTGTTCCAGCGCAAGCCCAAAGAAGCCAAGGCCAAAAAGCCCAGCCAGCTGAAGCAGATCGCCGAAGTCTTCAAGATGACCCGGCGCAATGATCCACAGGTTGTATGGATCATGGTGTTGGCGTTCCTTGCCGTGGTAGCCGTTGCCTTCCTTATCGGCTTCCTTCTGGAAAACTGGGTCACCGGCCTCATTATCGGCATTCCGCTGGGACTGCTGGCCGCGGTCTTCATCCTTTCCCGTAGGGCTGAGCGCGCAGCCTTCGCCCAGATCGAGAACCAGCCGGGCGCCTCGGGTGCCGCATTGGGCACGCTTCGCCGCGGGTGGATCACTCAGGACCAGCCTGTTGCCGTGAACCCGCGCACCCAGGACGCCGTCTTCATGGCCATCGGTCGTCCCGGAGTTGTCTTGGTCAGCGAGGGACCCAGCCATCGCGTCAAGACCCTGGTGGACGGAGAGCGCAAGCGCCTGACCCGCATTCTCCCCAACGTCAGCGTCCACGTGATTGAGTCCGGCCGCGGCGAAGGCCAGGTGCCGCTGAACCAGATTGCCAAGACCATGGGCAAGATGAAGAAGGAACTGACCAAGGTGGAAGTGAACGCCGTGTCCAAGCGGATCAACTCCTTGGGTAACCGTCTTCCGATCCCCAAGGGCATTGATCCTTACAAGGCCCGTCCGGACCGCAAGGCTGCACGCGGCCGCTAAGATCCGAAACTAAAACGCCGCCCCGGCTCCGAGTGATCACGTCACGCGAAGCGCCGGGGCGGCTTTTTGTTGGGCAGGGTTTGGCTACATCCGGAGCAGGGTTTGGCTACATCCGGAGCAGGGCCTGACTACATCCGAATCAGGATGGTATTCATGGCTTTGTCATGGAGACCTCGCTGGTCCGGATCGAAGACCACCGCGGGAATAACCAGGCACAGCAGCACGGTGCGGACCAGTGCGGCCAAAGGGCCGGCCGGTTTCCCGCCGAGGCGTACAACATGGATTCCGGCCACCCTGTGGCCAATGCTGTATCCGAGGGTGCCGATAAGGAGTATCTGCTCTGCCGCGAAAACGGCCAGGGTGGCCCATTGGTTGCCACCGAACGCGAAGTTACTGATGACCAACGCTATGGTCCAGTCGATCACGATGCCCAAGATGCGCCGTCCGGCCCGGGCGATGGAGCCTGGCCCGGACTCAGGAAGTCCCAATCGTTCACCGGGATATTTGGAGATGCCGGATGTGTCCGGTCCACTGAGCCAGGAGCCTATGTCTTTGCGATCAACCACCCCATAAGCTTAACTGTTCAAACGTCCCCGGGATGCTCGCCGGCACCTGCACGGCGCTGTGGAATCCGTTGGCCGTGTTCAGCCAGCGGACCTGGTGGACCTGACACCCGCAAGCCGACTACCGTTTACACAACAGATGATTCTGTAACCTCCCGGAAACAATACTGACATTCCCGGGAAATCCCGTCTCCCTAAGGTGATAGGAGTTGCCAGCCACCGAGGCAAGGGGAGTTTCTGCGTCTCCAGATCCCCGGCCCGGGCTGCACCACGCGGCCTCCCCGGCCTGTTACTTGATATGCATAAGGAGCATAGATGTTCAAGACTGCGGACGAAGTCCTCAAGTTCATCAAAGAAGAAGACGTCAAATTCGTCGATATCCGCTTCACCGACCTCCCCGGTGTCCAGCAGCACTTCAACGTGCCGGCCAAGAGCGTCGACCTCGACTTCTTCGTGAACGGTCAGCTCTTCGACGGTTCCTCCATCCGCGGTTTCCAGGGCATCGCCGAATCCGACATGCAGCTCATCCCGGACGTGACCTCGGCCTTCGTTGACACGTTCCGCATCGAGAAGACCCTGGCTTTGAACTTCTCCATCGTCAACCCCCGTACGGGTGACCCCTACCACCGCGACCCCCGCGGCGTGGCGGAAAAGGCTGAGGCCTACCTGGCTTCCACCGGCATCGCCGACACCGCGTTCTTCGCACCCGAGGCTGAGTTCTTCGTTTTCGACAACATCCAGTACGAGTCCTCACCGCAGGGCAGCTTCTACAAGATCGACTCCGAAGAAGCACACTGGAACACCGGCCGCAAGGAAGAGGGCGGCAACCTCGGTTACAAGACCCCCGTCAAGGGTGGCTACTTCCCGGTCTCCCCCACCGACAAGCAGGCTGACCTCCGTGACGCCATGTGCGTTGAGCTGGACAAGGCAGGCCTCGAAGTTGAGCGTTCGCACCACGAAGTAGGTTCGGCGGGCCAGGCTGAAATCAACTACAAGTTCACCACGCTGACTGCTGCTGCCGATGACCTGCAGAAGTTCAAGTACGTCATCAAGAACACGGCTGATGCCTGGGGCAAGTCGGTAACCTTCATGCCGAAGCCGGTCTTCGGTGACAACGGTTCGGGCATGCACTGCCACCAGTCCCTGTGGAGCAACGGCGAGCCGCTGTTCTACGACGAGAAGGGCTACGCAGGCCTCTCCGACACCGCCCGCTGGTACATCGGCGGCCTGCTGAAGCACGCTTCGGCTGTCCTTGCCTTCACAAACCCGACCGTCAACTCCTACCGCCGCCTGGTCAAGGGCTTCGAAGCTCCGGTCAACATGGTCTACTCGCAGGGCAACCGCTCCGCCGGTATCCGTATCCCGATCACCGGTTCCAACCCGAAGGCAAAGCGCATCGAGTTCCGCGCGCCGGACCCCTCCTCCAACCCGTACCTGGCTTTCGCAGCCCAGCTGATGGCTGGCATTGACGGTATCCGCAACCGCATCGAACCCCCGGCTCCGATCGACAAGGACCTCTACGAGCTCCCCGCCGAGGAAGCCAAGGACATCCCCAAGGCTCCGGGTTCTCTGGAAGAAGCACTCGAAGCCCTTCGTGAGGACAACGAGTTCCTCCAGGCCGGCGGCGTCTTCACCCAGGACCTGATCGACACCTGGATCGAGTACAAGTACGAGAACGAGATCCGCCCGCTGTCCCTGCGCCCGAACCCCTACGAGTTCGAGCTCTACTACGGCGTGTAGTCTCTACGCAAACACGAAGGCCGCTCCCGGATAACCCGGGAGCGGCCTTGTGCTTGTTTCAGGAAGAATCCGGACGGAACCTACTCGGATTCCCTGTTCTGGTCCCGGTCACGGATGTTCCGGCCGAACTCGTCCAGTTTCTCCTTGACGGCTTTCGCAGCTTCGGCGAAGCCCTTCTCGGCGCTGCTCAGCGGATCCAGTTGCAGGTAGACCTCGTGATCGATCGTCAGATCGTACTCATCCTTCAAATGGGTGCCGCCGGACACCCCTGCCAGGGACAAGTACACCAAGGCCTCGGTCCGGGCAATGCCGGCAATGGTACCGAACACCACAGTGAAGTCATTCGGCTGGAAGCTCACCGATTGACCGACGTGGCGCCGATCGAGGTCACCCGCCCGCACGGCCCGCTCTGAAGGGCTTGCGTTGTAATCCATGTACTTCCCCTTTCCTTGAGAACATCTACCCGATGAGTCTATAAGGGGACTTATGAATTTGCCGCACTTCAGTGTTTGATGGTTGGCGACTTTCCCGGCTCTTCAGGGGCCGCACAGTCACTGCAGAACACCTTGTCCGTTTCCTCGCCGCAGCATTGGCAGCGGTGCACCAGGGCTGATGATTCGATCACGTAGGCTGTCATAGCCCTAATGCTGCCCAACGGCCACCAGCAGTGGCACGAGTAGCGTGTACTCGTTTTTTCAGCGGATCGGTGGTGCCGCTACTTGGTTTCGAAGACTTGCACGGGTTCCGGGACTGCGAGTCCCTGTCCAAGGACCGCGTGTTTGCTGCCCGCCGGTTCCACGTCCGCGAAGGTAGCAAAACAACGCCGGCAGGAATACTCCCCGGCAAGGGCGTGACCTGATTTCCAATGCGGCCCCGCCTGCGCGCAGCGGAAGCACAGGGCGTCGGAGTACCATGCTCCGTCCGGGTCTCGTCTGACCGTCACGGGATGAAGCATAGGGCAAAACGGGGCCGCCGAACAGCTGCTTCCGGCGTCGGTTATATCCTGCCCTCGTTCAGGAAATCTGCGTGCATGATCCTCTGCGGTCCGGCAGCTCCCCCGAGGTAGCGGCCGGAGTCAACAAAGCCGGCCCTGGCATACGCCGCCTGCGCTGCCGGGTTCCGTTCGTTGACGGAGAGTACGACGCCGGTTTGCCCGCCACGGTGCCGCAGCGTTAGTCTGCGCGCCTCCAGCAGGGCCGCTGCCGCCGCTTGGCGGCCAAGCCCCTTGCCCTGGCACCGTGAGTCTATGAGGAATCCCCTGAGCAGCCAGGCCGAATCCTCATCTTCCCACCCGGCAAGAGTGGCCGCTCCGGCCTGGAGGGTCAGGACCCCAACAGCTTTTCCGGCAGACTCGATGACATAGGGGAACCGCGAACCCTCATCCAGGGCGACGAGCATCATCCGCAGGGGATCCCCCACGAAGTCCTGTTGCTCCGGGAGGATGCGCAGCCCCGCTACTTCCGCCAACTGGATGGCCCGTGCGTCCTCATCCAGGAGTTTGAGGGGAATGAGCCATACAGAGCTAGTTGCCATAGAACTTTTTCTCGAAAACGCCGCGCGCCCTGCGGCTCAGGCGAAGGTAGTCCTCCTCGAACCGGCCCGCCGCTCCCGGCTCGTAACCGCACCACCGGGCCACGGCCTCAAGGTCCCGCCGCGAGGAGGGCAGCAGGTCGGAGGCGCGTCCGGTGACAATGACGTTGGCCGACCGGATCCGGCTGGCGAGCCGCCATGCCTGACGCAACAGTCCGGCGTCGTTCTTGTCAATGAAACCCAGCTGTTCAGCGGCGGCGAGTGCTTCCAGCGTGGACGTGGTCCGCAGTTCCGGATGCTTCCCGGCGTGCTGCAACTGGAGCAGCTGAACCAGCCATTCCACATCGCTCAACCCGCCACGGCCAAGCTTTACGTGCCGGGCCGGGTCTGCGCCGCGGGGAAGGCGCTCGGACTCCACCCGGGCCTTGATACGCCGGATTTCGCGCACGTCCGCGTCCGATAACTCCTCCGGGTACCGGATGGAATCGATCAAGCTCATGAAGTCGGCAGCCAACTCATCCGAGCCTGCCATGGGGCGTGCGCGCAGCAACGCCTGGGCCTCCCAGATCAAGGACCAACGGCGATAGTACTCGGCATAGGAGTCCAAGGAGCGCACCATGGCGCCATTCTTGCCCTCGGGACGCAGGTCGGCATCCACTTGGAGAACACGCTCGGCCATGATTGCCGGCTTCAGCGGCTGCGTCAGGAGGCTGGATATCCTTGCGACGATGGCGGCCGCCTGTTCCTGTGCCTCGACGTCGCTGAATCCGGGGCGGGCCCGGTGCACGTAGATGACATCCGCGTCCGACCCGTAGCCGATTTCGCGACCCCCCTGCCGCCCCATGGCCACCACCAGAACGTCGGTCTTCAACGGGCCGTCTTCCGCTATGGCGTTTTCGGCTACATGCAGGGCCCCCAGCACCGCAGCACGGTCCGCCTCTGCCAGCGCCAGCCCGACGGCGTCCTGGTCCAGCAATCCCGAACTGTCCGCAATGGCGGTTCGAAGGATCTCCCTGCGCCGGATGAGGCGGATCAGCCGCATGGCGCTGCCCGCGTCCGGGTGGCGGGACAGCTTGGACTTGATCTCCTGCCACTGCGCGGAGAACGGTACGGGCGCCAGATCCTTGTCGCTGCCCAACCACGCAACGGACTCCGGTGACACCTCCAGCAAATCCGAGATCAGGCGCGAATTGGCAAGGACGTGGCACAGCCTCTCCGCGGCGGCCTGCGAATCCCGCAGGAGTCCCAGATACCAGTGGGTGGTGCCCAACGCTTCGCTGACCCTGCGGAACGCAAGCAGGCCGGCATCGGGATCCACGCCGTCGGCAAGCCACCCCAACAAGATGGGCAGCAGCTGGCGCTGCAGGGCTGCCCGCCGACTGACCCCGGCGGTGAGCGCCTCGATGTGCCGCATGGCACCTTTGGGATCGAGATACCCGAGCGCGGCGAGTCTGCCCTCGGCTGCTTCCGGGCTAAGTTTTGCGTCCTCGGTGCTGAGCTTCGCCGCGGTGTTGAGCAGCGGCCGGTAGAAGATGCGCTCATGAAGTTCACGGACCGAGCGCTTGGTCTTCTGCCATGCGGCGATCAACTGGTCGGGGTGGGGCCGCCCATGCGAGAACGGCCCGAGGACGGCTTTGGCCAGGAACCGCTGCGCGTCCTCGGCTTCCGGCATCAAGTGGGTGCGCCTGAGTTGGAAAAGCTGGATGCGGTGCTCGAGCACGCGCAGGTAGCGGTAGGCGCTATCGAACGCTGCGGCGTCGGCGCGGCCAATGTAGCCGCCGGCAGAGAGTGCCGCGATGGCCGACGTCGTGTCCCGGCACCTTAAGGACTCGTCGGACCTGCCGTGGACCAACTGCAGAAGCTGGACGGTGAACTCAACGTCCCGGAGTCCGCCCCGCCCAAGCTTGATCTGGCGGTGTTCCTCGGCGGCGGGAATGTGCTCGGTCACCCGGCGCCGCATGGCCTGCACGGACTCCACGAAACCGTCCCGGCCGGCCGAAGCCCACACCAGCGGTTCGACGGCTTTTTCATAGCGCTGGCCCAGGTCCGTGTCCCCCGCGATGGTCCTCGCCTTCAACAGCGCCTGGAATTCCCAGCTTTCAGCCCAGCGGGCGTAATAGCTCAGGTGTGACTCCAACGTCCGCACGAGTGGACCGGACTTGCCTTCCGGGCGGAGGTTCGCATCCACTTCCCAGAGGCCCGGCTCGGGAGCCGGAGATGAAATCGCCCTGGAAATGCCTGATGCCAGCGCTGTGCCGATGGTCGAGGCGCGGGCGTCGTCAAGGTCCTGCGACTCGATCACGTAGATGACGTCGACGTCGGAAATGTAGTTGAGCTCCCGGGCTCCGCACTTGCCCATGCCAATAACTGACAACCCGACGTCGGCTACTTCCGCGGCGTCGAACTGGCCGGCCGCCTCTGCCCGGGACACGGCCAAAGCGGCCTCAACGGCAGCCCCGGCGAGGTCCGCCAGTTCAGCCCCGGCCATGGGCATGAAGTCCTGCGGCGAGGCGGCACACAGATCCTTGATAGCCAGCTCAGCCAATCCCCGGCGGTAGGCCGTACGCAGCGCCGTGTACGCCGGAACTCCTGTCAGCCCTGCAACGGGGCGATGCGCTCCGGGCTCCGCCTTGACCGAACGCAGCAGTGTTGCGCGCAGTTGCTCGCTGGAAGCCTGGAGGGGTTCCGGGCTGACTTTCCCTTGGAAGACATCCAAGTGCTCGGGCCGCCGCAGGAGGAATTCTCCAAGCGCTTCGGAGGCACCCAGCAACCGGTAGAGCGGCTCGCTGGTGTCCGGATCCGCAGCCGCCAACTCCTTGAGCCCGGGATTTTTCTCAATCAGGCGGACCAACGATTGCAGGGCAGTATCCGGACTCGCCGCCATCGACAGTCCGGCAAACAGTGCTTCCTGCTCGATGCCGTCCAGCTCCGGGGCAGAAAGGAACCGCTCGCCCTTTTCCAGGTCACTGAAGCCGGCCGAGATGAGCCGGCGCGCCAGGCTCACAGCGCCTCCCTAGAGAATGCCGAGGTTGCGCTGCAACTCGTACGGAGTGACTTGGAGGCGGTAGTCCTGCCACTCGGCACGCTTGTTCCGCAGGAAATGCTCGAAGACCTGCTCGCCCAGGATCTGGGCCACGAGTTCGGACTCCTCCATCGCGCGGATGGCGTCATGCAGGCTGGCCGGCAACGGAGCGTGGCCCATGGCCTTGCGTTCGGCCGTCGTCAACGACCACACATCGTCCTCAGCGGCTGCGGGAAGATCGTAGCCCTCCTCGATGCCCTTGAGTCCCGCGCCAAGCAGCACGGCGTAGGCGAGGTACGGGTTGGTGGCGGAGTCGATGCCGCGGTATTCGATCCGCGCCGACTGGCCCTTGCCCGGCTTGTACAACGGAACACGTACCAGGGCAGAGCGGTTGTTGTGGCCCCAGCTCAGGTAGCTGGGCGCCTCGCCGCCGCCCCAGAGCCGCTTGTAGGAGTTCACGAACTGGTTGGTCACTGCCGTGAATTCCGGGGCGTGCTTCAGGATGCCGGCAATGAATTGCCGGGCCGTCTTGGAAAGCTGGAACTCGGTGCCCGCTTCGAAGAACGCGTTGGTATCGCCCTCGAAGAGCGAGAAGTGGGTGTGCATGCCCGAGCCCGGGTGGTCCGTGAAGGGCTTGGGCATGAAGGTCGCGTACGTTCCCTGCTGCAGGGCAACTTCCTTGATCACGGTGCGGAACGTCATGATGTTGTCCGCGGTTTGCAGGGCATCGGCGTAACGGAGGTCGATTTCGTTTTGGCCCGGGCCGCCCTCGTGATGGCTGAATTCCACGGAAATTCCCACGGACTCGAGCATCGTCACGGCGGTCCGGCGGAAGTCCTGGGCAACGCCGCCGGGAACGTGGTCGAAGTACCCGCCCTCGTCAACGGGTACCGGGGCGCCGTTGGCACCCAGTTCCTGGGACTTGAGGAGATAGAACTCGATCTCGGGATGCGTGTAGCAGGTGAAGCCCATGTCGGCTGCTTTGGCAAGGGTGCGCTTGAGGACGTTGCGAGGATCGGCTGCGGACGGTTCACCGTCGGGAGTCAGGATGTCGCAGAACATCCGGGAGGTCTGTTCCGTCTCTCCGCGCCAGGGCAGGATCTGGAACGTGGAGGGATCCGGCTGCAGCAGCATGTCAGACTCGAAGACACGGGCCAGGCCCTCAATCGCCGAACCGTCGAACCCGAGGCCTTCTTCGAAGGCACCTTCAACCTCGGCAGGTGCCAGCGCAACAGACTTCAGGGAACCAACGACGTCGGTGAACCACAAGCGTACGAAGCGCACGTCACGCTCTTCGATTGTCCGCAGAACGAACTCTTGCTGGCGGTCCATGGGGCCTCTTTCCGTTCGGTATCCACGCAGCGCCTTCCACAGGAAGGAGCCGCAGCGTTCAGCCTTCACTCTACTAAGCAATCAGTGCGAATGCCGATGCTGCAGCGCCGCGTAACACAGCGTTTACAAATGGTGACGCTTGGCACACTGCTGGCAGCCGCTGTCGGCACGGCTTAGGCTCTAACCATGGCCCCAAGCAACCATCCCGAGTCCAGCATGCCCGCCGAAGTTCCCGCACCCTATGGTTCGGGGCCTGCCGATGCCGCGCACCTGCCGCCCACGGGAAAGAAACCGGCAGCCAAAGTCCGCATCCACCACTTGCAGCAGGCCAAGGAAGAAGGCCGGCGATTCGCTATGCTCACCGCGTATGAGCAATACAGCGCCGAGATCTTTGACCAGGCCGGAATCGAAGTCCTGCTGGTGGGCGATTCGGCGTCCAACAACGTCTTCGGCAACGAAACGAGCCTGCCCGTGACGGTTGATGAACTGTTGCCGTTGTGCAGGGCCGTCAGCCGCTCAGCCAAGCGTGCCCTGGTAGTGGCCGATCTGCCTTTCGGCAGCTACGAGGTCTCACCGGCCCAAGCGGTGGCATCAGGCGTCCGGTTCCTCAAGGAGGGCCTCGCCCACGCGGTCAAGATAGAAGGGAGCGCCTACTACGCCGAAACCGTCCGCGCGATGGTCCAGGCGGGCGTTCCGGTGATGGCCCATATCGGATTCACGCCCCAGAGCGAGCACGCGTTGGGCGGCTACCGCGTCCAGGGCCGCGGCGACGACGCCCAGCGGCTGATCGATGATGCGGTGGCCCTGCAGGACGCAGGGGCCTTCAGCGTCCTGATGGAAATGGTCCCTGCCGAGACCGCGGCCGCTGTTGACGCCGCCCTCCGCGTACCAACCGTGGGCATCGGCGCAGGCAACAGGACTACGGGCCAGGTTCTGGTCTGGCAGGACATGGCCGGGCTGCGTGGCGGCAAGATGGCCAAATTCGTCAAGCAGTACGCGGACTTGCGGTCAACGCTCACGGAAGCAGCCGCCGCCTACGGAGAGGACGTCAGGTCCGGGCAATTCCCCGGGCCTGAGCACTCGTTCTAGTCGTCGTCCTGGGCGTCCCAGGCTTCGTTGCGTTCCCGGACCTTCTCCAAAGCGTGTTCGGCCTCTTCGCGCGTCTTGTACGGTCCGATCAACTGGGTCCAGTCGGACATCGCGTCCTCTTCGATCTGGTGCGTCTTGACGTTGTACCAGTACTCCGTCACGTTTCCTCCTCCATCTGCGGACCGGTGGCACGTAACGTTTGGCAGGCTTGGCCGACGACCCCGGCCTCTGTTACGTGCGTCTCTTGCGTGCCTTATATGATCAATCTATGCCTTCTCCCGCTTTGACCGCACCCATCGGCACGCTCACTCCCGGAACCGTCAGCCCCGAACTGCCCGTACCGGCGTCGATTCCGCGTCCCGAGTACGTCGGCAAGAAGGCACCGGCCAAATTCACGGGCTCCGAGGTCAAGTCCGCGGAAACCATCGAAAAAATCAGGGTCGCAGCCAGGATCGCGGCGCAGGCTATCGTCGAAGTGGGGAAACACATCAAGCCCGGCGTCACCACGGATCTGCTGGACCGGGTAGGGCATGAATTCCTCCTGGACCACAAGGCCTATCCCTCAACGCTGGGGTACCGCGGATTTCCCAAGTCATTGTGTTCCTCGCTGAATGAGGTCATCTGCCATGGGATCCCGGATTCCACAGTGGTCCAGGACGGCGACATCCTCAACATAGACATCACCGCATACATCAATGGCGTCCATGGGGACACCAATTACACTTTCCTGGTGGGCGACGTGGATGAAGAGTCCCGTCTCCTGGTTGAGCGTACGCAGGAGTCGCTCAACCGGGCCATCAAGGCCGTGGCTCCAGGCCGCGAAATCAACGTCATAGGCCGCGCCATCCAGTCGTACGCAAAGCGTTTCGGCTACGGCGTGGTGAGGGACTTCACGGGGCATGGAGTCGGCGAGGCATTCCACACGGGCCTCATCATCCCCCACTATGACGCAGCCCCCGCTTACAACACCGTGATCGAACCCGGCATGGTCTTCACCATTGAACCCATGCTGACCCTCGGCACCATCGAATGGGACATGTGGGCCGACGACTGGACAGTCGTCACCAAGGACCGCAAACGCACAGCCCAGTTCGAGCACACCCTGCTGGTCACAGAGACCGGCGCGGAAATCCTTACCCTTCCCTGAGAACTTCCGGAAGGTCCACGCAGCTTTCGTGGCTGCGGCATGTCCAACCCTCCTGCCATGATCGGAATTGAATTGTCCAAAAAGGATGAGAAGACCTACAAGCACGCACCGCTGATCGGAATCGACATCGGTGGAACGGGAATCAAAGGCGGCACTGTCGACCTCAAGAAGGGCAAGCTGATCGGCGACCGGTTCCGCGTGCCGACCCCGCAGCCTGCTACGCCGGAGGCGGTCGCCGAGGTAGTTGCCGAAATCGTCGAAGAACTCTCCAAGCGTCCTGATGCTCCCGCCCCGGATTCGCCGGTGGGCGTGACCTTCCCGGGCATTATCCAGCACGGTGTGGTCCATTCCGCGGCTAACGTCGACAAGTCATGGCTCAACACCGACATCGACAAGCAGCTCACTGAGCGTCTGGGCCGCCCTGTGGAGGTCATCAATGACGCCGATGCTGCCGGTCTGGCGGAAGCCCGCTACGGGGCGGGCGAAGGAGTCGGCGGGACGGTCCTGGTCATCACGTTGGGCACGGGTATCGGATCGGCGTTCATCTTCAACGGCCAGTTGGTGCCGAACGCCGAGTTGGGCCACCTTGAGGTGGACGGCTTCGACGCCGAAACCAAGGCCTCAGCTGTTGCCCGGGAACGGGACGGGCTGAGCTGGGACGAATACGGAGTACTGCTTAACCGCTACCTCCAGCACGTGGAGTTCCTCTTCTCGCCCGAACTGTTCATCATCGGCGGTGGAATCTCCAAGCGGTCGGACGAATACTTCCCCCACCTGGACCTTCGCACGAGGATCGTCACGGCAAAGCTGAAGAATGACGCCGGCATCGTGGGTGCCGCACTGGAAGTCGCACTGCACCACAAGCTCGCCAAATAGTGCGGGTATGAAGATGGCGGCTGCGGCTTCCCCTCCGCAGCCGCCATCAAGCTCTTATAGCTGGCTCTTTTCCGCGCTCTTGGCATCCTTGAGGCCTGCGGCCTTGGCGTGCGCGCCGCCGTCGTGGCGCAGCAACGCGATGGCTGATTCGAAGTCTTCCAGCGACTCGAACGCCTGGTAGACACTGGCGAACCGCAGGTAGGCCACTTCATCGAGGTTGCGCAACGGGCCCAGAATGGCGAGTCCGACCTCGTGGGCATCAATTTCGGCTGCACCCGAGGAGCGGATGTTCTCTTCGACCTCCTGAGCGAGCATGGCGAGGTCGTCCTCCGTCACAGGGCGCCCCTGGCAAGCCTTGCGGACGCCGTTGATCACCTTGATGCGGCTGAACGGCTCCCCAACCCCTGAGCGTTTGATGACCGACAGGCTCGTGGTTTCCACAGTGGTGAAGCGACGGCCGCACTCAGGGCACTGGCGCCTACGGCGTATGGACGAACCGTCATCGGCCATGCGGCTGTCAACGACGCGCGAATCAGGATTCCGGCAGAACGGACAGTACACGCTGGGCCTCCCTGATGGTTCCGGCTGGGCTGTTCCGGCAGAGCCGCCGGATAAAAAATGGTGCCGGAAGTTTCGCTTCCGGCACCATTTTAGGGTCGCCCACAGGCTAATGACAAGCTTGTAATTACTATATGTAGTGGTGGCCGCCCGTATATATAGTGGTCAGGACCGTTCGGCGAACCGAATTTGCACAGCCTCCCCGTGCCCTGGAAGGTCCTCCGCGCCGGCCAGATTCACGATGTGCCCGCTGACCTGCTCAAGGGCCGCACGATCATAATTGATCACTTGGACTGCCCTGAGGAAGGTAGTGACGTTCAGTCCGGAGGAGAAGGCAGCCGTACCGCTGGTAGGAAGAACGTGGTTGGATCCTGCGCAGTAATCGCCCAGGCTGACCGGGCTGTAATCGCCCACGAAGATCGCGCCGGCGTTCCGGATCCGCCCCGCCACCGCCGGAGCATTGGCGGTCATGATTTCCAGGTGCTCAGCCGCATAGGCATTGCACACCGCGATCCCCTGTTCCAGGTCATCCACCAGGACAACACCGGACTGCGGGCCTGAAAGGGCCTCACGGACCCGGGCGCTGTGTTTGGTGGCCGCGGCCTGCCGGTTCAGTTCATCCACGACGGCGCCGGCCAGTTCCGCGGATTCGGTCACCAGGACCGATGCGGCCTTGGGGTCGTGTTCGGCTTGGCTGATCAGGTCGGCAGCTACCAGGGCGGGCTTGGCAGTGGCGTCCGCCAGGATCGCGATCTCGGTGGTGCCGGCTTCGGAGTCGATGCCAACGACGCCCTTGACCAGGCGTTTGGCCGTGGCCACGAAGATATTGCCCGGTCCTGTCACCACATCCACCGGTTCAATCGGCAGTTCGGTGCCGTCGCCCGGAACTCCGTAGGCGAAGGACACGATGGCCTGCGCGCCCCCGATGGCATAGACCTCGTCGATGCCGAGGAGCGCAGCAGCAGCAAGGATGGTGGGGTGCGGGAGTCCCCCGAAATCCTTCTGGGGCGGTGAAGCCAAAGCAATTGAATCAACCCCGGCCGCCACGGCGGGCACAACATTCATGATGACCGAGGACGCCAGGGGCGCGAGGCCGCCGGGCACATAAAGACCCACCCGCCCCACGGGAATCCAGTTCTGGCTCACCACGGCACCATCAGCCAGCTGCACATCGACATTTGCCGGCTTCTGCCGCTCGGCGAACTGCTTGGCGCGGGTGATGGATTCTTCCAGCGCAGCCCTCACGCCGGGATCCAGCTGCCGCAAGGCGTTGGCGATCTCTTCAGCCGGGACGCGCGGGTGGGACTGCTCAACGCCGTCGAACTTTGCTGCCAAGTCTGCCAGGGCGCCGAAGCCGCGGCTGCGGACATCGGCGATGATGTCCAGCACTTTCTGTTCCGCGTCCGCCATGGTCTGATGCTTGGCACGGGGCAAGGCGGACTTCAGCTCCGCCAGCGAAAGCCGGCGGCCGCGGAAATCGATGCTGCGGAAGTCCAAAGACGCGGTGACAGTTGCATTGAAATCAGAAGGAGAGCTCACCCGAGCTATTTTACGGGCTTCCGGGAAAGAACCCCGAACAGCGCCAGGGCGAACGTCACGAAGGCCGTGGCGGCCGGCCACAGCAAGAGCGCAGCATAGGATCGCAGCGTGAAGCCGTATTCCGGCCCCAATCCAGGCTCCGGCGCGGGACCCCACAGCAGCCCGGTCAGGAGCCCGACTCCCCACGCGGCCAAAGCGCCTGCTGCTCCTCCGCCCAAGGCGAATCCGAACCGCCTCCCGGCTCCCGGTCCGTCAAGCCTGCCGTCCAACGTCAGGCCGATGATGCAACCGGCCAGCACCATGAGGGCAGCCAGGGTCAGATCCCGCGGCAACCACGAGTCAGGGTTTGAAGGATTGGCCAGTTCGGGATTTCCGGACAGCACGTTTCCTCCTCCCGGGGCCAGCAACCACCACAGGAAACCGGCAATCACTCCGGCCGCCAATGGAGCGGCCACCCATGCGATGTCCTTGCGGAAACGGTCCGTGCGCACGGGCGGGGCGGACGGGCCGGTGTGCCGGGTTGCGGCAATGAGGTGCGGAGTGGGCTCGGTCATGGACTTCACATTAACAAACGTTCACCGCCGCTCAACACAAATGCGGATGGACGGCGCTGCCAGGCATACCCTGAAGGGAGAGACCCCGCTGACCCAGGAGACAGACCACCGTGGCAAATGCAGTACCCGGCTTCGAGCAGACCTTCAGGGAAATGTTCCGGCGCCATGCGGCCGGGGTGGCGATCATCACCGCCAACTTGAACGGAAAGCCGTTCGGCTTCACCGCGACGTCAGTGGCCTCCCTGTCAGCTGAGCCTCCGCGGTTCACTTTCAATATGGCCCGAAGCTCCAGCTCTTGGCCCGCGGTGGCAAACGCCAACTACATCGGGGTCCACATGCTGGGTCTCGAGAACCAGGCCCTCGCCGATCGCTTTGCCCGTACCCGTGACCGCTTCGAGGGCGACCACTGGGAACCCGGCCCCTACGAGGTTCCCATTCTGAAGGACGTCACAGGCTGGCTCGTCGGAAAAATCCAGATGCGGCTGTCCTTCGAGAACAACGCAGTAGTAGTGGTGGAAGTGGTCGACGGCCAGGTAGGCGACGGCGGCACTCCCCTGCTCTACCACAGCGGCAGTTACAGCAAGCCTGCGCCACTGGACTACGAGATTTAGCGCTGTCCGGCGCTGCAGGACTCAATTGTCCAGGCAGGCCGGTCCCAGCAACACCTTGAGATCCCCGAACAACGACGGGCTGGGGTTCACCCTCATATGCACCGGTAAGCCCATGACTTCCACTTTGGTGTCACCCATCAGTTTGAGCCGCACCTCGGAATTGCCGCGGTGCGTGCGCAGGACGTCGCGCAGGTCCGTCACCACCGCCTCGGTTGCCTTGAACGTGGGAATCGTGATCACCACTGGACCATTGACGCTCTCACTGAGGTCCGGGACAGACAGTTCCATGCAATTGAGCGTCACCGCTCCGTCATCGCGGCGCTGCAGCCTGCCCTTGACCACAACGATCAAGTCCTCGGCCAGTACCGATGCGATCGGACCATAGACCTGTCCGAAGAACATGACTTCCATTGAACCGCCAAGGTCCTCGATCTCGGCGCGGGCGTAGGCGTTGCCGCTCGCTTTGGCGATACGGCGGCTCAAGGAGGTGATCATGCCCGCGATAGTGACGATCGCGCCGTCGTGCGGTCCGTCCTCGGCGATGATCGACGTGATGGACTGTTCCGCGTGCTGGCTGAGCACACCTTCGAGACCCTGCAGTGGGTGGTCTGAGACATAGAGCCCCAGCATGTCCCTCTCGAAGGAGAGCTTGTCCTTCTTTTCCCATTCCGGAAGGTCGGGAATTTCAGTGGTCAGCGAGGCTTCCGGCTCTTGGTCCTCGAACCCGGCGAAAAGATCGAACTGGCCGATCGCTTCATTGCGCTTCAAAGTAATGACGGAGTCGATGGCTTCTTCGTGGATCATCGCCAAGGCCCGGCGATGGTGGCCCAGAGAGTCGAACGCGCCGGCCTTGATCAGCGACTCAATCGTGCGCTTGTTGCACACGATGGCCGGAACCTTCATGAGGAAGTCCTTGAAGGAGGTGTAGGCCCCTTCCGTGGCACGGGCGGAAACCATCGCCTCGACGACGTTCACGCCGACGTTGCGGATGGCGCCCATGCCGAAGCGGATGTCATTCCCCACAGGGGTGAAGTTCAGCGACGACTCGTTGACGTCCGGCGGCAGCACGGTGATGCCCATGCGCCGGCACTCATTGAGGTAGATGGCTGATTTGTCCTTGTCATCACCCACCGAGGTGAGGAGGGCAGCCATGTACTCGGGGGCGTAGTGGGCCTTGAGGTAGGCAGTCCAATAGGAAATGACGCCATACGCGGCTGAGTGGGCCTTGTTGAAGGCGTAGTCGGAGAACGGCAGCAGGATGTCCCACAGCGTCTTGACCGCGTCCATGGAGTACCCGTTGTCCTGCATGCCCTGGGAGAAGCCTGCGAACTGCTTGTCCAGTTCCGATTTCTTCTTCTTACCCATGGCGCGGCGCAGGATGTCGGCTTGGCCCAACGAGTATCCCGCAAGTTTCTGCGCCACGGCCATGACCTGTTCCTGATACACAATCAGGCCGAAGGTTCCACCGAGGATATCTTCCAGCGGCTCGGCAAGTTCAGGGTGGATCGGAATAACTTCCTGAATCCCGTTTTTGCGCAGGGCATAGTCCGTGTGGGCGTTAGCACCCATCGGACCGGGACGGTATAGCGCCAGGACGGCGGAAATGTCTTCGAAGTTATCCGGCTTCATGAGCTTGAGCAGCGACCGCATGGGTCCGCCGTCGAGCTGGAAAACGCCCAGGGTGTCGCCGCGCGCCAGCAGCTCATAGGAAGCCGCGTCATCCAATGCCAGGTTTTCAAGGTCGAGGTCGACGCCCCGGTTCATCTTGATGTTCTCGAGGGCATCGGAAATGATCGTCAGGTTCCGCAGGCCCAGGAAGTCCATCTTGATCAGGCCGAGGCCTTCGGACGTGGGATAGTCGAACTGCGTGATGACCTGGCCGTCCTGGAAACGGCGCATGATCGGGATGACGTCGATGATCGGGTCCGAGGACATGATGACGCCCGCGGCGTGGACGCCCCACTGCCTCTTCAACCCTTCGATGCCCAGTGCAGTTTCGAAAACCTTGGCGGCTTCGGGGTCGGTGGCAATGAGCTGGCGGAAATCGCCGGCCTCGCTGTAGCGCTTGGCCTCGGGGTTCTGGATGTCTGCCAGCGGGATGTCCTTGGCCATGACGGCCGGCGGAAGTGCCTTGGTCAGCTGTTCACCCATGCTGAACGGGTAGCCAAGGACGCGCGAGGAGTCCTTCAACGCCTGCTTGGTCTTGATGGTGCCGTAAGTAACGATCATCGCTACACGCTCATCCCCGTACTTCCGGGTGACGTAATCGATGACTTCGGAGCGGCGGCGATCGTCGAAGTCGACGTCAAAGTCGGGCATGGAGACGCGGTCCGGGTTCAGGAACCGCTCAAAGATCAAGCCATGCTGCAGCGGATCGAGGTCGGTGATACGCATGGCATAGGCCACCATGGAGCCTGCGCCGGAACCACGGCCCGGGCCGACCCGGATGCCGTTGTTCTTGGCCCAGTTGATGAAGTCGGCCACCACCAGGAAGTAGCCCGGGAAGCCCATGGAGGTAATGACCTCGAGCTCGTAATCCGCCTGCTTCCGGACCTTGTCCGGCACGCCTTGGGGGTAGCGGTAGGCCAGTCCCTTGTCCACTTCCTTGACCAGCCAGGACGTCTCGTCCTCGCCCGGCGGGCAGGGGAACCGCGGCATGTAGTTCGCGTTGGTGTTGAACGAAACCTCGCAACGCTCAGCGATGAGGAGGGTGTTGTCGCAGGCCTCGGGATGGTCGCGGAAGAGTTCCCGCATCTCCTGGGGGGACTTGAGGTAGTAGCCGCTGCCGGAAAAAGCGAACCGCGAGCCGCCGTTGTCATACGTGGGTTCCAGGAGCGTGGAGCCGGACTGGATCGCCAGGAGTGCTTCGTGGGCCTTGGCGTCGTGCTCGTGCGTGTAGTGGAGGTCGTTGGTCGCCACGAGCGGGAGGTTCAGTTCCTTGGCCAGGCGCAGGAGGTCGCCGGTAACGCGGCGTTCGATGTCCAGCCCGTGGTCCATCAGCTCGCAGAAATAGTTCTCGGCGCCAAAAATATCGCGGAATTCCGCAGCTGCTTCCAGGGCCTCCCTGTACTGGCCCAGCCGCAAACGGGTCTGGACTTCGCCGGAGGGGCACCCTGTGGTGGCGATCAAACCCTCCGAGTAGGTGTTGAGCAACTCGCGGTCGAGGCGGGGCCATTTGCCGAACACGGAATCCAGCGAGGCGATGGAGGAGGCCCGGAACAGGTTGCGCATGCCCACGTTGTTGTAGCTCAACAACGTCATGTGCGTGTACGAACCACCACCGGAGACGTCATCCTTGCGCTGGCTCTCATCACCCCAACGTACGCGTTCCTTGTCACCGCGGGCGGTTCCGGGAGTCACATAGGCTTCAACGCCGATGATGGGTTTGATGCCCTTGTCCGTGGCTTTCCGCCAGAAGTCGAAGGCGCCGAAGAGATAACCGTGGTCCGTCGTGGCCAGTGCAGGCATGCCCAGGCGCTCTGTCTCGTCGAAGAGCTCGCCGAGGCGCGCAGCTCCATCCAGCATGGAGTACTCGGTGTGGGTGTGCAGATGGACGAACGAATCATTGCTGGAACTCACCCCGATAGTCTACCGCCCGGGTCGGACAGAAACCGGACGGCAGGCCGCGTCAACGACTACGCTTCTCCACTGGCCAGCAAATCAAGGGCGTACTGCAGGTCTGCCGGGTATTCGCTGGTGACCTCTACCCACTCCCCTGTGCGCGGGTGGTTGAACCCGAGCTGACGGGCGTGCAGCCACTGCCGGGTCAACCCAAGATCCGCTGCCAGGCGGGGGTCCGCGCCGTAGGTGAGATCTCCAGCACACGGGTGGCGCAATGCCGAGAAGTGCACACGGATCTGATGGGTGCGCCCTGTCTCCAGGTGGACCTCCACCAGCGTTGCCTTGCCAAACGCCTCAAGGACTTCGTAGTGGGTCACCGAAGGGCGGCCGTCTTCGATCACGGCGAACCGCCAGTCATGGCCGGGGTGGCGTCCGATCGGGGCATCGATGGTTCCCTCCAGGGGATCCGGAAGGCCTTGGACCACGGCATGGTAGACCTTGTCCACCGTGCGCTCCTTGAAGGCCTTCTTCAAGACCGTGTAGGCATGCTCCGTCTTTGCCACCACCATCACTCCGGAGGTTCCGACGTCGAGCCTGTGGACTATGCCGGCACGTTCAGGCGCGCCGGAGGTCGAGATACGGTACCCGGCGCCCGCAAGGCCGCCCACAACCGTAGGACCCACCCAACCCGGCGAAGGGTGTGCAGCCACGCCGACCGGCTTGTCGATGACGACGAAATCCTCGTCATCCAACAGGATCTTCAGGCCTTCCACAACTTCCTCCACCACTTCCAAGGGGTCCGGGCGCTCCGGAACCGTCACGCTCAAAACGGCGCCCGCCACGAGTTTCGCTGATTTGCCCAGTACCGCTCCGCTGCTGGTCACATTTCCCTCGGCCAGCAGCAGGGCCGCGGCGGACCTGGAGATATCCAGCAGCTTGGCAAGCCCGGCGTCGGCCCGCGCACCCGCCAAATCCTCGGGGACTACAACGGACTCACTCACCGGGCTGCCCCTCTGTTGATTCCTTGGGGTGCTTCGAAGCGGGGACGTGGCGCTTCCCGTCCATGCCGATGCCCCGCAACGTCAGCAGGCAGATGATGACCACCCCCGACACCACTGCGGAATCGGCAATATTGAAGATGGCGAAGTTCGGAAGCTGAATGAAATCCACCACGTGTCCCATGGCAAACGACGGTTCACGGAACAGCCTGTCCGTCAGGTTGCCCAAGGCACCGCCGAGCAACAGGCCCAGGGACAACGCCCACCATGCTGAGCCAAGTTTCCGCAGTTGGAACAGGATCGCCACCGATACGGCGGCCATGACGATGGTGAAAATCCAGGTCACATTCTCACCAATGGAAAAAGCCGCGCCGGAGTTGCGGATGTAGTACCAGTGCAGCAACGGAGGAAGGACCGGAATCCTTTCACCCTCAACCATGGTGCTGGTCACCCAGAGTTTGGTCAGTTGGTCGAAGACGTAGGCAAATACCGCGAAACCCGCGAAGAGCCAGATCATGGCGGGACGCCACTTGCGTTGAGCAGTGCGGGCCGGCTGCGATGCGCCGTCGGTGAGGTCGTCGGTCATAAGGCTTTCATTCGTGAACCGTGATGGAGCGGGAGGGCTTTAACAGCAAAAGCCGGCGGCCGAGGAGTCCTCAGCCACCGGCTTTCAGAATACTTGCTAAACGTCAGCTGTTGCTTCGCCAACCTCAGGAGCGGCAACGGAGCCGCGGGCGTCGAGGTCGCGGAGCTGGCCTTCGATGTACGCCTTGAGGCGTGAACGGTAGTCACGCTCGAAGCCGCGGAGCTGCTCCACCTTGCGCTCGAGGACGGAGCGCTGCTGCTCGAGGGCCCCGAGGATCTTCCGGGACTTCTCCTGCGCGTCGTTGACCAGGCTCGAGGCCTCGATCTGCGCTTCCGCGATGATCTTTTCCTTCTGCTGTGCACCGTCAGCAACGTGCTTGTCGTGCATCTGCTGGGCCATGGCCAGCAGGCCTGCTGCGGACTCGGCGGACGGCGGCAAGGTGTTGCTTGCAGCAGGCGCCTTCGCGGCAGCTGCCTGCTCGGCTTCCTTCTTCTTGGCAGCTTCAGCAGCCTTGGCCTCGGCTTCTGCCTTGGCTTCAGCTTCCTTGTCCACCTTGACCGGCGCGGGGACCTTTTCGACCACAGGAGCAGCAGCAGTTGCCGCGGGCACGGCGGAACCGGCCTCGCCGAGCTTCTTGCGAAGTTCGTCATTCTCCTGGTTCAGACGGCGCAGTTCCACCACGATCTCGTCGAGGAAGTCATCCACCTCGTCCTGGTCGTAGCCTTCGCGGAACTTGGTCGGCTGAAAGCGCTTGTTGACAACGTCTTCTGGCGTCAAAGCCATCTGGTCACCTCGTTGGTCTAGTTAGTCAGTAGGCCTTCCGGCCGTCCAAAACTACGGTACCTAAATATCGTCTGGTTCCTCTAATTCAACACCATCGTGTTGATTTGGAGAATTTGCGGCTGCCCATCCGGAGCAGCACCGCAGGAAGCTATGCCAAGCCGCCAGTCACCGACATGCCTATGTAGACAGCGATGAAAAGGATTATGAAACCCAAATCCAGCGAAATGCCGCCCAGCCGCAGAGGCGGGATCAGCCTCCGCAAGGCCTTGAGGGGCGGATCGGTAAGCGAGTACACCACGTGGGCTGTTACCAACGCCACACCCCGGGGCCGCCACTGGCGGGCGAACATCTGCACCCATTCGTAGACCAACCTGATGATCAGAGCCACGAAGAACAGCAACAACACTATATAAATAAGGCCGAAAACAATGCCCACGAGTTAGCTCAGATCTCCCACTTGTTTCGGAATACCGATCGGTCCCTACTATTGCAACACAGATGCCAGGCGGGTCGGCCCGCCTGGCATCCGCAAAAAGGGAAGTGCTCAGCTCTGGTTGAAGAAGCTGGCCTGCGATTCGCTGGCTTTTTTGTCGTCCCCGATGACCTCTACGTACGACGGCGACAGCAGGAAGACCTTGTTGGTCACGCGCTCAATGCTGCCGTGGAGGCCGAAGACCAGCCCGGCAGAAAAGTCCACCAGGCGTTTGGCATCAGCTTCGCCCATATCCGTGACGTTCATGATGACCGGAATACCGTCCCGGAAACTTTCGCCGATGAGCTTGGCGTCATTGTAGGACCGTGGGTGGACGGTAGTAATTTGCCTCAGGCCAGAGGCGTCTTCGCGGCTCGAGGCCGCACGCTTGATGGGGGTCACGGGTGCGCGGTATTCCTCTTCGGCGTCAACAGTGGGCATTTCACGGACAACTTCCCGGACGGGTGCAGGAGCGCGCCGCTCTTCCCGTTCCTGCGACTGGGGGCGTTCTTCTTCGTGGGGCGCGACAGCCTGCTCAGATTCGTAGTGTTCATCGCCGTCGGCGAGCCCAAGATAGATCATTGTCTTGCGCAGAGCGCCAGCCATGGTGCACTCCTATCGTTTCTGCAGTAGGCGGGCCGCCATGACTTGACGTGTTGGAACCCCGGCCCGTCATTCCAATACTTTGACGCTACCCCACGGCCGGACGTGAACCGAGAATATCGGAGCCGATTCTCAGGTGTGTCGCCCCGAACTTAATCGCTGCTTCAAGGTCCTGGCTCATTCCTGCGGAAATCGCGGTTGCTCCGGGGTGCACCAACCTGAGTGCCTCCGAGATCCCTGCCAGTTTTTCGAAGGCCGACCCGGGATCGCCGCCCAGTGGAGCAACCGCCATGAGGCCGGCCAGCCGCAAGCCGGCCTGCCCCTCGATCCGGTCCGCAAGGCTCATCACATCAGCCGGGCGGGCTCCGCCACGGTGGTCACCGGCGTCGTCTTCCAGGCTCACCTGAATGAAGCAGTCTAGCCCCGCACGCCCGGAGGTATCCATGTGGCGGGCCACGGCTTTGCCAAGGGCATCCACCAACTGGATCCGGTCAACCGACTGCACCGACGATGCGTACTTGACCACGGACTTTGCCTTATTGCTCTGGAGCTGCCCGATGAAGTGCCAGCGGACCCGCGGATCGCCAACCTCGGCCGCCTTCGCGGCAGCCTCTTGGTCGCGGTTCTCGCCGACGTCCCGCACACCGAGGGCAGCCAGCCTGACGACATCTGCCGCAGGGTGGAACTTGGTGACAACGATCAAGTTCGGCTTGCTTGAACGACCCGCAGCCGTGGTTGCGTCGGCTATGCGCCGGTCCACTTCCGCCAAGCGGGCCGCGAGCTGGGCGGAACGGGGGTCCGCAGGGTCCGCCGGAACGCCGTGCTCCTGGTTAGTCATGGGTCCACACCAATCCTGCGAATCGACCGGTCCCCGGATCGCGCCGGTAGGAAAACAGTCCCTCGTCCTCCAGCGTGCATCCGCCCGAATACTCCACCTGCACACCGCCATCCGCGAGTTGCGAGCGGACGCCGGCTGGAAGATCCAGCGCCGGGCTCCCCCACGAGGTCTCCGATGCCGTGGCCGGCACGACGGCGGCAACGCCCGCCCGCATCTCGGCGGGCACCTCATAGCAGCGCCCGCAGATCGACGGGCCAAGCCACGCGCTGAT
Source organism: Paenarthrobacter ureafaciens (assembly GCF_004028095.1). Taxonomy (NCBI): domain Bacteria; kingdom Bacillati; phylum Actinomycetota; class Actinomycetes; order Micrococcales; family Micrococcaceae; genus Paenarthrobacter; species Paenarthrobacter ureafaciens. The sequence goes on along the minus strand of NZ_SBHM01000007.1, from coordinate 3,010,333 downwards.
GGTGAGCGCCCCGAGCCTGCGCATCCCAGCCACCGTAGCGGGAACGACTCCCGATGCCACACCGGGACGTCCGGCATGCGCCACCGCAAGAAGGGGCTGCCCTGCCGCGGTCTCGCCAACCAGGACAATGGGAACGCAGTCGGCCACCATGACAGCGAGGGGCTGCGCCGATCCCGCGCCCGAGGTCGAGGTCGAGGTCGAGGTCGAGACCATGGCATCCGCCGTCGGCCCGGGCCCGTAACGGGAGATGACGGCAACGTCGTTGCCATGCACCTGGTTCATGTACTGGAACCGGGCATCCCACAAACCAACGGTGGATTCGACGTCTCGGCGCCGTTCATCCACCTGCCGGGGGTCGTCCCCGACGTGCAGCGCCAGATTACCTGCGCGCATGTCAGTGAACGCTACGGAGATGCCTGGCCGCACTTCACTGCGCCATGAAAACACCGGCTACTGGGTCCTCCGCCTCGGCTTACTTCAGGAAATCAGGAACGTCGAGGTCGTCCGAACGGTTACCCGAAAGGTCCGGTTCCACGACGGCCGGCAGGTCAACGTCGAAACCCGAATCGGCCGGCAGGGCAGCGGGACGCTGCTGGCCCCAGTTGCTCAGCCCGGCTGCACCGATTCCTGCCGTGGCGTGCTGCGGTGCAGGTGCGCTGGCGGGGGCGGATGCGGGTGCCGCGGGACGCTCGGCCGGGACCGGGTTCTGGGCCGGACGTGACTGGTCCATGGACGGCGAGGTGGCCTTGACGTCGTCGAAGCCGGCAGCGATCACGGTGACGCGGGCTTCGTCGCCCAGGGCGTCATCGATCACGGCACCGAAGATGATGTTGGCTTCGGGGTGCGCGACTTCCTGGACCAGGCGGGCGGCCTCGTTGATCTCGAACAGGCCGAGGTCCGAACCGCCCTGAATGGACAGGAGGACGCCGTGTGCACCGTCGATGGATGCCTCCAGCAGCGGCGACGCAATGGCGAGCTCTGCGGCTTTGACGGCGCGGTCCTCGCCACGGGCGGAGCCGATGCCCATCAGTGCCGAGCCCGCACCCTGCATGACCGACTTGACGTCGGCGAAGTCGAGGTTGATCAAGCCGGGGGTGGTAATCAGGTCGGTGATTCCCTGGACACCGGAGAGAAGCACCTGGTCAGCGGAACGGAAGGCGTCAAGGACAGAGACGTTGCGATCGCTGATGGACAGCAGACGGTCGTTGGGAATGACGATCAGTGTGTCGACTTCGTCGCGCAGGGCGTCGATTCCGGCTTCAGCCGAACCTGCACGGCGACGGCCTTCGAACGTGAAGGGGCGGGTGACGACACCGATGGTCAGGGCGCCAAGCGAGCGGGCGATGCGTGCAACGACGGGCGCACCGCCTGTACCGGTACCACCACCTTCACCGGCGGTGACGAACACCATGTCGGCGCCGCGGAGCACTTCCTCGATCTCATCGGCATGGTCTTCGGCGGCCTGCTTGCCTACCTCGGGGTTGGCGCCGGCGCCGAGTCCCCTGGTGAGCTCACGTCCGACGTCGAGCTTGACGTCGGCATCGCTCATGAGCAGCGCCTGCGCGTCAGTGTTGATGGCAATGAACTCGACTCCGCGGAGGCCGACTTCAATCATCCGGTTGACTGCGTTCACGCCACCGCCGCCGATGCCGACGACCTTGATGACGGCCAAGTAATTCTGCGGTGCTGCCACGTTTCGTGCCCCTTGCTTGTGTCCTATTGCGAAACCGATCGAGTCCAACTTGAATCCTTGGACCTTAACCCTCTAGTTGAAGGTTATAGTTATGTCAAGTAACTCTACTGCGACGGTATTTCCTCTGGTTCCCTCATGCAATGACCGCTTGCGCGTGTCGCCTGAATGAGTTTCAACCGCGGCCCCGTCAGCGGCAGGTTACTTATGAAACAGCTATTTGGTGAATGGATGCCGTGGAACGCTCACGTCGTAGACGTTCACGGGAACCTTCGGATCAGCGGGCATTTTCAGCAACGCCTCAAGTGCTTTCGCCTTCAGTTCCCGGTCCTCGGCATTGCCCCACACTACCGTCTTTCCGTCCACCAATTTTAGCTCCACCGCGTCCGGCGAAGCAGCCGAGGCAGCGGACATTCTTGCCAGGACATCAGCCGGCAACGTGTCCAGCACGGCAGCGATGGCCTTGAAGAGCTGCGTGTTGCCCGCGCCGGCTCCCGCATCGATGAGCGGCAGAGCTACCGCCGACTGATCCGCGGTGGCTCCGAGCTGCACACCATCGACGTCCACCATGACAAAAGAATCGCCCTGCTTAAGCAGGGCTACCGGCACGCGCTCCTCCACGTGGACCAGGAGTTCCGACGGCGGACGGGCCTCGATGGTGGCCGACCGCACCTGCACGAGGGGCTTGAGCAGGTCATTGACGTCCTGCTCCGTCACTTGGGGAAGCGGCTTGCCCTCCATAGGCGCCAAGGCCTCCTGCACCGCATCCACGGTGAGCAGCTTGGTCCCGTCAACGGTGATGGCCCGTACCGCAAGGGCGGGCGAAAAAACGGCGCCCGCAATAATGGCCGCCACCACGGCAGCGGTCACCGCCGCCGTCCAAAGGATGTAGCGGCGGGTCCTGTGACGCTTCGGCTCCGGAAAAGCAATGACGTTGTCGTCGGGAGCGGACTGCCCGGCCGGGGGTCGCCCCGTTTTGGGCTTCCTGGCTGCTGTTGCCTTTGCAGCAGCAAGCTTGGAACCGGCCCCTTTTCTGGCAGGAACTTCCCCGGGTTCCACAATCCGCTCTGCGCTGATGACATCGCCCGGCGCCGCATTGCTCCGCGGGTCCGGGGCGGTTGAAGGCCGCGCGGCGCCCTTCGCAGTGTCTTTCGCAGGCTTGAATGTCGGCTTCCGGGTGCTAGCCATCCAGCTGCTCCACGATCAACGGCCCGTAAGCGGTGACATCTCCGGCCCCTACGGTCAGGACAACGTCGCCCTCCCCGGCAACACCGGCAACTGCGGCCACTGCTTCCGCCTGGCTCACCAAGCGCCCCTTGGAGAGCTTGTCAGCGATCAGGGCGCTGGTAACCCCGGGGATGGGATCCTCCCGCGCCGGGTAGATATCCAGGACCAGTGCGGTGTCCGCAAGATCGAGTGCCTCGGCAAACTCAGCTGCGAATTCGCGCGTCCTGGAGAAAAGGTGCGGCTGGAACAGGACATGGACTTTGTTCTGCCTTGCCACGGACCTGGCCGCTGAGAGCGCAGCCCTGACCTCCGTGGGATGGTGGGCGTAATCGTCATAGACCCGCACTCCCTTGGCCTGGCCCTTGAGTTCGAAACGCCGGGAGGCGCCGGTGAAATGGCCCAGGGCTGCAGCGGCCACCTCCGGATCAACGCCCAGTTCAAGAGCCACGCCAAAGGCAGCAGCCGCGTTCAGCGCGTTGTGCCGGCCCGGCACCTGCAGGTCCAGGCCATGATTGGCCCCGTCCACGGTGACCGAAACGCGCCCGGGACCGTCGTCGGAGAGCCGGATGTCGGCGTCATCGGCTGTTCCATACGTCAGCACCCTCGTGGTTCCCTTCGCGGCGGTGCGCCCGGCAAGCGCGCGCGCACCGGCGTCGTCGGCACACGCCAAAAGGACGCCGTCCGCGGGGAGGAGCGCGGCAAAACTGTCGAAGGAGGCAAAAACGGCTTCGGCCGTCCCGTAATGGTCCAGGTGGTCGGCCTCGACGTTGGTCACCACCGCGATCAACGGACGGTAGTTCAGGAACGAGCCATCGGACTCATCAGCTTCCGCCACGAAGATGTCCGAGGACCCGTGCGCTGCATTCACACCGAGCGCAGGGACGTTCGCCCCAATGGCGAACGTGGGATCGAGGCCCGCTTCCTTGAGCAGCACGGCAACCATGGAGGTGGTGGTCGATTTGCCGTGGGTGCCTGCCACGGTGACCACCCGGTGACCGGCCATGGTCGCAGCCAAAGCCTGGGAACGGTGCAGTACGGGGAGGCCTTGTGCACGCGCGGCGGCGAGCTCTGGATTGTCTTCCCTGATGGCCGATCCCGCGACGATGGTCTGGGCGTCCCCCAGGTTCGAGGCGTCATATCCGACACTGATTCCAGCCCCTGCCTTGGCAAGGTCATGCATCACCGGCAGGTCCTTGGCATCGCTTCCGCTGACAGGGACACCCCGCGAGACCATGATGCGGGCGACGGCTGACATGCCGACGCCGCCAATGCCGATGAAATGCACGCGGCCCAAGGACTGAAGGGACCCGGGCGATTCGAGGGACACAGGAGTGTGGGTCATGCGGATACCGCTTCCAGGACAAGATCAGCCATCCGCTGATCGGCGTTTCGGATACCAAGGCTTTCAGCTGCCCGTGCCATGGCGTTGAGGCGCTGCTGGTCGGACAGGAGCGGAATGAGCTCGCTCTCCAGCCACTGCGGAGTCAGGTCCTTGTCCGCAACGAGCAACGCACCTCCTGCCTTGACCAAGGCTGCGGCGTTCAAGGCCTGCTCCCCGTTGCCGATCGGCAAGGGAACGAACACCGCGGGCACGCCTACTGCTGCTATCTCGCTGACCGTGGCAGCTCCGGCCCGGGCGAGAAGCACGTCGGCGGCGGCATAGACAGTCTCCATGCCGTCGACGTACTCCACCTGGCGGTAGCCGTCTCCGGCGAGGAGCCCGCCGTCGTCATCCATGACAGCCTTGCCCACGCCTGTGATATGCAGCGTCTGGATCCCCGCAGCGGCGAGGGCGGGCAGCGCCGCGGCAACGGAGCGGTTGATGCTGGCAGCGCCGGAGGACCCCCCGGTCACAATCAACGCAGGGCGGTCCGGGTCCAGGCCAAGGGCAGTCTTGGCGGCGTGCGCCGCGGACGTCCGGTCCAGACTGGAAATGGCTTTGCGCATGGGCATGCCAACGTGGCGGGCACCGGGTAACTTGGCTCCCTCGAAGGCGACGGCGACGTGCCTGCTGAACCGGGCGCCCACACGGTTGGCCAGCCCGGCTTTCAGGTTCGCCTCATGGATCACGATGGGGATCCGGCGCTTGCGGGCGGCGAGGTACATGGGCGTGCAGACGTACCCGCCCACGCCTACCAGCACATCTGCTGCGGCATCATCGAGGATACGCCCGGCCTGTTTGACGGCTGCCGAGAGCCGTCCGGGCAACCGCACCAGGTCCATGGAGGGACGTCGAGGGAAAGGCACCCGGTCGATGGTGGCCAGTTCATAGCCGGCCGCCGGTATCAGCCTGGTTTCCATGCCCCACGGCGTGCCGACGGCCAGGATGGCGGCGTCGGGACGCTGTGAGCGGATCGCGTCGGCGATCGCGAGCAGCGGGCTGATATGGCCTGCCGTACCGCCGCCTGCCAGGACAACTGACAACGGCGTGATGGCTTGGTGTGAATCTGCAGTCATGAAGTGCGGGTACGCTTTCGTGCGGCTTTGGGAGATCGACCGGGAATGAATCCGGGGCGTTGCTGCGGGGGCAGTTGTCCCCGGGCCAGAGACAACACTACGCCGACGCCGCACAGTGACATCACCAGGGCTGAACCGCCATAGGAGATGAAGGGCAACGGGACGCCGATCACGGGCAGAAGCTGGGTGACAACACCCATATTCATGCTGGCCTGGCCGAGCAACCACACCATGATGCCGCCGGCCAGCGTGCGCTGGAACGGATCCGTTTGGCGGACCACAACCCGGAAAATGGCAATACCGAGGATTGCGAACAGGACCAACACCACAAGGGTGCCAACCAAGCCCAGCTCCTCCCCGATGATGGCGAAGATGAAGTCATTGTGTGCTTCCGGCAGCCAGTTGTATTTCTGCCGGCTTTGCCCGAGCCCCAAACCCGTCCAACTCCCCTGCGCCAGGCCGTACATGCCGTTGGTTGATTGGAAGTCGAAGTCGAACTGTTCGGTGCAGGTGGCCGAAGGATTACCGAGCCACGACGTGATCCGACAAATCCGGTTGGCACTGCTGAGGGTACCCGCTGTAGCCCCGGCGGCGCCGATGAGGCCGACGATGGCCAGCATGCGGGCCGGAACACCGGCAAAATACAATGCAGCCACCATGATCGCCGCAATCACAATGACCGTTCCGAGGTCGTTGCCGAGCATTACCAAAACAATGACAAGGCCCGCTCCCGGGATGACGGGGATAATCACATGCCACCAGCTGGTGAGGTACTTTTCCTTCCGCGCGAGCACGGCAGCGATCCACACGCACAAGGCCAGCTTCGCGATTTCGGAGGGCTGGATGGTGATGCCGCCTATGTCCACCCAGTTCCGGTTGCCGTTGACGCTGTTGCCGATGACCTGCACCAGGACCAGCAGGACAACGACGATGCCAAAGCCCCACCAGGACAGCCGTTTCATCCAGTTCACGTTTGTCCGCGAGATGACGTACATGGCGATGAGGCCCATGACGCCGAAAGCTGCCTGCTTGAGGGCGTCCGCATACGGTGACTTGCCCTCGGAGATCGCTTCGACGCTCGAGGCCGACAGCACCATCATGACGCCGATGGCTGTCAGCGCCATGGCACACCCGAGGATGAGGTAGTAGGTGGAACTGTTGGGCGCCTTGCTGCGGCCTTCCAGCGCTTCCCAAAACTTCCTCACGTGTCCGCGAAGCCGGACCGGCTGCTTGGCCTTGGTCCGCTGGACGCTGGTCCGCTGGGAACCGGAGTCACCGGCGTCGGGCTCTTTGCCGCGGCTACGCGTGGGCGTGCTGACCATTGCTACTCCTCGGTGGTCTGTGCCTGCCCTTCCACGAGCTCGCGGACTGCCTGGATGAAAGCGTCGCCACGGTGAGCGTAGGAAGAGAACTGATCCATGGAGGCCGCGGCCGGTGCCATGAGGACGGTGTCGCCCGGGGCTGCCACATCGGCGGCCGAAGCTACGGCCTGGGCCATGATGGTCTCACCGAAAATTGGTGAGGCAACTGCGGTCTCCACTTCCTCAGTTTCACCCTTGGGCTGGAGGATCACGGGGACATCGGGCGCGTGTCGCCGCAGCGAACCTTCCAGGGCACCGGTGTCCGCACCGATCAGGACAACCGCCTTGAGCCGGTGGGCATGCTCCTTGACGAGGTCGTCATAGTTGACGCCTTTGGAGAGGCCGCCGGCGATCCACACGACGTTGGAGAAGGCGGAGAGGGCTGCGGACGCCGCATGCGGATTGGTGGCTTTGGAGTCGTCGACCCAGAGCACGTCGTTCTGCTTGGCAACCAACTGGATCCGGTGTTCACCGGGAAGGAAGTTGACCAGGCCCTGTTTCACCGCTGCCGGTTCCACTCCGTAGGCGCGGACCAAGGCAGCGGCCGCCAAGGCATTGGCCACCATGTGCCGGGGCGCTACCGCGCCGAGGTCGGCCAGGGCGGCGAGCTCGGCCGCAGAATCCTTGCGTTCGGCGATGAAGGCGCGGTCCACGAGCAAACCGTCCACGATCCCCACCATGCTGATGGCCGGGGTGTTGGTGGTGAAGGCGACCGCGCGGCAGCCTTCGATGACGTCCGCGTTTTCCACCATGCGTTCGGTCTCGATCTGCTCGGCGTTGTAGATTGCCGCCTTCTGCGTGTTCTCGTACACCTTGGCCTTGTCCGCCAAGTACGACTCATAGGAGCCATGCCAGTCCACGTGGTCCTCTGCAACGTTGAGGCACACGCTGGCCACTGGAGACAATGAATGGCTCCAGTGAAGCTGGAAGCTGGAGAGTTCCACCGCGAAGGCGTCGTAATCCACCGGGTCACGCAGGGCGTCCAGGATGGGTGTGCCCACGTTGCCCACGGCGATGGCTTTCAGTCCGGCCGCTTGCAGCATGGATTCCGTCATGCCCACAGTGGTGGTCTTGCCGTTGGTTCCGGTGATGGCCAACCAGTCGGCCGTCTTACGGCCTTCGCGCACTCTTAGACGCCATGCCAGTTCAACGTCGCCCCACACGGGAATGTGCTTCCGTTTGGCGGCCGCGAGCAGGGCCTGGTCCGGACGCCACCCCGGCGAGGTGACAACGAGTTCGGGCTTTTCGCCTTCGATGAGCGGCAAGCTGTTCACGGCATCCTGCCCAAGGAGGACATCAACTGCACCCACGATCTTGAGGGTGTCGGCCTGCGCTTGTGCCTTGGCCGTGGTGGATGCGTCCACAACCACCACCTTCGCCCCAAGTTCGATGAGTGTGTCCGCGGCGGCAAAGCCGGAGACGCCGATCCCGGTGACCACGACGCGGAGCCCGCTCCAGTCGGAGTCCCAACTGGTGAGCCCCTCAAGACGGTCGGAGACTGTTTCCGGGCTTGCGTTCACAGCAGCACCACCCATTCAGCGTAGAAAATTCCAAGGCCGGCAGCGACAAACAGGCCGGCGAGGATCCAGAACCGCACAACGACAGTCACTTCGGCCCAGCCCTTGAGTTCGAAGTGGTGCTGCAGCGGCGCCATCTTGAAGACGCGCTTGCCGCCGCTCAGCTTGAAGAAGCCGACCTGGATGATGACGGACAGGGTGATGAGGACGAACAGGCCGCCGATGAAGGCCAGGAGCAGTTCGGTCCTGGAGAGGATCGCGAATGCTGCCACGGCGCCGCCAATGGCCAGGGAACCGGTGTCGCCCATGAAGATCTTGGCGGGAGATGTGTTCCACCACAGGAAGCCCACCAAGGCCGCACTCAGTATTGCGGCGAGAAGCGCGAGGTCCATGGGGTCGCGCACTTGGTAGCAGCCGCTGCCCGCCTCCCTGGGGGACCCGCAGGCTTGGTTGCTCTGCCAGATGCCCATGATCGTATAGGCCCCGAACACCATGATGGATGCCCCGGCCGCGAGCCCGTCCAGCCCGTCCGTGAGGTTCACGCCGTTGGTGGCTGCCGTGATGATCAGGTTGGACCACAGCACAAAGAGGATTGCCCCCAAAACGGTCCCGCCGAAGGCGAGGTCCAGCCAAGGGATGTCGCGGACCAGCGATATCTGCGTGGAGGCAGGGCGCAGTCCGTCTTCGTTGGGGAACTGAAGGACCAGGACAGCGAAGATGATGCCCACGGCGGCTTGGAGTATCAGTTTGGCCTTGGCGTTGAGGCCCAGGCTCCGTTTGTTCGAAATCTTGATGTAGTCGTCGAGGAAGCCTACAAAGCCCATACCCACCATGAGGAACAACAAAAGGAGGCCGGACGCCGATGGCCCGGGCGACCGCGGATTCATCAGCCACATGATGAGGTGGGTCACGAAGTAGCTGAGCAGCACGGCCGCCACCACCACGGTTCCGCCCATGGTCGGCGTGCCGCGTTTGGTGTGGTGCGATGTCGGTCCGTCATCGCGGATGAATTGCCCGTAGCTCTTGGCCACCAGGAACCGGATGAACAACGGGGTCCCGATGAGTGCCACCAGGAGGGCGACGCCTGCGCCGATCAAAAGTGCAATCACTGCAGCTCGTTCCCTTCGCTTGCGGCGCCGTTGGCCGCGCTTTCCCCGGTGGGCTCGGCCCGTGGGGGTAATGCTATCCGATCGCCCAAATGCCGCAGCCCAACACCGTTGGAGGACTTGAAGAGGACGAGGTCGCCGGGCCGGAGTTCGCTCTGCAGGATTTCATAGGCCTCTTCCACCGTCTCGGCGAATAGGCACTCGTCGCCCCAGGAGCCCTCTTGGATGGCGGATACGTACATGGCACGGGCTTCACGGCCCACCACCAGCAGGCGTGAGATGTTGAGCCGGACCACCTGCGTGCCCACTGCCGTGTGCTCGCGGATTGAATCGTCGCCGAGTTCCAGCATGGCACCGAGCACGGCCCACGTGCGGCGACCCTGTCCGAGGTCGGCAAGGGTCCGCAAAGCGGCCCGCATCGACTCGGGGTTGGCGTTGTAGGCGTCGTTGATGATGGTGACGCCGTCCGGCCGTTCGGTCCGTTCCATCCGCCAGCGGCTGGCTGCCGATTGGGAGCTCAGCGAGGCCGCGATGTCCGGTGCGGGGATGCCTGCCGCGAAAGCCGCTGAGGCTGCTGCCAGCAGGTTGGTCACGTGGTGACCGCCGATGAGCTTGCTGTGGACCGCAACGGAGGGCCCGCCGTCGGGCAATACCAGGTCAAAGTCCGGGTGGCCCTGGGCGTTCACCACCACGTTGCGGGCTTCCACTTCTTCGTTCGTTGCCGGGGAGGCCGTAAACCCAAGGACCTTGGCCCTGGTCCTGGTCCGCATCGCGGCCACCCTGCCGTCGTCGAGGTTGATGACAGCGGTACCCTCTTCGCCGAGCGCCTCCACCATTTCGCCTTTGGCCTTGGCAATGTTCTCGACGCCGCCGAATTCACCGGAATGCGCCGTCCCGACCACCAGGACCACGCCGATGTCCGGCTTGACCATGTCCGCGAGGTACTTGATGTGGCCGATCCCCGTCGCGCCCATCTCGATGACCAGGTAGCGGGTGTCTTCCGTTGCGGCAAAGACCGTCAGCGGGACGCCAACCTCTCCGTTGTAGGAGCCCTGCGGCGCTACCGTAGTTCCGGCCTGGGACAAGATGCCCGCCAGGAGGTCCTTGGTGGTGGTCTTTCCCGCGGAACCGGTAATCCCGATCACCGTGAAGTCTTCACCCCGCCCGGCACGCTTGGCCCGGATCCGGCGTACGGCCTCGGCAGCCAGTTCGCCCATGGCCAGGACTGCGTCATCAACGACGACGGCGGGATACGGCGTACCGCCGGCATCGGCGACTTCGCGTTCGATCAGCGCCAAGACGGCACCACGTTCGAATGCAGCGGCAACAAAGTCGTGGCCGTCGGCGTGTTCGCCGGGCTTGGCCACGTACAGCGCGCCGGGGGTCGCTTCCCGCGAATCGGTGACGACGGAGGCGGGCACGAGCTCCCCGCTGCCGGTCAGGCGGCCATGGGTAATGTCGGCGATTTCAGCCGCAGTAAATGCAATCATCTCGGTTTAGGACTCTATCCGCTGGTCCGTTGAAACGCTGAATCCCTTGGATGTCAAGGCGGCCCGCAGTTCCACCCTGTCGTCAAGTGCCAGATTGACGCCCTTGACCTCCTGCCACACTTCGTGACCACGGCCGGCCACAAGGATGGTGTCCTTGGAAGTGGCCAGTTCCACAGCAAGCCTGATGGCTTCGTCACGGGGGTGGGACTCGACAATTTCGCTGTCCAGTCCTTCTTTCTCAACGGCGGCACGTGCCCCGGCGAGGACATCCGCACGGATGGCGGCTGCGTCTTCGTCGTGGGGGTCATCGTCAGTGATGATGACTACGTCCGCGAGTCGCGCGGCGATCGCTCCCATGGTGGGCCGCTTGCCTTGGTCCCGCTGCCCGGTGGCTCCGAAGACCACAATGACCCGTGAACCCTCTTCGGCTGAGCGGACAGCCTTCAACGCGCGGGCAAGGGCATCGGGGTTGTGGGCAAAATCCACCACTGCCGCGGGCGCAGTGGAGATCAGCTGCATGCGGCCCGGCACGGAAACCGTGAAGGGATCGTGCTGGTCAAGTGCCGCTTGGAGCACTTCAAGGTCAACACCGGAAGCCGCCACCATGGCAGTCGCCAAAGCTGCGTTGGCCACGTTGAAATCACCGGGCAGGCCCGTGTGCACGCGCAGCGACCCGCCGTCCTTGTGCACGAGCTCGAATTCCGTCCCCAGTCCTCGGGAAGCAACCGAGGCAACGTGCCAGTCCGCCTCCACGTCATCAGGGGTGGTGGACAGCGTGGTGACCGGAATGTCCGCCATGCGTGCCAGTTGGCGGCCCCACCCGTCATCGACCGTCACCACGGCCTGCCGGGCACGGGCTGCCGTGAACAACTCGGCCTTGGTCCGGAAATACTCTTCCATGTCACCGTGGAGATCCAGGTGATCCTGCGTGAGGTTGGTGAAACCCGCGACGTCGAACATCACTCCGTCAACGCGATGGTACGAAATGGCGTGGGATGACACCTCCATCGACGCCGCCTCCAGGCCCCTTTCGCGCATGAGCGCCAAGAGGCCGTGGACATCGGTGGATTCGGGCGTCGTGAGCAGGCTTGGGATGGGATCGCCGCCGGCAAGGATCTCGATCGTCCCGATGAGGCCGGGCGTCTTGCCGAGCGCACGCAGCAAGGCATTGATGAAGTAGGTCGTGGTTGTCTTTCCGTTGGTTCCGGTGACACCGAAAAGGGTGGGGTGGCCACCTTCTGCGGGCTGGCTCCGGTAGATAAGGGCGGACAATCGCCCGACGGCGGTACGCGGCTCCTGGACAATCAGGACAGGAACGGGCTGCTCGCCTGCCAACGCAAGCTGGCGGGCACCGGCGTCGTCCGTCACCACCGCAACGGCACCGGACTCCACTGCCTGGGGCACGAAGTCGGCCCCGTGGCGCGAGGCTCCCGGCAACGCCATGTAGAGGTCCCCTGGCTCAACAGCCCGGGAATTAAGAGAAATACCCGTCACTCCCCCGCCCGAATCCTGCTCCGGAACGGTGACGCCGAGCACTTCGGCGATCTCCGACAACGGCACGGCCGCTACCGACCGGGGCCGGAACCCGGGCTCCCCGTCGTCGGGCGTCGTGGCGCTGGAATCTGCCTGATGGTGCTCTGACACGTGGTTCTCCAATGGTGCTCAGTGGAACGACCGGCTGGGGGCCAGCGGCGCCCGTTCGGTGGTGCGGGATCTGATCCTGGGCCGAAACAGGCGCCCAAGAAGCTTACTTGACGAACTGCGGCAAGCGCGCGGGTGTACCGGTGGACGGCGGGACGTTATAGGTCCGCAGCACTTGGGCCATCACGGACCGGAACACGGGACCGTTGGTGATGCCGTAGATGCTTCCCTTCGGGCGCTGCAGGACGACTTCCACAATGAACCTGGGATCGTCCATGGGTGCCATTCCGACCATCGATGCCGTGTAGCCGTCAAAACCAGGGAGCCCGTCTTCACGGGGAGCCTGGGACGTTCCCGTCTTCGCCCCCACCCGGTAGCCGTCGATCGCGGCGTCCTTGATCTGCCCTTCGGTCACGGCGCTTTCGAGGATATCCCGCACTTGCTGCGCCGTTTCCTTGGAGACCACCTGCCGGGGATCCTTGGCCGGCACCTTCTGTTCCACGCCGTCGGGATCGATGTAACTGTCAATGAGCCTCGGCTGGAGCATGACGCCGTCATTGGCGATGCTTTGGTAGGCGCGCACCGTCTGCAGCGTCGACTGCGAAACGCCTTGCCCGAACAGCACCGTGTACTGCTGGCGGTCGTCCCACTGCTCCGGTTTTGCGAGGATGCCCGTGGCTTCAGCCGGGAGGCCCACCTCGGTCTTCTCGCCGATGCCGAACTTCCTCAGCCAGTCATAGCGCTGTTCCTTGCTCAACCTGCTGCCGGCCATAACGGTGCCTGTGTTCATCGACCAGCCCAGGATGCCGGCCAGCGTGCGTTCCTCGGTCCCGTGCTCGAAAGCATCAGTGAAGGTCTGGCCATCGATCGTGTAGGACGACGGGATAGTGAAATGGTCCAGGGGGCTGGACTTGCCTTCTTCGATGACCGCTGCCGCCGTGATCATCTTCTCCACCGAACCGGGCTCGTAAGCGGCAGTCACTGCCCGCACGCCGCGGTCTTTGGCATCGACCTTCCCGGGATCGTTGGGGTCCGGGGCATTCGTATCGGCCAAAGCGATCAGGTTGCCGGTCTTGGCGTCCATCACCACAATGACGCCCCATTCGGCGTTGAGCTTGTTGACCTGGCTTTGGATTGCCTGCTGGGCAAAGTACTGGATGTCGGTGTTGAGGGTCAGCTTAACGTCGCTGCCGTCCACTGCCGGAGTCAGCTCGTCGGTGGCGACCGGGATCCGCAGGCCGTCGGCGCCGATCTCGAAGACACGCTTGCCTTCGGTGCCACGCAGGATCTCGTCCTGGGTTTGCTCGATTCCGGCTTGGCCCGTAGTTCCATCCTGCAGGAAGCCAACAACCCCCCCGGCCACGCTGCCGTTGGGATAGACCCGCTTGCTCACGCCCTCTGCCGAGACCCCCGGGATCCGAAGCTTGGTGATGCGGTCTTCGAGCTCCGGCTTGATGTCTTTGGCCACTACGGCGTACTTCTTGTCGCCGGTCAGTGAGTCCCGCACCTTCGCGACGTCGGAACCCAGGAGGGTAGCCAGTTCCGAGATGCCCTGGTCCCTGGTGATCGTCTCAACGGTCTCAGTGTCCTGGTTATACCGCTTGAAGTCGGAGGTAGCGGTATTGAGGACCTGATCCACCACGATGTTGTAACGGATCACGCTGCTCGCCAGGACTGTTCCGTTCGCGTCGACGATCTTGCCGCGCTCGGCCGGGAGCACCTGGGGCGTGAGCCTGCTGGCCAGGGCAGCTTCTGCCATTCCGCCCATGTCCAGTCCCTGGACCATGAACAGCTTGCCGCCAACCACCAGCAGCAAGGTCAGCATGATCCCCAAACCAACCCGGAGGCGCTTCCTGGCCACCGGCACTTTCGTCTTCTTGGTTTTGCCGGAGTTATGCGCCACGTTGGTTCCTTGCTGCTGGCGTTGAATCGGTGGACGGTTGGTTACTGGCCGGGCGCCTTCTGCTGCGGAGCCGGTACGGATCCGCCGTGAAGCTCAGCAGACGGCGCGGCCGGAGCCGTTGAGGCGGCCGGCGGAGTAGCTGCCGGTGCGCTTGCCGCAGGCGCGGACGGTTTCAGGTTCTCCAGCGGCTCCTTGGTAGTCACGGAGGGAACCACATCAAGCTGGCCGGCGATCGCCGGGGGTGCGATCAGGGCCGAGGGATTGTCTCCCTTGACCGCAGGAGTGGCTTTGCCTGTAACCGTCATGGTGTTCACATCAATCTGGCCTTTGACAGTGGACTGGACCATTCCCAATTCTGCCGCCTTGGCAGCCAGGTTCTGGGGAGCTTCGAAGTTCTGCTTCTTCTGTGTCAGGTCCTGGTTCTCTTTGGTGAGGGTCGCCGCCTCGGCCTTAAGCTGCACCAAGCGGTACTGCGCGGTGGACACGGAGATATTGAGGACCAGTACCGTCAGCAGGGCCGCAGCCAACGCCAGGACGCACAAAACAACCACGGGCGTGCGGCGTTTGCCGGGTGCACTGCGCACCACGGAAAGTGGCGTGCGCGGCTTCCGGGCGGTGTCCGGCTTGCCCGCGGGAAGGACGCGCGCCGTGTTGCCCACAACCGAGGGCATTGTCTTAGCTGCGGCGGTGCTCATACGACTCTCCTCGGTTTGATGCGCTCCACGGCCCGCAACCGGGCAGACGCCGCGCGTGGGTTCTCGGCAATTTCCGCTGGGGTAGGCACCTCAGTGCCTTTGGTAAGGGTTTTGAGTTCCGGCTTGTGCTCTTCCAATTCAACGGGGAAACCCAAGGGAGCCGAAGACTTGGAACCTGCTTGGAAGACGGACTTCACGATCTTGTCTTCGAGGGAGTGGTAGGACATCACCACGACCCGGCCCCCCAACGCCGTTGCCGCAACTGCTGCCGGAACGGCCCGCTCCAGGACATCCAGTTCCTCGTTGACTTCAATGCGCAAGGCCTGGAAGGTTCGCTTGGCTGGGTGGCCACCGCTCTTTGCAGCGGCAGCTGGGACTACGGCCCGGATCTCTTCGACCAGCTCACCGGTGGTCGCAAACGGCTTCTGTTCGCGGGCTCGAACGATCCTGTTGGCGATCCTTCCGGCGAACTTCTCCTCGCCCCACTTACGGATAATGCGCACCAGGTCTTCTTCGCTGTACGTATTGACTACGTCTGCCGCTGTCTGGCCCCGGCTAGTGTCCATGCGCATGTCCAGCGGAGCATCATAGGAGTAGGCGAAGCCCCGCTCCCGCTCGTCAAGCTGCAGGGAGGAAACACCCAGGTCCATGAGGACGCCGTGGACTTCGGGAATGCCGAGATCCTCCAGGACCTCGGCTATCTCGTCATAGACGGCATGAACCAGGTCCGTACGTGCGCTGAAGGGTTCAAGTCGCGCACCGGCAAGCGCCAAGGCCTCTTGGTCGCGATCGATTCCCACCAGATGCAGATCCCCGAAGCGCTGCAGCATGGCTTCGGAATGGCCGCCCATGCCAAGCGTGGCATCGATGACTACCGGCGTTTCCCCGCGTTTCCGTGCGGCTTCAAAACCGGGAGCCAAGAGATTGATGCAGCGGTCCTTCAAGACGGGCACGTGGCGTTCCGATGTCGGCTTCGCCGCGTCCTGCTCCTCCACGCTGCCTCCTCTTTCCTCACTAGCCCTGCTTGCGTCTTTCTTGGATCGGATCCCCATCCGCGCCTACCGTCCCGCCGGCCTGGCTCCGGGGAAGTTGAGCCAGGAAAGCAGAACGATGGGCGGCTGGAGATCCCATCCAAGAACAGGAGGACTCCCCCTACCGGCTAGAAGAAGCCCGGAAGATGGTCGTCATCCGTTTCTGAGAAGGCAGCTTCCTTCTCGGCGAGGTACTCATTCCAAGCCTCGGCGTCCCAGATCTCGGCCCGGGTACCGGCTCCAATAACAGCCAGCTCGCGGCCAAGCCCTGCGTATGCCCGAAGCGCCGGCGGAATCGTCACGCGCCCCTGCTTGTCAGGTACTTCGTCAGAGGCCCCGGACAGAAAGACCCGAATGTAATCACGAGCCTGCTTGGAGGACAGCGGTGCCTCCCGCATCGATTCGTGAATGCGTTCGAATTCCTTCTGACTGAAGACGTAAATGCATCGCTCCTGCCCCCGTGTGAGGACCAGGCCCGCCGCAAGCTCCTCACGGAACTTGGCGGGAAGTATGATCCGGCCCTTCTCATCGAGACGCGGCGAATGGGTGCCAAGAAACACCGGCCCACCGCCCCTCAACTAAGGTGCCCGCTCATACCCTGCTATGCCATTACCCTCTTATGCGCTCCACTTTACTCCACAAAGCACCACAGTCAACGTAGATGGACGCGTTTCTCCACCACTTTGGGTTTCCAGAGCGGCGCCGTGACGCGGAATTCCCGGCGATGGGGCGAGGTGGAGGCTCAGTCCCGCCCCGGGCGCGTTGTCCGGGGCGGGAGCAGCGCAGAACCAAGCGCATGCCGCCCTGGCCGGGGCCGCAGTGGGGACAAGTGGGGTAAGAACGTCCCCGAGGATGGAAGTGGAGGGCGCCGCGGGCCACAGGACCGGGCTGCGGGCCTGGACCGCAGAGCGGGCCATTCAACAGAGCGGGCGTTTATACGGGGCGGTCCGCTAAACAGAGCGGTCCGTTAAACAGAAAAAGGACCCGCAACGGGCCCGGCAATGATCGGCTTCGGGAATGCTCGGATTCAACAAAGCTGTGATTCCAGGATGTTGGGCGCTCCACAACTCCAGGGCGCCCCGCATCAATCGAGGACTCAAAGAAAAGAATCAAGGACCGGCAGGTCGCTGACTCAAGAATAGGGGCTGACTGAACAAGCTCATTGAAAATGCTGGCTGGCCACGCAGACTGAACAAGTCGCCCGGAAGCAAGTCGGCTTGGAGGAGGCTGTCAGGCAGCATCCATCAGCGCGTCGGCAAAAGGCGAACGGTCAGGAGTCGTCCCCGCGGCGTTCGTCCCAGCGCTCTTCGAGGCTGCTCATGAAGGAACTCTTCGACTTGGCCTTGCCCGGCTTGCCCTTCCGCCCCTTGGCGAATGCCGTACCGCGGAGTGTGGCGAAGTACACGCCGGCCCCCATGACAATGAAACCCAGAACTCCCACAAAGATTTGCTGGAGTGACACTCCAACGAGCAACAAAAGGATGCCTGCAATGGCGCCCAGCACACCTATGATGACGTGCCTGGTGGACCAGCTGCGGATGGGATCCGAACCCATGGTGTTGGCAAACTTTGGATCGTCCTCATGAAGCTGCTTCTCAAGTTGTTCGAGCAACTTCTGTTCGTGCTCCGACAGGGGCATCGCGACCTCCTTAAGTCAGCCGGCGTCTGGAAAAACCGTGGCTTGTGCGTCTGTGATTCAGAACGAACAAGCCTGAAAATTCGTTCCCCGTTACCCCCGCCGCCCTGGCGGATTTCCCGGGACCCGAACTTTCCGATCAGCAGTCCAGACGATCTGGATATTTGTACTCCTTAGGATAGTTTGTCCAGCGCTGTTCTGAAAGACGGCCTGAGCACACCTGACGGGGGCATTTCGGGCAATGCCGGGGGTCGGAGTCATTGGTCTTCCGCCTGCCTCGCCCGTTCCAGGAGAGCGGCCGGCAGGAGTGTCTTTGAACCAAAACGCTCAGCTACCCGGTCAAGGGCCTGCTCGGCAGCCCGCCAGTTGTCGTCCCTGCCATCCAGGCTCAATTGCATGGACGTCCGTGCGGCCGGTTCCAACTGTTCTGCCCTGACGCCCACCAAGCGCACGCTCTGGGCCCTCGGCCCCAGCGACTCAAGCAAACCAACTGCCACCTCATAGATCAACTGGGCACTGTCAACCGGCGTGTGCAGGGTCCGGCTTCTGGTAACGGTGGAGAAGTCCGCATACCGCAGCTTCAAGGCGATGGTACGGGCCAGCATGTCCGAGCTGCGGAGCCGGGTGGCG
The DNA here is from genome assembly GCF_004028095.1 of Paenarthrobacter ureafaciens. Classification (NCBI taxonomy): domain Bacteria; kingdom Bacillati; phylum Actinomycetota; class Actinomycetes; order Micrococcales; family Micrococcaceae; genus Paenarthrobacter; species Paenarthrobacter ureafaciens. Next base: position 2,991,949 of record NZ_SBHM01000007.1, on the reverse strand, counting down.
GTGCGATGGGAAAGCCTCAGCAACTCACGGTTGAGCAGTGCGGGATCAGTGGTGTCCGTGCTGAACGTCTCCTCCGCTCCGATGCTCTTTTCCAAGCGGGTGGGCGTCACGGGACGGGGATCGATTCCCAGGGAGAGCCTGTGCACGTGCTCGCCGGCGGCTCCGAGGACCTTCTTCAAGGACGCCACGGGAGTTGCTGCAGCGTCGGCAACGGTCCTGATACCGAGGCGGGCAAGGACTTCGCCTGTTCGGCCACCCACGCCCCACAAGGCATTCACCGGAAGGCTGTGAAGGTAGGACAGGGTATCTTCCGCATCGATCTGCAGGATGCCGTCCGGCTTACACCGCGTGGAAGCTATTTTGGCCACTAACTTGGTGCCGGCGATGCCCACTGAGGCCGTGATGCCAAGCTCGGACTGAACCCGGGCCCGGATCATGTGCCCGATGTCCAAGGGGGATCCCAGGCGTCGGATGGCTCCCTTGACATCAAGGAACGCCTCATCCACGCTCAGTGGCTCCACGAGGTCCGTGATGGACGAGAAGATATTCATGATCTGCCCGGAGACCTGGTAGTAGAGCTTGTGCCTCGGTTCGATGATGATGGCGGCCGGACACATCCGCATGGCGATGGCCATGGGCATTGCGGACTTGACGCCGGTCGCCCTAGCTTCGTAGGACGCTGAGAGCACCACCGATCGCTCAGCCGGGAAGCCGACGATCACGGGTTTGCCCCGCAGGTCAGGCCTGCTGCGCAATTCGACGGACACGAAGAAGGCATCCATGTCCACGTGCAGAATGCTTGTCCGACGCATCTGCTGCAGCAATTCTTCCGGGGTGCGGTGGGACTTCCGGCTATCTCCAGGGCCGGGTCCCGGTACATCGTGCCTCACAACGGCAATACTATGCCCGGCCACTGACTAAACTGGAGGCTCAGCCCGGCGTCAGCCCACGCCAAGCCCCGGTGTCACCCCAAGGAAGGACATCCCCGTGAAGCTCTCTGGAACTCCCCGAACGCGAGGGCTCGCCCTGCTCGCCGTTGGCGTTGCCATAACGGCCTCGGCTTGCACCCAGCCATCCGGCGGTTCTGCCGCCCCCTCCTCCGGAGCATCATCCAGCGCTCCCGTTTCGGCGTCACCTTCTGCGGGCAGTGCCTCTGCAACTGCAACGCCCTCCGGAAGCAGCACGGCCCCGGCACCGGCGCCGAGCGCAACCGCTACGGTCGGAGCGCTGGTTGAGGGTTTCCCCCAGCAGTTGATCCCCGTCATGCCCAAGACCTCGGTCCGGTCCAGCAGCTTCGATAAAGCAGCCTCCCCCGCCACGGTGGCACTGGTGGGCACCGTGAAGGCTCCGCCGGAGGGAGTGGTGGAGTTCTACAAGGCATCCTTGGAGGCCCAGGGCTTCAAGGTGGTTCCTGGTCCTGAAGCGGTGGGCAACGTCACGTCGATCGACTTCATCAGGGGCGATGGTGAAACCGTGAACCTGTCCGTGCGGCAGAAGGAAGGCGTTTCCACCTTCACTATTGGCGCCAACGTGGCGGCCGGTTCCGTTAAGTGAGTCCCGTGGAACAACTAGCCGAAGAGCAGTCAGCATTCATCGCAGGCGTTTCGGGAGAACTGACTTCCTTCTTGTCCGCCCAACAGGACCTTATGGCCCCCATTTCACCGGACGTTGCCCCGCTGCTGGACTCGATCTCCAACCTCGTGTCCGGAGGCAAGCGGATGCGCGCCCTGATGTGTTATTGGGGCTGGCGGGGGGCCGGCGGCGCAGCCGGGGATGACGAAATCCTCACAGCCGGCTGTGCCCTTGAACTGTTCCAGGCCGCCGCGTTGATCCACGACGACATTATTGACCGCTCCGACACCCGGCGGGGCGGCCCCAGCGTCCACAAGCGCTTCAGTCAACTGCATTCGGACAACGGCTGGGCCCTGGACGCTGAACGCTTCGGTCATGCGGCAGCAATACTCACCGGCGATCTTTGCCTGTCCTTCAGTGAAGAGGCCTTCACGCGCGTGGGACTTCGGGCCGCCGCAGGCACCGAAGCCCGCCGCATCTTCAACCTGATGCGCGCCGAGGTCATGGCAGGCCAATACCTGGACATCCTCGAAGAAGTGGCCGGACCCGTCCGGGACCGGTCCGGCTCGGTAGAGCGCGCCAAGGCGATCATCAGGTACAAATCGGCAAAATACTCCACTGAGCATCCACTCGCGCTGGGCGGGGCCTTGGCGGGAGCCTCAAAGGAACTGCTCGCGGGCTACTCGGACTTCTCGCTGCCCTTGGGTGAGGCCTTCCAAATGCGTGACGACGTTCTGGGGGTCTTTGGGGATCCGGAGACCACCGGAAAGCCAGCCGGGGATGACCTCCGCGAGGGCAAGCGCACTGTATTGGTTGGTTTCGCCATCAACATGGCTTCGGCGGATGACGCCGCCTACGTAGACCAAATGCTTGGAAAACCCGACCTGAACCAGGCTGAAGTTGACCGGATCCGTCACATTGTTGTCGAATGCGGTGCACTGGAAGCCACGGAGTCCCTCATTGCGGAACTTAGCAACACAGCTTTCGCGGCGCTGGAACAACTCCCCTTGGCAGAGTTGCCCTTGACGGCGCTCCGCCGCCTGGCGGAAGCCGCGGTCAGCCGAGCTGCTTAAAGAAGCTTTCCCGGGTTTCGATTTACTGAAGATGCACGACGGCGGCTGCTTGCCGCCGTCGGGCATCTTCAGTTGTGGCCTTGAACGGGCCAGCTACCACGCCAGGGACTGTGCACGCCGCCGGATTTCGGTCTTCCGGCCTTCCCGCAGCGCGTCGATGGGACGGCCACCCAGGGATTCGTCCGGGGTGAACAGCCAGATAATCAGTTCTTCGTCGTTGTAGCCGGCGTCCCCCAGGACGGCCACAGTGCCTTTGAGGCTGTCAACTACATGCCCGTCCTGGATGAACAAAGCAGGGATGGAACGAATTTTCCGTTCACCGCGTTTGATGGCCACCAGTGCGCGCTCATCAAGCAGTCCGTGCACTTTGGTGATGCTGACATCGAGCAGTTCGGCAACATCAGGCAAAGGCAACCAGTCGGAAACAAGGCTTTCTACATTACTCACGGAACAAGGTTGCCACGCCAACCCGCCGCTCGCCTAGCCGACAGTAAAAGGCCCCGCAGGAAAAGCATGCGGCCGGATCGCGGGAGGGCATTTCACTTTTTGTTTTCCGGAATCCAGCGGATTTCTTGTGCCACGGGAATAAGTGTGAGAGATTCACACTGATCACATTCGTATCACGTACAACATTAGTAACATTGGCAACACTGGTAACAGCGGTCACACTGACCATCTCCGCTGCCTAGACGAGGACACCATCCATGACCACGCCCCGCCCGACGAAACGAACCATGAGCATGCCGGTAATCGCGGCTACCACGGCTGCGCTTCCTGCCGTGGTCCTGTCCTCGCTCGCCGTGGCCCAGCCGGCCACCGCAGCGCCGGCTCCGCTACAGCGCAAGATCCCCGCTACCCTCGCTGCGGCCATGCAGGCCCAAGCGGCACAAAAGGCCGCTGTCATTCCGGCGCAGTCCGTCGCCTCCACGCTGCCTTCGGCGCTGCGACCGATGGCCCCTTCGACGCCGGACACCTACAAGATCGTCAGAGGCGACACCATCAGTGCCATCGCGTACCGGTTCAACCTGGATACGAACGATCTCCTGCGGCTGAACAACCTCACCGCCACCACGATCATTTACCCCGGGCAGACCATCAAGCTCACCGGCAGCGCCCCCAAGCCGGCGCAACCGGCACCTGCCCCGGCCGCCCCGGCACCGGCAACAAACGCCGCCGCGACCTACACCGTGGTTCCCGGTGACACCCTCAGCGCCATCGCGGCCAAGCACGGCGTCCCCCTGTCCAGCATCTTCAGCTGGAACAACCTGAGCGGAAGCTCCATCATCTACCCCGGCCAAAAGATCAAGGTCAGCGGGGGCGGTACCGCCCCGGCGCCGTCGGCCCCGGCACCCGCCACGCCGGCTGCGCCGTCGCCGGCCCTCGCCAACACCGGCAGCTACACGATCAAGGCAGGCGACACCCTGAGTGCCATTGCCTCACGCCTGGGAGTCTCCCTGTCCGCGCTCATGAGCGCGAACAACGTCACGGCCACCACCGTGATCTACCCCGGGCAGAAGCTGACGGTTCCGGGCAGCGGTGCCTTGCAGCCGGCCGGGGACACCAAGCCCCTGGTCCCAAGCACCTTCCTTGGCTTCACCTACCCGCCGGCCGTGGTCAGCTCCGCGAACGAAAACAAGGCGCTGTTGAATGCATCGCCGGTTCCCAGCAGGGCCGAGATGAAGACCATCGTTGCCGATACCGCCCGCCGCATGGGCGTCAGCCCGTCCCTGGCCCTGGCATTCGCTGAGCAGGAGTCCGGCTTCGACCAGCGCGCCGTCTCCCCTGCCAATGCCATCGGCACCATGCAGGTGATTCCGTCGTCCGGACAGTGGGCTTCCGACCTGGTGGGCCGGAAGCTCAACCTCCTGGATCCGTACGACAATGCCACGGCCGGTGTGGCCATCATCCGTGCACTCATCGCCACCAGCAAGGACCTGGACACTGCGATCGCAGGCTACTACCAGGGCCAGTACTCCGTCAGCAAGTACGGCATGTACGACGACACCAAACGCTACGTCGAGTCGATCAAGGCGCGTCAACGCACGTTTGGCTAGACCTGGCCATGCATCATGGACGGGGCCCGGATTCCGCAGGAATTCGGGCCTTTTCCTTGCCTCGATTAGGATCATAGGGTGCAAGAAGCTACGCAGGACCACCTGATCGGCACAACTGTGGACGGGCGCTACCAGGTACGCTCACGCCTGGCCAGCGGCGGAATGTCCACGGTCTATTTGGCGACGGACCAGCGGTTGGAACGCGACGTCGCCCTCAAGGTCCTCCACCCCCACCTGGCGAACGACCAGGTGTTCCTGGAACGGTTGAGCCGCGAGGCAAAGTCGGCCGCGCGCCTCTCGCACCCGCACGTCGTGGGTGTCCTGGACCAAGGGGAGGATGGCCACATTGCCTATCTGGTGATGGAGTACGTCCAAGGCCACACCCTCAGGGACGTCCTCAACCAACAGGGCGCCCTGCCCCCGCGCCTGGCGCTGGCACTGTTGGATCCTGTCATCGAAGGGCTTGCTGCGGCGCACAACTCCGGCCTCATCCACAGGGACGTGAAGCCGGAGAACGTGCTGATCGCCGACGACGGACGCATCAAAGTGGGCGACTTTGGGCTGTCCCGGGCTGTCACGGCCACCACCAGTACAGGGGCTTTGATCGGCACGGTCGCCTACCTTGCGCCGGAGCTGGTGATGGGCCAGGCCGCCGATGCCCGCAGTGACATTTATTCCGCGGGCATCATGCTCTACGAAATGCTCACCGGACAACAGCCTTACGCCGGGGACTCCCCCATCCAAGTGGCCTACCAGCACGTCAACTCGTCCGTGGGCAAACCCTCGCAGCTTGCTCCGGGCCTGGCCCAGGACCTCGACGAACTGGTGCAATGGTGCACCGCGGTGGATGCCGAGAACAGGCCGGTGGACGGTACTGCCCTGCTCACGGAGCTGCGGCACATTCGAACCACGCTGAGCGACGAACAGCTCGACCACCGCCAGCCCTCCTCCACACCCGGCGCGATGCCCGCCGTACCGGGCCGCGGGGACGCCATGGATCAGCGCACGGAGTCTATCCGCACCACCGCCGCCCCGACCGAGTTCATTGCACAACAGAGCAATCCCACCACCGTGATGGCTGCTTCCGTCCCGCCCCGGCCCCGGCCGGGCGGGATAGTCTCCGGGGTGGATACGAGTACCCCGCAGCCAGGTAAGCGCGAGCTAAAACGGATGCAACGGCAAGAGGTCAAGGACCGCGCCCGGGCCGCAGCTACTCCGGTCCGTCCGCTGCGCGAGGGCAACCCTCGCAGGCGGGGAGTCATCTGGACGGTTGTGGTGGTGATCCTCGCCGTTCTGGCCGCGTCTGCCGGGTGGTTCTTCGGAATGGGCCCGGGTTCACCAGGCACCGTGCCCGAAGTGAAGAGCAAGACCGTAGCGGAAGCACAGCAGCTCCTGCGGACCGCAGGGTTCCAGTCGGAACCACGGGACGTCTTCGACGACGACATCCCGCCGGGCATGGCGGTCGGAACCGAACCGCCGCCCGGGTCCCAGGTCCGGAAATTCCAGCCCATCACGCTCTTTGTCTCCAAGGGGGCCCAGCTCTTCGCGTTGCCGGGCCTGACGGGAGGGACGCTGGACGAGGCCAAAGCTACCCTGAACGCTGCGGAAATGGCACTGGGCAACGTCACCGAAGCCTACGACGACAAAGTACCGGCCGGCGTCGTGCTTTCCCAGGACCCTGCGAAGGGCACCGAGGTGCGGCACGGCACCCCTGTGGCGCTGGTCGTCTCCAAAGGACCCCAGCCCATCCCGGTCCCCGATGTCCGTGGCCAGCCGCAGGACGCGGCTGTCAAGGCTATTCAGGATGCCGGGCTGAAGGCTGTCATCGCGCCTGAGACGGTCAACGACAAGACGGTGCCGAAGGGCGCAATCGTCTCGCAGGCACCGGCCAATGGAAACCTGTTCAAGGGTGACACCGTGACGCTGACGGTTTCCAAGGGTCCAAAGATGGTGAAGGTGCCTAACTTCATCGGGAAGCAAGCCGGCGACGCCGAGCGGGAACTGAAGAAGCTGGGCTTCAAGGTTGACGTCAACAAGATTCTCGGAGGCTTCTTCGGGACGGTGCGCGACCAAAACCCGGTCAACAACGAAGTCCCCGAAGGGTCAACGGTCACCCTGACGGTGGTCTAGCCGAGGAGAAACGAAAGGCGCGGCCCGACGATTCGGACCGCGCCTTTCGCTGGTTTGCTGCCGGCGCACCTACCGCTTAGCGAGGGCCCCTGCCACCAGGAATGCCATCTCCAGCGACTGCATGTGGTTCAAACGCGGATCGCAAACGGATTCGTAACGGTCCAGGAAAGCGTCCTGGTCGATCGGATCGGCGCCGCCCAGGCACTCGGCAACGTCGTCACCGGTCATCTCGACGTGCAGGCCGCCGGGGACCGTGCCGAGGGAGTGGTGCACTTCGAAGAAGCCGCGGACTTCATCAATGACGTCGTCAAAGTTACGGGTCTTGTAGCCGTTGGGCGAGGTGACGGTATTGCCGTGCATCGGATCAGTCACCCAGAGCACCTGGGCGCCCGAGGCAGTCACGCGTTCGACGACGGCGGGCAGCTTCTCGCGGATGTTCTTGGCGCCCATGCGGGTGATGAATGTCAGGCGGCCGGGTTCGCGGTTCGGGTCCAGCTTGTCGATCAACCGCAGGGCGTCGTCGCCGGACGTGCCGGGGCCAAGCTTGACGCCAATGGGGTTGCGGACCCGGGACAGGAAGTCCACGTGGGCGTGATCGAGTTCGCGGGTCCGCTCGCCGATCCAAAGGAAATGCGCCGACGTGTCGTAGGGCAGGCCGGTGCGCGAGTCGATGCGGGTGAGGGCCCGCTCGTAGTCGAGCAGGAGGGCCTCGTGGCTGGCGAAGAACTCCACCCGCTTGAGGGCTTCGAAGTCAGCCCCGCAGGAATCCATGAATTTGATGGCACGGTCGATGTCGCGGGCCAGGGACTCGTAGCGTGCGTGTGCAGGGTTCTCGGTGAAGCCCTTGTTCCACTGGTGCACCAGGCGAAGGTCAGCAAAGCCGCCTTGCGTGAACGCACGGATGAGGTTGAGCGTGGAAGCAGACGTGCGGTAGGCCTGCAACATCCTTCCGGCGTCGTGCGCGCGTGACTCAGGGGTGAAGTCGTAGCCGTTGACGATGTCTCCCCGGTAAGCCGGGAGGGTCACGCCGTTTCGGGTCTCGTCGTTCGAGGACCTGGGCTTGGCGAACTGGCCGGCCATGCGGCCCATCTTGATGACGGGCATGGCGGCACCGTAGGTGAGGACAACGGCCATCTGCAGGATGGTCTTGACCCGGGCGCTGATCTTGTCAGCCGTGGCTGCCTCGAAAGTCTCCGCGCAGTCACCGCCCTGCAAGAGGAAGGCCTTGCCCTGCGCTGCCGCAGCCAAACGGTCCCGCAGGACGTCCACCTCGCCGGCAAAAACCAGCGGCGGCACGATCGAGAGTTCCTTGACCGTGGCCTTGAAGACTTCCTGGTCTGCCCATGAAGGCTGCTGGGAAATGGGCAGGTCCCGCCAGGCGTCGAGCCCGGGGTAGTCCGCCGCGCCGCTCTGGGCGGTGCTCGCAAGCGGATCTGCTGCTGATGGTGCGGGGTTCGCGGATAGCTCAGTCACCCTACAAGAGTAGTAGCCTTCGCCGGGGTTGGGGCACTGCTGCCGTAACCCACCCGGCGGGAGGCGTCACAGTTTCCCGGAACCCCCGGCAGTGTCATCGCCGGGCTCGGCTACGGGCTCATCGCGGTCTTCGGCAATATCACTCGGCGACTCCTCTGCGGCTTCAACCTTGTGCACCGGCTCGGGCCCCTTGCCCGCCAGCCGTGCTTTGACCACCGCAGCGTACTCGTCCACATATTCCTGGCCGGAAAGCCGCATCAGTTCGTACATGATCTGGTCTGTCACAGCGCGTTGGATGACCCTGTCATCTTCCATGCCGTAGTAGCGGCTGAAGTCCAGGGGCTGCCCGAAGATGATCCCGATCCGGCGGATGTTGGGCAGTCGCTTGCCGATCGGCTGCACTTTCTCGGTGCCGATCATCGCTACCGGTATGACGGGTACCCGCGACTGCAGGGCGAGCCTGGCTACGCCCACCTTGCCGCGGTACAACCGGGCGTCGGGACTGCGGGTCCCTTCCGGGTAGATGCCCAGCAGGCCCCCGGAGTTGAGTACGTCCTTTCCGGCTTGCAGGGACATCTCGGAGGCAGCGCCCCCGGAGCGGTCCATGGGCAGCTGGTTGCTGAGCCTGAAGAACAGCGCCGTCAGCCGGCCCTTGATTCCCTTGCCCGTGAAGTACTCCGACTTGGCCAGGAAGATCACGGGACGGTGAACCATCAACGGGAGGAAAATGGAGTCCGAAAAGGACAAGTGGTTGGAGGCGAGGATCGCGGCACCCGTGTCGGGGACATTGTCCAAACCCTTGACCCACGGCCTGAACAACAGTTTCAGGACGGGACCCAGGAAGATCCTCTTCATGACCCAATAGAACACGCTCGTCCTCTCACCACCGCCGGCTTGGCTGTTTCCGACCGCTTCACGGCCGGGATTCAACAGCAACCCTACTCCAGTGAGAAATGCGTGGAACAGTGACACGATGGTGCCATGACGGAACGCAACCAACCCGGCGCCCCGCTCGCTTTCCATCACCCGGGGCACGGTGAAAATGCTTCGACGGGCGTAGCCATCTGCCATGGATTCACCGGCAGCCCCCTCAGCATCCTGCCTTGGGCCGAATACCTCGCCCGGCAGGGTTTCGCCGTCTCAGTCCCCCTCCTTCCCGGGCATGGAACAAACTGGCGTGACCTGGCCACCACCACATGGCAGGACTGGTACCGGACGTTCGAATCCAGCTACCTCGACCTCGAGGCAAAGACGGATGCTTGCTTCGTGGCCGGCCTGTCCATGGGTGGAGCCGTGGCACTGCGGGCAGCTTCCAGGCACCCGGTGCCGGGCGTGGTCCTGGTCAACCCCGGCCTTAGCTTCTACGATCGCAGGGTCCGCTACATAGGTGCCCTCAAATACGTCATGCGCACCACCACGCCCATCGAAGAGGAAGCGCCAACGGCCGCAGTCACTGAGGACGGCGATTACTCGAAGACGCCGTTGGCGTCCGTCCACGAACTCAAGAAGCTTTTCGGCCAGGCCACACGCGCCCTCCCCCATGTCAAGGCGCCGGCTTTGGTCTTCAAGTCCGCCGTGGACGGTGTCATTCCGCCAAGCTCCCTCAAAGCCATCACCAAGCACATGGATCGGGAACAGCTGAAGGTGGTCCCGCTGCCAAGAAGCGGACATGTGGCCACCCTGGACGTCGATGCACCGACCATCTTCGAAGAATCAGCACGGTTTTTGCGTCAACATGCCAAGGACAGAGTAGCCTCGGAGACATCATGAAAGTGCTTCCCGATTTCTCGCCCTTCCGCAGCGCCTTCTCCGGTACCGGCCCAAGGGTGGGCGTCGTCATGTCCCACGGGTTCACGGGTTCCCCGCACAGCGTCCGGCCTTGGGCCGAGCACCTGGCGGCGGCCGGTTTTGCGGTTAACCTTCCGTTGCTGCCCGGCCACGGAACCACATGGCAGGACATGGCCACGCGGTCGTGGCGGGAATGGCACAGGGCGGTGGACGATGCTTACCTGGAAATGGCGTCCGAATGCGATTACGTCTTCGCCGCCGGCTTGTCTATGGGCGGCACGCTGGCCTTGCGCATAGCTGCCACCCGGCCCGTGGCAGGGACCATCGTGGTCAATCCGGGAATGGTGCTCGATGACCCGCGGGCCGCAGTCGTTGCGGCCCTGAAGTACGTGGTCAAAAGCACTCCGGCGATTGCCAACGATATCCTCAAGCCGGACCAGGACGAGGGCGCCTACGCCCGGACCCCCGTAGCCGCGGCCCACCAGTTGAAGAAGATGTACAAAGACACTGCGGGAATCCTCCCCCGCATAACGGCTCCTGTCAGGGTGTTCCGGTCCACGGTGGACAAGGTCGTCTCGAATGCCAGCCTGCAGTTCCTGCAGTCGCGGGTCCAGGCTCCCGTTGAAATCAGCTACCTCGACAACAGCTACCACGTGGCCACGCTGGACAACGACGCCCCGGCCATCTTTGCCGGCACGGTGGACTTCATGAACAAACGGCTTGGCGACCTCGCGTCCGGGGACCGCTCGCTGGATAGGGACAAAGCCAATGACCAGGCCTGATCCGGACCCTGCCGACCAGAGCGCCAATAAGGACGACGACGCCGTTTGGCTGGACTTGGTGGCGCGGCTGGAGTCTACGTCGTCCTCCTCCGGGGATTCCGCGGAGGAGCACGGGCGGCCGGATGCCGGGGCACCCGGGATCGTACCGCCGGCGCGGAAGCCCTTCAGCGCATTCGACCCCCTGGGGTTGGCGACGTCTGCGACACCGGCAGAAGACCCCAGCGAGGATCGCCCGGATCGCCGTAACGGCCAGGAAGAGTCTCCGGCAGGGCCACGGGATTACGAGGTCGACGACGCTGATGACGGCGATTTCGTCCCGGAAGAACCGCCCAGCCTTGCCGGAACCGAACCATTGACCATGCTGGCCTGGCTCGGTGCGGTGGGCGGTCCCATCGCACTCCTGTTCACTGCGATGTTCTGGCGGTCCGCCCCGCTGGCGGCCGTCCTGGGGATTGTTGCGGCGTTCGTCGCCTCGGTGGTGTACCTGATCATGCGGCTGCCGCATGAAAAAGACGAGTACGACGACGGCGCCCGCATCTAGGTGCCTCGGCGCCCGCATGCAAGTGCCTGCGCGGCGCTGCGTTGACCACCGGAGTTGGCCACCGGACTTGACCGTCGTGGCCGGGGCGTTAGCTGTAGGCCCGTCCGCTGACGCGGGAGAGATCCGCTGCGCCGATCATTCCCGCCCGCGGACCAAGCGCCGCGAGCTCGATCCGGGCCATGGGCCTGAAGCCCCTGCCCGTCAGGTTTTTGGCAAAAGCCGCCCTGGCTGGATCGGCGAGGAGGTCGCCGGCGTCGCACAACCCGCCGCCGATGACGAACATGCCGGGATCCAGCGCGGCAGCGAGGTTGGCCAAACCCAGCCCCAGCCACTCGCCCTGATCTGCGATGAGTTCCCTGGACGTGGCATCGCCGGCCAGCGCCAGCGCCGTGATGGTTGCCCCGGTGATGCTGTCCGCGTCACCACCGGCTTTCTCCAGGAGGGCGCGGCCTTCCGGGGAATTCGTCTTCACCAGTTGTCGTGCCTCGCGTCCCAGGGCATTGCCTGAGGCGTACTGTTCCCAGCAGCCACGGTTGCCGCATTCACAGCGGTGTCCGCCGGGGAAAATGATCTGGTGGCCGAATTCGCCGGCGACGCCATAGCGGCCGCGCTCTACGCGGCCGTCCATCACCATGGCGCCCCCGATTCCGGTACCCAGGGTGATGCAGACCAGCCGGCTCTCCCCCTGCCCCGCACCGAAGCGCCACTCCGCCCAGGCGGCGGCATCGGCGTCGTTCGTCAGCAGCACCGGGCGCCGCAGCAGGTTCTGCAGGCTGTCCCTCAGTGGCTCGTTGCGCCAGGCCAGATGGGGACTGAACAGCACCGTGCCGCCGTCGAGGTCCATCCAACCGGCTGCCCCGATTCCGACAGAAGAGATGCGATGCCCGGCGCTCAACTCATCAACGAGTTCCACGATGGTTCGCTCCACCGCGCGCGGGTCCGCTCCCGGAGTTGACCGGCGGGCTTCGGCCAGGACGCGGCCGTCGGCGTCCACGACGCCCGCTGCCACTTTTGTTCCGCCGATGTCGATGCCGATGGCAAGTCCCCTGCGGCCAAGATGGTTCCGCCGGGGTGCCCAGGGAACATCTTTGCGGGATCCGAAGGAGGGCCGGAGCCCGGGGCGCGAACTGGACCGGTGTTGGGGCATCCCATCATCCTATTCCGCGTGCCTCCGCGAGAAACGCTCCGAGGGCGCCGGAAGGCCCTTTATGGCGTGAAGTTGCCCAAAACGGCAGCGAATCCGTAAAGTTACTCGCCAGTAGGTGAAATCGGACACACTTCCTCGAGTCGGCATACTAGAGTGAAAAGTGCCCCTCGCGGCCCGTGGATATCAAAGGAGCTACCGTGCGCGAATTTAGTGTTCCTCCCCTTATTAATGTTTCCCCTGAAACCAACATCACGGACCTTGTTATCCGGGAGGCCGCAAAGGCGTCCAATCCAGCGCTTTTCGCCAAGCTGGACGGTGCAGGTCAGTGGCAGGACATCCGCGCAACGGAGTTCCTGGCCGACGTGAAGGTCCTCGCCAAAGGTCTCATCGCCAGCGGCGTGGGACCCGGAGACCGCGTTGGCATCATGTCCCGCACCCGCTACGAGTGGTCGCTGGTGGATTTCGCGATCTGGTTTGCCGGAGCCGTTTCGGTGCCGATCTACGAAACATCGTCTCCTTCGCAGGTGGCATGGAATCTTGGCGACTCCGCGGCCGTGGCGGCCTTCGGTGAAAGCGCCCACCATGAGAACGTCATCCGCCAGGCCGTAGCTGCGGAAGACATCAGTTCCGTGGCACACGTCTGGCAATTGGACGGAGCAGGACTCGACGTCCTGCGTGCTGCCGGTTCGGGGGTCTCCGACGAGCAACTGGAAGCCCGCCGTTCGGCAGCCGGCCTCAATGACCTGGCCACGATCATCTACACGTCCGGTACCACCGGCCGCCCCAAGGGGTGTGAACTGACCCACGGCAACTTCGTCGAGTTGTCCGAGAACGCCAGGCTTGCCATCCCGGAAGTGGTCAAGGAATCGGCCAAGACCATCATGTTCCTCCCCCTCGCCCACGTGTTCGCCCGGTTCATCTCCGTGCTTGCCGTGGCCGGCGGAGTCAAAGTGGCGCACACGCCGGACATCAAGAACCTGTTGGCCGACCTGCAAAGCTTCCAGCCAACGTTCATCCTCGCCGTTCCCAGGGTGTTCGAAAAGGTCTACAACTCCGCACTGACCAAAGCCGAAGACGGCGGCAAGGGCGCCATCTTCCACCGCGCTGCGGACACCGCGATTGCCTACTCGAAGGCCCGGGAATCCGGATCCGTGGGGCTGGGCCTCAAGCTCAAGCATGCCTTGTTCGACAAACTGGTCTACGGCAAGCTGCGGGCCGCCATGGGCGGCCAGGTGTCCCATGCCGTCTCCGGCGGAGGGCCGCTCGGAGTGCGCCTGGGCCACTTCTTCCAAGGGATCGGCCTGCAGATCCTGGAAGGATACGGCCTGACGGAGACCACTGCACCCATCTCCGTCAACCGCCCGTCCCGGATCAAGATCGGTACGGTGGGCGCTCCCCTGCCGGGCAACTCGGTGAAGATCGCCGACGACGGCGAGATTCTCGCCAAGGGAGTGTGCGTGATGCGCGGCTACCACGGGCGCGAGGACCTCACCGCCGAAACGTTCGACGACGGGTGGTTCCGTACCGGCGACATCGGACAGTTGGATGGCGACGGCTTCCTCAAGATCACCGGCCGCAAAAAGGAAATCATTGTCACTGCCGGCGGCAAGAACGTGGTGCCGGCATTGCTCGAAGACCAGATTCGGGCGGATGCGCTCGTCTCCCAGGTGCTGGTGGTCGGCGACAACCGCCCCTTCATCGGCGCACTGGTGACCCTGGACGAGGAAGCCCTGCCCGGATGGCTGGAGCGCCACGGCCTGCCCTCGACGACGTCACTGGCCGAAGCCGCCAACCACGCCGTGGTGAAAGCTGCCGTTCAGGAGCTCATCAGCAAGGCCAACCAGTCCGTGTCCCAGGCCGAGGCCATCAAGGCTTTCCGGATCGTCGCCTCCGACTTCACTGAAGCGTCCGGCCACCTCACCCCTTCCCTCAAGGTCAAGAGGGCCCAGGTCATGAAGGATTTCGACGCCGTGATTGAAGAGATGTACTCCGCTCCCCGCGCAGGCTGAGCAAGAAATACGCAAACCCTAAAAGGCGGCACATACACGGGAGCCCCGCCGGAACTGTTCTGAACAGTTCCGGCGGGGCTCTTTTGCGCTCCCTGGTTTTCCGGGTCCGATCGGGCTAGCCCACTACGAGGAGCAAGTCCCCGCCCTGGACCTGCTCGACCGAGGAGATGGCCAGGCGAGAGACCTTGCCGGCCACCGGCGTCGTGATGGACGCTTCCATCTTCATTGCCTCGATCGTGGCCACCGTATCGCCGGCCTTGACCTCGTCGCCCTCCTTCACCGTGACCGTGACGGCCCCCGCGAACGGTGCGGCAACCTGGCCCGGCTGGGCGGGGTCGGCCTTCTCTGCAGCCTTGACGTTGCTGACGACGGAACGGTCGCGGACAACCACGGGACGCGATTGGCCGTTGAGTGTGCACATCACCGTCCGCATGCCCTTCTCGTCCGGGTCGGAGACGGCTTCGAGCTGGGCGATCAGGCGGACACCCTTTTCCAACTCGATGACGTGCTCCTGGCCGCGCTGCAGGCCATACAGGTAGTCGCGGGTGTCAAGGACGGAGACATTGCCATAGGTTTCAAGGCTCTTGAGGTAGTCCTTGGTGGGCCCGGCGAAAAGCAGGCGGTTCAGCGTCTGCTGGCGCGTCTTCGAGTCGGCCTTGAGGGCGGCACTGTCTTCGGCGCTGATCTCTACATCGCGTACCTTGACGCTCCTGCCCTGGAGGGCCTTGGTGCGGAACGGCTCAGGCCAGCCTCCGGGAGGATCTCCAAGCTCGCCGGACAGGAAACCGATCACGGAATCCGGGATGTCGTAGTTCTGCGGGTTCTCGTTGAAGTCCGCAGGATCGGCGTTCAGGCCCACCAAGTGGAGGGCGAGGTCACCGACGACCTTCGATGACGGGGTCACCTTGACCAGGCGCCCGAGGATCCGGTCGGCGGCGGTGTACATGTCCTCAATGGCTTCGAACTGTTCACCGAGCCCCAGGGCAATGGCCTGCTGCCGAAGGTTGGACAGCTGGCCGCCCGGGATCTCGTGCTTGTAGACCCGGCCTGTGGGACCCGGAAGGCCCGACTCGAACGGTGCGTAGACGCGGCGCACTGCTTCCCAGTAGGGCTCCAGGGCGCCGACGTTTTCCAGGCTGAGGCCCGTATCCCGAGGGGTGTTGGCCAAAGCGGCAACCAACGCCGACGCAGCCGGCTGGCTGGTGGTGCCGGCCAGGGACGCCGCGGCGACGTCCACCGCGTCAACTCCGGCCTCGACGGCGGCGAGCAGGGTGGCGAGCTGTCCGCCTGCGGTGTCGTGCGTGTGCAGGTGGACCGGGAGGTCGAAGCGCTCGCGCAGGGCCGAAACCAGCTTGGCGGCGGCGGCCGGACGCAGGAGTCCCGCCATGTCCTTGATGGCCAGGATGTGGGCGCCGGCGTCGACGATCTTCTGGGCCAGGTCCAGGTAGTAGTCCAGGGTGTACAGGTCCTCTTCCGGATCCAGGAGGTTGCCGGTGTAGCAAAGTGCCACTTCGGCCACTGCCGTTCCTGTTGCCCGGACTGCGCGGATGGCCGGAGCCATCTGGTTCACGTCGTTCAGGGCATCGAAGATCCGGAAGATGTCGATGCCGGTCGCGGCGGCTTCGTTGACGAATGCCTCCGTGACCTCCTCGGGGTACGGCGTGTAGCCCACCGTGTTGCGTCCACGGAGCAACATCTGGATACACGTGTTGGGCAGCGCCTGCCGCAAAGCAGCCAAGCGGTCCCAGGGGTCCTCACCAAGGAAGCGGAGCGCGACGTCGTACGTTGCACCGCCCCAGGCCTCCACGGACAGAAGCTCGGGCAGCAATGCCGTCACCGCCGGCCCGGCGGCCACGAGGTCGCGGGTACGGACTCGGGTGGCCAACAGCGACTGGTGTGCATCACGGAACGTGGTGTCCGTAACCGCCAGGGCTTCCTGCTCGCGCAGCGCCTTCGCGAAGCCCTCCGGACCTAGTTCAAGCAGCCGCTGGCGGGAGCCCGACGTCGGCACAGGACCATCGATGACCGGCAGCTTGCTGGCGGGGTCCGACTGGACTTTCAGGTCGCCGTTGGGCTTGTTGACCGTGACATCGGCAAGCCAGGTGAGCAGCTTGGTGCCGCGGTCCGAAGGGATGTGCGACTTCAGCAATTCAGGGCGCTTGTCGATGAAGTCAGTAGCAACGTTCCCGGCGTTGAAGTCCGGATCTGCCAGCACTGCCTGGAGGAACGGAATGTTGGTGGATACGCCACGGATGCGGAACTCGGCCAGGCCACGGCGGGCACGGGCAACGGCAGTGGGATAATCGCGTCCGCGGCAGGTCAGCTTCACCAGCATCGAGTCGAAGTGCGGGCTGATTTCCGCGCCCGAGTAAACCGTCCCGCCGTCGAGCCGAACGCCGGCACCGCCGGCTGAGCGGTAGCCCGTGATCTTTCCGACGTCCGGGCGGAAACCGTTGGCAGGGTCCTCGGTGGTGATACGGCACTGGAGCGCAGCACCCTTGATGGACACGGTGTCCTGGCTCAGTCCGAGATCGGCCAGCGTCTCCCCCGAGGCAATACGCATCTGCGACTGCACCAGGTCCACGTCGGTGATTTCCTCGGTGACGGTGTGCTCCACCTGGATGCGGGGGTTCATTTCGATGAAGACGTGCTGGCCTGCGCGGGCACCTTCGGTGTCAACCAGGAACTCGACCGTTCCGGCGTTGACGTAGTTCAAGGCTTTCGCGAACGCGACGGCGTCGCGGTACAGGGCCTGGCGGATGTTGTCGTCCAGGTTCGGCGCCGGGGCGATTTCCACCACCTTCTGGTGGCGGCGCTGAAGCGAACAGTCACGCTCGAAGAGGTGCATGACGTTGCCCTCGGCGTCGGCCAGGATTTGGACCTCGATGTGGCGGGGGCGCAGCACGGCCTGCTCAAGGAACATCGTGGGATCACCGAACGCGGCGTCGGCTTCGCGCATCGCGGACTGCAATGCTTCCGGGAGCGCTTCGCGGGTTTCCACACGGCGCATGCCGCGACCACCGCCACCGGCCACCGCCTTGGCGAAAATGGGGAAACCGATCTCGTCCGCTGCGGCAATCAGCTCATCCAGGTCCTTGGACGGCTTGCTGGACTTGAGGACGGGAACACCTGCTTTGCGGGCGGCTTCCAAGGCGGCAACCTTGTTTCCGGCAAGTTCCAGCACTTCAGCCGGGGGGCCCACGAACGTGATGCCGGCAGCCTTTGCGGCGCGGGCGAGGTCCGGATTCTCGGACAGGAACCCGTAGCCCGGGTAAATAGCATCAGCGCCGGCTTCTTTGGCGACGCGGATGACTTCGTCTACGTCGAGGTAGGCGCGGACGGGATGGCCCACCTCGCCAATCAGGTACGCTTCGTCCGCTTTCTGCCGATGGATCGAGTTGCGATCCTCGTACGGAAAGACAGCCACGGTCTTGGCGCCCAGTTCATAACCAGCGCGAAAAGCCCTGATCGCGATCTCGCCGCGATTGGCCACCAGAATTTTCGAAAACATGCTTCTCCTGCATCATTGCGGTGGATCGGTCGGTGGTCACAGTGTGTAGTGCCGCCAGCATCAAACACAAATCTTTGTGGCAACCATCACAAAGGATTCGTCATCTGCACTGTATATACGTACGCGCGCGTCCGCTGCGTGATATATCGCAGCTTCCCGATGCGCCCCGTGGCGCGTAGAAATCGGGATTCCGGGAGCACGCAACATATGATGTTGAAGGGGCTTCGGCAAGCCCCGGCTCCGATTATCCCGGAGTTGAAAACAGCGCGATACGGCAACCGGCGTTAGGTTTTGGGTAACAAGTGCAAGTAGTCAGCATCAGCAGCCTCAAGGGCGGCGTGGGAAAGACCTCTGTGACCACCGGCCTCGCTTCTGCGGCCCTCGCGGCAGGGATCTCCACACTGGTAGTGGACCTTGACCCCCACGCTGATGCCACCACAGCCCTCGGCGTCCAACCCAACGGAAAGCTCGACGTTGGCCGAATGCTCAAGAGCCCCCGCAAGGCAAAGCTGGCAGAGAACGTCTCCCCCAGCAGCTGGATTGCCAACGGTTCCACTGACGGCACCTTGGACGTTGCGGTAGGTTCAGCGTTGACCGGAATCTATGATCGCCCCGACCTCGGCCGACGCGATCTCCGGAGGCTCTCCGGAGTTCTCGCCGGGACATCCAGCTACGACTTGGTGCTGGTTGACTGCCCGCCGTCCCTCAACGGGCTGACCCGCATGGCCTGGAGTGCCAGCGACCGCGTAGTACTCGTTGCCGAGCCGGGGCTCTTTTCCGTTGCGGGAACCGAGCGCACCATGCGTGCCATCCAACTGTTCCGGCAGGAGTTTGCCCCGAACCTCGCACCGGCGGGCATCGTCGCCAACCGTGTGCGGACGGGCTCCACCGAGCACACGTTCCGGCTTGCCGAGATGGAGTCAATGTTCGGTGATCTGCTGCTGACCCCGCACATTCCGGAACAGGCCAACTGGCAGCAGATTCAAGGCGCTGCACATTCCGTCCATCACTGGCCGGGCGACTCCGCCAAGAACGCCGCGAAGCTCTTCGACGCCCTGCTGGAGAGCCTCCTGAAGAACCAGACGAGTTTCAGGGACCGTCGGCAACGCCAGTAAAGAGGCAGAAGACAGAAGAAAGCCGCCCCCGACAAACGTCGGACGGGCGGCTTTCTTCTGAAATCGGAGTTATCCAATCCGACGCGCAACGCGCCGCTTGCTCAATTCGTCGTCGGGAAAGGACTGCTCCGCTGCATGCTCACTCGGCAGAGCGGCCAAACTTCCTTCAACTTCACGCCATACGCGTCCAACGGCGATGCCAAAGACGCCCTGGCCGCCCTGGACGAGGTCAATCACTTCATCCGCCGACGTACATTCGTAGACGCTCGCGCCGTCGCTCATCAGTGTGATCTGCGCAAGGTCCTCAACGCCCCGCTCGCGGAGGTGTTCAACGGCAGTACGGATCTGCTGGAGGGAAACGCCGGTGTCCAGAAGGCGTTTGACGACCTTGAGCACAAGGATGTCGCGGAAACCGTAGAGCCGCTGGGAGCCTGAACCCGCAGCTCCGCGGACTGCCGGCTCTACCAACCCGGTCCGCGCCCAGTAGTCGAGCTGGCGGTAGGTGATGCCGGCGGCTTTGCATGCTGTGGGGCCGCGGTAGCCGGCGTCCTCGTCCAGCACGGGAAGGTCCTCGGTGAAGAGCAGACCTTGGGCGCCGGCTGCGGGCGCAGCAATGCCGGACGGGGCCTGCTTCAACTCGCCTGCTTCGCCTTTCGGACTCACGTGACCTCCTTGTTGTCAGTTCCCCTGGGGATGGTGCGCACACTTAACACGAACGCCGAAATTCAGCCGTGTAATTCCCACAAGTCCGCACCTTCCAGTGTGACTTGCGTCGCGAGCGTATGCAACGGGAACTTGATACTTCGACGTTAGGCCCGCGAGGGCCCGAGGTCAAAGACGTTGGGCTCCAAAAGTGGTCGTGTCGAAAGTTTCACCCTCAACTTTAGGTTGAGGGTCAGTTAACCTTCGAAATCCTCGGGCTCAACGTCGTCAAGAAACTCCCGGAAGCGGCGCAGCTCCCGTTCCTCATCGACGCTGGGATCCGGCTCGGAGTCCTCGCCCTCATCATGTTCGGTGATACGGACCCCGGCCTCCTCCATCACGGCATCGGCGCACCAGATGCGGCACTTGGCGCGCAAGGCCAAGGCCAGGGCGTCCGACGCGCGTGAGCTGACCACCGTGCCGTCGTCGAACTGCAGCTGTCCGTAGAAGATGTTGTCCTCCACCGCCACAATATTGACGCTGATGATGGAATGACCGAGCGATTCAACGACGTCGATCAGGAGATCGTGGGTCATGGGCCGGGGCGGAACCACACCTTGCTGGGCGAGGGCGATCGCGCTGGCTTCGGGGGTGCCGATCCAGATGGGAACGTGGCGCTCACCCTTGAGTTCGCGCAGGAGGACCAACGGCTGATTGGAGGGCAATTCGATCCGAACACCCACGATTTCAACTTCGATCATCAGGAGTCCATCCTTGAGATGCGGTGGTGAACAAGCGCCCTGTGCAACGTCAGGCAAAGATCGCTGATTTCACGGGCTGCCTCGGCCGCCCTCGCCTGCGAGGCGGCGTCCCTGCGGGAAGTGAGCGGAGCAACGGCACGCTCCACCAAACCGAACTCGCGATCCGCAGCTGCCTGGAACGGCCTCAAGTGGCGAGGTTCCAAACCGTGCACTTCGAGTTGGACGCAGGCACGAGCAACCTGGAGGGCATGCTCGTCAAATTTACCGTCTTCGTGGCTGATCAAACCGAAACTCAGGAGCGACTCAAGCAGGCCGGCGCTGGCACCGGACTCCGTGCGGAGCTGCTCTTCGGTCAGGGTACGGGCACGTCCCTGGATGTCCGCGGCCATTTCAGCAGTGACCACCCTGGGCGAGACCGTCACACCGGGGGGCAGGTTGTCCGGGCGTTCCCCTCGATCGATCGCGTCAAGGTAATCCTTGATGACTTTCAAGGGCAGGTATTGATCGCGCTGCAGGGCGAGGACAAAACGAAGACGCTCAACATCGCTGTCCGCATACTGCCTGTATCCGGCAGGAGTCCGCTTGGGGTTGATCAGCCCCTTCTCCTCGAGGAAACGGATCTTGGACGCGGTCATTCCCGGGAAGTCGTCGCTCAGCTGCGCCAGGACTTCCCCGATGTTCAGGACCTGGGGTCCGCGACGTTCCGGCTGGGCCATTGCCACAGGCAGGTATCCCGGGGTCAGACGTGGCCCGCGGGGCGGCTGGGGCTCAGGTAGTAGGTCAGCCGGAACTTGCCGATCTGGACCTCGCTGCCCGTCTTGAGCTGCACACGGTCCACGCGGTCATGGTTGACGTAAGTACCGTTCAGGCTGCCCATGTCAACGAGCTCGAAGCCTGCTGCACTCCGGTGGAACTCAACATGCTTGCGCGACACCGTGACGTCGTCCAGGAAGATATCGGCATCCGGGTGCCGGCCCACCGTGGTGGTGTCGGCGTCGAGCAGGAAGCGCGCGCCCGCATTCGGTCCGCTATGGGCAATCAACAGCGCGGAGTTGGGCGGCAGGGCGTCTACAGAGGCCCGCTCCTCCGGCGCCAGCTTGGGAGCGATGCTTGGCTCGTCCCACGTTGGCGTGATGCTGATGGAGGTGGTCTCCGACGTCGGCTGTTCTTCCGCGCCGTTTCCGGCATTGGCTTGGTTCTTGTCGCCGCCAACCATGGAACTTCCTCCTCATCCGCCGGCAGTTCCAAAACCTGCCGGACACATCCACCTCCCGGTAACCGCCGGGCAAATCGGTTGCTGGCCCGCCGTCCCGCTTCCCACGAGGGAAAATGCAGCAGGGCGGGCCAGATAACTTTAGCCTACCTGTTGTTCGTACTCCGATGCACTGAGCAGGGATTCCACCGCGTCAGCTTCGGCCAGCTTTACTTCAAAAAGCCACCCCTCACCGTAGGGATCGGAGTTGATGAGTGCCGGATCCTGGTCCAAGGCGTCGTTGCGGTTGATGATTTCACCGCTGACGGGCGCATAAATATCGCTGACGCTCTTGGTGGATTCCACTTCCCCCACCACATCATTGGCGGTGATCTTGGTGCCTTCCTCCGGCATCTGCGCGTAGACGACATCGCCCAGGGCATCCTGCGCAAAGTCGGTGATGCCGACGCGGACTACGCCGTCAGCATCCGGCTCCGATACCCACTCATGTTCTGCGGTGTAGGAAAGATCGGCTGGAATATTACTCATGGGTCGCCTTTCATCGGGACGTTCATGAACCTCGACGGCGGGCCGGGCATCCGGCCACCGCTGAAAGTATAGGCATAATTGCCGCTTTTCCGATGAGCGCAGGGCAGTGGACCGGACGCCAAAAACCCGGCACGGAAACAGAACCGTGCCGGGCTTTGCCGTGCTTCGCCATGGGGCCGTCCGGCCTAGCGGGCTGCCGCCTCCCGGGATTCACTCCCGACGTCGGCCGTCCCGGCAGGTGCCGCCGACACAGGGTTCGGCTCGGCAACGTTCGGGTCAGCAGCGTGCTGGTCAGTTGCGTGAGGGGCAACAGTCCGCCGGGCAGCCGCGCCGGCGGCAACCATGACCGCCAGGGCCGTGATGGTGATTCCCGCACCGGCCCAGATGGGCGAGGTGTAGCCCAGCCCGGCGCTGATGGTCACTCCCCCGAGCCAGGCACCGAGTGCGTTACCGAGGTTGAAAGCCCCGATGTTGGCGCCGGAGGCGAGCGTGGGGGCCGACGAGGCGAAGTGCATGACCCGCATCTGCAGACCGGGCACAGTGGCGAATCCGAATCCGCCCATGAGTGCCAGTGACACCAGGGTGGCGACCGGGTTGGCGGCGGTCAGTGCGAAGAAGACCAGGACTGCAACCAGGCCCGAGAGGATGAGGATCAGGGACTTGTCCAGGGCTTTGTCTGCCGCTTTGCCACCCAGGAAGTTTCCAACGAACAGGCCTGCTCCGAAGAGCACCAGAAGCCATGGGACGGACGTCGAGGCAAAACCGGAAACTTCGGTCAGCGTGAAGGCGATGTAGGTGAAGGCGCCGAACATGCCGCCGAACCCGAGGATCGTGACCAGGATGGAGAGCCACACTTGGGTGGACTTGAACGCACCCAGTTCGCTGCGCAGGCTCTTGGCGGCCGCGGCGTCCTGCTTGGGAACCAGCAATGCGATTCCCGCCAGGGCCACGACGCCTATGAGGGTGATGGCCCAAAAGGTGGAGCGCCATCCGAAGTTCTGGCCAAGAAGCGTTCCAAAGGGAACACCCAGCACGTTGGCGGCAGTCAAGCCTGTGAACATGATGGCAATGGCGCCGGCCTTCCTGCTGGCCGGCACGAGGCTGGCCGCTACCACCGAACCGATGCCGAAGAAGGCGCCATGGCAGAGCGCGGCAATGATGCGGCCTATCAGCATCATCGAATAGCTCTCCGAAACAGCGGAGAGGAGGTTCCCTGCAATGAACAGCACCAGCAAGCCGATCAGCACGGGCTTGCGGGGAAGCTTGGTGACAGCTGCCGTGACCACCAGGGCTCCGACGGTGACGCTTAGTGCGTAACCGGAGATGAACCAGCCGGCCGACGCTTCGCTGACGCGGAAATCGGCCGCTACCTCGGGCAGGAGACCCATGATGACAAACTCAGTCAGCCCAATGCCGAATCCGCCGAGGGCAAGGGCAATCAACCCTGCGGGCATAAAACGCTCCTTAGATGGAATGGCCCCCTTGGAAGTGGAAGTGCGTCGCCGGGAGCCGTAGAATATTAGTTGCAGACGCTGTATAAATAGTTGCACACGCTAGGTATTTGCGCAAGCAACTACTTTGCCGTCTGCGCCGGATATTGCGAACATGAGGCAGGAGCACAGGAGACATGGGCATCAAGGATGACGCCGTAGAGGTACGGGCACAGGGATGGCGCACCCTCGCGGCCCTCCACGGAAGCATCGAAACCGAACTGGAGAAAGCCCTGCAGGCCTCCAGCGAGCTCTCGGTGGTGGAATACACAGTGCTCGATGCCCTGAGTCGCCAGGACGGCTGGCACATGCGCATGCAGCAGCTTGCGCGGGCCACAGCCCTTTCGAGCAGCGCTACCACACGCCTCGTGAACCGCCTCGAAGACCGCGGCTTGCTGACCCGGATCCTCTGCGCAGACGATCGGCGGGGAATCTACACGGAATTGACCGCGGCGGGACAGAAACTCCTGCAGAAGACCAAGCCTGTGCACGAAGACACTCTCGCAGCAGCTTTGCAGGCAGCGGAGGAGGTTCCAGAACTTGAACCGCTCGTCCGGGCGCTGG
The DNA here is from genome assembly GCF_004028095.1 of Paenarthrobacter ureafaciens. Taxonomy (NCBI): domain Bacteria; kingdom Bacillati; phylum Actinomycetota; class Actinomycetes; order Micrococcales; family Micrococcaceae; genus Paenarthrobacter; species Paenarthrobacter ureafaciens. The sequence goes on along the minus strand of NZ_SBHM01000007.1, from coordinate 2,967,556 downwards.
GGGCACTGCAGCACGCCTAGGGCGTTAACGGCCAAAGGCCGGAACTCCGCATTCTGCGTAGTTCCGGCCTTTTTGGTCGGGCTGACAGGATTTGAACCTGCGACCCCTTGACCCCCAGTCAAGTGCGCTACCAAGCTGCGCTACAGCCCGCTGGTTCTACCGTTCTCCGCCCAGGTTTTCCTCCGAAGAGTCCTTCCTAAGCAGTCCGGCCGAACCACCTCCAAAAGCTTACACGACGTTGGAGGGTGCTTGCGCCATCAGAGCCAAAGTCGCCTGTGATGCCCGTCTCATTTAGCGTTTGCGGCCCCGTTTTTCGCGGACGCGCATGCTGACCTCGATGGGTGTGCCCTCGAAGCCGAAGGTCTCACGGAGCCGACGCGTGATGAAGCGGCGGTATCCGGGATCCAGGAAGCCAGTAGTGAACAGGACGAACTTCGGCGGACGACTCGAGGCCTGCGTACCGAAGAGGATGCGCGGCTGCTTGCCACCGCGAACCGGGTGCGGATGGGCAGCCACCAGCTCGCCAAGGAACGCATTGAGGCGCCCCGTGGGGATACGGCGGTCCCAGCTTTCCAACGCGGTATCAAGGGCAGGAACAAGGCGGTCCTTGTGCCAGCCCGTCTTGGCGGAGATGTTCACGCGGGGCGCCCAGTCAACATGGGCCAGGTCCTGCTCGATCTCGCGTTCAAGGTAGCGGCGGCGTTCGTCGTCCAGCAGGTCCCACTTGTTGAATGCCAGGACCAGGGCCCGGCCGGATTCGATCGCCAGCTGCAGAATGCGGACATCCTGCTCGCTCAGCACTTCGTCAACGGCAAGAAGCACGACGGCGACCTCCGCCTTTTCCAGCGCGGCCTGCGTCCGCAGGGAGGCGTAAAAATCGGCCCCCTGCGCCATGTGCTGGCGTCGGCGGATACCGGCTGTATCCACGAAGCGCCAGGTACGTCCACCCAGTTCGATGAACTCATCCACGGGATCACGCGTGGTTCCGGCCAGCGGGTCCACCACCACGCGTTCCGAGCCTGCAAGCTTGTTCAGCAGCGAGGATTTGCCGACGTTGGGACGGCCGATGAGGGCAATGCGGCGGGGGCCGCCGGAACGGTCCACACCCTCTACCTGCGAGAACTCGGGAAGGGTGTCCATGACGTGGTCCAGGAGGTCGGCAACGCCCCGGCCATGCAGTGCTGAAACCGGGTACGGCTGGCCGAAGCCAAGTCCCCAAAGTGCTGCAGAGTCGGCCTCCTGCACAAAGTCGTCAACCTTGTTGGCCACCATGATGACCGGCTTCTTGGACTTGCGGAGCATCTTCATGACGCCTTCGTCGGTGGCAGTGGCGCCAACCGCGGAGTCAACAACGAACAACACTGCATCGGCCAGTTCCACGGCCATTTCGGCCTGGTCCGCCACCCGGGCGTGGATGCCCTTGGCATCGTGCTCCCACCCGCCGGTGTCCACCAAGGTGAAGTTGCGGCCGTTCCAGCGCGCGGAGTACATGACACGGTCGCGGGTCACGCCGGGGGTGTCCTCGACGACCGCTTCGCGACGGCCCAGGATGCGGTTCACCAAAGTCGACTTGCCCACGTTCGGCCGGCCGATGATGGCCAGGACGGGGTCAATCTTGAGGGGCCCCTCTTCGCCTTCGTCGTCGTAGTCACCGCTAAGCAGGGCGGCGTCGTCTTCGTCGAGATCGTAGTCGTCCAGTCCCGCCCGCAGTGTGGCTGCGCGAAGTTCGGCTTCCTCGTCATCCAGGGCAGCCAGGTTCTCGGCCACCTGATCGGTGCCGGTGGGCGTGTATTCGTCGTCGCCGGCGCCGTGGTGGCCGGATTTTTGAGTCGTATCGCTCATTGCACTTTTCCTTAGTGGTGGTCTGCCGGGGTTCCGGCTACTGCGGTGGGACGGTGGTCCGGATCAGGGGTGGCCCTTGGAGCTTCCGGGAGGGCCTGACCGGTGTTGCGGACTGCTTCCTGGACGTGTCCGGCCAGGGCACTGCGGATTACTGCCGCCGCCCTGTCCATTGAAGCACGCCCGGATTCGCCCTTCCGTCGCTGGACGGTGAGTGGTTCGCCGAAGCTGACATACAACGTGCGGCGCATGGCAGGTACATGGTCGCGGTGCTCCCGGCCCTGCCTGGTTCCCAGGATGGCGACGGGGATAACGGTGGCTCCCGAGTTCAACGCCAGCCACGCCACACCGTTGCTGATAGTTTCCGCGGCCCCGCTCCCCCGGGTACCTTCGGGCAGGATGCCAACGCACCGGCCGGCGTCGAGCAGTTGCCTGGCCAGCTGCAGGGTGGTGCGGTCACCGGTCCGGTCAACCGGAAGCTGCCCTGACCCCTTCAGCACCTTGCCGAGGAAACCCTTGAACATCTCCTTCTTGACCAGGATGTGCATGGGCCGCGGGGCAGCCCCGAACATCACCGGTCCGTCCAGGAAACTGATGTGGTTGCCGGCGAAGATCACGGGTCCCGCTGCCGGGATGTTGCTCTTTCCCGTGATGACCGTGCGGTAGAGGACGTGATCGAGGAACCAGCCCACGGGACGGCTCCAGGCCCGGCTCCACGTCGCGGGCAGATCGTTGCTAGTCGCCATAAATGACCTTGCTGACAATCGCCAGGGCGGTGTCCACGGTCTCTTCGAAGTCCAGGTCGGAGGAGTCCAGGGTCACCACGCCATCGGCGGCCTGGGTGAAGTTGACCACGGTGGAATCCTTGGCATCGCGCTGGATAACCTGGGCAGCCAACTGCTCTTTGGTCTGCGTACCGCCCAGCTGGATACCACGACGCCGGAGCCTGGCTTCCTCGCTGGCCGTCAGGAGCATGCGGACCTCCGCGGCGGGCGCGACGACGGTGGTGATGTCCCGCCCCTCCACCACCATGCGGTGGTGGTGCTGGTCGATGAGCTGGCGCTGCCGGCGGATCAGCTCCGTCCGCGCTCCCAAGGTGGTGGCGACTGCACTGACCGAAGAGGAGATCCGCGGATCCCTGATCTCCTCAGTGATGTCCGTACCGTCAACAGCCACGTATTCGGTGGCCGTACTGGTACTGATCTCCAAGGGCATGGCCTTGGACGCTTGCTCCACCGCGGCGCCGTCATGGAGGTCCACGCCGGTCTTCAGGCAGTACCAGGTCAACGCCCGGTACATGGCGCCGGTGTCGAGGTAAGCGAGCTTGAGGCGCCGGGCCACTTCCTTGCTTACACTCGATTTTCCGGACCCCGAGGGTCCGTCAATGGCAATCACCAAGGGCTTGCCGGGACGGGCAACCGTCTCCGGGCCAAAGAATTCGCGCGTCATTACTGCAGTACCCGCCATCCACGGTCGGTCAAAGCTTCAACAAGGAGGTCGTGTTTGTTGGGCAGGACGGAGAGCTCCACCATGCCCACGTTCTGCCCGGAGGAATGATCGAGCCGAAGGTCTTCGACGTTCACGCCGACTTCACCGATCTCCGTCAGGAGGCGGGCGATCTGGCCGGGTTTGTCGTCCACCAGGATCGTCATCCAGGAGTAGGCCTGGGGCGGTCCTCCATGCTTGCCAGGAATCCGGGCCTGCCCGGCGTTGCCTTCGCTGATGAGCTGGGCCAGGTCCAGGCGGGCACCGGGGGCCAGGGGGGACTCCAGGGTCCCGATCAACCGGTTGAGGTCCTCACGGACACCGTGCAGGATGTTGACCACTTTCTCAGCATTGCCACCCAGGATCTGAACCCACAGCGTGGGGTCGGACGCAGCAATCCGGGTAGTGTCCCGCAAGCCGTTTCCCGCCAAGGACAATGCGTGCAGCGGAGTCCCCTGCAACCGGCTCGCCAGCAGCGATGACATGATCTGGGGCAAATGCGACACCAGGGCCACGGCTTCGTCGTGTTCATCAGCGGTGAACTGGGAGACGATCGCGCCGAGGTCGCCGGCCAGCGAACGGGCAACCTGCAGCGCTGCCGCGCCGGTTTCTTCCGTGGGGCAGATGACCCACGGCATGGACGTGAACAATTCACCCCGCGCAGCCACAGGACCGGACTTCTCCCGGCCCGCCATGGGATGCGTGCCTACGTAACGGGAAAGGTCCACGCCGCGTTCGCGGAGTTCGGCCTGGATGCCTGCCTTGACGCTGGCGATGTCCACCACCACTGATTCCGGGTAATCGGCCAAGGCCTTCTCCACCACCTGCGCCGTGACGTCCGGCGGAGCAGCCACAACCACCAGCTGGGGTGGACCGTCCAGTTCCTCCAGTGGCCTGCCCGCACCAATATCCACGGCCACAGCCTGATTGGTAGGCGAGGTATCAAAGAGGAAAACCGGTACGCCGCGTCCACGCAGGCCGAGGCCAATGCTGGCGCCCAGCAAGCCCGTGCCGAGGATGACGACGGGCCCGTCCAAGTGGCCGCGGCCATGCGCGCGGAATGCCGACATAGCTTAGAGTCCCACCGCTGCCATGAGGTGGCCGATCTCCTGCTTGCCGAGGTTGCGGATGCTTCCCTGGCGCTGGTCGCCCAGGCCGATGGGTCCAACCTTGACGCGGACCAGCCGCTCAACCGGGAAGCCCACGGCGTCAAACATGCGGCGGACGATGCGGTTCTTGCCCGAGTGGAGGACAACCTCAATCAGGACGTGGCCGGGCGTGGAGTCAACCAGCCGGAAAGAATCCACCGCCGCGATGCCGTCTTCAAGCTCGACGCCGGACTTCAGCTGCGCGCCCACGCCCTGCGGGAACGGCCCCCGCACCTGGACCAAGTAGGTCTTGGGGACCTCGTAGGAAGGGTGGGTCAAGCGGTTGGCAAGTTCGCCGTCGTTGGTCAACAACAGCAGCCCCTCGGTGGCGACATCCAGGCGGCCGACGTGGAAAAGACGTTCGCCCTTGTTCTTGTTGGTCTTGAGGAAATCGCTGATGCAAGGCCGGCCCTCGGGGTCCTCCATGGTGGAAACTACGCCCTTGGGCTTGTTGAACACCATGTACACGAGGGTCTCGTCGAGCTGGATGCGGATCCCGTCAACGTGGATCACGGCGGATTTCGGGTCCACGCGGACGCCGAGCTCGGTAGTAACCTGCCCGTCGACCTCGACGCGTCCCTCGAGGATCATTTCCTCGCAGACGCGGCGCGATGCCACGCCGGCCTGTGCCATCACTTTCTGCAGGCGCACGCCGTCAGCATCGTGGACTTCGGACTGCGGGACTTCCTGCCGGGAACCCCGGTTGCCCGCAGGCTTGCGGACAGGGCCCAGGTTGCGGCCGAACCGCTCGCTGCCGAAAGCCTTGGAACCGTACTGCTTGGCGTTGCCGGGCTTCTTCTTGGGCTTCAAGGCCCCGGGCGTTCCGGGAGCCTTGCCGTAGCCCGGCTTGTTGGAACCCGGCTTGCGGAAGGGCTTGGCCGGCTTCGCGGCCCTGAAGCTATCCGCCGTCGTGGGGTTGTCGGGATCGAACGGCCGTTCTTCCCGGGGCTTCGCAGCCTTGAAGGGGCGGCCTTCGCCCTGATTGAAGGAGCGCTTACCCGCGCCGGCGTTGCCGCCTCGCTGGGTGAAGCCGGAACGGCCTGCGCCGCCCTGTGCTCCATTGCGTCCGGCGCTGTTGCGTCCCGAACCGTTACGTGGTGAACCCTGGCGTCCCGCCTGTGTCATGACCCGTCCTTGTGTTGTTATGGCCGGCATTGGGTGTTGGAACCAACACTAGCCAGCCGGGCAGGTGTAGTCTGCCCCTTGCTGCTCCGGCACGCGTCACGCGTGCCATGGAATTCCGTATTAAATTACTTCGTGCCGGCGGAGGATGTCCTCACATCCGGCTGGCGTCGTAGTACTCCTCGATCCCTTCCAAACCGGGAAGGTGCGGAGCCAGCTGGGGCAGTTCAGCCACCGAGCCGATTCCCATCCGCTCCAGGAAGTAGGAGGTGGTCCGGTACAGGATTGCGCCGGATTCGGGATCGTTCCCGGCGTCCTCGATCAACCCGCGCTGGGTCAGCGTCCTGACGACGGAATCGACGTTAACGCCGCGAATTGCCGAAACCCTCGCCCGGGAGACAGGCTGCCGGTAGGCAATCACCGCCAGCGTCTCCAGTGCTGCCTGCGTCAGCTTGGAAGTTTGCCCTTCAAGGACGAACTTCCCCACGATGTCAGCAAAGTCCGGCCGCGAATAGATGCGCCAGCCACCGGCGACGTTCCGCAATTCGAAACCCCGGGGTGCAGTGCTGGCAGCGGCAAAGCCGTCAACGTCCACGTCCGGGGCATTAACAGTATAGCCGCTATACTCCCGCTGCAGGTCCTGCAGCAAATCTTCGACGACGGCGACCGTCACGTTGAGGCCGGCGGCCAGCTCTTCGGACGTGGCCGGCTCATCAATGACCATCAGCACTGCTTCCAGGGCTGCCCGCGCCCCTCCCGGCAACGCTTCGAGTTCGGCGAGGCCGTCTTCGGCGTTCTGCTCAGTCATCGATGCCACCATCTCCTTCGTCCTGGTACTCTTCGCTGAGGTTGGAGCCGTCCCACCCGGCATCCTGACCTGTCCACCGCACGGTCAATCCACCCAGGGGTGCCGGCTGTTCAAAGGCCACGACGCGGTCCCGGAACATCTCCAGCAACGCCAGGAAGCGGGCCACCACCACCAAGGTGCTGTCGGCGTCGGCAACCAGGGCCTGGAAAGTCAGCGGTGCGCCGCGCTTCAGCCTGTCTCCGAGGATTACTGCCTGCTCCCTGACGCTCACGGGCGGCGCGTGCAGGTGCTCCAGTCCGACCTCGGTTGGCGGTGCTTCCTTTGGCTTGAGCGCCTTGGCAGCCAGCGCGGCGAACTGCTCCGGGGTGTGCCGCCATAGAAGCTCGGGCAACAACGCCGCGAAGTGTCCTTCAAGGGCCACCTGGCGCGGAAACCTGCGGGCTTCCTCTTCCAAGGTGCCGGCCAGTATCCCTGCCACCTGCTTGAAGGCCTTGTACTGCAGGAGACGGGCGAAGAGAAGGTCCCGCGCTTCCAGTAAGGCGATATCCTCGTCGTCCTCCACCTCGCCCGCCGGCAATAAGCGGGCGGCTTTCAGGTCCAGGAGGGTGGCGGCAATCACCAGGAACTCGCTGGCTTCGTCCAAGGCCCAATCCTCACCGAGGTCCTGCAGCCTGCGGATGTACTTGATGAATTCATCAGTCACCGTTGCCAGGGCAACCTCGGTGATGTCCATCTTGTGCTTGGCAATGAGGCCCAGCAGGAGGTCGAACGGCCCGGTGAAGTTGGCCAGCCGCACCTCGAAGCCACCCTTGCCGCCGGAGGAGGCAGCGGCGTCGGAGGAGGCCGCGGCGCCGGGCCCTTCTGGAGACGGGTCCAGTGCCTGCGGAACTACCGGAAGAGTCACGCCGTCGGTTAGGGCGCGCCGCCGCGCGAGATGAGTTCCTTGGCCAGCCGGCGGTAGGCGTCAGCGCCCACGTGATTGCCGGCGTAGCTGGTAATGGGCTCGGCAGCTACGGTGGCGTCGGCGAACTTGATGGAACGCTTGATGACGGTCTCGAACACCTTGTCTCCGAAAGCTTCCACGAGCCGGGAAATGACCTCGCGGCTGTGCAGTGTACGGGCGTCGTACATGGTTGCCAATACGCCGTCCACCTGGAGCCTGGGGTTCAGCCTGTCCTGGACTTTCTCGATCGTTTCCACGAGCAAGGCGACAGCGCGGAGCGCGAAGAACTCGCAAATGAGGGGAATGATGACGCCGTGGGCGGCGGTGAGCGCATTGACCGTGAGCAGCCCGAGGGAGGGCTGGCAGTCGATCAGGACGACGTCGTATTCGTCTTCGACGCTCTTCAACGCACGGTCCAGCACCTGCTCGCGGGCAACTTCATTGACAAGCTGCACTTCAGCCGCGGAGAGGTCGATGTTTGCCGGCAGGAGGTCCACTCCTTCGACGCCGGTCTGGTGGATGGCATCGCGAATGCTCACCTTGCGGTCCATGAGCACGTTGTAGACCGTCAGGTCCAGCTCATGCGGGTTGACCCCGAGTCCTGCCGACAACGCACCCTGGGGGTCGAAGTCCACCAACAGGACTTTGCGGCCGAACTCGGCGAGCGCAGCGGCCAGGTTGATGGTGGAGGTGGTCTTGCCGACGCCGCCTTTTTGGTTGACCATGGCGATAACCCGCGCAGGTCCGTGGGAGGCAAGCGGAGCCGGTTCCGGGAATTCGCGGTAAGGGCGGCCCGTAGGTCCCATGATGGCGTCTTCCAGATCGAGCTCGGTGCCTGCCAGGGTTGCTGTTCCCCGTTCGATGCTCACTAATCCAACCACTCTTTCGACGACGATCTTCCCTGCCGCTGATCCTTGAGGTTCAGCCCTGCTACCCCCTAGGCTACAGCCCCCGACACGGTATTTTTGGGAACTTGACTTTCCTTCATTCGTGAGCCTTTACCCTCTAGTTGAGGTGGAAGGTTGCTTGTCTTTCACGGCGGTCCATCCGGACACGGGAAAGGCCGGCACCCTTGCGGGTACCGGCCTTCCTTGGTGCAACAAGGAGCTAGACAGAAGCCTTTTCCCGTTCCTGGGGAGCTTCGGCCACCTCGTCGTGAGCCATCATTGTTTGCTCGTCGAACGGTGCATTTCCGCTGAGAACCTGGTTGACCTGGGTTGAGTCGATCTCCTTGACCCAAGTGCCGATCAGGACGGTGGCCACGGCGTTGCCCGTGAAGTTGGTCAGGGCCCGGGCCTCGGACATGAAGCGGTCGATGCCAACGATCATTCCCACGCCGCCGAGGAGTTCGGGCTTGTGGGCCTGGAGGCCGGCGGCCAGGGTGGCCAGGCCTGCTCCGGTGACGCCTGCCGCGCCCTTGGAAGCGATGATCATGAAGACCAGCAGGGAGATCTGCGCGCCGAGGTCAAGGGGTGTGCCCATGGCGTTGGCGACGAACAGCGAGGCCATTGTCAGGTAGATCGCAGTTCCGTCGAGGTTGAAGGAGTAACCGGTGGGAACCGTGACACCGACCACGGGCTTGGAGACACCGAGGTGTTCCATCTTGGCAATGAGGCGCGGAAGGGCAGCTTCGGAGGATGACGTGGAGAAGATGAGGAGGTACTCGCGGGCGAGGTACTTCATCAGCTTGAAGATATTGACGCCGGCTACCGTGCGGAGCAAGGTGCCGAGGATGACCACGATGAACAGTGCGCAGGTGATGTAGAAGGCGAGCATGAGCGTGAACATGCTCAGGATTGCCTGGGCGCCGGTTGCACCGACGACGGCGGCGATGGCGCCGAAGGCGCCTACCGGGGCGAGCCACATGATCATGATGAGGATGCGGAAGACCAATCGCTGGCCGTGGCCGATGGCGTTGAGGATCGGCTGGCCCTGCTTGCCCATCTTCTGGAGTGCGAAACCTACCAGGATAGCCGCGAGCAGCGTCGGCAGGACCGGGATATCGCCCGGGATGATCCCGAGGAGGAAGTCCACGGTGCTGTCCGTTGCGGCCTTCTTGTTGGGGTCATAGGGAGTGAGCTTCAGCCCTTCTCCGGGATGGATCAGGTTGCCCACTACCAGGCCGATGGCGAGGGCGAAGGTGGACATGGCCACGAAGTAGCCCAGGGCAAGTCCGCCGACTTTTCCGACGGTGGCTGCCTTGGCGATGGAGCCGATGCCCAGGACGATGGTGCAGAAGATCACGGGCGCGATCATCATCTTGATCAGCTTGATGAAGCCGTCGCCGAGCGGCTTAAGCGATTTCCCTGCTTCGGGGAACACGAGGCCCACCACGGCTCCAAGGACTACGGCCAGGATGACGGCGATGTAGAGGTAATGCGACTTGTCGAGCCCCTTACGCCCTCCTGCGGCGGCGACTGCCGACTCTCCTCGTTGAGAGGTCATTGGATTCTCCTTCTGGATACTGTGTAAGGCGCCGCGGTGCTGCTTGCCAGCCCACTCCGCTGTCCTTGTGTGATATCCATCATTCAGCCAGTGGTGACACGTATCACCGTTGCGGTCATATTGGTCATGGGAGGCCACACGTGTTTCACAGCTGGAGTATTGCCCGCCGCCTGTTCGTGGCGAACTTGCTGTTCGTCCTGGTCCTCACCGCGGTGTTCGGCGCCTTCTCGGTAGTGGAGGCCCGCGACCGGGCGTACGACGATGCAGGCATCCGGATGCGGGCCATCGCTACGTCCATAGCCAACAACCCCTTTGTGCTGCAGGCCGCCGCCGCACCTGATCCGACAGCTTCCCTGCAGCCCTACGCCATGGAGGTGATGGCCGACGCCGAGGCCGACTTCATCACCATCATGGCGCCGGACAGGACACGCTGGACCCACCCCCGGCCCGAGGAAATCGGAGGGGCGTACATCGGGACCATTGAGCCGGCGCTGCGGGGCGAAACGTTTACGGAAGTTACGGCCGGCACGCTTGGGCCTTCCGTCCGGACCATTGCCCCCGTCAAGGACCCGGAGGGCACCGTGAAGGCCTTGGTAGCCGCCGGTGTCACTGTCCGCACCGTGGACACGGACCTGGCCCAACGGCTGGGGGTCATTGGCGGCATCGCCATAGGTGTGCTGATCTTCGGTTCCTTCGCATCCTGGCTGCTGGGCCGCTACCTCCGTACGGTCACCCGCGGCTGGGGTCCTGAACAGCTTGCCCAGTTGTTCGCCTATTACGAATCAGTCCTGCATTCGGTCCGGGAGGGACTCATCCTCATCGACACGCAGGGCAAAGCGGTGATGTACAACGACCAGGCCGCAGAGCTGCTGGGACTCCAGCCCGCGGCTGCCGACCGCTCCCCCGACCAGGCTCCACGGCTCAGCGAGCTTCCGCTGGAAGGCAGCCTCAAAGCATTGTTTGAATCCGGTAGGACCGCCCATGACGAGATCCACTTGACGGGTTCACGCATCCTGGTGGTCAACCAGGCCCCTGCTGCCGGACCGACCTCCACGCGAAACCGGCAAAAGCCCGCCGTGTACGGCACCGTTGCCACCATCCGGGACCGTACGGAGATCGAGTCGCTCGGCACGGAACTGGAAACCATGAAGACACTGTCCGACGCGCTGCGGGCACAGACCCACGAACACGCCAACCGGCTTCACATGATCGTGTCCCTCCTGGAATTGGGCCGCACGCCGGAGGCCTTGGAATTCGCTACCAAGGATTTGGAGTTGAGCCAGCAATTGACCGACGACATGCTCGCTTCCGTCGACGAGCCGGTCATGAGTGCGCTGGTGATGGGCAAAGCCGCGGAAGCCCACGAACGTGGCGTGGAGCTTTCCGTCCGGACATCGGGCAACGCCGACGTGCGCGGCGTGGAAATCCAGGACCTGGTGACCATCCTCGGAAACCTGCTGGACAACGCGATCGACGCCGCGGCCGCCGGCGAGCCGCCCCGGAAGGTGGAGTTGGCCGTGGGCGCCGGGGACGCCGTCGTCGAACTTACGGTCCGGGACTCGGGCCCCGGGATCGACCCGACCTCCATTGACGACATCCTGCAGTACGGCTACAGCACCAAGTCCCCGCACGATCCCCGCGGCGGCCACGGCAGGGGCGTCGGGCTGGCCTTGGTCCGCCAGGCTGTCCGGCGGCTGAACGGTAGGATGTCCATCGACAACCGGGGGCTTACCGATGGTGGTGAGGGGTCGGTTGACGGCACCGGAGGCGCCCGCTTCCATGTTGTACTGCCCGCGCCCGTTCCCAAGGAAGAGAAGGCATGACGGACATCCGCGTTCTGGTGGTCGAGGACGAACCCATTGCCTCGGACGCACATTCCACTTACGTCGGCAGGGTTGAGGGCTTTACGCTGGTCGGCACTGCGGCGGATGGACAGTCGGCGCTCCGGATCCTGGGCGAGTTTTCCGCGTCCGGCGCGCCCGTGGACCTCGTGCTCCTGGATATGAACCTGCCGGACCTGCACGGCCTGGACGTCGCGCGGCGCATGCGTTCGGCCGGAATATTCGCTGACATCATCGCCATTACTGCGGTCCGCGAACTCAGCATCGTCCGGAGCGCGGTGTCGATCGGGGTCGTGCAGTACCTGATCAAACCCTTCACCTACGCCACCTTCGCCGACAAGCTCAACAGCTACCGCACCTTCCGGGACCAATTGGCCGGCCCCGCTGCAGGCCCGTCGAAAGCCGGCGCCTCCCAAAGCGACGTGGACCAGGCGTTCGCCAGCCTCCGGGCCCCCACGGAACTGCCCCTGCCAAAAGGGCTGTCCGGGTCTTCCCTTGACATGGTGAAGGAGTTCGTCCGGGGCAACCCGGGACCGGTGTCGGCGAGCGAAGTAATGGAATCGCTCGGGATGTCCCGGGTCACGGCGCGTCGCTACCTTGAGTACCTCGCCGACGCCGGAACTGTCACCCGGGCGCCCAGGTACGGCACGCCGGGGCGCCCGGAGAACGAGTACGGCTGGAACCGGAACTAGCACTCCTTTGTATACATTCAACCCGTGCAGAGCAGCGCACTAGCGCTTAGGGGGCCTCGATGTATACACTGGCGGCATGCGCGCTAGTGACCGGGCTTACGCCACCCTCCGGGAGGACATCGTTGAGTGGCGTCTTCGTCCGGGGGCGGTCCTGGCCGAAGTGGAGCAATCCGAGCGGCTTGGCGTGTCCCGCACTCCCCTTCGGGAGGCATTGGGCCGGCTGACCGCAGAAGGACTGACGACGGCGGCAGGCGGCCGCGGCGTCGTTGTCACCGACATCTCCCTCGACAGCATCGATGAACTTTTCGAACTGCGCGAAACCCTGGAGGTCCGCGCAGCAGCCCTCGCTGCCGTTCGCGGGGAACCCGCCGTGTTTGCGGACTTGCAGGCCCAACTCCTCAGGGCACCTGAACTGCTCAGCAGCGAAGACCCTGCGCGCCGCGACTACTACGCCCTGGTCAGCCGACTGGATGACGCCATGGACGCCGCCATCGCAAATTCCTACCTGGCCCAAGCCATGCGCAACCTGCGCGTGCACTTGGTCCGGGTGCGGCGCCTCGCGGCCGACGACACGGCGCGGCTAAAGGCGGCGTCCGCAGAGCACGCTGCCATCGCCGAGGCCATAGCTGCCGGAAACAGCCGGCTGGCTGAAGCGGCTACCACCGTTCACCTGCACCGCAGCCTTACCCATCTCAAAGCCACATACGCGGCACGCTGAAACGCCCTACCCGAAGGAGCACCATGGTCCGGAACCACCACGTTCGTGTTTACAAGTCCGAGGAGAACCTCCCGCGTGAGGAGCAGTTGGCCCACAAGATCGCGGTGGTTGCCGCTGACCCCGTAGACGTGACGCCGGAAGTGACGGAGATGGTGATCAACCGGATCATCGACAACGCCTCCGTGGCAATTGCTTCGCTGAACCGTGCACCGATCGTTGCCGCGAGGGCGCAGGCACTGGCCCACGGGCCCTCCGCCAACGGCAAGGGCGCCAAGGTGTTCGGCATCGATGAGCGGGTCTCCCCGGAGTGGGCCGCCTGGGCCAACGGCGTGGCGGTACGGGAACTGGATTACCACGACACCTTCCTGGCCGCCGATTACTCCCACCCCGGCGACAACATTCCCCCGATCCTGGCCGTTGCCCAGCACACCGGGGCCAACGGTGCCGACCTCGTCCGGGCGATCGCCACCGGCTATGAAATCCAGGTGAACCTGGTCAAGGCCATCTGCCTGCACAAGCACAAGATCGACCATGTAGCCCACCTCGGTCCCTCGGCCGCCGCCGGCATCGGAACCCTGCTTGGCCTGGACGTGGAGACCATCTTCCAGTCCGTGGGCCAGGCACTGCACACCACTACCGCCACCCGGCAGTCCCGCAAGGGCGAAATCTCCACCTGGAAAGCCCACGCCCCGGCCTTCGCCGGCAAGATGGCCATTGAATCCGCCGACCGTGCCATGCGCGGACAGACCTCCCCCGTGCCGATCTACGAGGGCGAAGACGGCGTGATCGCCTGGATGCTCGATGGCCCCGATGCCTCCTACGAAGTGCCGCTGCCGGAAAAGGGCGAGGCCAAGCGCGCCATCCTTGACACCTACACCAAGGAACATTCCGCCGAGTACCAGGCCCAGGCCTGGATCGATTTGGCCCGCAAGCTCAACCGCGAGCACCCCGAAACCATTGACCCTGCCAACGTGGACTCCGTGCTGATCAAGACCAGCCACCACACCCACTACGTCATCGGCTCCGGGGCCAACGACCCCCAGAAGTACTCCCCCACGGCGTCGCGGGAAACCTTGGACCACTCCATCCCGTACATCTTCACCGTCGCCCTGCAGGATGGCGCCTGGCACCACGTGGACTCCTACGCCCCCGAACGCGCCGCGCGCCCGGACACCGTGGAACTCTGGCACAAGGTCAGCACCGTGGAGGACCCCGAGTGGACCCGCCGCTACCACTCCCTTGACATCACGGAGAAAGCCTTCGGCGGCACCGTTGTCATCACACTCAAGGACGGCACGGTCATCACCGATGAAATCGCCGTCGCCGATGCCCACCCGCTCGGTGCCCGGCCGTTCGCCCGCGAGCAGTACGTCAACAAGTTCCGCACCCTCGCCGCCGGCCTGGTCGAGGAGGCCGAGATCGAACGGTTCCTCGCCGCCGTCGAACGCCTCACCGAACTCGGTGCCGGTGAGCTTGACCAGCTCAACATCACCGCCGCCCCCGGCGTGATCAACCTCGAAGCAGCTCCGAAGGGACTGTTCTAAATGCTCTACTCCACCACCACGCCCGAACAGAAACGGGTGAAATTGCGGGAGCTGCTGGGCTCCGGGACCGTGCAGCAATTCCCGGGCGCGTTCAACCCGCTCTCCGCCCGCCTCATCGAGGAAAAAGGCTTCGCCGGGGTCTACATCTCCGGGGCCGTCCTGGCCAACGACCTCGGCCTGCCCGACATCGGCCTGACCACCCTCACCGAAGTCGCCACCCGCGCAGGACAGATCGCCCGGATGACGGACCTGCCCTCCCTCGTGGACGCGGACACCGGCTTCGGTGAACCCATGAACGTGGCCCGCACCATCCAGGAACTCGAAAACGCCGGCCTGGCCGGCTGCCACATCGAGGACCAGTTCAACCCCAAACGCTGCGGCCACCTGGACGGCAAGAACGTGGTGGACCTCGACACCGCCACCAAGCGCATCCGCGCCGCAGCCGACGCACGCCGGGACCCGAACTTCCTCATCATGGCCCGCACGGACATCCGCGCCGTTGACGGTTTGGAGGCCGCGAAGGATCGTGCCAAAGCACTCGTGGACGCCGGCGCCGACGCGATCTTCCCCGAAGCCATGCGGGACCTACGCGAGTTCCAAGCCATCCGCGACGCCGTGGACGTGCCCATCCTGGCCAACATGACCGAGTTCGGAAAAAGCGAGCTCTTCACCGTCGAACAGCTCCAGGAGGTGGGCGTGAACATGGTCATCTACCCCGTCACCCTTCTCCGCATTGCCATGGGCGCAGCAGAGCGTACTCTGGAAACGATCAAGGCTGCGGGGACCCAAGAGGCGCAAGTAGAGAACATGCTCACGCGCGCTCGCCTCTACGAACTCGTGGACTACGAGGCATACAACCAGTTCGATACCGGCGTTTTCAATTTCCAGGTTCCTGGCATCCGCTAGGCCCGTACCAACAAGGGGACGCTGGCCACCGGAATCTTCCGGCGGCCGGCACTAGAACGAAGGAGTTCAACATGGCAGATGTTGACATCAAGAAGGGCCTCGCCGGAGTCGTGGTGGATTACACCGCAGTCTCCAAGGTCAACCCGGAGACGAACTCGCTGCTGTACCGCGGCTACCCGGTCCAGGAGCTGGCCGCCAAGTGCAGCTTCGAGGAGGTCGCCTACCTCCTCTGGAACGGTGAACTTCCGGACCAGGCCCAACTGGCTGAGTTCACAGCCCGCGAGCGCGCAGGCCGTGCCCTGGATCCCGTGGTCAAGACCGTGATCGACACGCTTCCCACTACCGCGCACCCCATGGACGTCTGCCGGACCGCGGCTTCAGTGCTTGGTGCACGCCACGAACTCGCCGAGGACTCGAGTCCCGAAGCCAACATGAAGAAGGCCATCGATCTGTGGGCTGCCATGCCTGCCGTGGTGGCCTACGATCAGCGCCGCCGCAGGGGCGAGGACGTCGTTGAACCCCGGGAGGACCTGGACTACTCAGCCAACTTCCTCTGGATGACATTCGGTGAGGAACCCGTTGACGAGGTGGTAGAGGCTTTCAACGTCTCGATGATCCTCTACGCGGAGCACTCGTTCAACGCCTCGACGTTCACCGCCCGCGTGGTGACCTCGACGTTGTCCGACCTGCACTCTGCCGTGACCGCAGCCATCGGGGCGCTCAAAGGACCCCTGCACGGCGGCGCCAACGAAGCTGTCATGCACACCTTCGACGAGATCGGCATCCGCAGCGAAGAAACACTCGAAGAAGCCGCGGCCAGGGCCCGGTCCTGGATGGAAGAAGCCCTCGCCCAAAAGAAGAAGATCATGGGTTTCGGTCACCGCGTCTACAAGCACGGCGACTCACGCGTTCCCACCATGAAGGCCGCCCTGGACAAGATGATTGCCCACTACGGCCGTCCGGAACTCCTGGGCCTGTACAACGGCCTTGAGCAGGCCATGGACGAGGCGAAGGCTATCAAGCCGAACCTCGACTACCCGGCCGGACCCACGTACCACCTGATGGGCTTTGACACCCAAACCTTCACGCCGTTGTTTGTGGCCAGCCGCATCACCGGGTGGACCGCCCACGTCATGGAGCAGCTGGCATCCAATTCCCTGATCCGGCCGCTCAGCGAATACAACGGCCCGGAGGAGCGCCACGTCCCCTAAGACCGGGGTTGGAGAGCAGTACCCGGGTGTGAAAGCACCACAAACGACGGCGGTCCTGCCACCTTAACGTGGCGGGGCCGCCGTCGTTCGCATGGACGAGTCCCCGCTTTGTTCCGGTGCCCTTAGCTGCCGGACCAGGCGACGGTGTAAACGCTCGCGACGCTCTGGTTGTCCGGCGCAAGGTCAACCTGCACTGCGATCCGTTGCCCCGCGATCATGGCAGGCAGCCAGTGTTCGGCGTCCGCCCACATGCGTTCCACGGGAAGCCGCGCCACCGGATACCAGTCAGGGGCGATCTCATCGCTTTCCGATGGCTCCCCTATCCAGGTACGCGTCAAATAGACGGTAGTGGCCATGTTCCATTCAGGCCGGGCAGGGAAGATGAAGTCGACCGTTCCCGCCTGGACGAGGTCCGCTGCCCTGACCACGACGTTGATCTCTTCCATGACCTCGCGGACGGCTGCTTCCACGGCTGTCTCGCCGGGCTCCACGTGCCCTCCGACGCCTACGACCTTCCCGCTTCCGAAGCCCGTTTTCTTGGTACCAAGCAGGACGTGCTCTCCCTCGGCGTCGTTTCGAAGAAGGAAGCAAAGAGTCACGTGGGCTGCTGTCATGCAGCCCACCTTAACCCGATATCCCCCGCTGGTGCCGCCATTGCTACAGTGAGCGCATGAACAACTCCGGGGGTGAAATGCGCGCGGCCACAGCCGCCGTCAGCGACAGCGGAACCATCGCGGAGCCGGGGGCAGCCGAAGCCCGGGAAACGTTGACCACTGAACCCGAAGCAACTAGGGCTCCGGGTAAGCCACAGCAAAAAGCTCCGCACCGTGATGTCCGGCTTCCCAAGTGGCTTGTAGCCCACCCCCTGTACGTCGGTTGGGCATGGACTGTTGTATGGGCCGGGCTGATCGTCGTGGACGAGGTGGTGGACCTGGCAGGCTGGACGTGGTATCTGCTGGTCTTCGCTGCCGCGCTGCCCACGATCGTCTCCACCCTGTTCGTCCTTCATGCAACGCCCCGCAGCCACCTGCGCGCAGTGGATTCCACGGTGCTGGGCCACTTCTTCGTCAGGTTCCTGGCACTCGTCGCGGCGTTCATGGTCTGGGCAGCTTCGGTGGTGATGAGTGCTTCCATCTCCACTACGGTCCAAACCCTCATCGGGGACTCGGAGAAAGAAGTCACTGCCCTGGGCTTCAACCTGATGCTGGCGGCCGTCCCGTTGGTGCTGTCCGTCCTGTGGATGGCTTTCATCATCCGCTGCGCATGGTTCCTGAGGCGGCTTCGTGGCTGGCGGGAAGTGCCGCTCAAGACCCGCGTCCCCAGGAAGTTCCTGCGCCGCCAGCCGGACCTGAAGAGGGTAGTTGTGGGTTTGGCCCATCCGGGACTGTTGCTGGTTGCCGGGCTGGGAACGTCGCTGCTGGCGGTCTTCGTGGATGCCGTGGAACTCACCATCAGCGTCCTGGAGTAGGGCGCCTGGATCCTGGACGGTCAGCCCAGGGCGCGGGGATGCGCCGCTGCGTAGACTTCCCGCAGAGTATCTGCCGTCACCAGGGTGTAGACCTGCGTCGTGGTAACTGACGCGTGGCCCAACAATTCCTGCACCACCCGGACGTCCGCTCCACCTTCCAGGAGGTGGGTTGCGAAGGAATGGCGCAGCGTGTGTGGTGACACGTCCTTGGTGATGTTCGCTTTCTCCGCGGCAGCCTTGAGGATAGTCCAGGCGCTCTGGCGGGAAATCCTTCCGCCGCGGGCATTGAGGAACAAGGCCGGGGTCCCCTTACCCTTGGAGGCCAGGAGGGGCCGTCCACGGACGACATAGGCGTTGATAGCCCGGGCACCGTAGGAACCGAGCGGCACCAGCCGCTCTTTGGAACCCTTTCCGAAGAGCCTGACGATCGCAGGATCGCCCACCGCACCGTCCGGTGCCACGCCGTCCGTTGTCGTACTCTCGGTTGACGTGCTGTCCAGCGAAACATCGTCCACATCCAGGCCGACCGCCTCGCTGATGCGCGCACCGGTGGAGTACAGGAATTCCAGGAGGGCCCGGTCCCGTAGTCCGGTGGCAGTGTCGGTGCCTGCTGCCTCCAGAATCCTCGTTACTTCGTCCACGGTGATGGCTTTCGGAAGCCTCCTGCCCGGCATCGGCGGGTGGACCTCGCTGGCGGGATCCGCCGTCGTGATTCCTTCCAGCGCCCAGAATTTATGCAATCCGCGGACCGCCACCACAGTGCGCGCTGCGGAGCGGACGTTCAGTGCCGACGCGCCGTCGGAACCGTCGGACAACGCCTGCACAAAGGCGGTGACGTGGTGTCTGGTGATGTCCCGGGGCCCGGATACTCCCTGGGCGGCCAGGAAGTTCGCGTAGCGGGCGAGGTCGCGTTTGTAGGCGGACAGGGTGTTGGCAGCCAACCCGCGTTCCACCCCCACGTGTTGGAGATAGTCAGTCATTGCGCGGTCAACACCGTTGACAGCGCGCGCCTCCCCGGGCCCGGGCATGCTCAGCGCTGGCTGGGGTGGGCCGGCCACGGGGCATCAGCAGGCCGCAGGCTGCTGAAGCCGTCCGCCTTGGCCGCCGCGGCAGCCAGGATGCCCAGCACTGCGGAGGGGTTATGCAGCCTGCCCTCCAGCACAGCGCGGACGGCATCTTCCAACGGAATCCAATGCAGTTCGATTTCGGCTTCTTCGTCCGTCCGGACGTGGCGGTCGGCCTCCGGCACGTCCGTGAGTCCCCGGGCAAGGTAGATACGGACCGCTTCGCTGGAGGAGCCCGGTGAGTTGAAGAAGTCAACCAGGACGTTCCACGTCGCAGCAACGAGGTCGGCTTCTTCGGCAAGTTCGCGGGCAGCACCGACGACGAAGTCCTCCCCCTCGATGTCCAACAGCCCGGCCGGGATCTCCCAGAGGTCCATGCCTACCGGGTGCCGGTACTGCTTGAGCAGCAGCACTTCACCGTCCACGTTCATGGGCAGGACTGCCACCGCGCCGGGATGGTCGATGTAGTCCCGGACCAGCGCGTCAGTATCCTCCGCAAGCTGGAATTCGTCGCTGACAACGTCCCAAATGCGGCCCTCGTAGACCTTGCTGGAAGACAAAAGACGGCGCGGGCTCGGCACGTCCGAAACCTGCCGTGTCGTGTTGGGGGTTTCAGAAGTACCGGGCATCGCGCCGTCCTTTGCTTATTCGGTTATTACTTGGCAGCTACCGTGCGGGCGCCGGTATCGATCCCGACGGCGGCACCTTCACGGCGCTCGAGCGCAGCCTTGACCAGTCCGGCGAACAGCGGGTGCGGACGGGTGGGACGTGAGCTGAGCTCCGGGTGGGCCTGCGTAGCAACGTAGTACGGGTGGACTTCGCGGGGAAGCTCAACGTACTCAACCAGCTTGCCGTCAGGTGAGGTACCGGAGAACACCAGGCCCTGGGCCGCAATCTGATCACGGTATTTGTTGTTGACCTCGTAGCGGTGCCGGTGGCGTTCGCTGACAGTGGTGGTGCCGTAGGTCTCGGCAACCACGGAGCCTTCGTCGAGCTTGGCCTCGTAGAGTCCCAGGCGCATGGTGCCGCCGAGGTCTCCCTTGCCTTCCACGATGTCCAGCTGCTCTTCCATGGTGGCAATGACCGGGTACTTGGAATCGGGCTCGAACTCACTCGAGGATGCACCTTCAAGGCCCACGACGTTGCGTGCGTATTCGATCACCATGCACTGCAGGCCAAGGCACAAGCCAAGAACGGGGAGCTTGGTTTCGCGGGCGAACTTCAGCGCACCCAGTTTGCCTTCAAGGCCGCGGATGCCGAAGCCTCCGGGCACGCAGATGGCATCAACGCCGGCCAGCGATTTGGTGGCCCCTTCCAGCGTTTCGCACTCATCCGAGGGCACCCAACGGATCTTGACCTTGGCTTCGTTGGCGAAACCGCCGGCACGGAGGGCTTCGGTCACCGAAAGGTAAGCATCAGGAAGGTCGATGTACTTACCCACCAGGGCGATCTCCACATGGTGCTTCGGGTTGTGGACGGCTTCGAGCAGCTTGTCCCACTTGCTCCAGTCGACGTCCTTGAACGGCAGGTCCAGGGCCCGGACGATGTAGGAATCCAGCCCCTGGGAGTGCAGGGTCTTGGGGATGTCATAGATGCTCGGCGCGTCGGCAGCGTTGACCACGGCGTCAATGTCGACGTCGCACATGCGGCCGATCTTCTCACGCATGGCCTCGGGCACCTCGCGGTCCGAACGGATCACGATCGCCTCGGGCTGGATGCCGATGGAGCGCAGTGCTGCCACGGAGTGCTGCGTCGGCTTGGTCTTCAGTTCCTGGGACGGACCGATGTACGGAACCAGCGAAACGTGCAGGAAGAACACGTTGTTCCGGCCGACGTCCTGGCGCACCTGGCGTGCGGACTCAAGGAACGGCTGGGACTCGATATCGCCCACCGTGCCACCGATTTCCGTGATGATGACGTCGGGAGCGTTCTTGCCCTCGGCGGGCAGGCGCATGCGGCGCTTGATTTCATCCGTGATGTGCGGGATGACCTGGACGGTGTCCCCGAGGTATTCGCCGCGACGTTCCTTGGCAATGACCGTGGAGTAGACCTGGCCCGTTGTGACGTTGGCCGAGCCTTCGAGGTTTTCGTCGAGGAAGCGTTCGTAGTGTCCGATGTCGAGGTCGGTCTCTGCGCCATCATCGGTGACAAAAACTTCGCCGTGCTGGAAGGGATTCATCGTGCCCGGATCCACGTTCAGATAGGGATCGAGCTTCTGCATAGTTACAGACAAACCGCGTGCCCGCAGCAGGTGGCCGAGGCTGGAAGCCGTCAGACCCTTACCGAGCGAGGACGCCACACCACCGGTGACGAAGATGTGTTTGGTCGTCTTGGACGAGCCCGGGAACCGGGAATTTACACGGGAATTTGATCGCTGCACCACGGAATTCGAGCTTATCATCAATTACGCCTTCCAAGCGTCCGGTTCGGGTTCCCCAAATGGTCCATGGTTGCCCGGTTCCCTGCCAGTAATCAAGGCCCCGGGGAACAAATCGGGCGGATGTGATTGTGCTCCCAGTTTGGCGCTAGGCCCCTTGGGGCAGGAGTTTTGCATCGTCCAGGAGCTCCTGCGCATGTGCCTGGGCGGACTCAGAGTCTTCCTGTCCGGCAAGCATGCGGGCCAGCTCCTTGACCCGCTCTTCCTCTGAAAGCAACTGCACATCGCTCGAGGTGAACCCGCTGGTGGTCTTCCCGTCAGCCCCGCGAACCGACGTTTTGGTGACCCGGATGTGCTGGTCGGCAAAAGCGGCAACCTGCGGCAAATGGGTCACCACCAGCACCTGGACGTGGCGGGCCAGCATGGCCAGCCTGCGGCCGATCTCGACGGCGGCCCGCCCGCCCACGCCAGCGTCCACTTCGTCGAAGACGAACGTCGGGACGGGATCGACGGCGGCAAGCACCACTTCGATAGCCAGCATCACACGTGAGAGTTCACCGCCCGAGGCGCCCTTCCCCAGCGGACGCTCCGGAGCTCCCGAGTGCGGGCGCAGCAGGAACGCAATCTCATCGGCTCCCCACGGGCCAAGGGATCCGGAGTCCTCCACCTTGATCACCAGCGTGGCGTCAGCCATGGCAAGCGCCTTCAACTCCGCACTGACCCGCGCCGAAAGATCCTTGGCTGCCTTGGTACGCGCCTTGGTGATCGCAGCTGCCAATTTCTTGAGCTTTTCCTCGGCGGCCACCACCTCGGCGTCCAATGACTCGATGCGGCTCGAGTCGTCTTGGAGCTCATCAAGCCTGATGCGCGCGGTGGCCGCCCACTCGAGCACTTCGTCAATGCTCGGCGCGTACTTGCGGATCAACTTCGCCAGCGCGGCCCGTCGTTCTTCAATCCCGGAAAGCCGCTCCGGCCCCTCTGTATCCAAGGTGGCCTGATAGCTGGAAAGTTCGGCGGCGATGTCGTTGAGGAGGAACCCTACCTCCGCGAGGCGGGCAGCGGCAGCCCCCAGCGCTTCATCGTGGTCCGCAACGTGTTCCAATGTTCGCTTCGCAGCATCCACCAAGGACGTCGCGTCCCCCGCGTCGCCGAACTCCTCAGCGATGAGCGACTCGTGCGCGGACGCGGCGGCCAGGCGCAGCTCCTCGACGTTGGCCAGTTTCACGGCTTCCGCTTTGAGGGCTTCGTCTTCTCCGGGCTGGGGATCAATCCCGTCAATTTCGCTCAGCGCCGCCTCCAGCGACTCGGCCTCACGGAGCCGCTCCCGCGCTTCGCTGCGCAGGGTCTCCAGTTCGCCTTGAATGGACTTCCAGTGCTGGTAGAGGTCCTGATACTCCCCCAGGGATTTGGCCAGGGCAGCCCCGGCGAAGCGATCCAGCGCATGGCGTTGGGCGGCTGCCCCCTTCAAGCGGATCTGGTCCGTTTGGCCATGGACCACCACCAGGCTCTCGCCCAGCTCCGCCAGGACGCTCACGGGTGCCGTCCGTCCGCCAACGTGGGCACGGCTGCGTCCGTCCGCGCCTACCGTGCGGGCCAGCAGCAACTCCGCGACGCCGTCGAACTCCTCCGCGTCCCCGCCGGCTTCGCGGGCACGTTCCACAGCGGCGTGCCCCGGGTCCAACTTGAGCACCGCTTCAGCGGAGGCTGACTTGGCCCCGCTGCGCACCGCACCGGCGTCCGAACGCGCGCCCAGGAGGAGCCCGACGGCGGTGACCACCATGGTCTTTCCGGCGCCGGTTTCACCGGTGACGACGCTGAGGCCCGGGCCAAGCGGAAGGGCGGCGTCAGTGATGACGCCGAGGTCACGGATTCGGAGTTCTTCAAGCATGCTTCACTTCGCATTCGTGGGATCGGAGGGTTCACCGGGCCCAAGCTCGTGCGGGCTCGGAAGGGGCGCCGGGGAGGGGGTACGGATGACGGGAATCGGCCCCGTATGGACCTCGCCGGTCCGTGGCGCGGGACCACGCCAGCCGTGGATGGGCAACTGGAACTTCCGCACCAACCGGGCGGAGAAGGGCGTCCTGTGCGTCCTGGCCAACCGTACCGGGGTTGCTGAACGCGTCACCTCCACGCGGGCTCCCGGAGGAAGGTCGACTGATCGCCGACCATCGCACCACAGCACGCCCAGCGCATCAGTCCGGTTCATGATTTCAACGGCGAGCTTGGAACTCGGCGAGACCACAAGGGGTTTGGCGAACAAGGCGTGCGCACTAATGGGCACGATCACCAAAGCCTCCACTTCCGGCCAGACCACCGGGCCCCCGGAGGAGAACGCATAAGCTGTGGAGCCGGTCGGAGTCGCCAGGACCACGCCGTCGCAGCCGAAGGACGTCAGCGGCCGCTCATCCACTTCCGTGACGACCTCCAGCATCCGTTCCCGGTTTGCCTTCTCTATCGCTGCCTCGTTCAACGCCCACGTGTGCCAGATCTTCTGACCTTTGATCCAGACCTGGACATCGATGGTCATGCGCTCTTCCACCGTGTACTGGCGGCTGGCGATCCACTCCACCGTCTGGGCAAGATCCGCCCGTTCGCTCTCTGCCAGGAAACCCACGTGGCCGAGGTTGACTCCCAGAAGGGGGACATCCACTTCCCGGACCAGCTCCGCGGCCCTCAGGATGGTGCCGTCGCCGCCAAGGACCATCACCAGTTCCACGTCCTCCAGGCTGACGTGGTCATGGAGGATCTCGATCGGCGTGTCCACGGCGCCGAAGAACCGCTCAACGTCCGCCAGTTCCGACTTCTGCAAGACGGGCACCAGCCCGGACGAATGCAGCTGCGTACACGCATCCCACGCCGCCCGGAGGGACTCCTCCCGTCCGGTGTGGGCAAGGACAAGTACGTGCCTGCTCATTCGGATTCTGCTTCCTAGTCGTTCGGCCAGAGTGTTCTCATCAACGCAGCAACATCCTCGTCCCGCTCTTCGATCTTAGGCACGGGCACGGACATCCTGCGTTTCATCCACAGAAAGTATTCAATGTTTCCGTCCTGCCCCGGCAACGGGCTGGCAGCCAATCCCCTCAGCTCCAGCCCCGCATCGACCGCAGCACCCGCCACCCGGGCAACCGCCCGCCGTCGTTCATGGTCCGAGGAAACGACGCCGGTACGGCTCAACCGCTCCTTGCCCACTTCGAACTGCGGCTTGACCATCAGCACCAAATCGCCACCCGGCTCCGTGCAGGCAGCCAACGGCTCCACGACGAGGGTCAGGGATATGAAGGAAAGATCCGCGACAGTCAACGCTGCAACCCCGCCGATCAGGTCCGGAGTCAAGTACCTGACATTCAGGCCCTCGTGGACGTCCACTCGCGGGTCCTCGCGGAGCGGTTGGACCAACTGCCCGTGCCCGACATCCACGGCAACGACTTCCGCCGCACCCTGCCGAAGCAGCACATCAGTGAACCCGCCCGTGGAGGCACCGGCGTCCAGACACCTGCGCCCAGCAACGGCGACCGCGGGAAAGGCCGCCAACGCGCCAGCGAGTTTATGGCCGGCCCGGCTGACGTACACGTCCTCCGGATGGGCCGCGACCTCCAGCCGTGCCTGCGCATCAACGTGGAGGGACGCCTTGGACAAGACCGCACCGCCTGAGCTCACCTTGCCGTCGCTGATCAGTTTCGCCGCATGCGTCCGGGACCTCGCGAGACCACGCGAGACGAGTTCCTGGTCAAGTCGTGCCATGCGTCAGCTGGTGCCTTCCGGGTTCAGGGATGTTTCCCGGGGAGCGGCCGGAGGCAACCCGGGTTCAGCGTCGAGTGCCTCGAGCAAGGAGTCGTGGACGGCGGCGTAGATGTCCACGTGGTCCGCCACGGGTGCATCCGGTATACCTGCCAGGAAGCCAAGAGCCCGGTCAACCGCGGGGTCATTGGTCTCTTCAGGAACACCCGGCCAGCGAACAACGGCCTCGGCTTCCCCGGGAACAGTGGGATCGCTCATCACGCCAGTTTAGTGAGCCTGCCAGACAAGCCGCGGCGACTGCGCCACCGGAGCGTCAGGAACCGCCGCCCACCACGCCGCGCAGGCAGCACGCCAGGCGTCGAGGCTATCCTTCGGGCCCGCCACGGTGACTTCCCCGTCCACGGCGGTCGCCCACGCAGCACCGCAGTAGTACGTGCCGCCGTCGTTTGTTAGACGGGGGTAGGGATCATACAGGTCCTGCAGGTTGGCCAGCAGGTAGGTGGGCCGCTCATCGGCGCGGGCGGACAGGATGCTGTGGGTGGTGTCGACGCCGGTGAGGACAGCCGCGGTGGCATAGCCGGCGCGGTTGCCGCCCAGGATATCCGTATCCAGCCGGTCGCCCACAACCAAGGGCCGGTCGGCGCCCAACCGCTTTGCGGCGGCGTGGAAAAGTGGCGCCTCGGGCTTGCCTGCCACCAGCGGTTTCTTTCCGGTGGCGGCCGCCACAGCCGCAACCAAAGTGCCGTTCCCGGGGGCGATGCCCCGGGCCTGCGGAATGGACATGTCCGTATTCGTTGCGAACCATTGGGCTCCGGCGGCCACCGCGTACGAGGCTTCCGCCAGGTCCTTCCAGCCCAGCTCCGGGCTGAACCCCTGTACTACCGCCACCGGATTCTCAGCGGCGCTGTGTACCGGTTTCAGGCCCACCAGTTCGATCTCGTGCGCCAAGGCCGCGCTTCCCGTAATGAGCACGCGTGCGCCCTGGGGCAACATGGACGCCAACAATTCGCCCGCCGCCTGGGATGAGCTGACCACTTGATGGTCCTCTGCAGGCGCGCCCAGTTCACGAAGGTGCGCCGCAACCTGAGCGGGAGTCCGGGACGCGTTGTTCGTCACGTAACCAAGACCCACACCCACGGTGGCGAGGCGCTGGAGCGACTCGATGGCACCCGGGATGGCATGCGGTCCGGCATAAACGACGCCGTCAAGGTCGGACAGGACGGCGTCGTACGCCGAGATCAGTGAATCAGCCATTCCGGTTGCCTTCTCCTGCTTCCTCTTGGCCTTCTTCCTGCTCTTCGTCGGCGTCCTCGTCCGCGTCTTCGTCAATGGAGTCGATGTCCGATTCCGGGTCATCGGACTCGAAGTAGTCCGCCTCGGCGTCGTCCACTTCAACGTCGTCGTGGGCGGCGTCCGCTGCCGCCGCTTCAGCAATGACGGTTTCCGGGTCAGCCTGCACGACGTCGGTACCGCCGTCGGTCTTCTGGAAACGCGGCTTACGCGCGGCTGCCTCTTCTTCCTCGTCCCAGCCCAAGTCCACAATCTCGGGCTCAGCGAACTCGCCGACGCCAAGGGCGTTCTCCGCAACGACAGCCTGGCGCTCCCACTTGGTGGCCTCCTCGGCACGACCTGCCGCCGTCAGAGCTTCCGCATAGGCACGGAACAGCCTCGGGCTGTAGGAGAACGCACGATTAATATCCAGCTGCGGAATCTCGAGCTCAGCGACGGCCGCATCCAGCTGGTTGAGGTCCGCGCGGGCACCCGACGCCACAATGGCCAATTCCACCTTGCCGGGAGCATCGAGGTCCTGGGCCTCAGGTGAACGGACCATATCCAGGGCACGGTCCGGGCGGCCCAGTCCACGCTCGCAGTCGGCCATGACCGGCAGGTGCGCGTTGGAGCCGCTGATCCGGCGGTAGGTGCGGAATTCCCGCAAAGCCTCGCCGTAGTGGCCGGCAGCATACGCCGTCAGCCCCACAGCTTCACGAACCGCCGACAAGCGACCCCCGCGGCGGCTGGCTGCCAGGGCGTGCTGGAAGGCAAGCTCGGGCTCAATATCGATCAGGCGGCCGGCCATGACCAAGTGCTTGGCAACCCAGCCGGCACTCTGGTCTTCAAGTGTGTTGATCTGATGGGCAGTTGCCCGGTCCAATTCGCGTCCCGTGACATCGGGATCGATTTCCGGCGAACGCTCGCGGTCAGGGCGGTTGGCACTGCGGATGTCCCGGGCATTCGGGACGCGGGCGGGACGGTCTTCCCTGGGGCCGCGGTCGCTGCCGAACGAACGACGGTCGCCGCTGTCACGGCGGGGACGGTCATCACCATCGCGACGGGGACGGTCAAAGTTCCGCGGTCCACGCTCCGGACGATCACCAAACGGCTTACGATCACGATCGCCACCAAAGGAACGACGATCATCACCATCACGACGGGGACGGTCATCACCATCGCGACGGGGACGGTCAAAGTTCCGCGGTCCACGCTCCGGACGATCACCAAACGGCTTACGATCACGATCCCCACCAAAGGAACGACGATCATCACCATCACGACGGGGACGGTCATCCCCATCACGGCGCGGACGGTCAAAGTTCCGCGGTCCACGCTCCGGACGATCACCAAACGGCTTACGATCACGATCCCCACCAAAGGAACGACGATCATCACCATCACGACGCGGCCCATCGAAGTTGCGGGGTCCGCGCTCGGACCGCTCGCCGTAGGGCCTGCGGTCGCCTGAGTCACGGCGGGGCCGATCTTCATTGTCGCGACGGGGGCGATCAAAATTCCGCTGACCGCGGTCGGGACGCTCGCCATAGGACCTGCGGTCGCCGTCGCCGAAAGGCCGCCGCTCTCCGTCACGGGCAGGACGGTCGCCGGAAGGCTTACGATCACCATAGGGGCGGCCGTTGTTATTGCCGTCCCGGTTATCGCGGGAACGGAAGCCCCGCGGGTCACCGCCGGAGTTGTTGTTGGCGCGGAACGACCCACGGTCACCGCGGTCTCCGCCAAAGTTTCCGCGATTACCGCCGCGATTGCCGCCGTTGTGCTCAGCCATTATGGATTCCTCCTGTTGCGAGCCGACCAGTGGCGCGTGCGTAGTCGCTCATAACCCGTATTTCGTTATCACGCGGCCAGCACCTTTAAAGCCCGGCCCGTATGTCTTATGCAATTCTAGGCGACCGCGTCGCAGCGACCGAACCCGGAGCCCGGCCCGAACCCCACTCGTGGTAAGACTCACAGCCGCGTCAGCGGCTTGTATGGCCAGGCGTCGAATGGGTTTTAAATGCAGTGAGCCCCGACCGTCGTGGTCGGGGCTCACTGTGTAATTTATGTCCGGCGGTGTCCTACTCTCCCACACCCTCCCGGGTGCAGTACCATCGGCGCTGTGGGTCTTAGCTTCCGGGTTCGGAATGGGACCGGGCGTTTCCCCCACGCTATGACCGCCGTAACCTTGTTACCCGTCCCCCCTGTGTGGGGGTGGGAAGTGTGTGTGGTTACAACTGTGGTGCTTGGTTGCTGTTTAGTTGTGTTGTTGTGTTAGTGTTCCCGGGTTGTTGGTTGGGAACCACATAGTGGACGCGTGCAGTGTGTTGTGTGTGGTGTAAGTTGTTGGCCTATTAGTACCGGTCAGCTTCACGAGTCTTTAGTCCTCGCTTCCACATCCGGCCTATCAACCCAGTGGTCTGGCTGGGGGCCTCTCACACATAAATGTGTTTGGAAATCTCATCTTGAAGCGAGCTTCCCGCTTAGATGCTTTCAGCGGTTATCCCATCCGAACGTAGCTAATCAGCGGTGCACTTGGCAGTACAACTGACACACCAGAGGTTCGTCCGTCCCGGTCCTCTCGTACTAAGGACAGCCCTTCTCAAATTTCCTGCGCGCGCAGCGGATAGGGACCGAACTGTCTCACGACGTTCTAAACCCAGCTCGCGTACCGCTTTAATGGGCGAACAGCCCAACCCTTGGGACCTACTCCAGCCCCAGGATGCGACGAGCCGACATCGAGGTGCCAAACCATGCCGTCGATATGGACTCTTGGGCAAGATCAGCCTGTTATCCCCGAGGTACCTTTTATCCGTTGAGCGACGGCCATTCCACAATGTACCGCCGGATCACTAGTCCCGACTTTCGTCCCTGCTTGAGATGTCTCTCTCACAGTCAAGCTCCCTTGTGCACTTACACTCGACACCTGATTGCCAACCAGGCTGAGGGAACCTTTGGGCGCCTCCGTTACTTTTTAGGAGGCAACCGCCCCAGTTAAACTACCCATCAGGCACTGTCCCTGACCCGGATCACGGGCCGAAGTTAGATGTCCAAAGTGACCAGAGTGGTATTTCAACGATGACTCCACCCGAACTGGCGTCCGGGTTTCAACGTCTCCCACCTATCCTACACAAGCCACTCCGAACACCAATACCAAACTATAGTAAAGGTCTCGGGGTCTTTCCGTCCTGCTGCGCGTAACGAGCATCTTTACTCGTACTGCAATTTCGCCGAGTTTATGGTTGAGACAGCGGGGAAGTCGTTACTCCATTCGTGCAGGTCGGAACTTACCCGACAAGGAATTTCGCTACCTTAGGATGGTTATAGTTACCACCGCCGTTTACTGGGGCTTAAATTCCCAGCTTCGCCCGCAAGGGGCTAACCGGTCCTCTTAACCTTCCAGCACCGGGCAGGAGTCAGTCCGTATACATCGTCTTGCGACTTCGCACGGACCTGTGTTTTTAGTAAACAGTCGCTTCCCCCTGGTCTCTGCGGCCCACACCCGCTCCACAAAGCAAGTCTGTATCACGGGGCAGGCCCCCCTTCTCCCGAAGTTACGGGGGCATTTTGCCGAGTTCCTTAACCATAATTCTCTCGATCGCCTTGGTATTCTCTACCTGATCACCTGTGTCGGTTTGGGGTACGGGCGGCTAAAACCTCGCGTCGATGCTTTTCTAGGCAGCATAGGATCACCGGATCCCCCCATGCGGGGGTCCCATCAGATCTCAGGATCGTGCTCGAAACACACAGGAACGGATTTGCCTATCCCTGACCCTACATCCTTGGACCGGGGCTACCATCGCCCGGCCCGGCTACCTTCCTGCGTCACACCTGTTAATACGCTTGCCTCCCGGGATCAGGTCCCAGCACCAGCCCAACCATCACACCACAAGTGGCGCAACAAGAAAGACCGGCGGTGGTTAGTATCCCCCGTTCAACATGGGCGGTTTTTCGCCGGTACGGGAATATCAACCCGTTGTCCATCGACTACGCCTGTCGGCCTCGCCTTAGGTCCCGACTTACCCAGGGCAGATTAGCTTGACCCTGGAACCCTTGATCATTCGGCGGACGGGTTTCTCACCCGTCTTTCGCTACTCATGCCTGCATTCTCACTCGTGTAGGCTCCACCGCTGGTTTACACCGCGACTTCACCGCCCACACGACGCTCCCCTACCCATCCACACCCCTGAACCACGAAGGCTAGGGTAATGCGTGAATGCCACAACTTCGGCGGTGTACTTGAGCCCCGCTACATTGTCGGCGCGGAATCACTTGACCAGTGAGCTATTACGCACTCTTTCAAGGATGGCTGCTTCTAAGCCAACCTCCTGGTTGTCTAAGCAACTCCACATCCTTTCCCACTTAGCACACGCTTAGGGGCCTTAGTTGGTGGTCTGGGCTGTTTCCCTCTCGACTATGAAGCTTATCCCCCACAGTCTCACTGCTGCGCTCTGACTTACCGGCATTCGGAGTTTGGCTGACGTCAGTAACCTTGTAGGGCCCATCGGCCATCCAGTAGCTCTACCTCCGGCAAGAAACACGCAACGCTGCACCTAAATGCATTTCGGGGAGAACCAGCTATCACGGAGTTTGATTGGCCTTTCACCCCTACCCACAGCTCATCCCCTCCATTTTCAACTGAAGTGGGTTCGGTCCTCCACGACGTCTTACCGTCGCTTCAACCTGGCCATGGGTAGATCACTCCGCTTCGGGTCTAGATCACGCCACTGAACACGCCCTGTTCAGACTCGCTTTCGCTACGGCTTCCCCACACGGGTTAACCTCGCGACGTAACACTAACTCGCAGGCTCATTCTTCAAAAGGCACGCCATCACACCCATACAACCCCGAAGGGCTGCAGATGCTCTGACGGATTGTAAGCACACGGTTTCAGGTACTGTTTCACTCCCCTCCCGGGGTACTTTTCACCTTTCCCTCACGGTACTGGTCCGCTATCGGTCATTAGGAAGTATTTAGGCTTATCAGGTGGTCCTGACAGATTCACACGGGATTTCTCGGGCCCCGTGCTACTTGGGATCCTCTCCAAAGGCGGTGCCACACATTACGGTTACGGGACTCACACCCTCTCTGGCCGGCCTTTCAAGACCGTTCACCTATACGCACACCCACACCCCACCGGTCCGGCAGAACCAGCACGGAAAGTCCCACAACCCCGCCCACGCAACGCCCGCCGGCTATCACACATGGAACGGTTTAGCCTCATCCGCGTTCGCTCGCCACTACTAACGGAATCACTCTTGTTTTCTCTTCCTGCGGGTACTGAGATGTTTCACTTCCCCGCGTTCCCCCCACGCACCCTATGAATTCAGGCACGGGTCACACAATCACCTTGCAGCGTTGTGCGGGGTTTCCCCATTCGGACATCCTGGGATCACCGCTCGGTTATCAACTCCCCCAGGCTTATCGCAGATTCCTACGTCCTTCTTCGGCTCCTAATGCCAAGGCATCCACCGTGCGCCCTTAAAAACTTGACCACACAAAACCACAACCCAAACAGGCTGCGGCTGATGCACTCAATCAATTCGAGAGAACCACGACC
The DNA here is from genome assembly GCF_004028095.1 of Paenarthrobacter ureafaciens. NCBI lineage: Bacteria > Bacillati > Actinomycetota > Actinomycetes > Micrococcales > Micrococcaceae > Paenarthrobacter > Paenarthrobacter ureafaciens. The sequence continues at coordinate 2,935,381 of NZ_SBHM01000007.1, read as the reverse complement.
ACAAAAGGGCCAGGTTCATTCATCAAAGAAATTGCTAGAACACACAACCCACACCCCCAAAAAGAGTGCAGGACCATGTGTCCAGATGCTCGCGTCCACTATGTAGTTCTCAAACAACAACCCCGTCAACCACACCCACCCCACACAAACACGAGGGGGTGCCGGCCGCAGGAACAACAAGAAACACCAAGGATTCCCTGCATTGCTGCAAAAAGGCCCTGTTGCCTCAGGACCCAACAGTGCGCCAAACACAACCCGGCAACCAACACCCCGGACCGCTTTCCCAACAACCCCCCCACACACAAAAGTGCGAAAAGAGGGCCGCCGTACTCACGCCAGGACACCACCACCAACAGGCCATGCCAAAAAACTTGATTTGCTGATATTCCACCCATGAGCACCCACCGCAGAACAGACGCCTGCGCAATGGGCAACACTGACAACCCCGGAACCCGCCCATGCAGGCAGACCCGGACGCCGTTAGCAGCTCCTTAGAAAGGAGGTGATCCAGCCGCACCTTCCGGTACGGCTACCTTGTTACGACTTAGTCCCAATCGCCGGTCCCACCTTCGACGGCTCCCCCCACAAGGGTTAGGCCACCGGCTTCGGGTGTTACCAACTTTCGTGACTTGACGGGCGGTGTGTACAAGGCCCGGGAACGTATTCACCGCAGCGTTGCTGATCTGCGATTACTAGCGACTCCGACTTCATGGGGTCGAGTTGCAGACCCCAATCCGAACTGAGACCGGCTTTTTGGGATTAGCTCCACCTCACAGTATCGCAACCCTTTGTACCGGCCATTGTAGCATGCGTGAAGCCCAAGACATAAGGGGCATGATGATTTGACGTCGTCCCCACCTTCCTCCGAGTTGACCCCGGCAGTCTCCTATGAGTCCCCGGCCGAACCGCTGGCAACATAGAACGAGGGTTGCGCTCGTTGCGGGACTTAACCCAACATCTCACGACACGAGCTGACGACAACCATGCACCACCTGTAAACCGGCCGCAAGCGGGGCACCTGTTTCCAGGTCTTTCCGGTCCATGTCAAGCCTTGGTAAGGTTCTTCGCGTTGCATCGAATTAATCCGCATGCTCCGCCGCTTGTGCGGGCCCCCGTCAATTCCTTTGAGTTTTAGCCTTGCGGCCGTACTCCCCAGGCGGGGCACTTAATGCGTTAGCTACGGCGCGGAAAACGTGGAATGTCCCCCACACCTAGTGCCCAACGTTTACGGCATGGACTACCAGGGTATCTAATCCTGTTCGCTCCCCATGCTTTCGCTCCTCAGCGTCAGTTACAGCCCAGAGACCTGCCTTCGCCATCGGTGTTCCTCCTGATATCTGCGCATTTCACCGCTACACCAGGAATTCCAGTCTCCCCTACTGCACTCTAGTCTGCCCGTACCCACTGCAGAACCGGAGTTGAGCCCCGGTCTTTCACAGCAGACGCGACAAACCGCCTACGAGCTCTTTACGCCCAATAATTCCGGATAACGCTTGCGCCCTACGTATTACCGCGGCTGCTGGCACGTAGTTAGCCGGCGCTTCTTCTGCAAGTACCGTCACCCCCAAAGAGGGCTTCTTCCCTACTGAAAGAGGTTTACAACCCGAAGGCCGTCATCCCTCACGCGGCGTCGCTGCATCAGGCTTGCGCCCATTGTGCAATATTCCCCACTGCTGCCTCCCGTAGGAGTCTGGGCCGTGTCTCAGTCCCAGTGTGGCCGGTCACCCTCTCAGGCCGGCTACCCGTCGTCGCCTTGGTAGGCCATTACCCCACCAACAAGCTGATAGGCCGCGAGTCCATCCAAAACCACAAAAAGCTTTCCACCCCCCACCATGCGATGAGGAGTCATATCCGGTATTAGACCCAGTTTCCCAGGCTTATCCCAGAGTCAAGGGCAGGTTACTCACGTGTTACTCACCCGTTCGCCACTAATCCCCGGCGCAAGCACCGGATCATCGTTCGACTTGCATGTGTTAAGCACGCCGCCAGCGTTCATCCTGAGCCAGGATCAAACTCTCCGTTCAAAAACAAAAAACGAAACACAACCACCCCCACCGGAAATCACGGCAAGAAGCAGCTGCAAATCTGAAACCAGCTGAAAACCAAACCACCACACACGGGGGTGCGCAATGGCCCGGCAAAATTCAACCAATCAAAAAAACAATCGGTATCAACAAACTTGGCACACTATTGAGTTCTCAAACAACAGGTCACTAATCCAAAGCAGTACCACCACCAACCACAACGGCCAGCAGATCACTCCGGAGCAACTTTTCAAACTTACCCGAACCAACTCGGTCTTGGCAAATCAGCGTTTCCGCGATTCAGACCGGGGTTTCGGCCCCGCCCGGCAAAGGTCGCGCATAAAAGCGAACCATTTTCAGGCTGTTATCAAGGGGTTTGTCCTCCGCGGTTTCCAGCCTCAGGCTGTCTCACTCGCGGCGACTCAGAAGACATTACACGCCTCTACCCCGACTTACAAATCGGCCTGGAACCCGCCCAAATGCCCTGAAACACAGGGGAGACGGCGCGAAGACAATCCCAGTCAGCGAAACTGCGCTTCCGTGAGCCCCATCACCTACCCCTTCCGGGCCTTGGACTCCCGGTGATAGAGCAACTCTGGAAGACCGACGGGAGGTGATAGAGCAACCGGGGTGGGCCGTGGGTATGCCGAAGGCCGGCAACCACGGGGGTTGCCAGCCTTAGGGATGATGCGGGACGGGTGCTTAGGCCGAGACTTCCACGGTGGCAAGGTTCTTCTTGCCACGCCGAAGCAACAGGTACCGGCCGTGAAGGAGCTGCTCCTGTGCCACCACGGCGTCGGGGTCCGAGACCTTGGCGTTGTTCACGTACGCACCCCCCTCCCCTACGGTCCGGCGGGCTGCTGACTTACTGTCGGACAAACCGGAAGCAACCAGGAGGTCGATGATTCCCAAGCCATCGGCACCGACGGTTGCCGACGGAAGTTCCGCCGTTGCGGCAGCAAGAGTCGGCTCGTCGAGCACGGAGAGATCGCCATTGCCGAACAGCGCAGCCGAGGCAGCAATCACCTTCTCGGTCGCTTCCACGCCATGGACCAGGGAGGTCACCTCGTACGCAAGCTTCTTCTGGCCTTCGCGGGCGAAGGGCCGTTCTGACACGGACTGCTGCAGCTCTTCGATCTCCGCACGGGTCAGGAACGTGAACACCTTGAGGCGATCAACGACGTCGGCATCGGCGGTGTTCAGCCAGAACTGGTAGAAGGTGTACGGGCTGCACATCTCCGCATCCAGCCACACGGCGTTGCCCTCGGACTTGCCGAACTTGGTGCCGTCGGAGTTGGTAATGAGCGGCGTGCCCAGGGCGTGGACGCTCTTGCCCTCCACCTTGCGGATCAGCTCGGTGCCGCTGGTCAGGTTCCCCCACTGGTCCGAGCCGCCGGTTTGAAGCGCACAACCGTACTCGCGGAAGAGCTCAAGGTAGTCCATGCCCTGGAGGATCTGGTAGCTGAACTCCGTGTAGCTGATGCCCTCATCGGAGTTCAGGCGGGACGCAACGGCATCCTTGCGCAACATGGTGCCCACGCGGTAGTGCTTGCCGATTTCCCGCAGGAAATCGATGGCACTCAGCGGCGCAGTCCAGTCCAGGTTGTTGACCATGCGGGCAGCGTTGTCACCGTCGAAACTCAGGAAGCGGCGTACCTGCCCCTGAAGCCTGCCGACCCATTCCGCAACGGTGTCCTTGGTGTTCAAGGTGCGTTCCGCCGTCGGACGCGGGTCCCCGATCAGGCCGGTCGAACCGCCGACCAGGCCCAGCGGCTTGTGGCCTGCCAGCTGCAGGCGACGCATCAAAAGCAACTGCACGAGGTTGCCCAGATGAAGCGACGGTGCGGTGGGGTCGAAGCCACAGTAATACGTGATCGGGTCCCCGGCGAGCAGCTTTTCCAGTTCCGTTTCATCGGTGGAAACGTGCACCAGGCCGCGCCATTTGAGCTCCTGCCAGATGTTGGCAAAGGCGGGATCGTTGTGTTGGGACTCGATGTTGTTTACGTGTGACACGAGATCTAAGTTAGCAGGATTGACCACCCCGGATTGCCTACCGTTCAATGCCGGCGGGCAGGGGTGCGGCCGTGATGAGGCGAAGGCGCTGCGTCGGCCGGGTCATGGCGACGTAAAGGTCCCCCACTTTGCCGTGCTCGTGGTTGAGCATCGCGGCCGGTTCCAGCACCACGACGCCGTCGAATTCCAGGCCCTTGGCCTCCTTGGGACTGATCACCACGATGTCCTGCTCGTAGCTGCCGGCACCTGTCCCGATGCGCTTGCCGTAGGCTTCCCGCAGTGCAGCGGCGGCTGCCGGCAGCAAGGGACCATCGGCAATAACGGCGAGCAAGCCGCCGTCGATCGCGTCGATTTCCTCCGGCAGGACTTCCACCAGCCGCTGAACGATGCCGTCCTCGTCGACACGGTCAACTATGGGTGACCATTTGCCTTCGCGGACGGCCTTCGGCGCGGAGACAACCAGGCCCGCGCGGTTCGCCATGCGGACGGCGGCCTCGGCGATCTGGGACGGCGTGCGGTAGTTGACCGTTAGTTCTTCCAACGTCCAGCGGTCACCGAACGACGGCGCCAAGGCACTTTGCCAGGAATTGGCACCTGCCGCGGCACTCGTTTGGGCGATGTCGCCGACGATGGTGAAGGATTTCAGCGGGCAGCGCCGGACAAGGAGGCGCCACTGCATGGGCGACAATTCCTGTGCTTCGTCAACCACGATGTGCCCAAAGGCCCACGACCGGTCGCTGTTGGCCCGTTCGGCGGCCGTCAGGCGGTTTTCGCGTTCCTGGTTTTGTTCAGCCAGTTCCTCGGCGGTCATGAGGACGTCGACGCCCATGGCCTCCATGTTGGCGAGGGTCTGCTTGGCGTTGGCAAGATCGCGGGCGCGGTCTGCTTCCTGTTGTGCCAGTCCCCTGCCAGCGGCCGGATCCAGTTCGCCCAGCAGCTCGGCTGCTTCATCGAGCAACGGAACGTCCGCTTCGGTCCACGGCGCATCTGCCGGCCGCTGGAGCAGGGCACGCTGTTCCGGGGTCAGGTGCGGCGTGCAGGCCTCCAGGATGGCGGGCTTGCTGAAAAGTTCGGAGATGAGCTTTTCAGGCGTCATGGGCATCCAGCACAGATTGAGCATGATGCGCACATCGCGGGCGGTCCGGACATCTTCGGCGAGGTAGGCGCGGTCCGCATTGTTGCCGATGTTGTCGGCTTCCACCTGCTCGGTCAGCTGCTCAGTGAGTTCGCGCAGGAGGATCTTGATGAACGTCAGCCGCGCCTCGTTATGGGGCTTACCGGTAGCGCGGGCTTTGTCCCGCGCCCGGCGTACCTGGCGCTCAGTGAGCGTGAGCTTGCGGGAATCGACTTCCAGGATCCGGTCCTTGCCGGGGGTCCGCTGCCTGTTGGCGACGGCGTTGGCCACCACTGCGGCCATGTCCAGCTTGCCCTTGAGCGCAGCGACGTCGGCGTCCTGCTCCGGCACCGCGTTGATGCCGGGCATGAGACGGCCCAGGCTGGCCATCACCACGCCGGTTTCGCCGAGCGATGGCAGCACACGTTCGATGTAGTGCATAAAGGATGAGGACGGGCCAACCAACAGTACACCGGCACTCTTGAGCCTGTCCCGGTGGGTGTACAGCAGGTATGCGGCACGGTGCAGGGCAACCGCGGTCTTGCCGGTGCCCGGGCCGCCTTGCACCACCAAAGCACCGGAAATGGAGGAGCGGATGATCCTGTCCTGCTCGGACTGGATGGTCCCGACGATGTCGGACATGCGCCCGGTACGCTTCGAGTTCAGCGCAGCCAGCAGGGCACCTTCGCCCTGCAGGGAGTCGTCATCGGCAAGCATGTCAGCATCCAGGACATCGTCCTCGATCGCCTTTACCTCACGCCCCTGCAGGATCAGGTGGCGACGGCGGCGCACACCCTGGCGATCGAACGCTGTTGCCTGGTAGAAGTGCCCGGCTTCTGGCGCGCGCCAGTCAACCATGAGCCGCTGGAGATCGGCCGTGGACAAACCGATGCGGCCGATGTACTGGGCCTCACCGTTGTCCAAATCGAGGCGGCCAAAGACCAAACGATCGTCGACTGCGTCGAGCTGGGCCAGGCGGTCCTCGTACAGTGCTGCGAAGGCGTCCCGTTCAGAAACGTTTTGCATGGTTCCCACGGCACCGGCTTTGCGCACCTGCGCCAGCTGGGCGCGCTTCTCTTCGCGCAGCTCATCGAGCCGGGCATACAACCCGGCAACGTATTCCTGCTCGTGAACCAAATCAGCGTCGTGCATCGAAACCGTAACCCCTATCGAAAAAGACAGACCGTCCATTCTACAGCGATTTTGTTAAATACGTCGGGCGCATGCCACATATCGGAAACGCCGGGCGCGGGACCACCCGGGGGTAGGCATCATGCCGGTTTGCGGGGGCTTTTGGGCCGTGCCGCCTTGTACCGGGAAACGGTGGGGTCATCCTCGATCCAGAACCGCCACGGATACTCCGTGGTTCCTCCGGGTCCGGCAACGCCGACGCGTGGACCGCTGGCCACGGCAGAGGCCGCGAACTCAGGCAACCGCACACTGAAAGGTGCGGCGAGCGCATCCCGCCCGGTGTCCGCCGTCGTAAGCCCCAATGCGGACGCGAGACGGGCCGGTCCGCTGGCCAAATCCTTGTGTGCCTTGGACGCAGGCCGGCGCTCGGCAGCGAGCTCCTGGCCGGCCACGATCTCGCCCGCCCGCAGGAGGAGCGCCGACGGCGAGCCATCCGGTCCGCACACGATGTTGGCGCAATAGTGCATCCCGTACGTGAAATAGACGTAGAGGAACCCTGCCGGACCAAACATTGGCGCGTTCCTGGCCGTGCGTCCGCCGTAGGTGTGCGAGCCCGGATCCGGATGGGCGGAATCCCGGGGGCCCAGGTAAGCCTCCACCTCTGTCAACCGCACTGACACCGGGCCTGCCTCCGACTCGTGCGTCAGGACCGCCCCAAGAAAATGCGGGGCGATGGTCCGTGGGTCTCCGCTGAGGAAATCACGGACAGCACGGGGGTCGCTGGCGGGGCTGGCTGTCATGGACCGACCATAGCAAGCCGCCTCGGAGTCCGCGTCCGATTTCCGCTAGCAGCGATGGTGCCGGGCTGGGAGGATGGGCCCATGGACTTCTGGCAGCGCTACCGGGCGATCGACACCCGCGACCCCCGGTTCGATGGCCAGTTCTACACCGCCGTGCGTTCCACCGGGATCTACTGCAGGCCCTCATGCCCCGCACGGACACCCAAGCCCGGGAACGTCACGTTCTACGAGACTTCGGCCGCTGCCCACGAGGCCGGCTACCGTGCGTGCAAGCGATGCCTGCCCGAAGCCGTGCCCGGCACCCCTGCATGGAATGTCCGGTCCGACGTTGTGGGCAGGGCAATGCGCCTGATCAACGACGGCGTGATCAACCGCGAAGGCGTTGACGGCCTCGCCCGCAGGCTCGGTTACTCGACGCGCCAACTCAACAGGATCCTGAGCCACGAACTCGGCGCCGGCCCCCTGTCGCTCGCCCGGGCAAGCCGCGCACAAACTGCCAGGACGCTGCTGGTATCCACGGACATGCTGTTCTCCGATGTGGCCTTCGCCTCGGGATTCAACAGCATCCGGCAGTTCAACGACACCATCGGCGAAGTCTTCGCCATGACCCCGACGGCGTTACGCGGCTCTGCCGCAAAGTCCCCGGCGCGCCGGGGGTCCGCCGGCCCGGCCCCGGCGCCGGCGTCGCTGACACTGAATCTCCCCTACCGGGAACCCTTCGACGCCGGAATCTTCGATTTCCTTGCGGCAAGGGCGACCCCCGGCATCGAGGCAGCCACCGTAGAGGAGGGGCGCAGGAGCTACTCCCGTTCGCTTCAGCTCCCCCGCGGCCAGGCATCTTTTACGGTGTCGTTTGGCCCAGCGGGTGCGGTCGACCGGGGCTCCGGCGGTTCGCGGCTGCAACTCCGGGCCACTTTGGCGGATCTTCATGACCTTCCGGCACTCCTGAGCCGGGCGCGGCGCCTGTTCGATCTCGACGCCGACCCCCTGGCCATAGATGAGGCACTGAGCGTCGATCGGCGGCTGCGCGGGAGCGTAGTGGCGCTGCCGGGTATCCGGTTGCCCGGGGCTGTTGATCCCGCGGAGCTACTCATCCGCGCCATGATCGGCCAACAGATCACGGTGGCGGCCGCCCGGACCGCGCTAACGCAACTATCCGTTCTTGGGACTCCCGTCGGCGGGGGCACAGCCGGACCCGATCGACTTTTCCCGACGGCGGCCCAGATCGCCGAAGGCGGGCGGGCGGTGCTCCGGGGGCCGCAGCGAAGAATCGACGCGTTGATTTCAGCGGCTACCGCACTGGCCAACGGCAGTGTTGACTTCGGTTACGGCGACGACGAAGCAGCCCTGGCCCGGAAACTGCTACCGCTTCCCGGGATCGGGCCGTGGACCGTGGGCTACGTGGCCATGCGGGTACTTGGCGCCCCCGACGTCTTCCTTGGCAACGACGCCGCTGTGCGCAACGGGCTGAAAGTTGTGGCTGACGGGTCAGGGCTGAGCGCCGATTTCCGTGAAGTGAGTCCGTGGCGTTCTTATGCAGTGATGCACCTGTGGCGCGCGGCGGTCAAGCCCTGACATGCCACGCGTCGCACTTTCACGCGCCCGACGGCGGCGGTCACACGCCGCCGTCGAGCCTTTCTGCGGGAAGTGACGGAAGAACACCCGAAAACCGGCGGGAAGTGATAGAAGAACACCCGAAACCCGGCGGGAAGTGATAGAGGAACGGGGGGTTAGCGGGCCGGTTGGGCGGGGACACCTGCGGGCCAGGGCAGCAGGTCCGGGAGGTCCACGCCGTCGGCGGCTGCGGTGGCGCGAAGGCTGCCAAGGCTCGGTTCCCGTCCGGCGAGCCAGGCCGCGATGTCCGTGAGCATCCCGGTGATGGCAATGGAGGTACCGCCATGGCCGAGGGTCAGCGGGGCCAGGCCCGTGGGCTGCAGGACGAACTTGTAGTCGGCCGGGACACGGGGTTCAAGGAAGCTGAACAAGTGCTCGCAGAAGGGACGGCTCCACGTCTCCGGCCCGTAGCCCATGCCCAGGTCCGAGGCATGGATGGTGAGTTCGCGCCAAAGCGCCAGACCGCCGTCGAACACCCTTCCGTCGCGGTAGCTGATGGGCGCCTGCCAGCCGTTCGGTTCCAAGCTGTCGAACGCCGCAACTGCGGCATTGACGGCGGTGGTCACTGAAGCGGTGTGGTCGGCGAGGCTGTGTCCGGCGGCAAGGTCGATCGCCTTCGTGCGGCCTTCCATGCCGCCGTCATACAGTTCTATCTTTTCGCCCCGCTGCGCGTATTCCAGTTGCCGGGCCATGGCATTGGAGATTCCAACGATGTGGGCCAGTACGTGTCCGCGTGTCCAGCCGGGGAGTTCAGATGGCCCGGTGACGGACGATTCGTCCATGGTGGAGAGAAGACGGGTGACGGTGCCGGCGGCTTTGTGAAGCTCTGCGGGCAGCGTCTCAGCTGTGATCGGGGTCATAGCGCCATGCTAACGCACCCCTGAATCAAGAGCGGGCCAGCTAAAGCAAGGACGGGACGGTGCCGGAAGGCACCGCCCCGTCCCGGGTCAAGCAGGCTATGACGCGTAGGAGCGTGTTGCGTCCAGTTCCGCTTCGAGAGCCTTGAGTTGGCGTTCGACGGCGGCCGGCGCGGTTCCGCCCTGCGAGTTACGGCTGTTGAGCGAACCTTCGGTGCTGAGGACGCTGCGGACCTCGGGAGTCAGGTGCTCCGAGATCGCGGCGTACTCGTCATCGCTCAGGTCCCAGAGCTCCACGTTGCGGCTTTCAGCCTGCTTCACTGCCGCCCCGGAGAGCTCGTGCGCTTCACGGAACGGCACGCCCTGGCGGACCAGCCATTCTGCGATGTCCGTGGCCAGGGCGAAGCCCTGCGGAGCCAGGGACTCCATGCGCTCAGTGTTGAACTTTAACGTGGCGATCATGCCGGACACGGCCGGAAGCAGGAGCTCCAGGGTGTCGGCGGCGTCGAAGACCGGTTCCTTGTCTTCCTGCAGGTCGCGGTTGTACGCGAGTGGCAGGCCCTTGAGCGTGGCCAGCAGGCCGGTGAGGTTGCCGATGAGGCGTCCCGCCTTGCCGCGCGCGAGCTCGGCAACGTCCGGGTTCTTCTTCTGCGGCATGATGGAGGACCCCGTGGAGTACGAGTCATGCAGGGTCACGAAGGAGAACTCCTTGGTGGCCCAGAAGATGACTTCCTCGGAAATCCGGGACAGGTCCACGCCGATCATCGAGCAAACCCAGGCGAACTCGGCGAAGACGTCGCGGGATGCGGTGCCGTCGATCGAGTTGTGCACGGCCGAGTAGAAACCCAGGTCCGCAGCAACCGCTTCGGGGTCCAGTCCCAGTGAGGACCCTGCCAGGGCTCCGGAGCCGTAGGGTGACACACCCGCGCGCTTGTCCCAGTCCTGGAGCCGCTGGACATCGCGCAGCAGCGCCCAGGCGTGGGCCAGGAGGTGGTGGCTCAGCAGGACCGGCTGGGCGTGCTGCAGGTGCGTACGGCCAGGCATGGCCACACCGGGGTGTGCCTTTGCCTGCTCCACCAGGGCATCGATCGTGGCGAGGACGCCCCGGGCAATGATCCGGGCGTGGTCACGCAGGAACATGCGCCCCAGCGTTGCCACTTGATCGTTGCGGGACCGGCCGGCGCGCAGTTTTCCGCCCAGCCGGGCACCTGCCCGCTCGATCAGGCCGCGCTCCAGGGAACCGTGGACATCCTCATCGCTCTCGGCCGGGAGGTAAGCGCCACTGGCGACGTCCTCGTCCAGCTGCGTGAGGGCAGCGAGCATGCCTTCGAGCTCTGCGTCGTCCAGCAGTCCGGCCTTGTGCAGCACGCGGGCGTGCGCCTTGGACCCGGCGATGTCGTAGCGGGCCAGCCGCCAGTCAAAGTGCGTGGACTTGCTCAGTGCGGCCAGGGCGTCTGCCGGGCCGCCGGCGAACCGGCCGCCCCACAGCGCGCCTTCGTTCGTCCCCGAACGCTCCCCAACCTCGCTGCGCTCGGCCGGGGACCCCGGCGTTCGTGGGCCCTGCTGAGGATTCACTCAGCAACCCGGAGGTCGCGGCCGGAGGCAACCTTGGAGGACATGCCCCACAGCTCGATGAAGCCGCGGGCCATGGACTGGTCGAAGGTGTCGCCGGTGTCGTAGGTGGCAAGGTCGAAGTCGTACAGCGATGTCTCGGAGCGACGTCCGTTGACGATTGCCTGGCCACCGTGGAGAACCATGCGGATGTCGCCGGAGACGTACTTCTGGGTGTCCTCGATAAAGGCGTCCAGGGAGCGCTTCAGCGGGGAGAACCACTGTCCGTCGTACACCAGTTCTGCCCAGCGCTGGCCAACGGTGGCCTTGAAGCGGGCCTGCTCGCGCTCGATGGTGATGTCCTCCAGGTGCTTGTGCGCGGTGATGAGCGCCATGGCACCGGGGGCTTCGTAGATCTCGCGGGACTTGATGCCGACGAGGCGGTCCTCGACGACGTCGATGCGGCCCACGCCCTGGGCGCCGGCGCGGCGGTTGAGTTCCTGGATGGCCTGCAGCGGGGTGACCTTCACGCCGTCGATCGCGACCGGGATGCCGGCCTGGAAGGAGATGGTGACTTCATCCGGTGCCGGCGGGAATTCCGGGGTCGCCGTGTAGTCGTAGATGTCCTTGGTGGGAGCGTTCCAGATGTCCTCGAGGTAGCCGGTCTCGACGGCGCGTCCCCAGACGTTCTGGTCGATCGAGTACGGGTTCTTCTTGGTGGTCTCGATCGGCAGGCCCTTGTCTTCGGCGAAGGCAATGGCCTTGTCGCGCGTCAAGGCAAGGTCGCGGACCGGTGCGATGCACTTCAGGTCCGGGCCGAGGGTCTGGATGCCGACTTCGAAGCGGACCTGGTCGTTGCCCTTGCCGGTGCAGCCGTGGGCAACGGTAGTGGCGCCGAATTCGCGGGCAGCCTTCACGAGGTGCTTGACGATCACGGGACGCGAGATAGCGGACACCAGCGGATAGTGGCCCTGGTAGAGGGCGTTGGCCTTCAGGGTGGGCATCGCGTATTCGTTGGCGAACTCGTCGCGGGCGTCCGCGACGTAGGCCTCGACGGCGCCGCAGCCCAAGGCGCGCTGGCGGATGGTCTCGAGGGACTCGCCGCCCTGTCCAACGTCAACTGCTACGGCGATGACCTCGGCGCCGGTAGCTTCACCGATCCAGCCGATGGCTACGGACGTATCGAGGCCACCGGAGTAGGCCAGAACAATGCGCTCAGTCACGAGAGTGCTCCTTTGGTTGTTGCTTGGTTGTATCTAATGCTTGAAGAAAAAGCGTTCAGTTGCCGGGTCCGGCTTCCTCGGCCAATTGCAGGAAACGGGCCGCCAGTTCCGCCCCGCCGTCAGGATCGCGTGCCACCAACATCACGGTGTCGTCGCCTGCGATCGTACCTAAAACGGACGGCATCACGGAGTGGTCGATGGCCAGGGCAAGGAAATTCGCCGCACCCGGCGGTGTTCGGAGGACCACGATGTTGCCCGATGCCTCGGCCGTCACCAGCAGTTCGCCGCAGAGGCGGCTGAGCCGGGCATCAAGGATCTCCTGTGTGACACCGCTCTTGGCGTGCCGCTCTCCCCCTTCACCCGGAACGGCGTAGACCAAGGCGCCGTCTTTGCCCCGCACCCGGACGGCACCAAGTTCCACGAGGTCCCGCGAGAGGGTCGCCTGGGTAACCTGGACGCCGTCGTCCGCGAGCAGGGCCGCGAGCTCTGCCTGCGAGCGCACCGACTCGCCCGTCAGGATCGCGGTGATGCGCGCCTGCCGGGCAGTCTTGGTGGCCGGGCTGGCGCCCGGAACGGTCGGGTTGACGGACACTAGAACGTGCTCTCGCCGGTTCCCTCGACGGGTGCGAGGCCGTCGACAAACGCGAGCCCGGAGCGGTGCATCAACCAGGCCATGAGTGCTTTCTGGGCGTGGAGGCGGTTCTCCGCTTCGTCCCACACGATGGACTGCGGTCCGTCGATGACGCCGGCGGAGATCTCGTAACCACGGTAGGCAGGGAGGCAATGCAGGACGACGGCGTCGGGAGCTGCCTGCGCCATGGCGGCCTCGTCCACGGAGTAGTCCCGGAACAGTTGCAGGCGGGCTTCCTTCTCCGCTTCCTGTCCCATGGAGACCCAAGTGTCGGTGGCCACGACGTCGGCTCCCTTGAGGGCCTCCTTGGCGTCCGTGGTGATGAGTACCGAACCTCCGGTCTCTGCGGCCCGCTGCTCTGCCGCAGCCACAATCTCCGCGGCGGGCAGGTAGCCATCGGGGCCGGAGATGCGCACATGCATCCCTGCGGTCACCCCGGCCAGCAGGTAGGAGTTGGCCATGTTGTTGGCGGCGTCACCCAGGTACGCCATGGTGAGTCCGGCCAGCTTTCCCTTGTGCTCCTTGACCGTCAGGAGGTCGGCCAGGAGCTGGCAGGGGTGGTAGTCGTCGCACAAGGCGTTGATGACGGGCACCTTGGAGTTTTCCGCCATCGCCACCAGGCCCGCGTGGGCGCCGGTGCGCCACACGATGGTGGACACCATGCGCTCCAGGACCTTGGCGGTGTCCTCGACGGACTCCTTATGCCCGATCTGTGCTTCGCCCGGATTGATGATGAGCGCGTTGCCGCCCATGTCCGCCACGCCGGTTGCGAAGGAAACACGCGTCCTGGTGGAGGTCTTGTCAAAGATCACGGCGACCGTCTTGCGTCCGCTTCCCTCCGCGGCATACGGCTGGACGCTGTAGGGGGCGGCTTTCATGCGGACGGCCAGTTCCAGGACTTCGGCTTGTTCGGCCGGCGTCAGGTCCGTGTCCTTGAGGAAGTGCCGGGTGCTGGTGGAAGGAGTAGTCACTGTGCGTCCTTAGCGGTGGTGGCGGTAGCCGTTGCGATCAAGGAAGGGAGGGCGGTAAGGAACCGGTCAGCCTGTTCGGTGGTCAGGATGAGCGGTGGTGCCAGGCGGATGGTCCGCGGGCCGGGGCTGTTGATGATGAACCCGGCGTCCAAGGCTGCCGTGACCATTGCGGGGGCAATGCCGGCTGTCAGGTCGAAGCCGATCAGCAGGCCTTCTCCGCGGACTTCGGTGACGCCTTCGACGGCGGCAATTCCGGTTCGCAGGTACTCCCCCACAGACTGCACGTTCTGCAGCACGCCCTGGCTTTCGATGGCGTGCAGCGTCGCGAGCGCCGCGGCGGTTGCCACCGGGTTCCCGCCGAAGGTGGTGCCGTGCTGCCCGGCGGTGAGCAGGGCCGACGTCGTACTTCCGAACGTCACCAGGGCGCCGATCGGGAAGCCGCCGCCCAGGCCCTTGGCGAGCGTGATGGCGTCCGGAACAATTCCGGCGTCTTCGCTGGCGAGCCATTTGCCGGTGCGGCCGATGCCCGTCTGGACTTCGTCCAGGATCAGGAGCGCGCCGGCTGCGGTGGTTGCCTCGCGGGCTGCCCGGAGGTAGTCGGCGCCGAGCGGACGCACGCCCGCCTCACCCTGGATGGGTTCCAGGAACACTGCGGCGGTGGAATCGTCGACGGCGGCACGCAGGGCCTCTATGTCGCCGAACGGGATGTGGACCACGCCGCCGGGCAGGGGTTCGAACGGTGCCCGGTACGCTTCCTTGGCGGTGAGGGCGAGGGCCCCCATGGTGCGGCCGTGGAAGGCGCCTTCGAGGGCAAGGATCTTGGTGCGTTTGCCGTCGCCGCTGTTCCGGCGGGCCAGCTTGAAGGCTGCCTCGTTGGCTTCGGTTCCGGAGTTGGCGAAGAACACCTTGGAACCGGCCGGTGCGTGGCTGATGGCCAGGAGCTTCTCCGCGAGCGCGATCTGCGTCGGGCTGGTGAAGAAGTTGGAAACGTGCCCGAGCGTGGACAGCTGGCTCGAGATCACGGACGTCACGAACGGGTGCGCGTGGCCGAGGGCGTTGACGGCGATGCCGCCGAGGAGGTCAAGGTATTCCTTGCCGTCCGCGTCCCAGACGAGGCAACCGGCGCCACGGACGAGCACCCGTTGCGGCGTGCCGAAGACGCCCATGAGCGAGGACGAGTAACGGGCCAGCCAGTCGGCGCCTGAACTTTGGGTGACAAGCGTCGACGCCGCGGCTTCCGCCAACTGTGTTTCGTTGCTGCTCATGCGTTTACTTCCTGGTCCGGTACTACCTGTGTGCCGATGCCCGCCGTCGTGAAGGTTTCCAGCAGCATCGAGTGGGCGAGCCGCCCGTCCACGATGTGGGCGCGTTCCACGCCCTCGTCGATTGCCTTCAGGCAGGCGGCCATCTTGGGAATCATTCCCGATTCCAGGCGCGGCAGCATGTCCCGGAGTTCGGACGCCGTCAGCGACGAGATCAGCGAGGACTTGTCCGGCCAGTTCGCGTAGAGCCCTTCAACGTCGGTGAGGATGACGAGCTTCGAGGCTCCCAGCGCCGAAGCAACAGCTGCTGCGGCGGTATCGGCGTTGACGTTGAGGACCTGCCCCGTGGTCTGGAAACCGGTGGCGTCGTCGATGATCTCCGGTGCGACCGTGGAGATCACGGGGATGCGTCCGGCGTCGAGGATGTCCTTGATCCCTGTGGGATCGACGCCGATCACCTCGCCCACCAGGCCCAGGTCCACTTCTTCACCGTCAACGACGGTTCCGGTCCGGACGGCACGGAGCAGGCCGCCGTCTTCCCCGGACATACCTACCGCATAGGGTCCGTGCGAGTTGATGAGCCCGACGAGTTCGCGTCCCACTTGGCCTGTGAGGACCATGCGGACTACGTCCATGGCCTCGGGCGTGGTGACCCGGAGGCCCCCTTTGAATTCGGATTCGATGCCGAGGCGTCCGAGCATGGAGTTGATCTGCGGACCGCCGCCGTGGACCACGACGGGGTGGATCCCGACGTGGTGGAGGAACACGATGTCCTCGGCGAAGGCACGGCGGAGTTCTTCGTTGACCATGGCGTTGCCGCCGTACTTGATGACCATGGTGGTTCCGGCGAAGCGCTGGATCCAGGGCAGGGCCTCAATGAGGGTCCCCGCTTTGTCCTGGGCGTCGGCCATGGACGTGGTGTCGCGCGTGTGTGCGGTCATGGTCATCCTTAGCTCGAGTACGCGCTGTTCTCATGCACGTAGTCGTGCGTGAGGTCGTTGGTCCAGATGGTGGCCTCGGCGTCGCCTGCCTGGAGGTCGATGTCCACCCGGACTTCACGCGGTTCGAGGTCCACGAGGTTGCGGTCATCACCAATGGCGCCGTTGCGGCAGATCTGGACGCCGTTCATGGACACGTTCAGCTGGTCTGCTTCGAAGACGGCATCGGTGGTGCCCACTGCTGACAAGACCCGCCCCCAGTTGGGGTCCTTCCCGAAAATGGCGGCCTTGAACAGGTTGGAGCGGGCTACTGCCCGGCTGACGATTTCAGCGTCGCGTTCGCTGGCTGCATTGAAAGTGCGGATGGCGATGTCGTGGCTGGCGCCTTCGGCATCCCCAATCAGCTTCCGGGCGAGATCGGCGCACACGTTGGTGACGGCTTCGCTGAGCTGCTCGGCGGAGGGCAGTGCTTCCGACGCTCCTGAGGCAAGCAACACCACGGTGTCGTTGGTGGACATGCAGCCATCGGAATCAGCACGGTCGAAGGTGACGCGCGTGGCGTCGCGGAGGACGACGTCGAGTTCGTTGGCCGGCACCTCGGCGTCGGTGGTGAGGACCACCAGCATGGTGGCGAGGCCCGGGGCGAGCATGCCTGCGCCCTTGGCGATGCCACCCACGGTGAAGGACTTGCCCTGTGCGTCCTTGCCCGTGAAGACAGCTTCCTTGGAGACGCTGTCCGTGGTCATGATTGCGGTGGCCGCGGCACTGCCGCCGTCCTCGCTCAGTTCCTTGGCTGCCGCTTCGACACCCGGGAGGATCTTGTCCATGGGGAGCTGCTCGCCGATCAGGCCGGTGGAACACACCACGACGTCGGAAGCTGAGACTCCCAGCACCTCGGCCACTTTCTCTGCGGTGGCGTGGGTGTTCTGGAAACCCTGCGGACCCGTGCAGGCGTTGGCGCCGCCCGAATTCAGGACGACGGCGTCAACGCGGCCGTCCGTGACAACCTGGCGCGACCAATGCACGGGAGCTGCGGCAACACGATTGGACGTGAAGACTGCGGCCGCTGCTTTCTGCGGGCCGTCATTGACAACGAGGGCCAGGTCCGGATTGCCTGATGCCTTGATGCCGGCTGTGATTCCAGAGGCGCGGAATCCCTTGGGGGCGGTAATGGTCACGGTGCAACTCCCTGCAGGTTCAGGCCGGCGGTTTCATCCAGGCCGAGGGCAATGTTCATTGACTGCACGGCACCGCCGGCAGTTCCCTTGGTGAGGTTATCGATGGCGCAGGTGACGATCACCCGGCCGGTGTGGGCATCGAAAGCCAACTGCATGACGGCGTGGTTGGAGCCCTGCACGGACTTGGTACTGGGCCACTGCCCCTCCGGCAGAAGGTGAACGAACGGCTCGTCGTCGTAGGCGTCGGCCCATGCCTGGCGCAGCTCGGAGGCTGTCACGCTGCGTCCTGCCTGCGGCCGCACTTTCGCGGTGGCCGTCGTCAGAATGCCGCGGCTCATGGGCGCCAGCGTGGGCGTGAAGGACACCGTTACGGGTTCGCCTGCGGCGTTGCTGAGTCCCTGTTCGATTTCCGGCGTGTGGCGGTGTCCGCCACCCACGCCGTACGGGCTCATGGAGCCCATGACCTCGGAACCAATGAGGTTCACCTTCGCTGCCTTGCCGGCACCGGAGGTTCCGGACGCGGAGACAATGACGACGTCGTCCGCCTGGAGGAGGTTGCTGGCGAAGCCCGGCGCCAACGCCAGCAGCGACGACGTCGGGTAGCAGCCGGGAACGGCGATCCGCGTTGCGCCCTTCAGCGCCTCGCGCTGGCCCGGGAGTTCGGGCAGGCCGTACGGCCAAGTACCTGCATGGGCGGATCCGTAGAACTTTTCCCACGCGGCGGCGTCCTGCAAACGGTGGTCCGCTCCGGCGTCGATGACCATTGTTCCTTCCGGCAGTTGCGCGGCAATCTCCGCGGAGGCACCGTGCGGAAGGGCGAGGAACACGACGTCATGCCCGGCCAGGTTCTCCACGGTGGTGTCTTCCAGGATCCGGCTGGCCAGCCCATGGAGATGCGGCTGTAACTCGCCTAGTCTGGAACCGGCGTTGCTGTGCGCCGTAATGGCGCCGATGGTGACGTTGGGATGGTTGGCCAGCAGGCGCAGCACTTCTCCCCCGGCATAGCCACTGGCACCGGAGACAGCAACAGAAATAGTCATGAGCCCCATAATACAGCAAAAGTATTCATCGGGGCCGATATTTATGCATGCCTACAGCATCGCGTTTGTTAGGACATTGCCGGTATGCTTAATGGAGGGTGATCCAGACCGTGCAGTCCGAACGTCGGCTGCAGCGTTGCCCGTTATCGATACGGGGCACATTCTTGGCACCCACTTCCACATCTGAGCGGCCCAAAGTTCGCGCAATCCAACCCAACCCGGTGGTCCAGAGCTATTCGGAACTCCTGAAGAGCGTCAAGAAAGCCGGGCTGCTCGAACGCCGCAGCGGCTTCTACATCTGGCTTTTCGTGGCCTTGATGCTCCTCATGGCAGGTACCTGGCTGGGCTTCGCACTCATCGGCGACTCCTGGTATCAACTGCTGATCGCCGCAGCCCTGGGGATCTTCTGTACGCAACTGAGCTTCCTGGCCCACGAGGCCGGCCACAAGCAGATTTTCGCATCCCGCCGCGCCAATGACTGGTCCGCCCGCCTGTTGGCTACTGGGGTGGCAGGCATCAGCTATTCGTGGTGGGAACAGAAACACGGAGCCCACCACAACCACCCGAACGTTATTTCCAAGGATCCGGACATCCGGAACAACGCCCTGGTGTTCTACGAAGAGGCCGCCGCGCAACGCAAAGGACCCTTGGCGTTCCTCACCCGGAAGCAAGGCTGGTTCTTCTTTCCGCTCCTCACACTGCTCGGCATCAGCCTCCAGTTCGATTCCCTTCGATACGTCTTCAGCCGGGGCAAAGTCCGTCACCGCTGGGTAGAGACCCCTATCCTCGTGGCCCGGCTTGCCGCATTGCCCGTTCTGGCCTTCACATTCCTGCCCATCGGCATGGCGTTCGCATTCCTCGGCGTGCAAATCATGGTGTACGGCTTCTATATGGGTGCCTCCTTCGCGCCCAACCACAAGGGGATGCCGGTCCTGCCGAAAGAGAGCCGGGTGGATTTCCTCAGCAGGCAAGTCCTGACCTCACGGAACATCGCCGGCGGCCGCTTCATGGACTTCCTCCTCGGCGGCCTCAACAGGCAGGTGGAGCACCACCTGTTCCCGGATATGGCCCGCCCGCACCTGCACCAGGCAGCCGGAATAGTGCGTGCATTCTGCGCCAAGCACTCCATCCCCTACACGGAAACGTCCCTGGCCGGGTCCTACGGAATAGTGGTCAGGTACCTGAACGAGGTAGGCCTGGCGGCCGGGCGCGGCTTCGATTGCCCGGTGGCCTCAACCCACGGACGACGCTAGGAATTTCGCGGTCGCGTCCAGTCCGTCCCTAGGATGGAACCTGGAACCGGGCACCGGAAGGACCGTCCCGGAGTGAGGAGCCACCATGTCGCACGCCATTGTTGCCAACAAACCGGGAGGACCTGAAGTCCTCGAGTACGCTTCAGTCGAACCTCCCGTCCCAGGCGCAGGCCAGCTGCTGATCAAGGTCGCGGCGGCCGGCGTCAACTTCATCGAGACCTACCAGCGCAGCGGGATCTACAAGGTTCAATACCCTTTCACTCCCGGCGCAGAAGCCGCCGGAACCATTGAAGCGGTGGGCGAAGGCGTCGAAGATTTTGCTGTTGGCGACAGGGTAGCCACCGCGGAAGCAACCAAGACCTACGCCGAGTACGCCGTAGTGGATGTCGATAAGGCCCTGCCTGTCCCGGCCGGGGTTGATGACCACACCGCAGCCGCTTTGCCGCTTCAAGGCATCACTGCCCACTACCTGATGAACTCGTCATTCCGGGTGGAACCGGGACACACCGTTTTGCTCCACGCAGGCGCCGGTGGCGTCGGGCTCTTGCTGACCCAGCTGCTGAAGGCACGCGGAGCCAGGGTCATCACCACCGTTTCTTCGGACGAAAAAGCCGAACTTTCCCGGCTTGCGGGAGCCGATGAGGTCCTGCGCTACGAGGGTTTTGCGGACAAGGTACGGGAACTCACCGACGGTGAGGGCGTGAATGTGGTGTACGACGGCGTCGGCAAGGACACTTTCGACGATTCCCTGAGAAGCCTGCGGATCCGCGGCGCCATGGTGCTGTTCGGAGCGGCTTCCGGGCCCGTTCCACCGTTCGATCCCCAGCGGCTCAACGCCGGAGGTTCGCTCTCCCTGACGCGTCCCACGATGGGCCACTTTGTCCAGAACGCCCACGAACGGCGCTGGCGGGCCGCAGAAATTTTCGACGCCGCCGCCAACGGCACGTTGTCCGTCCGGGTCGGCGCCACCTACCCGCTGGCAGAAGCAGCCCAGGCCCACAGGGACCTGGAAGGCCGGAAGACCACCGGCAAGGTGCTGCTCCTCCCCTAGCCGCGACCGGGACACCACCCAGGCCCTGAAGCGACAAAAGGCCCTGACAACCGAATCCATAACGGAACGGTTGTCAGGGCCTTTCACTTCCCTGACAGCACTGCTAGCGCTGGACGGCTCCACAGCGTTCGGCAGCAACAGCCACCGCAGCTGACCGGGCCTCTGAAGCTTCATCTGCCGTCAGGGTACGGTCATCAGCGCGGAAGCGCAGTCCGAAGGCCAAAGACTTCTTACCCTCTTCGATGCCCGGCCCCGAGTAGACATCGAACAGTGCCACGTCTTCCAGCAGCACTCCTGCGCCCTCCCGAAGCGCGGCAAGGACGTCATCGGCGGGCACATCCTGCGGGACCACCAAGGCCACATCCTGGGTGGCCACGGGGAAGCCCGAGATGTGCTTGGCGACGATCACGTCAGCAGCAGCCTCAAAGAGCGCTTCGACGTTGATCTCCATCGCCACGGAGCGCGCAGGCATGTCGTGGGCGGCCAAAAGCTTGGGGTGCAGTTCGCCGGCGTAGCCCACGACGTCACCGCTGCGCAGTGCCAGACGGGCAGCCCGGCCCGGGTGGAAGGCCTGGTGGCTGCCCTGGCTGACTACCAGCTCAACCCCAAGGACGTCGGCAATCAGCCGCGCAACATCCAAGGCATCGGCCCAGTCCCAGGCACGCGGCGTGTGCGTCGCGGCAGCCGGCGAATCATGGCCGGTCAGGACCGCCGCGATGTGCAGCGGCTGGTGGGGAACGCCGTCGAACAATCCCTCCAGAACCTCATCCGCAGGCCTGACGCCCAACGGCGGGATGCTTTCGGTACCGATTTTCCCTTCCGGCAAGAACACCGAACCGGCCTCGTACAACGCTACGTCGCGGAAGCCCCGCGAGTGGTTCCGGCGTGCGACCTCGATCAGTCCCGGCAGGATCGACGTGCGAAGGAAACCCTGCTCTTCGCTGATCGGGTTGGCGAGCTTCAGTGCCGGCCGTTCGGCGCCTTCCTCGGCTACCCCGAAGGTATCGTTGGCGGCCTTGGAGACGAACGGGTAGGACAGAACCTCAGTCAGGCCTGCATCTGCCAGGGCCTGCACCACGCGACGCTTCTGCTGCTGGGTCCGGCTCAGGCCACGGCCCGGAGGTGCCACCGGCAAGGTGGCGGGAATGTTGTCATAACCGACCAGACGGGCGACTTCCTCGGACAGGTCTTCCTTGGTTTCGAGGTCGTGGCGCCAGCTTGGAGCCGTAACCCGGTAGCCGCCGTCGTTCTTTTCCACGGTGGCGCCAAGGTCAACGAGGGAAGTGGTGACCTGCTCCTCCGTGAAATCGATGCCGATCCGCTTCGAGGCATAGTCGGCAGGCAGTTCGATGGTGACGGCGTCCGGCGCGGTTCCGACGTCCGTCCCGGTCGCGTCAGCGGTGCCGCCGGCCAGTTCCACCAGCAGGTCCACGACGCGCTGGGCGGCGACGTCGGCCACGTGCCAGTCCACGCCGCGTTCGAAGCGCTTGGAAGCCTCGGACGGCAGCTTGTGCCGGCGGCGGGAGCGGGCAATCGAAACCTCGTCGAAGTGTGCCGCTTCCACCAGGATGCTGGTGGTGGAATCCGACACCTCGGTGTGGGCGCCGCCCATGACACCGGCAATGCCGATCGCACCGGAATCGTCGGTGATCAGCAGATCCTCGGGGTGGAGGGTCCGCTCCTTGTCATCGAGCGTGGTGATCTTCTCACCGGCTACGGCACGCCGCACGACGATGTCACCGGACAGCTTGTCCAGGTCGTAGCAGTGGTTCGGCTGGCCGAGTTCCAACATGACGTAGTTGGAGATGTCCACCGGCAGGGAGATGCTCCGGATGCCGGCCAGACGAAGCCGGGATGCCATCCACGGCGGCGTGGGACGCGTGGGGTCCACACCCCGGACAGTCCGTGCCACGAACCGGTCGCAGCCGGGCTTGCCGTAGATTGGAGCGTCGTCGTTGAGCTTGACGCCGTATCCGCCTTGGAGCCCGGCAGGTGCGTTGACCCTGGATGCCGGATCCGTGAAGGCGGTACCCGTGGCGTGGGCGTATTCGCGGGCCACTCCACGGATGGAAAAGGCATAACCGCGGTCGGGAGTGACGTTGATTTCCGCTGCTTGGTCGTACAGGCCGAGCAGTTCCATTGCGTCGGTTCCGATTTCCGGGTCCAAACCGATCCGGGACAGCACCAGGATGCCGTCGTGGTCGTCGCCGATGCCCAGCTCGCGGACCGAAGCGATCATTCCAGCAGACATGTGACCGTAGGTCTTGCGGGCAGAGATGTGGAAGTCCCCGGGCAGCACGGCGCCCGGCAGGGTCACAACAACCTTGTCCCCCTCCACGAAATTGTGCGCGCCGCAAACAATGCCCTGGACGCCGGAGGGATCGATGCCCTTGCCGGTGAGGGTCTGTTCCTGCCCTTCGGGAACGACCCGGACCTGGCACCAGTTGATGGTCTTGCCGTTGCTCTGCGGTTCCTTGACCAGGCTGAGCACCTGCCCGACGACGACCGGCCCCTTCAGGGTGTCCGTGGGCCGGTGGACCTCTTCTTCTTCGAAGCCGACCCTCACCAGGTCAGCCATGACGTCTTCGGCCGTAGCATCGGCCGGTACCTGTGCGAACTCGCGCAACCAGGAAAGTGGGATACGCACTGTTAGATCTCCATCCCGAAGTGCTCGCTGAAACGTACGTCGCCTTCGATCATGTCGCGCATGTCGCCAACCTCGTTGCGGAACATGAGGGTGCGCTCGATGCCCATGCCGAAGGCAAAACCTGAATAGACTTCCGGGTCGATGCCTGCTGCCCGGAGGACGTTGGGATTGACCATGCCGCAGCCGCCCCACTCAATCCATTGCGGGCCACCCTTGGCGCCCGGGTGCCAGATGTCCAGCTCCGCCGAAGGCTCCGTGAAGGGGAAGTAGTTGGGGCGCAGGCGGATGGAAGCTTCGTCGCCGAACATCTGCCGGGCGAAGTGCTCCAACGTTCCGCGCAAGTCCGCCATGCTGAGGTTCTTGTCGATGGCCAGGCCCTCGAACTGGTGGAACACCGGCGTGTGGGTCGCATCGAGCTCGTCGGTCCGGAACACCTTTCCGGGGCAGAGCACGTAGATGGGAACCTCGCGCTCCAGCATGGAACGCACCTGCACCGGTGAGGTGTGGGTGCGCATGAGGAGATGCGCCTCCGGCGGCTCCACGAAGAACGTGTCCTGCATCTCGCGGGCAGGGTGGTCCGGCTTGAAGTTCAAGGCGTCGAAGTTGAACCACTCGGACTCCACCTCCGGGCCTTCGGCGATTTCCCAGCCCATCCCGACGAAGATGTCCGAGACGCGGTCCTGCAGCGTGGACAGAGGATGGCGGGCGCCTGCGCGACGGCGGCGCGGAGCGGCGGTGACGTCTACTGTCTCTTCCACCAGGATGCGGGCGTCATTCTCCGCTTCGAGGACCTCGTTGCGGGCTGCGAGCGCCTGGTTGACGCGACCCCGGGAGGAGCCCAGCAGCTTGCCGGCGGCCGCTTTGTGTTCCTTCGCCAAGCCGCCGATTTCGCGGTTGGCAAGGCTGAGCGGCGACTTCTCGCCGGTGTGCGCGAGGCGGACGGCCTTGAGTTCTTCGAGGGAGGTTGCGCCGGCAATGGCTGCTAGGGCGTCCTCAACGGCAGCGGTGATGGCGGCTTCGTCCAGAGGGTTCGGGACGGCGGCGCCTGGCAAAGTGTCAGTCATCTACTGTTCTTAGCTACGAGTCGGAAGCGGCCGGCGTGGCGGCTGCAGGACAAACGGTGGTGGACGCCACATGGCGAACACCGCCTTCCAGTCTAGTTGAACCGCTCCGCCTTGCCGGTCTTTGCCCTGCTGCCGGGCAAGGCCCGGGGGTTAGCATGGCTTCATGACTCCCGGGCAGCGCCTGCGCCAGATCGCGAACGTCGTCAATCTCAGCACGCCGCTGGGCCTGGTGATAGCGGTCGCGTCCAAGTCGCCGCGGCGTCCCGGTCCACGCGGACTGATCATCGCTTCCGACTATGCATGGAAACTTCCCAAGGCGGGGGCTTTCACCATGGGGAACGTCGTCCTCTACAGGGCTGGTCGCGACGTAGCCGGCCGCAACGAAGTGTTGCTTGGCCACGAGGAACGTCACAGCACCCAGTACGCCTACTGCCTGGGCCTGCCCTTCCTGGTCTTCTACGGGGCGGCTGCCTGCTGGTCCGTACTGCGTACGGGCAACCCGGGCTTGGCCAATATCTTCGAACGCCAGGCCGGACTTGAGGCCGGCGGCTACATCAGCCCTCCTGGCCAACACCGGCATGCCGGAGAAGGAATCGAGGCAGCATGAAACGCACCATGACGGTAACGGGAACGGGAAGTGCTTCGGCAACTCCGGACACCGTGACATTGACGCTCGGAGTCGAGACCCGCCGTGACACGGCGGAAAGGGCCTATTCCGACGCCGGAGCTGCCGCCACCGCTGTTGCCGCAGCGTTGCGCTCCGAGGGGGTACTGGAGGCCGATCTGCGCACGAGCGGACTCAATCTTCGCGCGGATTCGGTGTGGGCCGAAGGCCAGGGACAGAAGGTGACGGGCTACGTGGCCACGGCGGCCCTGCACGTGGGCCTCCGCTCACCATCAAGCGCTCCCGCCGTCATCGCTTCTGCGGTTGCCGCAGGCGGCGACGCCATCAGGATCAACGGCCTTGAACAGGGCTTCGCCGATGCGTCAGGCCTGATCGCTTCAGCGCAGCAAGCTGCCTGGTCCGATGCCTTGGCCAAAGCACAGCGCTACGCACGGCTGGCGGGAGCTGAGCTCGGCGGGGTCATCTCCGTTTCAGAGCAGGCACCGGCCGGCGCACCCGTCCCGGTGGGTGGGCTGGTACGTGCCTACGCTGCCGAGACACTGCCCGTGGAGGCCGGCACATCGTCGGTGTCCGCAAGTGTCAGGGTGGAATGGGACTTGGTAGCCGGCTAAGGCTTAGTGGATCGCCCCGGCAGCAAACTGCTCATCAACCGTAGTTTGAAGGGCAGTGCGGACAACCACGGAAATCCCCCGCACCATGTCATCCAGGGCCATGGTGGGGATGCTGCTGCCGTTAAGCACCTGCTCCGGCAGGTAGGGAACATGGATAAAGCCCGCCCGGATTCCGGTCTTCCCTGCCGCCGTCTTCATGAGCGAGTAGAACACGTGGTTGCAGACGTAGGTCCCGGCCGTCTGCGAGACCTCCGCCCTGATGCCCTCAATCTGCAGGTTCCGCAGGGCCGCTTTGATGGGCAAGGTGGTGAAGTATGCCGCCGGCCCGCCCCGGACTATGTCCTGGTCGATGGGCCTGTTGCCTTGGTTATCCGGTATTCGCGCGTCATCGACGTTGATGGCCACGCGTTCAAGGGACATCCGTGAACGGCCTCCGGCCAGTCCTACGGCCACGACAATCCGGGGGTGGATCGCATCAATGGTTGCCTCCAGGACGCGCGCCGATTCGCCGAACACGCACGGCAACTCCAGAGTCTCAACATCAAGGCCGTCGCCGCGCAGCAACGCAGCCGCGCCCCCTACTGCCTGCCAGGAAGGATTCACGGAATCGCCGCCAAAGGGTTCGAACCCGGTCAGGAGGATCATGGGGCAACAGTAGCAACCCGGGGATGCTCCTGCGGACGCTTGACTTAAATTCGAACATACCTTCGAATTTAACCCATGAGATGGAACGCACAAGCACTTTCACCTACCAGTGACGGCTTGTCCGGGAACAGTGACGGCGGAACTCCAGGCCCTGCCCCGGTCACGGATGCCCTGCTGCCACTGGCCGGGCTGGTGCGTTCCATCTCAACACCCGAGTTTTCCGGAGTCACCTTCCACGAGGTCACCGCCAAGTCAGTGCTCAACAAGGTGCCATCCGGTTCAAACATGCCCTTCGAATGGACCGTCAATCCTTACCGTGGCTGCAGCCATGCCTGCGTTTATTGCTTTGCCCGCAAGACCCACACCTACCTGGATTTCGACTCCGGCCGGGACTTTGATTCCCAAGTGGTGGTGAAGATCAACGCAGCAGAGGTGCTGCGCAAGGAGTTGGCGAAGCCGTCATGGCAGCGGCATCAGGTTGCGCTGGGGACCAACACCGACCCCTACCAGCGTGCCGAGGGCCGGTACGCGTTGATGCCGGGAATTATCCGTGCCCTGGCCGACTCCGGCACGCCGTTCTCGATTCTGACCAAGGGCACCCTCCTGGCAAGGGACATTCCCCTCCTCAAGCACGCAGCAGCCCAGGTTCCGGTGGACCTTGGGATCTCACTCGCAATGACCAACTCGGACCTCGCCGAACTGATGGAGCCTGGAACGCCGTCGCCCCGGGCACGCCTTAAGCTCATAGCAAGGCTGCGCGACGCCGGCCTGGGCTGCGGCGTCATGGCGATGCCGATCCTTCCATGGCTGACCGACTCCGATGAAGCACTCGACTCCCTTTTTTCGGAACTGGCGGCTGCCGGTGCCACCGGGGTCACAGCCGGCGCCCTCTACCTCAAGCCAGGCACCCGCGAGTGGTATCTGAAATGGCTCGCCGCCAACCATCCGGAGCTGGTGGGCCGCTACCGCCGCCTCTACGGTCAAGGCGCTTACGCCCCGAAAGACTACCGGGTGTGGTTGTCCGGTCGGATCAATTACTTCAAGGCGAAGTACGGATTCAAGGGCACGTCCGGATTCAGTCACCGGAACGCCAAACCGGCGGCTTCCAGCCGCACTGATGCCGAGCATCAGGCTGCACACACCCCGGACCAACAGCCGCTGTTCTAGAACGCCAGTTTTTGCAGACAACCCCGCCTGCGCCGTGGCTAGCCCGCCGCTGCGACCCGGTCCAGCAAGGCCCGGACAATGGGTAGATCCGCGGGGATCCATGGAAGCTCCATGACCTCCTCATGCCCGTCAAGACGCACCCAGCGGAGCTCGTCATGATCCTCGAGCGGTTGCGGCTCCCCCTCTGACACTTCCGCGAACCAGACCCGCATCACCGCCTGCTCGTTCAGTGGCCAGCCGGATGGACTTCCGGAGTCCACTTCACGGCCAAGACGCACGGTGATGCCCAGTTCCTCGCCCAGTTCGCGATGCAGGGCAGCCTCAGCGGATTCGCCCGCCTCGACTTTTCCGCCGGGGAACTCCCACATCCCGGCGAATTTAGGCGGCGCGGTACGCCGGGCGGCCAACAGCCTGGAGGGTTGTTCCAAGGAGTCGACGACGGCCGCCCCCACGACATTGATCATTGCAGTCACCGCACCAGTCTAGGGTGGCCGGGTCCATGGGGATTATCACATAACACGGCTGCGAACCCTCCGGAGCACTAAGCTTGACTCTGGACTTTCTCCACTTTCCCAGGCCCCAAGGCACCCTCAAGAAGCAGGCTCATGACTACAACCATGTCTCCACCCGTCCAGCGATCCGCCAAACACCACCTTGGTCTGGCCATACTGTCGCTGGCCATGGGCGGATTCGCCATCGGCACCACAGAGTTCGCCATGATGGGCCTGCTGAAGGAAGTTGAAGAAGGGCTTGCGATCAGCACCCCCGAGGCCGGCAACCTGATCTCCGCCTACGCCCTTGGCGTGGTCATAGGAGCGCCGGTCTTTGCGGCCTTCGGCGCCAAACTGCCAAGGAAGCACCTGGCCCTCGGTCTCATGCTGTTCCTCTCGGTGGCCAACCTGACGTCCTTCATCGCTCCCG
Organism: Paenarthrobacter ureafaciens; assembly: GCF_004028095.1. Taxonomy (NCBI): domain Bacteria; kingdom Bacillati; phylum Actinomycetota; class Actinomycetes; order Micrococcales; family Micrococcaceae; genus Paenarthrobacter; species Paenarthrobacter ureafaciens. The sequence goes on along the minus strand of NZ_SBHM01000007.1, from coordinate 2,907,050 downwards.
ACTACGGGCTGATGCTGGTGTCGCGCTTCGCCTCGGGACTACCCCACGGCGCCTTCTTCGGCGTCGCGGCCGTGATTGCAGCGAGCCTCGTGGCGCCCACCAAGCGCGGCTGGGCGATTTCCATGGTCATGGCCGGGCTGACCGTCTCCAACGTCATCGGCGTCCCGCTGGCCACGTGGGTTGGTCAGACGTTCGGGTGGCGGCTGCTGTTCGTCATCGTGGGGGCCATCGGCCTCGGCACGGTGGCAATGGTCTGGAAATTCGTGCCCTTCGAACCCGTACATCCGGAGGCGAGCATCCGTCGCGAACTCGGCGCCCTCAAGCGGCTGCAAGTCTGGCTGGCACTGCTGATCGGCATCATCGGCTTTGGCGGGTTCTTTGCCGTCTACACCTACATCGCCCACACCATGACCAGCGTCGCAGGCATACCGGAGAACTTCATACCCGCAGTCGTCGCCCTGTATGGCGTGGGTATGGTGGTGGGCAACATCATCGGCGGGCGCATCGCCGACCGGTCCGTCATGGGCACCATCTACTTCGTGATGCCGGGCATCGCTGTTGCCTTGGTGGTCTACGCGATTGCGGCCAACTGGGCCTGGTCCGCGTTCCTCATGGCCTTCGTCGTCGGTGGCATCGGCTCCATGCTGACTCCCGCCCTGCAGACGCGGCTCCTCGACGCCGCCCCCGGCGCGGCTTCCCTGGCGTCCTCTTTGAACCATTCCGCGCTCAACATCGCCAACGCCCTGGGAGCTTTCCTCGGCGGCACCGTCATCGCCTGGGGATGGGGCTACGTGGCACCGGCGCTGGTCGGTGCAGTGCTCGCCGTTCTCGGCCTGGGCGTAGCCGTGATCAGCGGGCTCGTGGAACGCAGGAAGCCCCTGGCCTGAGCCTTAGGGCCTCCGAACCCCGGCATCTTGCTGGGAGCGGGCGCTGGCGTAGAGGCAGACGGTAGCTGCAGTACCCAGGTTCAAGCTCTCTGCCGCCCCGTAGACCGGCACAGCAACCCTGTGGTCAGCCAAGGCCAGCTCGGCGTCGGAGAGTCCCTGTGCCTCATTCCCGAAGAGCCAGGCGGTGGGCGCTTCCAGCGCGTAGTCGGATGCTACGTCGGTATTGCCCAGGCGACGGGCTGCATTCTCATCCTGCAGCTTGTCCAGGTTGACGGTGCCGTAACCATCAGCGGCCAGGATGCCGATCCCCCGGGCCTTGCACAAGGCCACCACTTGCTCCACGTCAGCACCCAGCACCACCGGGAGGTGGAACAAAGACCCCGCGGTGGACCGGACGGCCTTGGGATTGTAGATGTCCACGCTTGATCCCGTGAGGATCACCGCGTCGGCCCCCGCAGCGTCTGCTGCGCGCAGTACTGTGCCGGCATTGCCGGGGTCCCGCACCTGGCACATCACGGCGAGGAGGCGTGGACCGGCGTCGAGCACTTCCTCAAGGGGCACGTCCACGAAGCTGCACACCGCAACGATCCCCTGGGGGTTCACGGTGTCCGCCATGGCGGACAGGACCTCATCGCTCGCGAGGCGAAGCAGGGTGCCCTTGGCAAGATCGGCAAGTTCCGGCAGCCGGTCCAGACACGCTTCACTGGCAAAGACCTCATGGACGACGGCGGCGCCCCCTGAGGCGAGCCGCTCACGGTGCAGCGTCAGAGCCTCCCGTACGGCCTGGGGACCCTCTGCGAGGAACCTCTTCCGCTTTAAACGCGCCGGGCGCCCGGCAAGCTTCGCGACATCCTTCACCCGATCGGCTCGGGGGTTGGTCATCGGAAAATCTTGCGGGCGCCCGGTTTCGTTCATATAAAGAACTTTAGTGGCAGTTGCGACTAGTTCTTGATCTGCTGGCGTGCTTCGCCACCGGCAGGCTCAAAGCCTGCAGCCTTTGCAGCTTCAACGGTGGAGAACCAGTACTCAGCAGCGGTGTTGTCGTACCAGGTGGAACCCGGAACGTGGTACTTCTTGGACTCGGCGTTGCCCTTGATGGCGTAACCCTCCGGAGCACCTTCGCCGTCAACGGCAGCAACAGCACCGTCGATGGCCGGCTTCTCGGAAACAACAGCCTTGACAGCCGTAGCGGTAGCGGCGGCCGGAGCAACCTTGGCTGCCTTGGGAGCAGCAACTTCAGCCTTGGCGGCCGGAGCGGAGGTGTCGGACGGCAGTGCAGCCTTGGCAACGTTCACCAGAGCGGTGAAAGCGTTGGCATCGGACACGGCAAGTTCTGCCAGCATGCGGCGGTCAACCTCAACCTCAGCGGCCTTGAGGCCCTGGATCAGGCGGTTGTAGGTGAGGCCGTTGGCGCGGGATGCAGCGTTGATGCGCTGGATCCAGAGGCGACGGAAGTCACCCTTGCGCTTGCGGCGGTCGCCGTAGCTGTAAACAAACGAGTGCAGCAGCTGCTCTTTTGCCTTACGGTAAAGGCGCGAACGCTGACCGCGGTAACCCTTGGCGCGTTCGAGGACAACCCGGCGCTTCTTGTGGGCGTTGACCGCCCGCTTCACACGTGCCACGTGCGTACTCCTTCAGAAATCTTTATCCCAAGCTGCTACTACCGGAATTCCCGGCGGGCCTGAGAAGGCTTTTGGTGTAGTTGGCAACTGCCGGTTGGCAGCCGCCGAAGAACTTGGAACTTAGACGCCGAGCATCTTCTTGATGACCTTGGCATCGCCCTTGAAGACGATCTTGTCGCCTGCAAGGCGACGGGTCAGCGTGGAAGCCTTGTGCTCAAGGTAGTGGCGGCGGTTGGCCTGCTGGCGCTTCAGCTTGCCGGTACCGGTCAGCTTGAAGCGCTTCTTAGCACCGCTGTGGGTCTTCATCTTCGGCATGGGAACCGATCTCCTTACGTCTCCGCGGACAGTATCCGCAGTTCTTTCGTGCAGCCGGCCTACGAGGGCCGGCGTGCTGGTTGCTTGCCCTTGGAAGCAAAGCTCCAAGGGCGTCGAACTAGTTGGTCTTGCGTGATGCAGGCTTCGGCGTGGCCTTGGGAGCCGCCGGGCGTGCTGCCGGCTTCGGAGCTGCAGGCTTGGCCATCGGCTTCGGCGCTGCCGGAACGGCAGGCTTCGGCGCCGCCGGAACAGCCGGCTTGGGTGCTTCCTGGGCCGGGGCCTCAGCTGCGGGAGCTTCCTCGGCCACAGCCGGGGCGGCTTCCTCAACGGGGGCTTCCGCTGCAGGTGCTTCTACTGCAGGGGCTTCCTCGACCGGGGCTTCAGCTGCGGGAGCTTCCTCGGCCACAGCCGGGGCGGCTTCCTCAACTGCCGGAGCCTCAACTACCGGAGCTTCGGTTTCCTGCACCGGCTCTTCACCGGCCGACCGGAGGCCTTCGGGCAGAAGGTCTCCGAGGGACTGGGTCATCGGAGCCTGGCCGCCGGAGGTATCCACGCGGGCAGCTGCCTTGGCTTCGTTCTGGGCCTTGGCCTCGGCACGCTGGGCAGCGCGCCGCGCTTCTGCCTTGGCTTCGGCCTTGTTCTTCAGCGGACCGATCACCATGACCATGTTGCGGCCATCGATGCGCGGGCTAGACTCCACAACGCCGACCTCGGCAACGTCTTCAGCGAAGCGCTGCAGGAGGCGGATGCCCATCTCGGGACGCTGCTGCTCGCGGCCACGGAACTGGATCATGGCCTTGACCTTGTCTCCGGCACCGAGGAAGCGGAGGGCATGCCCACGCTTGGTTTCGTAGTCGTGCTTGTCGATCTTCAGGCGGAAACGGATTTCCTTGAGAACCGTGTTGGTCTGGTTCTTGCGGGCCTCGCGCGCCTTCACTGCGGCCTCGTACTTGTACTTGCCGAAGTCCATCAACTTGCAAACAGGGGGCTTAGCCTGCGGGGCAACTTCAACGAGATCGAGATCGGACTCCGCAGCCAGACGCAGGGCGTCCTCGATACGGACAATTCCTACCTGTTCGCCGGCAGGGCCGACCAGCCGCACCTCGGGGACGCGGATACGCTCATTGATTCTTGGCTCGCTAATGTTAAAGCTCCTGTGGTTGTGGTGAGTTCGCCGGCAAAAAGAGAAGGCCTCCAATTGCCGGTGCAATCGAAGGCCTCGAAGATCGGGAGCAGTCCCCCACATAAGGGGGCTACGCATTTCAGGGCAGTGCCCGGAAATGTCCGACCAGGTACCCGGCAACCTCTGGTTCCCGAAGGAAAACGGCTGACGCGGGTGGGAGAGAACTCCGCTTGCAAACTGAAAGTCAATTCTACAGAAATAACCCGCCAAGCGCACATTCACGCGGCGGGAGGACTCATGCTGAATAACGACTTCCAGTCGGTCTGTGACAAGCTTACCAGTATGAGCACTGAAGACAGCAATTCCCGGAACTCCTTCGGCAGCGACGCCGCCGCCGGTGTTTCCCAGCAGATCCGAGACATCGCCGAGGTCCCCGCGGTGGAGGTCATCACCACGGGCGCGGTACACCTCATGAGCGCAGCCGCCGTGAAGGTGGGCCTGGCCGATGATCCACATGCCGAAGACCTCAAGGACCTCGATGAAGCACGCAAGCTCATCACCGCCCTTGCCGGGCTCGTGACCGCCGCCGCTCCCGAGATCGGATCCCAGCATGCCGGACCGTTGCGTGACGGCCTGCGTTCCCTTCAACTGGCCTTCCGTGAGGCCTCCCTCATTCCCGATGCCCCGGGCAAGGGCCCGGGCGAGAAGTTCACCGGACCGGTGAACTGACTCCCCCACAAGGTTGATCACGACGACGGCGACCCCACCTCGCAAGGTGGAGTCGCCGTCGTCGTTAACCCGGCTGCGCTGTCATCGGCAAACGCTGAACCTTCGGAAACGTCCTTCCGGCAGGCGCTCAGCGCGGTACGCGGGCAGCGCGCCGCCGCAGGGAGAGCAGCAGCAGTCCGGTCAGGCAGAGCACAACGCCGCCGATTCCGACGGCGGCGAAACCACCCCCTGGGCCGACAGTGTCAATAAAGATGCCCGCCATTGGTGCGCCCAAGGCAACACCACCGGTCAGTGCGGAGCCGTACCAGCCCATGGCCTCGCCACGCCGCTCCTCGTCCACGAGGTCGGCCACCTTTTCCGATGACGCAGACAACACCGGAGCACACAGCAGACCCGGCAGGATAGCCAGGAGTGCCAGCGACCACGTGTCCGTGGCGAAGCCCATGGGAATAGTCAACGCCGCCATCCCCAGCAGCAGGAGCATGGGCGGAATGGGGCGGTTCATGGCGCCGTACACCAGCCCGCCAACAACCGAGGCCGCGCACCAGAAGAAGAAGACAATGCCGATCTGGTTCTCGTGGCCGCCGCGTTCCAAGAGGCCGACGATGCTGACATCCGAACCACTCAGGACCATCCCGGCGCCGGCAGCTACGGCGAACAGTGCCGCCACGGAAACTGTGAACCACGCGAAGTTCCGCGCAACCCGACTCCGAAGTCCAGCGGTTCGGGACACCGCGGAGGCCATCTCCGATGCAGCCTCCTGGACGTGGCCGGGCGCCGAGGCAACCATTGCCGCCTCGGCGGCGGAAAGCTCATCAGCCGCACGCTCCGCCGACTCCTCAGGACTACATGCCGTGTCGCTGCGGGTGGGCGGGTTGAACCAGATCAGAAACAGTCCCGCGGCTGAGACGGACAGGCCTACCGCGGTCAGGCCCAGGGCCGAAAGGCCGCTCGTGGCGATGACGGCACCCACCGCGGGGCCAATCATGAACACCAGTTCCGTGGCGATGGAATCCAGGGCGAACGCTCCCCTGCGCTGCTCGCCGTCCACCATGACGCCCAGCGACTGCCGTACCACACTGAAGATCGGCAACGTGAAAAGGCCTCCGACAAACACCAGGGGCAACAGCCAGGCGTACGACACGTGCGGCACCAGCGACCAGATGACAGCTTCGGACACGATCGAAGGGATCAGGGCTTTGCGAAGGCCCACCATGTCCACGCGGCGTCCACGCCACGGTGCACCCAGGGCGATGCCGATGGTCATGATCGCCGCGGCAGCGCCCGCAGCCGCGTAGCCCTGGCCCAACGTGAGGACGATGTGAAGCGTCAACAGCACGCCCGCTGCCGAGTGCGGGATGCGGGCAATCATCCCTACCAGCAGGAGCCTCCGCACAGGGCGGTTGGCCAGCATCTCTTTGTAGAGAGCAAAGTTCACAGCTTGGTTCCTCGTGTTCCCCCGGGGCAGTCCCCGGAGAACGGGTACTGCCGTTAGTGCAGCCCGGGCTTCTGCGCCGCGCGCTGCAGTTTAACTTCTATGGAATCGACGCCTTCGGCGAATGATTCCAGGTTGGCCCACGCTTCGTTCAATCCGGCCACCAAGGACTGCACGGCCGCTGCGTCAAGTCCGTCCTCGAGGTACAGCACGACGCGAAGTTCGGGGCCGGCACCGCCGCCGGCAACCTGGCGTCCGTCCGCCGTGAATGAGGCGACTCCGGCACCGGGCCGGGTCTCCAGGCCCCGGACAGCCGGGAAAGCGGCCGCAGAAGAAGCGAGAGCCGACTCCAGTTGATCATCCTGGTACGACGGCGTCCAGTCCCGCTGCTGCGCCAACGCCCACACGGCCGGACGGCGGACCACGAACGTGAACTCCGACCCGGGATCCAGGACCAGCAACTGGGCATCCTCGGAAACTGCGGAAAGGGCAGCACGGGCAGCGTAGACAGCTACCGGCCGTGCCCCCGCATGCCACTTCTCGAGTGCAGCGGACGAGGTGAACACGGGCATTGCCGTGCGCCCGTCCGGCGCCCTGAGGGTGACCAACGCCATGTCGGCCTGCTTGTCGGCGTGGAGGCCATCCACCCCTTCAGCTTCCTCGGCGAGCGTGGCGACCACCGGAACGAAGACCCTCGCGGTCGCGAGCGATGCAACGACGGCCGCCTCGCTGCCCGAACCGTCAAGAAGGGACCGGACAGCGGCAAGGTAGCCGGCGTCGGCTGATCCGTCGTCGTCCTCGAAGTTGTGGATTTTCGCGGCGTCCCCGCTCAGGCTGCGCCCGGCCCACGGTTGCCCTGCGGAATCAGTCGCTCCCCCGGCACCTGCCAGTGCCGCGGCGATGTGGCCCGGCAGTTCGCGTCGGGGTGCTTGGTTTTCCGGCATCAGCGGCGGCCGGCAACGTCCAGGGCTTCGGGCAGGGTGAAGGCGCCGGCGTACAGAGCCTTACCCACGATCGCGCCCTCAACGCCCAGCGGGACCAATTCTCGGAGGACCCGGAGGTCCTCCAGGCTGGAAATGCCGCCCGAGGCAACCACCGGTTTGCCGGTCTTTTCCACCATTCGGCGCAGGAGGTCGACGTTGGGGCCCTGCAAGGTGCCGTCCTTGGTGACATCGGTCACTACGTAGCGCGCGCAGCCGGCATCTTCCAGTCGGCCCAGTACCTCCCAGAGGTCACCGCCCTCTTTGGTCCAGCCGCGGCCTGCAAGGGTGGTTCCGCGGACATCAAGTCCGACGGCGATCTTGTCGCCGAAGCGCTCAATGGCGCGGCGGGTCCACTCCGGGTTCTCAAGGGCGGCCGTGCCGAGGTTGACCCGGGCCACTCCGAGGCCGAGTGCCCGTTCCAGCGATTCGTCGTCACGCAGGCCGCCGGACAGTTCCACCTTTACCGTCAACTGCGAGACAACCTCGCTGATGAGGTCGGCGTTGTTCCCGCGTCCGAACGCGGCATCCAGGTCCACCATGTGAACCCATTCGGCGCCGGCTTCCTGCCAGTTCAGGGCAGCTTCCAGCGGCGTTCCGTAGCTGGTTTCGGATCCTGCTTCGCCTTGGAGGAGGCGGACCGCCTGGCCGTCGACGATGTCGACGGCGGGCAGGAGTTCCAGTACGGGCTGGGTGGAGGAAGTCATGAGTGTCCTTGCAGTTGGTGGGAGCGCGGGCTTATTTACCGGGGAGCGTCAGGAGATACGCAGCGAGCAGGGACATCCCGGCCAGCACGTAGAAAGATATGGAAACCCAGCGGGGCTTCTTCTGTTGGTGGAAGGAAATGCCGCCACCCACCAGAAGCCCGGCCAGGCCCATGAGGACTACGGACCACATTCAGGCGGCGCCTTCGGATCCGTCGCTGCCCGCGGGCGCGGTGCTTTCGGCCTGCGGCTTCCTCAGGCCGTCCACCCAGTTGCGCAGCAACCGTGCCCCGGCGTCGCCGGACTTCTCCGGGTGGAACTGCGTAGCGCACAGCGGCCCGTTCTCCACGGCGGCAATGAAGCGGGCACCGTGTTCGGCCCACGTCACCTTCGGTGGTGCCATCCGCGGCTGGACGACGTCGAAGTTCCATTCCTGGACGCCGTAGGAGTGGACGAAGTAGAAACGTTCGCCTTCCACGCCGTCAAAAAGCCTGGACCCCTCGGGCACATCCACAGTGTTCCATCCCATGTGCGGAACAACCGGGGCCGGGAGGAGTTCCACCTTGCCCGGCCACTCGCCCATGCCTTCGGATTCGGTGCCGTGCTCCACGCCTGCCTCGAACAGGACCTGGAGGCCAACGCAAATGCCCAGCACGGGACGTCCGCCTGCCACACGACGGCCGATCATGCGGATACCGTCAACGGCCTTCAATTCCTTCATGACGGTTTCGAAGGCACCCACACCGGGGACCACCAGGCCGTCGGCATTAAGGACATCTTCCGGCTTGGAGCTGAGGATCACATGCGCTCCGGCGCGTTCGAGTGCACGCACGGCCGAGCGCACGTTACCGGAACCGTAGTCCAGTACCGTAACTGTCGGTTTACCCTCGGGAGACTCCGGCTTGGCCGTAGCCGAGGCATCGGCTACGGCTCCGTCCTTGAGGATCTGGTTGCTCATAGTGCTCCCTTCGTGGAGGGTATGCCCTCCACGCGCGGATCGGACTCAACGGCGGCACGCAGCGCGCGGGCGAAGGCCTTGAACTGGGCCTCCACGATGTGGTGGGGATCCCGACCGGCCAGGACGTTCATGTGGAGGCAGATGCCGGCGTGGAGAGTGATGGCCTCGAAGACGTGACGTGTCAGGGATCCAGTGAAGTGTCCGCCGATCAAGTGGTATTCCTGCCCGGCCGGCTCGCCGCCGTGGACGAGGTAGGGCCTGCCGGACACATCCACGACCGCGTGCGCCAGCGCTTCATCGAGGGGAACGGTGGCTTCGCCGAAACGACGGATTCCGGCCTTGTTGCCCAAGGCCGTGCGCAGGACCTCTCCGAAAGTGATAGCCACGTCTTCCACCGTGTGGTGGGCATCAATGTGGGTATCGCCCGTAGCCTTCACGGTCATGTCGATGAGCGAGTGCTTGCACAACGCCGTTAGCATGTGGTCGTAGAACGGCACCGATGTGCTGATATCGGAGACGCCGGAGCCGTCGAGGTTGATCTCCACCAGCACGGAGGATTCGCTGGTGGTGCGCTCCATGCGCGCGGTACGGGCAGCGGACGGCGTTGAACCGGTTTCGCTCATGGGGGGAACGTCCTTCAAACAGAGGGGTGGATCTATGGACAAGTCTAGTTGGGCCAGGGACTACTTGGATTCCAGAAGGGACTCCAGCGCTTCCAGGAAGGCCGTGGTTTCCGCCTCGGTCCCGGCCGTGACGCGCAGGTGGCCGGGGATACCGACGTCCCGGATCAGCACGCCGGCATCAAGCAAGCCCTGCCATACCTCGTGCGGGTTCTCCAAGCCGCCGAAGAACACATAGTTGGAGTCCGACGCCGCGGGCTTGAGGCCCATTCGAAGGAGCTCTGTCACGATCCGGTCCCGCTGCACCTTGATATCCTCGACGTCGGCCATCAGGGCCTCGCGGTGACGCAGAGCGGCGAGGGCAGTAGCCTGCGTGACGGCAGAGAGGTGGTAGGGCAAGCGGACAAGCCTGATCGCATCGGTCACCTCGGGAGCAGCTGCCATGTAACCCAACCGGGCTCCGGCAAGAGCGAAAGCCTTGCTCATGGTCCGGGAGACGATCAAGCGCTCCCTCCCGGGCAACAGGGTCAAGGCGCTCGGGGTGTTGTCGTGGGCGAACTCGTGATAGGCCTCGTCCACGATCACGATTGCCTGGCTGGCTTCACCCGCTTCATAGACGGCCTCCACGACGTCCAGCCCAAGGCCGGTACCCGTCGGGTTGTTCGGGGAGCAAAGGAAGACGATGTTGGCGCCGGTTTCGGCGACCTGCCTGGCCGCTGAGGCTGCATCCAGACCGTAGTCATCCGCCCGGACACCGAGGACGTATTCGGTATCGGTTCCGCTGGCAAGCAACGGATACATGGAATACGTGGGCGGGAAGCCCAACGCTTTACGGCCGGGGCCCCCGAAGGCCTGGAGTATCTGCTGCAGAACTTCGTTTGAGCCGTTGGCCGCCCAGATGTTGCCGGGAGTAAGTCCATGGCCGAGGTACTCTGCCAGCGCTTCCCGGAGTTCGGTGAATTCACGGTCCGGGTAGCGATTGAGCCCGGTGGCCGCCGCCGCGACGGCTTCGGTGATGGCCGCCTGAACATCGGCAGGAACACCATGGGTGTTTTCGTTCACGTTGAGCAAAATCGGGACATCAAGCTGCGGAGCGCCATAGGGGCTTAGTCCACGCAGGTTGGTCCGGAGGGGAAGTCGGTCGAGTCGCTCAAGCTGGTCAGTCACTACAACAGTTTAAGGGTCCGGCCGAAGTGCCCTGTAACTGTGACACCGAGCCTGGCCCTTGGGAACCTTTCCGGTGGGCTAGCCGGCAGGGACGAACAGCTGCTGGCCGGGCTGGATACGGCCTCCGCGGAGATCATTGAGCTCGATGATTTCCGCAATCACGTCGCGGGGGTCACGTTCCGGCGCAGCAGCTCCCGCGATTCCCCAGAGGGACTGACCCGGCTGGACGGTCACGCTCACTGCGACAGGAGGCTGAAGCTGCGCCTGGCTGTCCGATGCCTTTGCCGGCGAGTTGAGGAAGCCCGCCAGGCTGAGGAGGGCGGCAACGAGGAGCATTGCGGGAATGCCGAAGAAGACCATCCTGCCGCGCCGCGTCAGCCTGATGCGCGCCGGGGCGGGGATGGAGCGGAAATCGTGGAACGTAACAGCGGACATGAGCCTGAGCCCTCCTGAAGGATTGCCTGCGCCGGCGGAACCGCGCAGGCTTGCCAATTCTCTGTGTGCACTCCGCGCCGGCGTTCGAACATCCTTCGAACATCGACAACGGCTTATAGAACACATATTCGAACCTTGCTATGACATTTTTAGCACTTATCAACGAATGGTGTCGAGACTCGCTAGAACAAATGTTTGATAAACGCCCGTGCCTGACCTACGTTTGAGTGAAGAAACAGGCACAGATTCAGTGCATCAGGAGGGTCTGACATTTTTGGGCCCGGCATCTTCGGGCAGCAACGGACCAGGCCCGGGGCGGAACGGAAGGGCATTGGCGAACATGGCAGCAAAAGCCACAGGAGGCAGGGCATCCCTGCGCAGCCAACAGGCCCCCAAAGCCCCCAAGAGCCTCACCGTCCGGCAGAAGAAAATCCTCGAGACCATCCAGCGGTCGGTCAATGACAACGGGTATCCACCCAGCATGCGCGAGATCGGGGATACCGTCGGCCTCGCCAGTCTCTCCAGCGTTACCCATCAGCTATCCCAGCTGGAGAAGCTTGGTTACCTCCGCCGTGATCCCAAGCGACCGCGTGCCATGGAAGTCCTCATGCCCCTGACGTTGGACAGCGGCGCCGGCATTCCCGGGGTGGAGGCTCCCGGCACACTGCTCAGCAGCGGCGGCATGGATGTCACCGCGCTGGCAACTGCCAGTGACACCGCCATGGTGCCCTTGGTAGGACGGATCGCGGCCGGCGGCCCTATCCTCGCCGATCAATCCGTCGAGGACGTCGTCCCGCTCCCCCGGCAATTGGTTGGCCACGGCGAACTGTTCATGCTCAAAGTCGCTGGTGACTCGATGATCGATGCCGCGATCTGCGACGGCGACTGGGTGGTGGTCCGCCGTCAGAACGACGCCGTCAACGGCGACATCGTGGCCGCCCTCCTTGATGACGAAGCGACCGTCAAGACCTTCCGCCAGCGCGACGGGCACACCTGGCTGCTCCCCCAAAACACCCAGTACGAACCCATCCTCGGCGATCAAGCCACCATCATGGGCAAGGTCGTTTCGGTGCTGCGCTCCCTCTAGGGGTCCTGCTTCGCCAACCGCCCCAAAGCTCCCTGCACTACCTTGCGGTCCGTCGTCGTCCAGAATGGCGGGAGTGCGGCACGCAGGAAGCCTCCGTACCTTTCCGTGGAGAGCCGGGAGTCAAGAACGGCAACCACGCCTTTGTCCCCTGTCGACCGGATAAGGCGCCCGGCGCCCTGCGCCAACCTAATGGCCGCATGCGTTGCTGAGACCGCCATGAATCCGTTACCACCGGACTGTGCCACCGCCCGGGAGCGTGCGGTCATGAGCGGATCGTCCGGCCGCGGGAAGGGGATGCGGTCGATGACAACCAGGCGGCAGGTACCACCCGGAACATCCACTCCCTGCCACAGGGACATGGTGCCGAAGAGACAGGTGTCCGGTTCATCGGAGAATTGCTTCACAAGCGCCGCCATGGTGGATTCTCCCTGGCACAGGATGTCCACATCCAAACGCGACCGCATGGCATCAGCCGCTTCTTCCGCCGCGCGCCGCGAGGAGAAAAGGCACAGCGCTCCCCCACCGGATGCCCGAATGAGGTCTTCGAGTTCGTCCAGGGCTTCCGGCGACGTGCCCCTGCCCGGCTTCGGCAGGTGCTGGGCGACATACAAGACACCCTGCTTGGGGTAGTCGAAGGGGGACCCGACGTCCAGCCCTGTCCAGCTGGGCGCGCCGTCACCCATCAGCCCCAATCCGCCGGCGGCCGGTTCGAAGGCCGAGCCGATGGCGAGCGTAGCGGACGTCAACACCACTGTGTGATCGGCAAACAGTCCTTCACGGAGACGCCCTGCGACGCTCAGCGGTGCGACGTTGATGAGCGCAGGTGCGGAGTCATCGGGCTGGGAGTAGCCCTGCTGCGGATCGAAAGCGGCGTTCCTGGAGAACCAGACCACTTCCCGGTTTTCCTTCGCCGTGAGCAGCCTCTCGCAGAGTTCCAGGATGAGCATCAGGCGCGACCGCGCAAGCTGCCGTCCGCCGTCGACGGCGTTGGAGGAGTCCGTTTTCGAATCGGACAGCGCGGCGCGCGTGGCGTCCCGCAGCTGGTCGAGGCAGTCGAGCAGCTCGTCGTTCAAGCCGTTCGGCTGCAAGCCGCTGGGAACCCCCACCAGCGCCAGATCCAAGCGGTCCGCAGCGGCATTCAAGGCGTCGACGGTAATGGCTGTGTGCTTGCGGGCACTGGACGCAGCGGCGTGGACCATGGCCACCGACAGCTGCCCGGATACTGCTCCCGTGACCCGGTCCTGCAGTTCGTGGGCCTCATCGACCACCACGACGTCATACTCGGGCAGCACGGCCAGGCCCTCGAAAGCACTGACGGCAAGCATCGCGTGATTGGTGACCACGACGTCCGCCTCCGCCGCCTTGGCCCGTGCCAACTCGCTGAAGCACTCCTCGGCGAGCGGACACTTCTGCGCCCCCAGGCATTCCATGGACGTGACCGAAACCTGTCTCCACGCCCTGTCCGTAACGCCGGGCATGAGCTCATCCCGGTCGCCTGTGGCCGTCTTGCCGGCCCACTCCCGCAGACGGAGGACTTCCTTGCCCAGCTGCGACGACGCTCCGCCCACCGAAGCCGCAAAGTGCGGCACGCTGGTGTCCTCTCCGAGCGAAAAAAGCTGGCCCTCGGAGGGTTCCTCGCTGGGGAACCCTCCCTCGAGCTTCTGCAGGCAAACGTAGTTCGCCCGGCCTTTGACGAGCGCCACGTTGACCGGGCGCGCCAAGGCGGGAGTGATAGTCTCCAGCAGGCGGGGCAAATCCCTGCCCACGATCTGGGTCTGGAGGGCCAAAGTGGCGGTGGAAACCAGGGTCGGCTTGTTGCTGTCCATGGAATGGGCAATCAACGGGATCAGGTAGGCCAGCGACTTGCCTGTGCCCGTCCCTGCCTGGACCAGCAGATGCTCGCCGGACTCGATGGCCCGGGTCACATGCTTTGCCATTTCCTGCTGCCCGGGACGGCTCTGGCCACCCAAACCGGCAACAGCCTTCTCCAGCAGTTCGAGGGTAAACCTCTCCCCTGCCGTTTCAGCGGTCTCCGCCGCCACCTGCTCAACCATTGGTGACGAATGACTCCAGCTCGGCGGCCAGGCCTTCGTGGACCATCGCCACCACCCGCGTCCCGTTTTCCTCGTGTTCGATGCTGAGGATATCGGCATCGGGGCTGTGCAGCCTGTTGATCAGTTCGCCGCGCTCATACGGAATGAGCAGCTCCAAACGCACCCCCGGCCGGGGGATGGCCTGGCTGATGGTTTCCAGAAGCTCCTGTATTCCCTGCCCCGTACGGGTGGAAACAACCGCGTGGCGTGGCTCCTTCTGCTTCAGGCGCTCCACCACGAACGGATCGGCTACGTCCACCTTGTTCAGGACGATGATTTCCGGAACCTTGCGGGCGTCGACCTCGCTGAACACGGCCCGAACGGCAGCGATCTGGCCTTCAGGATCCGGGTGTGATGCGTCGACGACGTGCAGGATCAAGTCCGCGTCCGCCACTTCTTCCAGCGTGGAACGGAACGCTTCCACCAACTGCGTCGGGAGGGAGCGGACGAACCCAACGGTGTCCGCCAAGGTGTACCCGATGCCGTCCGGGGTCTGCGCCTTCCGCACAGTGGGGTCAAGCGTGGCGAACAGCGCGTTCTCCACCAGGACGCCGGCGTCTGTCAGTCGGTTGAGCAGCGAGGACTTGCCGGCGTTCGTGTAGCCGGCAATTGCTACCGACGGCACGGAATTACGACGGCGGTTGGCGCGCTTGGTCTCGCGCGCCGGCTTCATCGCGGCGATTTCCCGCCGCAACTTGGCCATGCGTGTCCGGATCCGGCGGCGATCAAGTTCGATCTTGGTTTCACCGGGGCCGCGGGAGCCCATACCGGCCCCGGCGCCACCCACCTGGCCACCGGCCTGGCGGGACATCGATTCGCCCCAGCCACGAAGCCGCGGGAGCAGGTACTCCAGCTGGGCAAGCTCCACCTGTGCCTTGCCTTCACGGCTCTTGGCGTGCTGGGCGAAGATATCCAGGATCAGCGTCGTGCGGTCCACTACCTTGACCTTCACGATGTCTTCAAGGCCTCGGCGCTGTGATGGGGAGAGCTCGGTGTCTACCACAACGGTGTCTGCGCCCGTTGCCGCCACAATAGCTTTCAGTTCCTGGGCTTTTCCGGAGCCGAGGAACGTCCCGGGGTCCGGCTTGGTGCGGCGTTGGACGATTCCGTCGAGGACTTCCGAACCTGCCGTCTCTGCCAGCGCAGCCAGCTCACGGAGCGAGTTCTCGGCGTCGGCCAAGGTGCCTTCGGTCCACAGTCCGGCGAGGACCACCCGCTCGAGGCGCAACTGCCGGTATTCAACTTCGGTGACGTCTTCGAGTTCGGTTGAAAGGCCTGCTGTTCGACGCAGTGCCCGACGTTCGGCCAGGTCTTCCTGCTCACCGTCGTAAACGCTGTGCTCTTCCTCAAGCGCGGAGATCGCCTGGGCCTTGCCAAGGACGCCTTTGGCGTCGGTATCCCCGGATGCGCCTGCGGGTACATCCTTGGACAGAATCCGGTCGATGACGGCCTGGATTTCTTCAGGACTCATGTCCTGGGCGTCGGAATCGGATCCGGAGTGCTTCTGGGTGGTCATGGTCTCCTTAGACTGTTCGGCAATTCCAGAATAGTGCTGATTGGTGTCTTTCGCGTGGGTATTCGCGCTGGGCTGACGGGCCTGGGCCAAAAAGGGCCTCCTGTTGGTTCGTATGGCAGCGGTCACGTGCGCTGCCCGACTCTGTGATGGTCCGCTGTGGAGGGTCCGTCAGGTCCGTGTGAAGAAAGCCTGATACTCCGGCTTACCCGGCGTGGACATCCTGCACCCGTCCGGAGGAACCGGAAAGGCGGCACTGGAGCGCTGGAAAGCGGAGTTGAAGTGATCTTCCGAGGGCCGTGAAACCCGCCGGGCGGAATGGCCATGCGTGTCATGTGTACGCAGGCGGACGTCGCGGGGCGGTGCCGATGATTGGCCGGCTGTTCTGCCGGATAGGCGGCAGGCTACTCAAAGATCAAGAACATGCATCCAAGACTATCAGCCGTGTCAAATTGGCCCGGCCACGCTGGAGGCGACGGCAGGGGTAACGTCGGGCTTGGGCGCAGGCACCACAGTTTCCCATGCCGCCCAACGCCAACTAATCTGGCAAATTATGGAGTCTGCACACTATTTCAGCGCCCAACCGGCCGGACCGTTTACCCGCAAGCCCCTCACCGTGGAACTTGCAGGCGCACCCAGGCATCTGCAGACCTCCACAGGCATCTTCAGCCCGGACGGCATCGACAAAGGAACCGCTGTCCTCCTGGGCGAAGTGCCGGATCCTTCGCCCGAGGGGAACCTGCTGGATATCGGCTGCGGTTGGGGTCCCATTGCGCTGACCATGGCCCTGAAGTCGCCGTCGGCCCAAGTGCATGCGGTTGACGTCAATGAGCGCTGCATCGCGCTGACCAACGAGAACGCAGCATCGCTTGGCCTCGGGAACGTCAAGGCGAGCCTGCCGGAGGACGTGCCGTCCGACGTCGAATTCGACACCATCTGGTCCAACCCGCCGATCCGCATTGGCAAGGAAGAACTGCACCGGCTCCTGCTGACCTGGCTTCCGCGGTTGGCGCCGGGCGGCAACGCCTGGCTTGTGGTTCAAAAGAACCTTGGCTCGGATTCCCTGCAGCGCTGGCTGGCCGGCGAACTGGACGATTCCTTTGCGGTGTCCCGGGAAAGCACGTCCAAGTCCTTCAGGATCCTCAGGGTCAGGCGAGCGTCCCGCTAGCCACAATAACCGCGGGGCCGCTGAGCTCTACGTGCTCGCGGCCGTCCCCGCCCGGGAAGAACTTCACGTCAACCACGCCGCCTGGCACATTGACGTGCCAAGCGTTCGGTGCCGTGTTCCCGGCCCAGTGACGGATGGCGACGGCGGCGGCGCAGGCTCCGGTGCCGCATGACTGGGTTTCGCCCACGCCACGCTCGTGCACCCTCATGGTGATGGTGCCGAAGCCATCGTGAACCAGCGGCTCTGCCGGAACCACGAATTCGACGTTGGTCCCGTTGGCCGGCTTGGGGTCAACCACCGGGGCCTTGAAGAGTTGCGTTGCGGCGAGCTCGCTAAGCTCCGCCAAAGCGACCACCGTGTGGGGGTTGCCCATGCTCACCGAGAGTCCCGGTCGGGCTACTTCCAGGCCATCGGCGCTGACCAGCGCATCCATGGCCTTCGACGTGGCCTCAGTCGGGAAAATGAACTCCCACGGACCCATATCCACTGCGTAGCCGTTGTCCGAGCGTGCGATCTTCTTGATCCCGCCGCGGGTACCGATCGTCAGGGCCTCACCCGGTCCCAGGTCCACCAGGCCCTGGTCAATGAGGAAGTGCACAAATACACGCACTCCGTTGCCGCACATCTCGGACAGGGAACCGTCGCCGTTGCGGTAGTCCATGAACCATTCAGCGGAAGCGTCCTGCTCCAGCAGCGCCCGGCCTTCGGGAAGGTCGCGTGAAGGAACAGCGCGGATCAGCCCGTCCCCACCGATGCCGCGGTGCCTGTCGCACAGGGCGGCCACCTGCTCCGGGGTGATGTCGTGGACAGCACCGGGATCGGCGATCAGCACAAAGTCGTTTCCCGTGCCATGGCCCTTCGAAAACGCCACACCTGACAGGCTGGCGGCGGTCATGGTGAGCTCGGCAGCGGCGGACTGCCGGGCGGAAACTGCGGGGGTCTGATCCATGGGACTAGGCTACCTGCCACGGGTGGACGGCCAGAAATTATCCTGCCTCCGCAAGGGCCACAGCTTTGGCCACCAGGTCGGCGTCCTTCCAGTCAAGCCAGCTGATCCGGGGATCGGCGCGGAACCAAGTGAGCTGGCGACGCGCGAATTGCCGGGTAGCGATGATCGTGGCCTCTGCCGCCTCTGCTACGCTCCAGTCGCCGTCGAGCACTTTCAGGAACTGTGCGTAGCCCAGCGCGCGGGAAGCGGTCTTCCCCCGCCTCAATCCGGCAGCGTCAAGGCGTTCCACTTCCTCCAGGAGCCCCGCATCAACCATCCGGTGGACCCGCGCTGCCAAGCGCTCCCGCAGCTCTTCCCGATCCACGGAAAGCCCGATCTGGAGTGCCGGCTGGAAGTACTGGCGTTGCGGCATGAAGGAACTGAAGGGCCGGCCGGTCAGTTCATACACTTCCAGTGCCCTGATGACGCGCCGGGCATCCCCCAGCCGAGCGGCCGAGTCCGGATCCACCGCCTGGAGCCGTTCCCGTAATGGCATGAGTCCCTGTGCTTCGTATTCGCCTTCCAGGCGCTTGCGCAGCTCCGGATCGGTACCGGGGAACTCCAGTACGTCCAAGGCCGCACGGACGTAGAGACCGGAGCCGCCAACCATGATCGGCTGCTTTCCCCGGCTCCGGATGTCACGAATGGCAGCCCTGCATTCCTGCTGGAAGTCGGCCACGCTGGCTTCTTCAGTCACTTCCATGGTGTCCAGCAGGTGGTGGCGAATGCCTTTGCGTTCTTCCACCGTGATTTTGGCCGTGCCGATGTCCATGCCCCGGTAGAACTGGAGGGCATCAGCATTAATGACCTCCCCGTTTAAGGCCAAGGCAAGCTCCACACCCAGGTCCGACTTGCCCGAACCCGTGGGGCCCACGACGGCGATGACAGGCAAAGACGGCACATTACTGCCAGCAGCGGACATGGATCTACCCCTGGCTAGGCCCGGCGGGCCGGAATGGCGGGCATGCCCAGCGAAACACCGGCCTTCCCGGAACCGGCACCTGGCGCCGGTACACCGCAGGACTCGGCCTGCGAACGGTCCCAAGCGTCGCCTGCCCTGGACCGGCGCACGATGTAATCCTCGGGTCCGGCAGGGTCCGCAACCAGATGGAATGCCGCGGCCTCAGTAATGATGACCGTGACGAAATCGCCGGGACGGGGTGCTTCTGCGCCCTCCGGGACGGAGAAGTGCACCAAGCGTTGGTCCTTGGCGCGGCCGGACAGGCGGTGCGTCTCCCCTGCTTTCCGGCCCGACTGGGCGGTCACCAGGACCTCGACCCGCCTGCCAAGCTGCTTGGCATTCTCCTCGGCTGCAATGCGGTCCTGAAGCGCGGTCAAGCGTTCGTAACGTTCCTGGACCACGGCTTTGGGGAGCTGCGCGGGCAACTCGGCAGCGGGGGTTCCCGGACGCTTGGAGTACTGGAAGGTGAAGGCCGACGCGAAGCGGGACTTTTCCACGACATCCAGGGTGGCTTGGAAATCTTCTTCCGTCTCACCCGGGAAACCCACGATGATGTCCGTGGAGATGGCCGCCTGCGGAATCCGCTCCCTGACCTTGTCCAGGATGCCCAGGAACCTGCTGGAACGGTAGGAGCGCCTCATGTCCTTAAGGACCTTGTCGGAGCCGGACTGGAGCGGCATGTGCAGCTGTGGCATGACGTTGGGTGTCTCCGCCATGGCCTCAATAACGTCATCCGTGAAAGCGGCGGGGTGGGGACTCGTGAAACGGACGCGTTCCAGCCCGGCGATCTGGCCGCATGCACGCAACAGCTTGGAGAACGCCTGGCGGTCACCGAACTCCACGCCGTAGGAGTTCACGTTTTGGCCGAGAAGAGTTACTTCCACGGCGCCGTCGTCAACCAGTGCCTGGATCTCAGAAAGGATCTCGCCGGGGCGGCGGTCCTTCTCTTTGCCGCGGAGCGAAGGCACGATGCAAAACGTGCAGGTGTTGTTGCAGCCGACCGAGATGGAAACCCATCCCGAGTACACGGAATCACGCTTGGTGGGAAGCGTGGACGGGAACACATCCAGTGACTCGAGGATCTCGAGCTGGGCTTCATTGTTGTGCCGTGCCCTGTTCAGGAGGGCGGGAAGGGCGCCCACATTGTGCGTACCAAAAACGGCATCCACCCACGGTGCTTTGCGCACAATGGTTTCCCGGTCCTTCTGGGCCAGGCATCCACCCACCGCGATCTGCATTCCGGGGTTGGCTGCCTTGACCTGGCGAAGTTGTCCCAGGTTTCCGTAGAGCTTGTTGTCCGCATTCTCCCGCACCGCGCAGGTGTTGAACACGATGACGTCGGCAAACTCCCCGTCCGCCGGAACATAGCCGGCTTCTTCCAAGAGACCGGACATGCGCTCGGAATCATGGACGTTCATCTGGCAACCGAAGGTCCGGACCTGGTAGGTCCTGGGCTCCACGGAGGATGCCGCCTCCTGAAGCGTCCCAGGTACCAGGGAAGGCTGCGTGGATTCTTGTGCAGGGGATGGAATGGTCAAACTCACTACTCAAGGGTACCGGCTTCTGCCAGCACCTCACCGACGATCCTGAAGGCCAGTGAAGGGGAATAGCCCTTGCGCGCGAGCATGGAGGCCAACCGGCGTGTGTACTTGTCCCGCTCAGCCCGGTCGGTCAAATCCATGCCCGGCCTCAACTTCCGCTGGACAAGCTCGCGCGCTGCAAGTTCCTCGTCCTTGTCCGAGACCTGGGCCAAGGCTTCCTCGGCATCTTCGAGTTCGATGCCTTTGTCAGCCAGTTCCCGTCGCAGGGCGCCCTTGGCGAGCTTCTTGGTCTGCGATCGGCTTCGTACCCACATGCGGGCGAACTCGGCGTCGTCGATGAGCTGGACTTCCTCAAAGCGATCGAGAACAGCCTCGGCAACGTGCTCAGGCACTTTACGTTCGGCAAGCTTCCGTGCCAGTTGGAGCCGGCTCCGCGGCGCCATCGTCAATTGCCTCAAAACGATGGCGCGCGCAACAGATTCCGGGTCCGGTTCCGGATCGGCAGCAACCGGCGAATCCGGATCCGGCCCGTTCCTAACCGTCAACGGCCTTCAGCTTGGGCGATTCCTCTTCGGGCTTCACGCCTACGCCAAGCTTTTCCTTGATGAGGCGTTCCAACTCCTGGGCAAGCTCCGGGTTGTCCCGCAGGAAGCGGCGTGAGTTCTCCATGCCCTGACCGAGCTGATCGCCGTCGTAGGTGAACCAGGATCCCGACTTCTTGATGATGCCGTGTTCCACGCCCATGTCGATGATGCCGCCTTCGCGCGAGATCCCCTGGCCGTAGATGATGTCGAACTCGGCAATTTTAAAGGGCGGAGCCATCTTGTTCTTGACGATCTTTGCCTTGGTCCGGTTACCGACGGAATCGGCGCCTTCCTTCAGCGTCTGGATGCGGCGGACGTCAATACGCACTGAGGCATAGAACTTCAGTGCCTTACCACCGGTGGTGGTTTCCGGCGATCCGAAGAAGACGCCGATCTTCTCACGCAGCTGGTTGATGAAGATCGCGGTGGTCTTGGTCTGGCTCAAGCGACCGGTGATCTTTCGAAGGGCCTGGCTCATGAGGCGCGCCTGGAGGCCAACGTGGGAATCGCCCATCTCGCCCTCGATTTCAGCGCGGGGAACCAGCGCAGCCACGGAGTCAATGACGATGATGTCCAGCGAGCCGGAGCCCACCAGCATGTCCATGATTTCCAGAGCCTGTTCACCGGTGTCCGGCTGTGAAACCAGCAGGGCGTCCGTGTCTACGCCAAGCTTCGCGGCGTAATCGGGATCCAGGGCGTGTTCGGCGTCAATGAAGGCCGCGATGCCGCCGTTACGCTGTGCATTGGCTACAGCATGCAGGGCGACGGTGGTCTTACCGGAAGATTCCGGTCCATAGATTTCCACGACCCTGCCGCGCGGGAGTCCCCCGATGCCAAGGGCCACGTCCAAGGCAATGGAACCGGTGGGAATGACCTCGATCGGAGCGCGGGTGTCATCACCCAGGCGCATGATGGAGCCTTTGCCGAACTGCTTGTCGATCTGGGCAAGCGCTGCCTCGAGCGCCTTCTCACGATCCGGGGTTGCCGCCATGGTTCACACCTCTGATGCTTTCTCGCTGTGGAGTGGCCTGAACGGCCGCTTTCCTGTCACGTCTGACGCTAATGCGGCGCTCTGACATTTTTAGCTGCCCGCTTGGCCTATGTGGAAAACAAGGGCCGCCGGAGCGTGGAATGCGTCCTTCAGGATCAATTTTCCTCTCACAGGAGCATATCCAAATCCGAACAGATATTCGAACAACGCGACGGCGTGTCCCGGCCCGGCGTCGACCAGCTGGACCGGGTTACGGCTAACCGGTGGGTTTGATGTCCCGGCCAAGCCTGCGCTCGGGTGGCACGTCCTGCACGTCGCAAACTGCCAGCCAAACATCGCGGGGGTCGAAACCCGAGGCGAGGGCGTCCGTAGCGGTGCGGCCGCCAACTCCGGCGAGCACCAGGGATCCGGCAAGCACCCGGGAATAGCCCGCCCCGAATTCGTCGTCCATCAACCGCCAGAAATCACTTGCCCTCACGGATAGAGTCTCTCATGTCGCCGGACCCTAGAATGGTTGCCATGAGCAATCCTCTCCCCCATGCACCGGCCACTGCCGTCCAACGCGACGAAGTGGATGATGCCCTTCAGCAGGTTGAACACCAGCTGAGCTTGCTCTGGCGCCGCGCCCGTTCCATCTCGCACCAGCTTTCCCGCCAGGTCCATCCGGACATGGAACCCGCCGCCTATGGACTGCTGACCATCATCCGCCGCGAGGGCCCCATCCGCCTGACAGACCTGGCCTCCTGCGTTGGAGTCGGCAAGCCTTCCGTGAGCCGCCAAATCGCCTTCCTGGAGAGCCTCGGGCTTGTCTATAAGGAGGCAGATCCGCAGGACGGCAGGGCCCAGTCCATCCGGTTGACGGACAAGGGCGAAGAGAAGATGCACCAGGTGCAGGACGCCCGCCGGCAGGCTTTCCGCGAACGCCTGGGGACATGGCCGCTGGAGGACGTGCAGACCCTCGCCGAGTACATGGAAAGGCTCAACGCCGTGTACGGAGAGGGGCTGATCAAGGAGGCCCCAGCCAAAGACGACACCGCCGTAGAAGCCCCCGCCTCGGAAGACACTGCCAAAGACCCCGGGGACGCAGCGCAGTAGCAGATCCGGCGGAACCGCTGTCCGTGCCACCAACGCGAAAGGTCCCCAGCCAGTGGCTGGGGACCTTCGACGTACTAGGGGACGGTTACCGCGCTCCGGACAGCATGCCCTGGCCGAAGTCGTCGGTGAGATCGAGATCCCGACCGTAACGCTGGGAGAATTCCTGCGGAACCGTGTCCGGTACCGCAACTCCCTCTGCAACTGCGACGCGGTCGCTTACTTCGCGCAGCATGCTGGACAACGGTACGTCCAGTGCGGTGCAGATAGAAGACAGGAGCTCGGACGAAGCTTCCTTTTGGCCGCGTTCAACTTCACTCAAGTATCCGAGTGAAACGCGGGCGCTGTGCGAGACCTCGCGGAGGGTGCGGCCCTGACGCTGGCGGACATCGCGCAGTACATCACCGATTTCGTGGCGTAGTACGACCATTTTGCGCTCCTTCTGTTCGCTCTGTGCCTGATCAGCCAAGCCCACATCCTTCCAGCGGACAACGCCGTTCACGGATACGGGCTGCTTTACCATCTGTATCGCCTTGCTCCCTCGTTCTTCCGGTTCGCTGGTTGGCGGACCGGGTTGGTTTCTACATCCTAGGCGCCCCGACCATTCCGAAGCGACACAATGACACAACTATTGGCAATCAGTTTTTGTTCCCGACTACTTTACGAACGGTAACCATCCCCTTCCAACCCGCCAAGCAGCCTCGCCAACGCCGCAACACACGCTTGGTTCCTAATGGATTGCCTGTCCCCCTCGAAGGAGTATTCAAACGCCTTGGATCCGGATTCTGCGGCGATTCCGATGAAGACCGTCCCCACTGCCTTGCCGTCATGGGCGTCCGGCCCTGCGACTCCGGTAGTGGAAATGCCGATGTCCGCCCCGCAGGCCCGGCGGGCTCCCGTGGCCATTGCTGCCGCCACGTCTCCATCAACGGATCCAACGGCGTCAAGGAGATCCTGCGGGACGCCCAGGACCGACGCCTTCACGGAGTTCTGATAGGCGACTACACCGCCCTGCAGCATCCCCGACGCGCCGGGAGTATTCGCGAGGGCAGCGGCCACCATTCCGGCCGTCAGCGACTCTGCCGTGGCCACTGTCAGGTGCCGTTCGAGCGCCAGCCGGACAGCCGCCGTCGCGGTTTCCGCTGCGTCGGCACCTACGGCGGCGCTCATGCTTTCCGCCCGGCGGCCCGAAGCTTGAGAGCCTGGATGACGTATTCGACGCCGGTCCAGAGCGTGATGGCCAGCGCAGCCATCATCACCCAGAACGCGACGTCGACGAGCCATGGCGCAATGGCTTTCAGGGGCATGGTGTACAGGAAGATGGCCACGGTCTGCACAACCGTCTTGAGTTTGCCTCCGCGGGAAGCGGGCATCACGCCGTACCTGATGACGAAGAACCGCAGCGCGGTAATACCCCACTCCCTGACCAGGATCAGGATGGTCACCCACCAAGGCAGCTCCCCCAGGACGGAGAGCAGGACGAGCGCTGAACCGATCAGCAATTTATCCGCAATGGGATCGGCGATCTTGCCGAAATTGGTGATGAGGCCCCGCGCCCGGGCGATGTCGCCGTCGAGCTTGTCCGTGTAGATCGCCACAGCGAAAGCCACGACGGCGGCCCACCGCCAGAGACCGTGCCGGCCATCGTCCGCGAGCAGGAACCACACGAAAAAGGGCACCAGGACGATGCGGAGCATGGTGAGGATATTGGGCAGGTTCCACACTTCGGAACCCCTAGACGTGGCATTGTCGCCCTCGGCTGTAGTCACTTCTCTAGGCTACCGTCTGGACGTCAGCGGCCTGTGAGCGACCAAGCGTCTTCGCCGCCTTCGTCGTCATCGGAACCATCGGCCCCGTCGAAATAATCGATCGACTGGGTGCGGTTGTCGAGGTCCGCGGCAACGACGTCCTCGGCGTAGCCGCCGACCGCGATGTTGGCGTTGGCGTTATCGCTCAGGGCGGCGGTCTGGGCGTCGGGAGCCGCAGGGGCCTCCTGGCCCTTCATGGCAGCCAGCACGGCGGCGAGATCGTCCGGCTTCACCAGGACGTCCCTGGCCTTGGAGCCCTCGGAGGGGCCCACGACGCCGCGGGACTCCAGGAGGTCCATGAGGCGTCCCGCCTTGGCGAATCCGACGCGGAGCTTGCGCTGGAGCATGGACGTGGAACCGAACTGCGTGGTAACCACGAGTTCCGTGGCCTGCAGGAGGACTTCGAGATCGTCTCCGATGTCATCATCAATCTGCTTCTTGGGAGCCTCGGCGGCAACGTCGTCACGGTAGACGGCCTGCAGCTGTCCCTTGACGTGTTCCACCACCTTGTGGATTTCCGATTCGGATACCCAGGCACCTTGGACGCGCATGGCCTTGGAAGCGCCCATGGGCAGGAACAAGGCATCGCCTTGACCGATCAGCTTCTCTGCACCCGGCTGGTCCAGCACGACGCGGGAGTCGGTGACGGAGGACGTGGCAAAGGCCATTCGGGAGGGGACGTTGGCCTTGATGAGGCCGGTGACGACGTCCACGGAAGGACGCTGGGTTGCCAGCACCAAGTGGATACCGGCCGCACGGGCCAACTGCGTAATGCGGACGATCGAATCTTCGACGTCACGCGGGGCCACCATCATGAGGTCCGCGAGTTCGTCCACGATCACCAGCAGGTACGGGTAGGGCTTGATGATCCGCTTGGAATCGACCGGCGGCGTGACCTTGCCCGCACGGACCGCCTTGTTGAAATCGTCGATGTGCTTGTAGCCGTAGTTCGCGAGGTCGTCATAGCGGGCATCCATTTCACGCACTACCCACTGCAAAGCTTCCGCAGCCTTCTTGGGGTTGGTGATGATGGGCGTGATCAGGTGGGGAACGCCTTCATAGGCGGTAAGTTCCACGCGCTTGGGGTCCACCATGACCATGCGGACTTCATCGGGAGTTGCACGCATCAGGATGGACGTGATCATGGAGTTCACGAAACTCGACTTGCCGGCGCCCGTGGCACCGGCAACCAGGAGGTGGGGCATTTTGGCGAGGTTGGCAACCACGTAGCCACCCTCGACGTCCTTGCCGACGCCCATCACCATGGGATGGTCTGTCCGCCGCGCGTTCTGGCTCCGCAAAACGTCTCCCAGGGACACGGTTTCGCGGTCCGTGTTGGGGATTTCGATGCCAATGGCCGACTTGCCCGGAATGGGGCTCAGGATACGGACATCGCTGGAAGCAACGGCGTAGGAGATGTTCTTGGACAGCGCCGTAACGCGCTCCACTTTTGTTCCCGGGGACAGTTCGATCTCGTACCGGGTGACCGTGGGTCCACGGCTGAAACCCGTCACCGTGGCGTCGACATTGAACTGGGTCAGGGTGTCCGTCAGGGCAGCAACGACGGCGTCGTTCGCTTCCGTGCGTTCCTTCGGAATGGACCCCGGCGTGAGGTAGTCGGAGGCAGGAAGCGTATAGGTGACATCTCCGGCCAAGGACAACTGTTCCGTGCGCTGCGGGATGGGAGTTTGGGGCAGCGGGGCTCCGGCGGGCTTGGCCGGAACCTGTGCCACGGGAGTTGTCATCTCCGGACTCAGTACGGGGATGGCCTCCGTGGGATTGTCGGCACCCGGGGTGGCACCTGCGCCCGGCGCAGCGGCCAGGCCCTGTGCGGCCTTGATCTTTCCGACGGCGATTTCGGCCTGGGTGGGCCGCCGTACGCCCGGCGGGACGCGCGGAGCGGCATCGGCGGGAGATTCGTCGTCGTCCACGATGGCGTGCTCGAAGGCCTCGTCGCCCACGTAGCCTTCCAAGTGTGGATCGGCTTCCTGGTCCTTGCCAAAGAGGCGTGTGCGCTTCTTCTTGCCGGCCTTGGCCGGCTTGTCCTCTCCGTAGAGGTAGCTGCGGTCATGTGCTTCCTGGCTTGCCCGGGCTTCCTCCAGGTCCACGCCCATGAGGTGTTCGTAACCCGAGCGGATGCGGGCAGGAATGGCCCCGAAGGGAGTGGCGGTCACAATCAGCACCGACACAAACGCGAGGAGGCTGTAAAAGAGGACAGGTATGGCTACGTGGATGGCCGCCAGTGGTGAGGCAGCAAGGAAACCCAGCATTCCGCCTGCGCGACGGAGCCCGTCAAATCCTTCGCCCACGGAAGGCTGTCCTCCAATGACGTGCGCCAGGGCCGACCCCGCCAGCGCCATCACCAGGAAACCAATTCCCACGCGGTTGTTTCCGCGGCCGTCCTGCGGTTTCCGGAAAAGCCGGAACGCGCAAATGAAGAGCATCAGCGGCAGGAGCAGGGACATCCAGCCAAACGTGCCATTGACCACGCTGTAGACGATGTCCGGCAACCAGCCCGTCCATCCCCACCAGGCGAAGGTCGCAACAGCAATACCCAGCACCAGGTTGAACAGGGCAGCGCCGTCCCGCCGGTCCTCGGGGTCAAGGTCGCTGACATCCGAACCGATACGGCGCACTCCCGCGCCGACCACGTGTCCGATGCCCTGCCATGCACCGGACAGCATCCGAACCGGGAAAGGCGCTTGGGGTTCGACGGCGGACTGCTTGGTCCGCGTGGATCCACTGCGGCTGCTTTTGGCCGCCGCGCTGGATTTGGTTGCAGCTGAGCCCCGGCCGCTGCCGGTTTTACTGCTTGAGCTGCCTCGTGGCGTGGAGGAGGTACGGGTCGCCATATCTGCCACGCTACCGCAAGGGGGCCTGAAATCCGCGGATTTCAGGCCCCCTTGGGACTGCATGTTGCCTGCTGCTGGTTGCCTGGCAGCCTATGCCTCCAGGACCACGGGAATGATCATCGGGCGTCGGCGCAACTTGCGGTTCACCCACGTGCCGATAACCCTCCGGACCACCTGCTGCAGCTGGTGGTTGGTGTGGTCAGCGTGGTTCAGGACGGCTTCTTCCAGTGCGGCATTGATCTTCGGGATGATCTCGTCGAAGACGGAATCATCCTCAGCCACACCGCGTGCATGGATTTCGGGACCGGAAACGATTTTGCCGGTGGTCCGGTTGATGACGGTGATGACGGAGATGAAGCCTTCATCGCCAAGGATGCGCCGGTCTTTCAGATCGGCATCCGTGATCTCGCCGACGCTCGAGCCGTCGACGTAGACCAAGCCAACCTCCACTTGTCCTACGACTCGTGCCTTCTGGTTCCTCAGGTCGATGACGGTACCGTTGTCGCTCAGGATGACATTCTCCGCCGGCACGCCGGACGCGGCCGCAATGTTTCCGTTGGCGATCAGGTGCCGGGTTTCACCGTGGACGGGCATGGCGTTCAAGGGCTTGAGGATGTTGTAGCAGTACAGCAACTCCCCTGCTGCCGCGTGACCCGAGACGTGCACCTTCGCGGTTCCCTTATGGATGACCGCTGCACCGAGCTTCAGCAGGCCGTTGATGATGCGGAAGACGGCGTTCTCATTGCCCGGAATGAGGCTCGAAGCCAGGATGACCGTGTCGCCTTCGCCCACCACCACACGGTGGTCGCCGTTGGCCATGCGCGACAACGCCGCCATGGGCTCTCCTTGCGAGCCTGTGGACATGAGGACCACGCGGTTGTCCGGCAGGTCATCGATGTTCTTGATGTCCACGAGGATTCCCGGCGGGACGTCGAGGTATCCAAGCTTGGCGGCGATAGCCATGTTGCGGACCATGGAACGGCCAACAAAAGCCACGTTGCGCCCGTGCTTGGCAGCGGCGTCCAGGACCTGCTGCACCCGGTGGACGTGGGAGGAGAAGGACGCCACAATGATGCGCTTCTGCGCCTGCCCGAACAGCAGGTCCAGCGTTGGACCGATTTCCTTTTCGGCCGTGGTGAAGCCGGGAACATCGGCGTTGGTGGAGTCGGCCATGAAAAGGTCTACGCCTTCTTCACCCAAACGGGCAAAGTGACGCAGGTCGGTGATCCGGCCGTCCAGCGGCAACTGGTCCATCTTGAAGTCGCCGGTGTGGAGCACGGTTCCGCCCTCGGTGCGGATGAACACTGCCAGGGCGTCGGGAATGGAGTGGTTGACCGCCACGAACTCGCATTCGAACGGGCCGAACTGTTCCACCTGCCCCTCGGTGACGGTGAGGGTGTAAGGCTTGATCCGGTGCTCCTGCAGCTTCGCCTCAACCAGGGCAAGGGTCAGCTGGGAGCCAATGAGCGGGATATCGGCCTTGAGGCGGAGCAGATAGGGTACGGCGCCGATGTGGTCTTCATGTCCGTGCGTCAGGACAACACCGACGACGTCGTCCAAGCGGTCCTCGATGTAGGAAAAATCGGGCAGGATCAGGTCGACGCCGGGCTGTGTTTCTTCCGGGAAGAGTACTCCGCAGTCAACCACCAGCAATTTGCCACTGATTTCGAAGACCGCCATGTTGCGGCCAATCTCCCCCAGTCCACCGAGCGGAACAATCCGCAGCGTGCCGTGTGGCAGTTTGGGCGGAGTAACCAGTCCAGGAAGGGCGGTTTGGGTCATATTTTGCTTCTTTCCGGCGGAACCGTCCTAGACGTTGAAGTCCATTCCGGCCTCAGCCAAGTCCCCGCGGATGGTGTCGATCTCGGCCTGGTCCGGCTCCACGAGGGGCAAACGGACAACCGAGTTGGGCAGGACTCCCTGCCACTTGAGAATCTGCTTGGCGGCTACTGCGCCTTGGACCCGGGTCATGGTTGCGCGCACCACGGGCTCCAATTCAAAGTTAATGGTCCTCGCTGTCGCGAGGTCGTTCGCGTTCATGGCATCAATGAGCTCACGGAAGCGCCGGGTGGCCACATGCGTGGTGACGCCCACAAGGCCGGCAGCACCCATCGCCATCCACTGGAGGGTCAGGCCGTCATCACCCGAATAGAAGACGAGGTCCGTTTCAGCCATGACCCGCGTGGCGGCGGCGAAATCGGCCTTGGCGTCCTTCACGGCAACGATGTTCTGGTGCTGAGCCAGCGCGATCATGGTCTCGGGTGCGATGGCAATTGAGGATCGGCCCGGAATGTCATACAGCATGACGGGCAGGTCCGTGGAAGAAGCGATCGTCTCGAAATGCGCCCGCACGCCGGCCTGGCTGGGCTTGTTGTAGTAGGGAGTGACGATCAGAAGACCATCAACACCCAGCTGGGCGGCACGCTGCGACAAATGCACCGAGTGTGCGGTGTCGTTGGTGCCGGTTCCGGCGATGATGGCGGCCTTGCCGCCAACGGCTTCCTTGACGGCACGGAACATGCCGAGGTTTTCCTCATCAGTGAGGGTTGAGGTCTCCCCCGTGGTGCCGGTGACCACGAGGCCGTCGCAACCGTCCTGGACGAGCTTTTCTGCCAGCGCTGCGGCTTGGTCGTAGTCGACCTTGCCATCCTCGGTGAACGGGGTGACCATGGCGGTCAGCAGGGTACCAAGAGCGGGAATGCGCGCGCGGGAGTCAGACATAGGAAAAACGTTACCCTGTCCCGCGCCGGTTACGGGAATGCGGCCCGCGTGATGGTCGTCATCACCGGACGTTGGGACTCGCGGGGGTTCCCGCGGCCTCCTCCGAGCAGTAGCGCGATACGGCCAACTCCTTGAGGTGCTCAGCCCAGGTCACCAGCCGCTGGGTGGCCCGCACATATTCGAACAGCTCCAAGGGCGTCAGGGCGTCGAGGTCCGTCTCGGTCAGCCTGCGCGCGAGTTCGGCGCCGGGAGCCTGTTCACCGAGCACCACACCCTCGTGGCACCACTGCACATCCTCGGGCGGTTCGCCTGCCACGAGTTGCCTGAACAGGAAGTCCACCACTCCTGGACTCATGGCCTTCATGGGGCCGCGCATGCCGTCTGCTGATCGGGAAGCGTCGTTCATGCCGCCATATTATTCGAACATATGTTCGAAAACAAGGTCTCGGCGTGGGGAGGCGTCATGGCACGTCCGGGGAGCTTTCGATAATTCAGGCCGCCGTCGGCCGTGAGACGATCACTTCATGACTTCCCCGGGCACGACGCCGAACAGCATGGCTTCGCCGGGCCGCAACTTCTCTCCGCGCCTCACGGGCATCGACGCGGCACGCGGTGCCGCGCTTTTGGGCATGATGGCCACCCATCTCCTGCCGACCTTCGGACCTGCACCGGGTTGGGAACCAACATGGATCGGCTTGACCTTCTCCGGAAGGTCGTCAGCGTTGTTCGCGGTCCTCGCCGGAGTCGGTCTTGCCCTCGCCACGGGCAAACAGGCACCGCGCCGAGGGACTGAGCTGGGGGCCGACAAGAGTGGCGTAGCGCTGCGCGCGTTGGTGATCGCCGTCGTCGGGCTGGCGCTGGGCGGGCTGGAAGTCAACGTAGCCATCATCCTGGTGCACTATGCAGTCCTGTTCCTGTGCATCCTGCCCTTCCTTGGACTGGGCGTCCGGGCGCTGAGCGCGTGGGCGGCGGGATGGATACTGCTCTCCCCGGTCCTCGGCTACCTCGTCAGACCGGTGCTACTGGAGGCAAACCCGCCCTTGCAGCTAGGGCACAACCCCAACGTCGAAGACCTGCAGACCCCCGGGGCGCTCCTCGCAGACCTCTTCTTCACGGGTTACTACCCCGTGTGCCAGCGGATCTCGTACCTGCTGCTCGGTTTGCTGATCGGCAGGCTCGCGTTGTCCAAGCAGCGGGTGCAAGTCCTCCTGCTTGCCGTCGGAACAGCCGTGGCCATCGTGTCGAAAGTCCTGGGAATCCTGGCCATGGAAGCCTGGGGTGGGCGGGCTGCCTTGAGTACGCTGCCGGGCGTCCGCGGCTACCCCCTGGAGAGCA
Organism: Paenarthrobacter ureafaciens; assembly: GCF_004028095.1. Lineage (NCBI taxonomy): Bacteria > Bacillati > Actinomycetota > Actinomycetes > Micrococcales > Micrococcaceae > Paenarthrobacter > Paenarthrobacter ureafaciens. The sequence goes on along the minus strand of NZ_SBHM01000007.1, from coordinate 2,875,341 downwards.
TGCTCCAAGTGAACCTGACGGGCCTGCGCCAAACGGACTCATTGTGGTGGCTGGTCACCGCATCACCACACGCCGGAACCACGCTTGACCTGCTCCACACCGGCGGAACGGCCGCCGCGGCAATAGGTTTCTTCCTGCTGCTGGGCAGCTGGTCGGAAAGGATTGGCGTACGGTTCCTGCTGGTCCTCAGCGGTCCGGGAGCCATGACGCTGACGCTGTATTCGCTCCATGTGTGGGCGGTGTCCTGGTTTGTGGACCAGCCCCTTCCCAGCGGCTGGACGAACGAAACCATGTACTGGGCGCAGGCACTCACAGTGATCGCCGTAGGTGCCGTCTTTGCACTGCTCCGCCGCCGCGGACCCTTGGAGTGGCTGGCCCACCAGGCCTCACGCCTGGGGAGCTACCGCCCGGCGGCCGTCGACTGATCGCGGAACAGTTTCACGGCGTCGCGCATCGATGCCCGGGCACGCTTCCTGTCACCTGAAGCGTCATACGCACAACTGAGCCGGAACCATGAGCGCCAGTCCTCCGGGGCTGCCTCGGCCTCGGCCTTGTACTTTTCGAATTCAGCGTCCGCCGCGGAGCGGACGATCCTTCCGCCCGGAGTGCGCGGCAGGTTATCCACCGGAAGGCCGCCCTCGGCTTCGAGGACTTTGGCCATCTGTTCAGTCCGTGCACCGAAGAGCAGCTCGCGGATCAGCGCCCACGCACCAACCACAGGCAGGACGAGGTAGGCCGCACCGATCCCCTTGGCCACGGGGTTGGGGTCCCCCAGCAGCAACAACGAGCGTTGCAGGGAAACCACCAAGTACAGCACCAGCAGCAAGGTGATGGCGCCAACCCAGATCTTGGTCCTGTTGTTCTTGAGGGTGTGCCAGAAGTTCGACATGGTCCTAAAGCCCCAGGTCCAGGTACCCGTCAAGGCCCACAGTAAGGCCGGGGTGGGCAGCAACCTTGCGCAGGCCCAGCAGGACACCGGGCATGAAGGACGCACGGTCAAAGGAGTCGTGACGCAAAGTCAGCTGCTCGCCGGGGCCGCCCAGGAGCACCTCCTGATGTGCCACCAGGCCGCGCAGGCGGACGCTGTGCACGCGGACTCCGTCCACTTCGCATCCCCGGGCTCCCTCAAGGGCGGACTCCGTGGCGTCCGGGCTGGACGGCAGACCCGCTTCCTTGCGTGCCTCAGCGATCAACTGCGCTGTCCGTACTGCTGTTCCCGAGGGGGCATCCACCTTGTTGGGGTGGTGCAGCTCAATGATTTCCACCGATTCGAAGTACTTCGACGCCTTGGCGGCGAACGCAGATGCCAGCACCGATCCGAGGGCGAAGTTCGGAGCGATCAGGACGCCGGTGCCCTGCTGCTGCTCCAGCAATTCGCGCAGGGAGTCCAGGCGTGACGCGTCCCATCCCGTGGTTCCAACGACGGCGTGAATGCCGTGCTCGACGGCGAACCGGACGTTGGCTTCGGTGGTCTCGGGGACTGTCAGGTCCACGATGTACTGCGCTCCTGCCTCAAGCAGCGTCTCCAGGGAATCGCCGCGGCCAAGGGCGGCTACCAGCTTCATGTCCTCGGCTGCTTCAACAGCTTTGACGGCTTCGATTCCCATGCGCCCGCGGGCGCCAAGTACTGCTACGGCAAGTTGTTCGGTCATGGCATCAACACTACCGCCGGGGCCCGGACAGGACGGAACCGTTACCAGGCCGGCGAACCACTGCCAGGCAAAGCCCCGGCTACTCCCCCGCGCCGACCCATTCCACGGTGCCGTCGCTGAAGAACTGTTCCTTCCAGATGGGTACCTGGGCCTTGATCCGGTCAACCAGCTCGGCGCAGACGGCAAAGGCCTGCCCACGGTGCGCGGCAGCCACGGCGCACACCAAGGCGGGGTCTCCGACTTCCAAGGAACCCACGCGGTGCGCGGCCCAGATCCGGACGGGTTGTTGGGCCTCGCCGGAATGCTCGGCCACGAGCGCGGCCACTACCTCGGACATGGTGCGGTGGGCAGTGGGATGCGCACTGTAGCTCAAGCGGTCCACGGGTTTGCCGCCGTCGTGGTTGCGTACTACGCCGCTAAAGCTGACGACGGCCCCGGCCGTATCCGATTCGACGGCGGCTATAGCCTGGTCCACGGAGATCGGCTCGGCGCTGAGCACTGCACTGACAACTTCGAAGTCTGTTTCAGTGGCCATGGTTTCCTTCCAATTGTTCACAAAGGTGTCCGAGTAGCGGGTCCAGCACGGACAAACCGTCCATGACCCCTTTCGGCGAACCGGGGAGGTTGATGATGAAGGTCTTGCCGGCGGTCCCGGCATGGCCGCGGCTCAGCATGGCCATGGGTGTTTTTTCGCTGCCTGCACGCCTGATCCCTTCCATGATTCCCGGGATTTCGCGGTCCAGGAGTGGCAGGGTCATCTCGGGTGTGTGGTCGTCCGGGCTGAGTCCCGTCCCGCCGCTGGTGATAATGACCGAGGGCCCCTGGGTCAGGAGCGCACGCAGGGCCGCGCCCACCGGCTCACCGTCCGGCACCACCATGGTCGGAAATACATCGAAGCCGTGCTCCGCCAGCCAATCCTGGATGACCGGGCCGGTCCCGTCACGGTAGGTTCCGGCCGCCGCTCGCGTGGAGGCGATCACGACGCCGGCCTTCCGGGGCCCGTGCGCGCCAGGCTCGCAGGCGCTCATGCCTGTCCTCCAGCGGAAGGGTCGGCAACGGCCCCGGCGCCGGAGGTTGCAGCGTCGGAAGTTCCAGTGACTCCCGGTTGACCCCCAAGGCTCCAACTGCCGCTCTTGCCGCCGCTCTTGGCCAGCACATGGATGTCTGTGAGGACCGCGTGCTTGTCCACAGCCTTGATCATGTCGTAGACGCTCAACGCAGCCACCGAAGCAGCCGTCAGGGCTTCCATCTCGACTCCGGTGACGCCCCGGGTCTTGACCGTGGCGAGGATTTGGACAGCATCCCGCCCCAGTTCAAAGTCCACAGTGACTTTGGAGATGGGCAGTGGATGGCACAACGGAATGAGCTCGGGAGTCTTCTTGGCTGCCATGATTCCGGCGACGCGTGCCACCGCCAGGGCATCGCCCTTGGGCAGTTCGCCCGCACCAAGGAGGGCAAGAACCTCGGGCCTGCTCCGCACTGTTGCTGCTGCTGTGGCTTCGCGGGTGGTGACAGCTTTGTCAGAGACATCAACCATCTGGGCCGTACCGTCGTGGCGCAGGTGTGTCAGGCTACCGGATTCATGGGAAGTTTGGTTCACAGCACCCATACTTCCACTTCGTCTCCTGCTTGTAATTCCGTGACGTCGGCGGGCACCTGGATCAATGCGTTGGAGCGGGCCAGCGCATGGACGAGGTGCGAACCAGCGCCGCCTTCAAGGCGGACTACGCCGTTTTCGATGATCCCGCGCCGCACCTGGTGCTTTCCCTTGGGCGATGTCAACGGTTCGGCGAGCCGTGCCGGCAGCATCTGCCTGGGCCTCGGCGCACCGAGGACTTCCGATAGCGCAGGCCGGAGGAACATTTCGAACGACACGAGGCAACTGACGGGGTTCCCGGGAAAGCCAAGGAAAGGGACGTCGTTGAAGGTCCCGATTCCCTGCGGCCCGCCCGGCTGCATGGCCACGGGCACGAATTCGACGTCTTCGCCTGCCATTGCCTGGCGCACCACCTCGTACGCGCCTTTGCTGACCCCGCCGGTAGTGACCACAAGATCCACGGCACTTCCGTTGTCCGTGTGCTTCCGCAGGACATCGAGCAGCCCGGCAGGATCGTCGTCGGAGATTCCGTTCCGCACCACCTCAAGCCCCGCCTGGCGCATGGACGCCTCCAGAAGCGTTCCGTTGGAGTCGTAGATTTTGCCTGTCACCAGCGGGTTCCCGGGTTCGACGACCTCATCGCCGGTGGTGACCAGCAGTACCCGCAGTGGACTGCGCACTTCCACGCTCGTCAGACCGAGCGCCGCCAGCAAGCCCAGTTGCGCCGGCCCCAGTGATGTCCCGGCTGCCAACGCCAAGGCACCTTCGGCGATGTCGCTTCCGGCATCCCGGACGAAGGTTCCGGGAGCCGTGGCAGGAAGCCGGACCAGCGCATCTACGGCTCCGGCGGCAGGAAACACTGAAGGAACCGCCCGCTCGATCGGGACGACGGCGTCTGCCCCCTTGGGAAGCATGGCGCCGGTCATGATGGGAACGGCAAAGCCACGTTCCAGTGCCGCCGGCCGGGCACCGGCCGGAACCGGCGCCCCCACCCTGAGCTCCGCGCCGCCGTCGGGGATATCCGCCGAGAAAACGGCAAAACCGTCCATCTGCGAGTTGGCGAACGGCGGCAGCGACACCGGTGCCCGCAGGTCTGCTGCGAGCGCTCTTCCTATGGCATCCAGCAGCGGCAGTTCCTCGGTGCCTTTCCGGGCTGCTTGCCTGGTGAGCAGTTCCACGACGGCGCCGCGGTGGGCAGCAACGGATCTTGGCACGGGCGTCCTCCTGTGTTCAGGGTCATTCTCAGGTCCGTACGATCCGGACCTACCCAGCGTAGGGCCTCAGGCGACCTTCACGTTGATGGTGTGGTAACCCGTGGCGCCGTCGGGAGCTACGGGCGAGCGCTTCTCGACCTGCGGTTCGCCGGTGGAGTCCGTCGCCCGGACCTGCACCTCGTAGTCGCCGGGGGCGAGGTCCAGCGCCAACTGCCACTGGTACCAGGTGTCGGCGGAGATCCCGGGAGCAAGCTCAGCCACTTTCCAGTCCCCGCGGTTGACACGCAATTCCACCCGGCTGACGCCCCGGTGCTGGGCCCAGGCGACGCCGCCGAACTGTACAGTCCCTGCTGCGGCGGTCCGCCCGCTGCGTGGCACATCGATCCGCGACTGGGTTTTGATGGGACCCCGGTCGCTCCATCCGCGCGTTGTCCAATATGCTTTTTCGTCCCCGAAGCGTGTGACCTTCAATTCAGTGACCCACTTGGTGGCGGAGACGAATCCGTACAGGCCAGGGACCACCAGGCGAACCGGGAATCCGTGTTCAAGGGGCAGCGGTTCGCCGTTCATGCCCACGGCGAGGAGGGCGTCCCTGTCATCGGTGAGCGCTTCAAGCGGCGTGCCGGCAGTCCACCCGTCGTTGCTCGTGGACAAGACCACGTCCGCCCCTGGTTTGGGGACGGCGAGTGCAAGCAACTCCCTGACGGGCCAACCGAGCCAGAGCGCGTTGCCAATCAGGTCCCCGCCCACCTCGTTGGATACGCAGGCGATGGTGATGTGCCGCTCCGTCATGGGCTTGGCGAGGAGGGTCGCAAAGTCGATCTCGATCTCGCGTTCAACGAGCCCTGTGACTTTGAGCTTCCAGGACGGCGGGTCAATGGCCGGTATGGTCAGTGCGGTGTCGATCCGGTAGAAGTCGGCGTTCGGCGTCACCAAGGCACTGATGCCCTCCACCGGGAGCGAGGCCCCGGATGGAACCGTTTGCGGCGGTGTGGCCGGCCTCGGGAGGGTCATTGACCCGCGGAACCCGGACGCGACGGCGGTTGCCCGGGTAAGGACGGCCGTCACCGCTCCCGCGGCTACTGCGGCCATGGACCAGCCGCCCAAAGCGTTGAGGAAGCTGCGGCGGGCCAGGGATGTGCGGGGCACAGCCTCCACCGGCCGGTCCCACGCGTCCAAGCGGCGGATCAACGCCCGGAGCACCACCATGGTCACGACCGCCGCAAGCACAGGGGCGAAAGCCGCCGGCGGGGTGGACTGCGCCCGGGTCAGGACGGCCGTCAATCCGGCGACGCCGGCCAGCCCCGCCAGAGCGAGCCCCCACCCGGTCCGCCGGCGTTCGAGCACTCCGGCGGCAGCGGCCAGGATGGCAGCACACACAACGATGGACACCACCAGCACGATCTTGTCCGCCGTGCCGAAAAGCCGGATGACCACGTCTTTGACTACCGGCGGTACCGCGTCGATGACCGCTCCCCCGAGGGCCGTGACCGGTGAGACGAGCGGGCTGAGAAATGCTGCCGTCACCTCGCCGGCCGCGATGCCTGCTCCGCCGGAGACCACGCCGGCGCACGCGGCCCACCACGCACTGTTGCCGACGGCGGCCCGGCCCTTCACGGCGTCGCGCCCTTTCGTGGTGCCCGGCCCTTTCGTGGTGTCCGGCCCTTTCGTGGTGTCCATTCCTTTCATGGTGTCCCTCCCTGGTGGGCGCCGGCTCCAGCGGACTCTCCTGCCGGCAGTGCCAGCGCAAAGCGGCAACCGCCGTCGACGTTCTCCACCTGGACCGTTCCGCCGTGCGCCTTGACGATTCCGGCAACCATGCTCAGCCCGATCCCCGCGCCGCTGTACATACCCTGGAGCCCCGCCGGCGCGCCACGTGACGGGTCCCTCTGCCACCCGGTTTCGAAGAGGTGCGGGATGTCCTCCTCCGGAATTCCGCCGCATTGGTCCTGGACAGCCACTACGGCGTATCCGTCCTCGCGCCCTACCCAGACGTGGACCTCCGTGCCGCTGCCCGTGTAGATGACCGCGTTATGCAGCACGTTACGCAAGGCCCGGGCCAGGCTGGGACCGTCAGCCACTGCCATGCACTCCCGGTCGCCGCCGCCGTCGAGGGTCACACCGCGGCCGGCCGCCAGGGGCGCGAGATCGGAAAGTGCATCGCTCACGAGGTCGTACAGGTCCAGGGCTTCGGCCCGCAACCGGAGTGACCCTGCCTGGATTTTGGAAAGCTCCAGGAGGTCGTTGACCATCGCCGTCATTTGTTCGGTTTGTCCGATGATCTTCCGGTAGTAACCCGGTACGTCGGCGGCCATGCCATCCTCGAGTGCTTCGGTCATGGCACGGATACCTGCCAGCGGCGTCCGGAGGTCATGCGAAATCCAGGAAACCAGCTCCCGGCGCGCAGCTTCCACGGCCGCTTCCCGGTGCCGTGATTCGGCCAGGCTTCGGCTGCTCGCTTCCAGCTCTTGTGCCAACCGGGCGAGTTCGGAGGTCATGGCCGGAGCAGCGCGCTCCGCACCATCCCCGGCTTCCAACGTTTCACCCCGTCCAATCCTCCGCGCGGCCTCCACCAGGCGCGAGGCATTCCTGGAAACCCCCACTCCCAGCATCAAGGACAGCACCACCGCAACCACCGAGGCCATGGCCAGGATGTACCAAATGATTTCGAGGTCCCTTGCCGAGATGACCATGGCGTTGAACGCGCTGACCATGCCGGCCACCAGGACTGCCACGGTGCCCACCACCACCAGGCAGATCTGCGCCAGTACAGACGCACGGCGCAGGAGCCGGAGCAGGAAGAGCGTGAAGGCTCCAATAACCAACGCCCACAAGAGCACCCAGCCAAGGATGGTGGCAAGTTCAGTGCCCTGCATGCCCGTCTCCTGAATCGAACCGGTAGCCAACTCCCCATACAGTCTTCAAGAGTTCAGGCTTGGTGGGATTCTCCTCGACCTTCTCGCGCAACCGGCGAACATGGACCGTCACCGTGGAGAGGTCGCCGAAGTCCCAGCCCCACACCGCTTTGATGAGTTCCTCCCGGCTGAACACCTGGTTGGGTCGCCGCAGGAGGAACGCCAGGAGGTCGAACTCACGCACGGTCAAGGTCAAGGCCGCGCCGTGATGGGTGACTGTGCGGGACGCAGGATCCAGCACGAAGCCGGCCAGCTCCACGGTCGGCTCAGGAGAGTACTCCTTGATGCTGCGCCGCAGCACGGACTTGACCCGCAGCACCAGTTCGCGGGGTGAAAAGGGTTTCGTGACGTAGTCGTCGGCACCCATCTCCAGTCCCAGGATCCGATCGTCCTCGGTTCCCAAAGCGGTAAGCATGATCACCGGTACGCTCATGGCCACCCTCAGCCGGCGGCACACTTCCACGCCGTCCAGCCCGGGGAGCATTCGGTCCAGGAGCACCAGGTCGGGCTGACGCTCCGCCGCCAGCTTAAGGGCCGTGAACCCGTCAGCGGCGAGGTCCACCTGGAAGCCGGCCCGGGTCAGGTAATCCCGTACGACGCCGGCAATTGTTTCCTCGTCCTCGACCAGGAGGATCCGGCGGTTCCCGGGCTCCGCCGCCGGTGTTGCCGCATTTGTGCTCACGTTTTCAGCATAGGTTCGCCGGACCCGCCCGGCACGGGAAATGGCTCCCGGGAGCCAAAGCGTAGGGATTTTGTAAGAACTGGCAAGGTGGCTTGAGCGCTTCCGGAGAGTCCGCTGAGTGGAACTGGTGTCACGCATCACGTCCCGGTGGCGTAGCCTGAATTCATGAGTGTTCAGCTGGGCATGCCGCCGCTTCCCTCGGGCGGCACGGCAGGAACGGGACAGGTTCCGCCCCCACGGCCCGCCGATGTGCCGACGGGGTTGTGGGACCGTTACGGACGCCGCGCCACCGACATGCGGCTTTCCCTGACCGACAAATGCAATCTCCGGTGTACCTACTGCATGCCCGCCGAGGGGCTTGAGTGGCTCTCCAAGCAAGCCGTCATGACCAAGGACGAGATCGTACGGATCGTGCGTGTCGGCGTCGGGGCCCTGGGCGTCCGCGAACTGCGCCTGACCGGAGGCGAACCCTTGGTACGGGCCGACCTGGTGGACATCATCGCCGCCCTTCGCGCAGAACAACCGGACCTCCCTATCTCCATGACCACCAATGGCGTCGGACTGGACAAGAAAGCCGCTGCCCTGAAGGCGGCGGGCCTGACCCGCATCAACGTTTCCCTCGACTCCCTGCACGAGGAAACGTTCACCAAGCTCACCCGGCGGCCCTTCCTGGACCGTGTCCTTGCGGGCGTGGATGCGGCCTGGGAAGCAGGGCTGGGACCGGTCAAGCTGAACGCTGTCCTGATGCGCGGCATCAATGATGCCGAGTCGCCGCACCTGCTGGCATGGGCGTTGGGACGTGGTTACGAACTGCGGTTCATCGAGCAGATGCCGCTTGACGCGGACCACGGCTGGACGCGCCGCAACATGATTACGGCCGCCGAGATCCGGGAGATGTTGTCGACTGAGTTCGTGTTGAGCGCGGATCCGCGCGAACGCGACGGGGCTCCGGCGGAACGTTTTGAAGTACGACGCCGGGATGCGGCTACCGGTGAACCGGCAGGTGAGGTCCTCGGAACAGTCGGCATCATCGCGTCCGTCACCGAACCGTTCTGTGCCGATTGCCGCCGGACCCGGATCACCGCCGAAGGCAAGATCATGAGCTGCCTCTTCTCCCACGAAGAGTTTGACCTCCTGGGCCTCCTCCGCGCAGGAGCAACGGACCAGCAACTCGCCGAACGGTGGCAGGACGCGATGTGGGTCAAGCCCAAGGCCCACGGCATGGACCACACGGGACTGGGTGCACCTGACTTCGTGCAACCTGACCGCAGCATGAGCGCAATCGGAGGCTGATACCTTGCTCGTCCGCTACTTCGCTGCCGCGCGCGCCGCGGCAGGCGTTGAAGAAGAAATCCACCACCTTCCGGAAGGCACCAGCCTGGAAGCCTTGCTGGAAGCGGCGCTCGCCGTCGAACGTCCCCAGCCTCCCGAAGGCACCCCGGCGCTTGCGCGGATCGTGGCAAGGAGCAGTTTCCTGAGGAACGAGGTTGCCGTCAGGGACCACTCCGCGCCGCTGGGAGCGGAGGACGTCATCGACGTCCTGCCGCCGTTCGCCGGCGGTTAGGCCTTCCTGAAGACGCTCTTGAGCAGCGGGCTGAACGCGGTTCTGCCTTCCAGGCGCAGTTCCGCCGTGTGAACCAGGGTTCCTTCTTCCACGCGGAACGTGTGGCGGGCAACGCCGTCGGCCGTTCGCCGCTCGAAACCCAAGGTGCCCGATGTCCAGTGGCCCCGGACCGGCGCTGAGGGCGCCTGCCCATGGCTGTCCACGTAGTACCACAGGGTGCCGCCGTGCGTCGGATCCACCGAGAACATCCCGTGGCCCTCAAGGTGGGCGCCGCCCGATTCCTTGTGCCTGTAGCTCTGGACGACGGCATGCCCGCCGGCTGCAGCCGTGAACACAGCCTCGGCCTCGGCCGTACGTGCCGGTCCCCACGCCGAGGATGCTATCTCCGTGATGCCCCGCCAGCGCCCCAGGAAGGGGCGCAGGACCTCTGCTGCGTTCTTTGGTGTGTCCACGGCGACTCCAGCGGTTGCTTTAGAACCCGAACGTTTCGTTCTCTTCGAAGGGTCCCACGACGGTGATGGTTCGCGGCGCTGCGGCGAGCTCTTTGGCGAGTTCCTGGACTTCGTCCACCGTGACCGCCCGGATACGTTCCAGGGTCTCGTCGATATCCTGGAACTCTCCGGAAACCAGCTCGGCCCGGCCAAGACGGGACATCCGCGAACCGGTGTCCTCCAGAGCCAGGACGATGCCACCACTCAGTTGGCCCACTGCTTTGCGCAGTTCCTCCTCCGTGATGCCGTCGGCCGCGAGCTTGTCCAGCTCCACGCCCAGCAGTTCGAGGACCTGGCGGACCTTGGAGGGGGTGCAGCCTGCGTACATGCCGAAGTATCCGGCGTCGGCGTAGGCCGCTGAGAAGGAATACGTCGAATAGACGAGCCCGCGCTTCTCCCGGATTTCCTGGAACAGCCTGGAGGACATCCCGCCGCCGAGGACGGCGTTGAGCACGCTCATGACGAAGCGGCGGTCATCGGTGGCCACGATCGTAGGGCAGCCTACGATGATGTTGGCCTGCTCCACCGGGCGCTTCACGACATGCAGGCCCGCTGTGCCGGTAATGACGGCACGATCGGTGGGACGGCGGTCGACGGGAGCTGCCGCGGGGTCAAGATTCCACCCCGCGGCCTGCACCGACTTCAGGACAAGATCGCACACGACGTCGTGGTCCAGGCCTCCGGCAGCGGTAATCACCAGCTCCTCCGGACGGTAGTAGCGCTGGTAGTGCGCCCATACGGAGTCCCGGGCGACGGCCTTGATGGCATCGGGCGTACCCCCGATAGGGCGGGCCAGGGGGTGGCTCCCAAGAACTGCCGCCACGAATTTCTCGTGGGCGACGTCCGTTGGATCGTCACTGTCCATGGCGATCTCTTCGAGGATGACGTCGCGCTCCTGCTCCAGTTCCGCGGGGTCGAGCACGGCGCCGGTGATCATGTCGGCAATGACGTCGATGGCCATGGGCAGGTCTGAGTCCAGCACGCGCGCGAAGTAGCAGGTGCTCTCCTTCGCGGTCGCCGCGTTGGACTCGCCACCCACCTCGTCGAACGCCGAGGCAATTTCCAGTGCGGTCCTGCGCTTGGTTCCCTTGAACAACAAGTGCTCCAGGAAGTGCGTTGAACCATGCTGGCCCTCGGCCTCGTCGCGCGAACCAACTGCGACCCAGAACCCGATGGTGGCAGAACGCTGGCCCGGCATTGCCTCGGTGAGCACCCGGACGCCGCCTGGCAGGACGGAACGCCTCACGACGGAGCCGCCTTCGGCTCCGTGAATCAGTTCGCCGCCGGGAAGTGTTTGCTCCAAGGGCAAGGGTACGACAGTCATTAAAACCTTTCAGATAAGCCGGAAGGGCCGGTGGACTTTAAGGCCCACCGGCCCTTTCAGGGTACTGCTTGCAGACTACTCTGCGGACTCTTCAGCGGTCTCCGCCGGTGCGTCGCCGGAAGCTGCTTCTTCCTCGGCCACAACCGGGGAGAGGGAGAGCTTGCCGCGGTCGTCGATCTTGGTGATCTCAACCTGGACCTTCTGGCCCACGGAAACAACATCATCAACGTTGTCCACACGCTTGCCGTTGGCCAGCTTGCGGAGTTCGGAGATGTGCAGGAGGCCGTCCTTGCCCGGAGTCAAGGAGACAAAAGCGCCGAACGTGGTGGTCTTCACCACGGTGCCCAGGTAGCGTTCGCCGACCTCGGGAACCTGCGGGTTGGCGATGGCATTGATAGCCGAGCGTGCTGCGTCTGCAGACGGGCCGTTCGTCGCGCCGATGTAGACCGTGCCGTCGTCCTCGATGGAGATATCCGCGCCGGTGTCTTCCTGGATCTGGTTGATCATCTTGCCCTTGGGGCCGATGACTTCACCGATCTTGTCCACGGGGATCTTCACGGCGATGACGCGCGGTGCGAACTCGGAGAGCTCGTCCGGGGTGTCGATCGCGGCGTTGATGACCTCGAGGATGTGGAGGCGGGCTTCGCGGGCCTGCTTCAGGGCTGCTGCCAGGACCGATGCCGGGATACCGTCGAGCTTGGTGTCCAGCTGGATGGCCGTGACGAACTCGGAGGTACCGGCAACCTTGAAGTCCATGTCGCCGAAGGCGTCTTCGGCACCGAGGATATCGGTCAAGGCTGCGTAGCGGGTCTGGCCGTCAACCTGGTCCGAAACGAGGCCCATGGCAATGCCTGCCACGGGAGCCTTCAGCGGCACGCCGGCGTTCAGCATGGAGAGCGTCGAAGCACACACCGAGCCCATGGAGGTGGAACCGTTGGAGCCAAGGGCCTCGGATACCTGGCGGATGGCGTAGGGGAATTCCTCGCGGCTGGGCAGGACCGGAACCAGGGCGCGCTCAGCGAGTGCACCGTGGCCGATTTCGCGGCGCTTCGGGGAACCCACGCGGCCGGTTTCACCGGTGGAGTACGGCGGGAAGTTGTAGTTGTGCATGTAGCGCTTGCGCGTCACCGGCGACAACGAATCGATCTGCTGTTCCATCTTCAGCATGTTCAGCGTGGTGACACCCATGATCTGGGTCTCGCCGCGCTCGAAGATGGCCGAACCGTGCACGCGGGGCAGAACTTCAACCTCGGCGGTCAGCTGGCGGATGTCCGTCAGGCCACGGCCGTCGATGCGGATCTGGTCCTTCAGGGTGCGCTGGCGGACGACGTGCTTGGTGACCGAGCGGAATGCTGCGGACAGTTCCTTCTCGCGGCCTTCGAATTCGCCGGCGAGCGAGCCCAGGACTTCGTCCTTGAGTTCGTCGGAGGCGTTGTCGCGTTCCTGCTTGTCCGCGATCTGGAAGACGGCGGCGAGCTTCTCGGCCGCAGCGTCCTCGACAGCGGCGTAAGCGTCGTCCTGGTAGTCAAGGAAGACGGGGAACTCAACGGTCGGCTTGGCAGCGCGGGCTGCCAGGTCTGCCTGCGCATCGCACAGTGCCTTGATGAACGGCTTGGCAGCCTCAAGGCCCTCGGAGACAACCTCTTCGGTGGGAGCGGTAGCGCCCTGTTCCTTGATGAGGTCCCAGGAGTTGTCCGTGGCTTCTGCCTCGACCATCATGATGGCGACGTCGTCACCGGCTACGCGGCCGGCAACAACCATGTTGAAGACGGCGTTCTCAAGCTGGGAGTGCTTGGGGAAGGCCACCCACTGGGAACCCTGCTCGTCGGCGATGAGCGCAACGCGGACGCCGCCGATCGGACCGGAGAACGGCAGGCCGGACAGCTGCGTGGACATGGAAGAAGCGTTGATGGCAACGACGTCGTAGAGCTCGTCCGGGTTGATGGCCAGGACGGTAACGACGATCTGAACCTCGTTGCGGAGCCCCTTGACGAAGGCCGGGCGCAGCGGGCGGTCCATCAGGCGGCAGGCCAGGATGGCTTCCGTGGAAGGACGGCCTTCGCGGCGGAAGAACGAACCCGGGATGCGTCCGGCAGCGTACATGCGCTCTTCGACGTCAACGGTCAGCGGGAAGAAGTCGAAACCTTCGCGCGGCTGCTTGCCTGCGGTGGTTGCGGAGAGAAGCGCGGTGTCGTCGTCGATGTACACCATCGACGCGCCGGCAGCCTGCTTGGCGAGGCGGCCGGTTTCGAAGCGGATAACGCGCTTGCCGAAGCGGCCGTTGTCGATTGTGGCTTCTGAGAACTGGATTTCGGGACCCTCCATGGGTCACCTCCGTTTCTGTTGGCGGAAGTCGCCGCACCAACCCAGGCCTCTTCTTTATTACTGGCCTGTACGACACCCGGTCATCGATCGAGATCCACGGGCTGCAGCGTCAAACGACGCCCCTCCCGGGAATCACTACCGAGGACCGCGAATGCGCGATGCGGTTGATTCCTGTTTTTAATTGTGGTGAAGAAAGCGGCCCGCTCCGCGAAGGACCGGGCCGCCAAGGCAGACTAGCGGCGCAGGCCGAGACGCTCGATGAGCGAACGGTAGCGGGCGATGTCGGTGTCCTTCAGGTAGGAAAGCATGCGCTTGCGGCGACCAACCAGGGCGAGGAGACCGCGCTGGGTGTGGAAGTCGTGCTTGTGCTGCTTCATGTGCTCAGTCAGATCCTTGATCCGCTGAGTCAGGACCGCAACCTGTACCTCGGGCGAACCGGTGTCGCCTTCAGAGGTTGCGTATTCCTTGATGATGGACTGCTTTACAGCGGCGTCAAGTGCCACGTGAACTCCTAGAGTTGTGCCGTGCTTCCCGCCCAACACTTCGCTGGCGGGTTGTCTTGGGTGCGTCGCCGCACACAAAAACAGGTCCAGCTGCCACGGACTGCGGCCGGAACCACTCATCAGTTTACCGGCAGGTCAGTGTTGTTGTCGAAAGCGCTAACCCCGCACCAGCAACTCGTGCGCTTGGGCGACGTCGAGGTTCATTTGTTCCACCAGGGCTTCCGGCCCTTGGTAGGCCACCATGCCCCGCAGCCGCCGGGAGAATTCCACCGCCACCGTTTGCCCGTAAAGGTCGAAGTCCTCCACCGCTTCCCGGGGGCGGTCTATCACATGGGCCTCCACCTGGCGGCTCACACCGTCAAACGTGGGGTTGGAACCGACGGAGATCGCTGCGGGCCAACGGGTCCCGGACTCATCGATCAGCCAGCCGGCGTAGATGCCGTCGGCGGGAACGTATCCGGTGGAGTCATGGGACAGGTTCGCGGTAGGAAAACCGAGGTCGCGGCCCCGCGCGGCACCATGGACGACCTCGCCGCGCATACGGTGCGGGCGCCCCAGGACCGCTGCGGCGGTGACGACGTCGCCTTGCGACAATGCTTCGCGCACCCACGTCGAGGAGCACCGGCGGTCCGCGTCGCCGTCGTGATGGAGGGGGAAGCCGCCGGCTCCGAACTCGTTGACTACCTGGACGCTGAACCCCAGTTTCTCCCCCAGCTCTTGCATGGTGCCGACGTCTCCGCCGTTACCTGCACCGAAGCGGAGGTCGTGGCCCACCACCACATGTTCGGCATGAAGGCCTTCCACCAGCACGTCCCGCACGAATTCCAGCGGGGTCATGGCGGCGAGGTCCAAGGTGTACTTCATCACCAACACCGCATCCAAGCCGGTGGAGCCCAAAGCCTCAAGCTTGTCCTGCAGTCCCATGATCAGCTCGGGGGCAGACTCCGGACGGTGGACCTGCGCCGGGTGGGGATCGAACGTCACTGCCACTGCGGGGATATTGTGCCGCCGGGCGGT
Organism: Paenarthrobacter ureafaciens; assembly: GCF_004028095.1. Lineage (NCBI taxonomy): Bacteria > Bacillati > Actinomycetota > Actinomycetes > Micrococcales > Micrococcaceae > Paenarthrobacter > Paenarthrobacter ureafaciens. The sequence continues at coordinate 2,860,057 of NZ_SBHM01000007.1, read as the reverse complement.
CTGCGTGACTTGCGCGAGGACATGCTGATGACCGCGATGAACGCCGTCAAAGTTGCCGATGGTAACGACTGTTGGGCCGAAGTCGCGCGGGACCTCGGTGGGATCGTTCCAAATGTGGACCATCAACCTCGCCTTTTACTGCTGATTTTCGTTGCACCCGGCAACCATCCGGCGCCGGAACAATCTAAGGTTACCCGCAATACGCCTCAGGCCCGGGACGGAGAATCCGACGGCCTGCGCCGGTTCAGCCACAGCAGTCCCAGGATGGGCAGCACGAGCGGCACGAAGCCGTAGCCGCGTCCGAAGACCGACCACACGGTGTCATGCGGGAAGGCCACGGGATCGAACAGGCTCATCGCGCCCACTACCAGCACCCCGATAAGTTCAACGAGGACAGCGGCCAGCGAAACCTTGAACCAGGTCCGTCCCGGCTTGGCGAGCGATACGGTGGCCACGATGTACACGACGGCGGCAAACGCCGACAACAGATGGGCCAGCGGAGCTTCGGCAAACTTGGTAGCGATCTGGTAGCCCGCACGCGCCGTCGCCGAGAGGGCAAAGACCCCGTACACGGCAATCAACAACCGTCCTGGGCCGGTGTTACGGGTGTCCTTCTGACCGGTTCCGGCGGTTTCGGACTCTACTCCAGCCACGATGTGTTCTTCCTTCATGTCAGTACCAGATCTGGTTCATGCGGGCAGCCATCACCAAAGCCGTGACGCCCACGGCGGCCAGGACAAAGTTGCTCCAGCGGGTGCGTTCCAGGATGGACCAGTACACAGCGCCTACGGGAACTATGAGGGCTGTTGCGAGGTAGCCCCAGAACTCCCAGGGCTCGCCCGCGATCTGTTCCCCCATGGCCACCCGCACGATGGAACCCACCAGGTAGACCAACAGGGCAAGCTCCACGGCGAGGACGGAGAAAATTGTGGCGTCGTTGGGCGCCTTTTTCATCAGGCCGGCCACAACACACATGATCGTGGAGATGAGGCCCACTATGAGGATGGAGTAAAAGTATCCGTCCATAGTCAGTTGTTGCTCTCCGTTCCCGCGTCAGGGGCAGCAGCCGGGGCCGCCGGGGCCGCCGCCCCGGTTCCCGGCGCGAAGACCAGCACCGGCTTGGCAAAGGCTCCCGTGTCCGCCAGGAGGGCAACCAGTTCGCCCGACGGCGCGAAGGCCGCGGCGGGATTCTCCACCGTGGCAGCCTCCGGGGTCCCCGCGCCAGGTCCGGCGGCGATGCGGCGACCGAAGGAAATCTCCGTTGCCTCGTCTTCGCTCAGGTCGCGGTTGGGCATCAGCGACCGTGCCGCGGCGGACATCTCCAGAACCTCAAGGTCTTCGGCAAGCTGTTCCAGTGTCCGTGCCTGGTCGATCGTGTACGGGCCAACCTGGGTCCGCCGAAGCTTCGTCAGGTGGCCCCCGACCCCGAGCGCATTTCCCAGGTCCCGCGCCAAGGCCCGGATGTACGTGCCGGACGAGCATTCGACCGTGACGTCGACGTCCACTACCCTGCCGCCGTCGATCCTTTCGATGCCGTGGACATCGAAGCGATGGATGGTCACCGGACGGGCGGCAAGCTTGACTTCCTCGCCGGAGCGGACGCGGGCGTAGGACCGTTCGCCGTTGACCTTAATGGCGCTGACGCTGCTGGGCACCTGCTGGATGGGGCCGGTCAGGGCCGAGACGCCGGCAGCGATGGCGGCATCGGTGACGTCGACGGCGGTCCGCGCCTCGGTAACGTCGCCCTCGGCGTCGTCGGTGATAGTGGTTTCGCCCAGTCGGATGGTGGCCGTGTAGGTCTTGGAGGTACCCACGATGTACGTCAGGAGCCGCGTGGCCTTATTGATGCCAAGGACAAGGACACCCGTGGCCATGGGATCGAGCGTGCCCGCGTGCCCCACTTTCCGGGTACCTGCCAGCCGCCGCATCCGGCCAACCACATCGTGGCTGGTCCATCCCTGCGGTTTGTCAACGATCACCAGTCCAGAAAGCACGCTTACCAGTATATCGGTGGCTAGGATGGCTCCCATGCCCCAGCTTGCCGAGCACGTCCGCGATGTCCCCGTCAACCAGATCCGCGAAATCACCGAGGCGGCCTGGGCCACTCCCGGGGCGGTGGTGCTGAGCATCGGCGAACCCGGTTTCCCGCTGGCAAGGCATGTGATCGAGGCGGGCATGGCGTGCCTGGATCGTGACGAGACCAACTACACGCCCAACGCAGGGATCCCCGCCCTGCGGGAGGCGTTTGCCGCACGTTTCCGCGAAACGCAGCACGTAGCCTTGGGATCCGAGCGGGTCTACGTCGTGGACGGGGCGCAGCAGGGCCTGCACTTCGTGATGAGCATGCTGCTCTCCCCCGGCGATGAAATCCTGATCCCGAATCCCGGGTACCCCACCTTCGCCATGACCAGCCGCCTCCTCCATGCCGTGCCGGTCGAATACCCGCTCTACCCGGAGAACGACTTCCAGCCGCACATCACGGATATCGAAGCGCTCATCACCCCGCGGACCAAAGTGCTGATGCTCAACTCGCCGTCGAATCCGCTGGGCGCCGTCATCCAGGAAGACACCATGCGCCAGCTGGTTGACCTGGCCGTACGGCACGATCTCTGGATTATTTCCGATGAGTGCTACGAAGCGTTCACCTTCGACGTCCCGCATGTCAGTCCCGCACGCTTCGATAGCGATGTCCCGGGCCAGGCACGCGTTTTCACGTCGCTGACGTTGTCCAAGACGTACGGACTGACAGGCCTGCGCATCGGCGCCTTGGTGTGTCCCCCGGGCATGGAGAAGCTGATGAACAACGTGATGGAGTCGATCGTCTCCTGCGTGGCGTCGCCATCCCAGTACGCGGCCCTCGCGGCGCTGACCGGGCCCCAGGACTACGTCGACACCGCCCGCGAACATTACCGTAGCAACCGTGACGCCGCCTCGGCCATCCTCGCAGCGAAGGGCATACCGTTCCTGGGGGCGCAGGGAGCTTTCTATCTCTGGGCGGATGTCTCGCACGTCAGCGGCGGGGACGTCCGGGCGTGGACCCGCGCTTTCCTGGCCTCATCCGGCGTGGCTTTCGCCCCGGGCACAGCCTTCGGGTCGATCGGCGAAGGCTGGATCCGCATCGCGCTGTGCGGCAAGCAACAGGACCTGCTCGACGGCGTCGGACGGCTTCCCGCCAAGGCCTGAGGCGGGTGCCCGACGGCGGAGCGCAGCGGCGTCAGTAGTCGACCCGCCCCGCGTAGTTCCGCCACGCCTCGAACGGGGAATCTGACGCCGTCAGCGGGGTGTGCTCCACCGGCAGCAGCTCGGGACGGGTACCGGCAAAGTATTCATAGAAGAGGGCATCGTCAAAGCCAGCACGCGCCGCGCCGTGGCGGTCCGCTGCGTAATAGACGTTCCCGATCCTCGCCCACAACGTCGCCGACAGGCACAGCGGACAGGGTTCGCAGCTTGCGTAGAGCACGGAACCGGTGAGGTCGAAATTCGCCGTATCAGCCGCCGCGCGACGGATGGCCACGACTTCGGCGTGCGCCGTGGGATCGTTGTCCAGGGTCACGCGGTTGACGCCTTCATGAACAGCCCCGTCCGGAGTGACCACCACGGCACCGAAAGGGCCACCGCCGTCGGAGACGTTCCTGATCGCCAACCGGATGGCCTGTTCAAGGTACTCGTTGCGTTGTTCTTCGCTGTGCGCTGGCATGCCTCGATCCTAGCGAGTGCAGAGCCGAAAAATGCCCCCGGGGTACAAGGTCCCGGAGGCATTTTCATTGAGACAGTCCTAGCGGTTGCCGTCTTCGTCCACGTCGTCATCGTCGGTGAGGTCAATGTCCTCTTCGTCGAAATCGTCTTCGTCAACGTCGTGCGCTGAATCGCTCTTGTACGGGTCTGCCTCGCCTGCGTGCTTGGCGCTGGCGCGCAATGCGGCAAGCTCAGCATCACGGCGCTTGGCTTCGCGCAGGAGCTCCTCGAGGTTCGAGGCGTTGACCGGGATCTGGTCGGCAACGAACTCGAGGGTAGGCGTCAGGCGCACGGTGATGTTGCGGCCGACTTCCTGCCGCAGTACGCCTTTGGCCTTCTCCAAGGCCTTTGCGGCATCGGACTGTGCAACCTCGTCGCCGAACACGGTGTAGTACACCGTGGCATGCTGCAGATCATTGGTGACGCGGGCGTCGGTGACGGTGACGGACTCGACGCGCGGATCCTTGACCCGACGCCCGAGGGCCTCGGCAACCACGACCTTAATCCGCTGTGCCAATTTGGCAGCGCGTGCCGGATCAGCCATGACTTCCTCCTGGAAAGTAGTAACGGGAACGGAACGGGTCCGCCGGGATAATCCCGGCGGACCCGCTCCAACGGAACCTTAGACGCGCGGCTTCTCGCGCATCTCGAAGGTCTCGATGATGTCGCCTTCGGCGATGTCGTTGTACGAGCCAAGACCGATACCACACTCGAAGTCGCTGCGGACTTCGGTGGCGTCGTCCTTGAACCGCTTGAGGGTCTCAACGGTGAGGTTGTCACCGATGACCTTGCCGTCACGGCTGACGCGTGCCTTGGCGTTACGGCGGATGATGCCCGTACGGACGATCGAGCCGGCGATGTTTCCGAACTTGGAAGAACGGAAGACTTCGCGAACCTCGGCGGTACCGAGCTGGACTTCCTCGTACTCCGGCTTGAGCATGCCCTTGAGGGCCATCTCGATGTCATCGATTGCTGCGTAGATGACGGAGTAGAAGCGCATGTCCACGCCTTCGCGGTCGGCCAGTTCGGCCACACGCTCGGCAGGCTTGACGTTGAAGCCGATGATGATGGCGTTGTCCACCGTCGCCAGGTTGACGTCATTCTGCGTGATGGCACCCACACCGCGGTGGATGACGCGGAGCTGAACGTCGTCGTCGCCGACGTCGATCTTGAGCAAGGCATCTTCGAGGGCTTCCACGGCACCGGAAACGTCACCCTTGAGGATGAGGTTGAGGGTGTCGATCTTGCCTTCGGCAACAGCCTGGTCGAAGTCTTCGAGGCTGATGCGCTTGCGGCGCTTGGCCAGTGCGGCGTTGCGGTCCGCGGCTTCCCGCTTCTCGGCGATCTGGCGGGCCGTACGCTCGTCCGGCGTCACCAGGAAGGTGTCACCTGCACGCGGTACGTTGGACAAACCGAGGACCTGGACCGGACGGGACGGCAGCGCAACGTCCAGTGCCTCGCCGTTCTCGTCGAACATGGCGCGGACGCGGCCGTGCGCGGTACCGGCGACGATCGTGTCTCCGACAGCCAAGGTTCCGGACTGCACCAGGACGGTGGCAACCGCACCGCGGCCCTTGTCCAGGTTCGCTTCGATGGCAATGCCTCGAGCGTCCTTGTCCGGGTTGGCACGCAGGTCCAAGGCGGCGTCGGCCGTCAGCAGGACAGCGTCGATCAGTTCGTCGATGTTCAGGTTCTGGCGTGCAGAGACCTCAACGAACATGGTGTCGCCACCGTATTCTTCGGGAACCAGGCCGTACTCGGTGAGCTGGCCCTTGACCTTGTCCGGGTTGGCGCCTTCCTTGTCGATCTTGTTCACGGCCACAACGATCGGCACACCGGCCGCCTGGGCGTGGTTGAGCGCTTCAACCGTCTGCGGCATGACGCCGTCATCGGCTGCGACAACCAGGATCGCGATGTCGGTGACCTTGGCACCACGGGCACGCATGGCCGTGAAGGCCTCGTGACCCGGGGTGTCAATGAACGTGATGTCGCGGGCAGTGCCCTCGTGGACGTGGCTGATCTGGTAAGCACCGATGTGCTGGGTGATGCCGCCGTGTTCGCCGGCCACAACATTGGAGTTGCGGATGGCGTCCAGGAGGCGGGTCTTACCGTGATCAACGTGGCCCATGACCGTAACAACGGGTGCACGCGGCTCAAGGACGTCGTCACCTTCGGCATCCAGTTCACCCTGGAGGTCGATGTCGAACGAGTCGAGGAGTTCGCGCTCCTCGTCTTCCGGAGAGACAACCTGCAGCTTGTAGCCGAGTTCCTCGCCGAGCAGGGCGAAGGTGTCCTCGTCCAAGGACTGCGTTGCCGTAGCCATCTCGCCGAGGTGGAACAGAACCGTCACCAGCGAGGCGGGGTTTGCATCAATCTTCTCTGCGAAGTCAGTGATGGAGGAACCACGACGCAAGCGGATGATCGTTTCGCCGTCGCCGCGGGGTACGGTGACGCCGCCCAGCGACGGAGCGCTCATCTGCTCCAGTTCCTGGCGCTTTGCGCGCTTCGACTTACGCTGCTTGCCACGGCCTGCGCCGCCCTTGCCGAACGCACCCTGGGTACCACCGCGACCGCGGCCACCCTTGCCGAAGCCACCGCCGGCGGGAGCTCCGCCACCGGTGCCGCCACCGGGTCCGCCGCCGGGACGGCCCGGACCACCCGGACGACCCGGACCACCCGGGCGACCCCCGGTGGGAGCCGGACGCTCAGTGCGGTTGGGCATCATGCCCGGAGTAGGACGGTTTCCGCCAGGGCCGCCGCCGGGACGGGGAGCACCGGGACGGGGAGCGCCGGGGCGCGGAGCACCCGGACGCGGACCGCCTGAGCCTGCAGCGGGACGGGGACCACCGGAACCGGCTGCCGGACGGGGACCGCCGGCGCCTGCTGCGGGGCGGGGACCGCCGGAACGCTCGCCGTCAGTGCGGCCACCCGGACGGGGCATGCCCTGGGACGTTGCAAAGGGGTTGTTGCCCGGACGCGGCGGACGTTCACCATCGCCACCACGGCCGCGGGGCATGCCCTGGGACGTAGCGAAGGGGTTGTTGCCCGGACGCGGACCGCCCGGACGGGGTGCCTGTCCACCCGGACGGGCAGAGGACGAGTCCGACTTTGGAGCAGGCCGGGCACCGGGCTTTGCCGCAGACGGAGCGGATGCAGCCGGAGTGGATGCAGCCGGAGCCGCGGGCGCCGCCGGAGCAGACGTGGAGGCAGCCGGAGCTGCCGGAGCCGGAGCAGCCGGAGCCTTCGGTGCTGCAGGTCCCGGAGTCGGCGCAGCCGGACGGGATGCTGCCGATGTTGAGGGACGTGCTGCAGGTGCAGCTGAGGGGGCGGCGGACTTTGCAGCGCCGGCACCCGGGAAAGCGTCGCGAAGCTTCTTCACGACGGGGGCCTCAATGGTGGAAGAGGCGGAGCGAACGAATTCGCCCAATTCCTGCAGTTTGGTTACTGCATCTTTGGAAGTAATACCGAGCTCTTTGGCGAGCTCATGTACGCGGACCTTGGCCACATTTCTCCTGTCTCGGTCCGCACCGAGCCAGGCACGAACCGTCTACTTCTTACTGCGGGCCCTTACCGCTTCCACGGCGGACAGGCCCATTGCAGAGCGCAACAAAGTTGTCATCGTTACGCACTCATCGCTGGGAACTCATCGGGTTTCCATCAGATTTCTGACCCGCTTTCAGGTTTGGACGGTTTTCCTGCGGAGGCCGGGGCCTCCGCAAGTGGCATACCCGGCATGAAATAGCGTTCGACGGCGGTCGTTTCGGCAGCGCCCGCAAGGGCCCTTCCGAAAGCGCGCCGCTTGATCGCCAATGCCAGGCACTTTTCGTCGGGGTGCAGCCACGCACCCCTGCCGGCCATCCGGCGTCGTTCATCCACTACGACAACGGACGAACCGTTGCCTTGGGCGACCAGCCGGAGGAGCTCGGACCGGGAGCCTTGCTTCCGGCATCCAATGCAGGTGCGGACAGGGCCAGGGCCATGTCCGGGCAGTTCAGCCACTATGTGTCCCAACCTGCCTTACGCACCTCTACGAACGGATACCGGACGTAAGCCCGGTTCCATCTATTCTAGCCCCCTGCTCCTGACAGCCGAAACCGGAGCCCCCGCCGGGAATGGCGGGGGCTCACGGCACAGGCCTTATTCAGTCAGTTTTAGTGCCGGCGGCGTCGGACACGATGTCGATCCGCCAGCCGGTCAGCTTGGCGGCGAGCCGCGCATTCTGGCCCTCCTTGCCGATGGCCAGTGACAGCTGGTAGTCCGGCACAACCACACGTGCCGAACGCGTGGCCTCATCAGTGATGGTGACCGAACTCACCCTCGACGGCGACAACGAGTTCGCAATGAACGTTGCGGGATCCTCGCTGTAGTCGACGATGTCGATTTTTTCGTCGTTCAGCTCGGTCATGACCGCGCGGACACGGGAGCCCATCTCGCCGATGCACGCACCCTTGGCGTTGACGCCGGGGGCGTTGGCCTTGACTGCAATCTTGGTCCGGTGCCCGGCTTCGCGGGCGAGTGCCACGATCTCCACGGAACGGTCAGCGATCTCCGGAACTTCCATTTCGAAGAGCTTGCGGACCAATCCGGGGTGCGAACGGGACAGGGTGATGGACGGACCCTTGGCGCCACGGTGGACATCGACGACGAAGGCACGCAAGCGGCTTCCGTGCAGGTACTTCTCCCCCGGAACCTGTTCGGGCGGCGGCAGCAAAGCCTCCACCGTGCCCAGGTTGACCTGGATCATGTGCGGGTTGTTGCCCTGCTGGATCATGCCGGCCACGAGTTCGCCCTCACGGCCCTTGAACTCACCAAGAACGTTGTCGTCCTCGACGTCGCGAAGGCGCTGGAGGATGATCTGGCGTGCGGTGCTGGCCGCAATACGGCCGAACCCGGCAGGGGTGTCCTCGAACTCGCCAACGGCCTCGCCGTCGTCGTCGATTTCGGTTGCCCAGATGGTCACGTGCCCGCTCTTGCGGTCAAGCTCTGCGCGGGCCCGTTCGAAGGCGCCGGGCGTCTTGTGGTAGGCCACCAGGAGCGCCTGCTCGATGGTGGGAATCAGGAGGTCCAGCGGGATTTCACGCTCACGCTCCAGAAGTCTCAGTGCGCTCATGTCAATATCCATTAGGCCTCCTCGGAAGGTCCATTGTGTTCGTCTGCCAGCCCGGCCTCCTGGAGGTGGCTGAATTCAATCTCGACTTTTCCTTGGCGGATCCTGTCGAAAGGAATAGTGATGGGGTCACCCTGCTTGGGCTTCATGCCCTTCTTGACCTCGTGCTCGGGGATAAGGGTCACACCCGAATCATCCACGGATGCGATGCGCCCGAGGATGTTTTCTCCCTGGATGACGTTGACCTTGACCATGCGGCCACGTGCGCGGTGCCAATGCCGCGGTTCGGTCAACGGGCGTCCGACGCCGGGCGAGGACACTTCGAGGTCATAGGGACGGCCGTCGTCGTGGGGATCGTTGTCAAGGATATCGGACAGCCCACGGGACACATCGGCGATCGCGTCAAGGCTGACGCCGCCGGTCTCCTCCTGGGGCAGGTCCACCACCACATGAACGGTCCGGTGCGAACCGGCGACATGGATGGAGACGTCCTCAAGGTAGAGCCTGTTGGCCAGGACAGCCGGCTCCAGCAGGGCCTTGAGCCTGCTTTCTTCCGGGTTGTGGACGGTGGCCGATGAGTCCGTGCCAGCACGGTCTGTTGAAGTAGTGGCTTCCGAGTCACTCACGCTGCCCGCCGCCTCCCGATAGATGTTGTTGTGACTACTAGCCTAACGATTTTCGCGGCAACATGGTGCACCGGCTTCACCCGCCGCATGACACCATGGTGATTTGTGAACAAGCTGATGAGCCCAAAAAAGACGCCGCGTCATTGGCCGCGCATCGTGCTCGTTGGCTTGGTTGCGCTGCTGGTGGCCGCTACCGGAATGGTCATCCTTCCGCGGGATTCCGGGGATCCTGAGCCGGTTCCGTTTTCTGAAAGTGCACGCGCGGCCGCCTACGAAGACGCGGTAGCCCTGCGGGAATCCGCCGGCCGGCTGGTGGACGCGCAAGGAAGCAACGCTGCGGATACCGCGCTGGCCGACGCTGTGACATTGCTGACAACCCATGCGCGGGCCCTGCTGAAGGCCGGGGACCGTCCACCCGTGGAATCCCCGACACGGGCCGGCGTTACGGACCCGGACACCCCGGCTGACGTGGTTACCCGCCTTTCCGCCAGCGGAGGACAGCGCCTCCGCGATGCAGAGAAGGCCGACGGCGGGACGTCCCGGCTGCTGGCCGCCGTCGGAACCGCCCAGGTCCTGGAAGCCGAAAGAATCGCAGCCCGGCTCAAGCTGCCCGCCCCCGCTCCTGCAGGACCCGCTGCTTCTCCAGTTCCCCCTGGTTCTCCAGTGCCCGCTGCTTCGGACTCCGGCGGACAGGACGCGGCCTGCGCATCGGCCGGCCCTGCGACGGATCCGGCCGCCGCGACCACGGCGTCGGCCTTGGCTGCTGCCGTGCGGTTGGAACACGAATCGGTCTACGTCTATCAGGTAGCACTGAAGCGGCTCCCGGAGGCGGAGGCAAGCGAAGCCGCGAAGTCCTTGGAGGCACATCAGCAACTGCTCAAGGAAGCCGAGCTGCTGACGCGTGCCAACTGCGCGGATGTTCCCCGGCGCGAGGCAGGCTACCGCCTCGGCGAGCACTTCACGGAGGACCCTGCCGCCGCCCTGGGCACGATGGAAATCGGCTCCCTGCCCGCGTTTGGTGACCTGATCGCCCTCTCCGACGGACGGACCCGGGCGTGGGCCGCCGAAGCCCTGATGGCAGCCACACGGCGCGCCCTGGCCTGGGGTGCTGCGGGGCCCGCGCTGCCGGGCCTGGCGGTGGACGTTGAGGACCTGCCTGCACTGCCGACGCCTGCTCCCACCGCGGCGGGCAATTAGCGGGGCGTGTCCCGGCCAGGAACGGCAACAACCCGGGTGCGGGAGCTAGGCTGAGGACGTGGGACCACACGCTGCGATTCCGATCCCGGGCGAGCTGCACGCCCGGTACAACCGCGACTCCGCCGGGCGGGATTGGCTGGCAAGCCTCCCCGGGCTCATCCGGGGCGCAGTGGACCGCTGGGACCTCCAAGTGGACCTAGGACCAGGGAACCAACCATGGAACGGCCACGGGGCAGTGGTGATCCCCGTTCTCCGCAACAGCAAGCCGGCAGCCCTGAAGATCGCCTACCCACACGACGAAGCCCTTGCCGAGCCCCTCGCCCTGGCACTCTGGAACGGAAACGGCGCGGTGCGGCTCCTCGAGGTGGACAGCCGGAACTGTTCAATGCTGCTGGACCGCTTGGACGCATCGGCGTCGCTGCAGGATGTACCGGTGGACCAGGCGCGCGAGGTCTGGGCCGACGTCGTCCGTCGATTGTCGATCACCCCGGACGACAGGCCGGAATGGCTGGCCATGGATCACATTGCAGCGACTGCCGAGCGATGGAGTGATGAGCTCCCGCAGGACTGGGCACTCCTGGGCATGCCCTTCCCCCGCTGGCTGCTGGAAGCGGCACTGGAGGTCTGCCAGACCCGCGGCGCAGTGGGCCGCCGCTCAGGCAAGGACGTCCTGGTCCACACTGACCTTCATTTCATGAACATTCTGGCCACAGAGGACGGAAAGGGCTACCTGGCCATCGATCCCCAACCGCAGATCGGCGAGGCCGAGTTTGCCGTGGCACCTGTTCTGTGGAACCGGCTCCCGGACCTGCCGCCCGCAGACCCGGAGACGGGATTACGTGAGCGGTGCCTGGAGTTCAGCATCGCAGCCGGACTCGATCCCGAGGCCGCCCGGCAGTGGAGCATCGCCCGCGAGGTCCAAAACGCCCTGTGGTATGCCCAAAAACACGGCCACAGCGGCGACGTGGCGCGTTCCCTGTGGGTGGCCAGCACGCTGGCAGGCAAGACCCTGGACGGTCTCCCCCGCGCCCACGAGCTTCCGGTTCCAGGAGCGGCCCGGAGCTAGGCGAAGTTCTCGTTCCACACGTCAATGCCAAGCTTGATGACCAGCGCGGCGACGACCACAAGGAAGACCAGCCGAACAAAACGGCTCCCCCTGGCTACGGCCGTGCGGGCTCCGAGGTAGCCGCCGGCCATGTTGGAGAACCCCAGGACGAGGCCCACGCCCCACATCAAGGAGCCGTGCGGGAGGAAGAAGAGCAGAGCACCGGCGTTGGTGGCCATGTTGACGATCTTCGACTTGGCGCTGGCTTCCAGGAACGCATAACCGAGCGCGGACACCAAGGCGATGACCAGGAACGATCCCGTCCCGGGTCCGATCAGGCCGTCATAGAAACCGATGACGCCGCCAATCAGGCAGGCAATGACGTAATGCCTGTGTCCGTCGTGGCGTAACGCCGTCAACTCACCTGCGTTCGGGCGCACGGCAGTAAAAACGGCGACGGCGATGAGCGCCAGCACAATGATGGGCTTGAACACGCTGGCCGGCAGCGACGAAGCAAGGACCGCCCCGCCGAAACTGCCTGCGAGGGCGATGACTGCCATGGGAACGGCCGTCCTGAGGTCAGGACCCACCCGTCGGTAATACGTGGCCGCGCTGGTGGCAGTACCAAAGATGGATCCCATCTTGTTGGTGGCCAGCGCCTGGACAGGGGTGATCCCCGGTACCAGGAGCAATGCGGGCAACTGGATCAGTCCGCCGCCGCCCACCACTGCGTCAACCCAGCCGGCTGCGAATCCAGCCACCACAATCAAGATGAGCGTGGTGAGCTGGATTCCTTCGAAGCCGGAGATCAACGGCTGCGGACAGCGTTGACCACGTAATCGACGGCCTTGTCCACCGGGACATTTTCAGCCTCGCCGCTGCGGCGGTCCTTGACCTCAACGACGCCGTCAACCAGGCCGCGGCCGACAGCGAGGATGGTGGGAACGCCCAGGAGCTCCGCGTCCCCGAACTTCACACCCGGAGAGACCTTGGGACGGTCGTCGAAGATGACGTCCAGCCCGGCGTCCTGCAGCTCGGCGGACAGCTTTCCGGCAGCCTCGAAGATCTCGTCACCGCGGCCTACAGCCACAACGTGGACGTCAGCCGGAGCAACCGAGCGCGGCCACACCAGGCCACGGTCGTCATGGTTGGCCTCGGCGAGGGCAGCCACGGCACGCGTGACGCCTACACCGTAGGAGCCCATGGTGACCACCACCTGCTTGCCGTTCTGGTCCAGTACCTTCAGGTCCAGGGCTTCGGCGTACTTGCGGCCGAGCTGGAAGATGTGGCCCATCTCGATGCCGCGGGCAGTTTCCAAGGGACCGGAGCCGTCCGGAGCGGGATCTCCCGCACGGACCTCCGTGCTTTCGATGACGCCGTCCCACGTGAAGTCGCGGCCGGCAACGAGTCCAAAGACGTGCTTGCCGTCCAGGTTGGCGCCGGTGATCCAGGTGGTACCGGAGACGACGCGCGGGTCCACCAGGTAGAGGAGCTTGGAGGAACCCTCGAGCCCCAGGACAGCTTCATCAAGGGAAAGGCCCGGACCAATGTAGCCCTTGACCAGCCACGGCAGCTTCTTGAGGTCTTCCTCGTTGGCAGCTTCGAGTCCCACCTCTCCGCCGATGGGCAGGAAGGCGCCGATATTGGCTTCAACGCGCTTGAGGTCAACCGCGCGGTCGCCGGGGACGCCGATGACTACGATCTGGCGCTCACCCGTGGGCAGGGTGACGGCAAGGACGACGTTCTTGAGCGTGTCAGCGGCAGTCCAGGCGCCGCCGTCGGACCCGCTCCGGGGAGCGAGCTGGTTGGCAGCGTCCACCAGGGTTTCGATGGTGGGCGTATTCGGGGTGTCCAGCACCTCGGCAGCCGGGGCGTTGGTGAAGTCGATCTCCGCCGGGACCACGGTGGTGACTGCTTCGACGTTGGCAGCATAACCGCCGGCCGACCGGACGAAGGTGTCCTCGCCGATCTCCGTGGGGAAGAGGAATTCTTCGCTCTTGGAGCCGCCCATGGCGCCGGCGGTGGCCGCTACCGGAACAACTTCCAGGCCCAGGCGCTCGAAGATCTTGAGGTAGGCGGCACGGTGGGCGGCGTAGCTGGCGTCCAGGCCGGCGTCGTCAACGTCGAAGGAGTAGGAGTCCTTCATGATGAACTCGCGCCCGCGCAGCAGGCCGGCCCGCGGACGTGCCTCGTCCCGGTACTTGTTCTGGATCTGGTAGAGGCTCAGCGGCAGGTCCTTGTAGGACGAGTACAGGTCCTTGACCAGCAACGTGAACATCTCTTCGTGCGTCGGCGCAAGCAGGTAGTCCGCGCCCTTGCGGTCCTGGAGGCGGAAGAGGCCTTCGCCGTACTCGGTCCAGCGGTTGGTGGCCTCATAGGGTTCCCGGGGCAGCAGGGCAGGGAAATGCACTTCCTGGGCGCCGATGGCGGCCATTTCCTGGCGGATGATCTCTTCCACCTTGCGCAGCACGCTCAACCCCAGCGGCAGCCAGGTGTAGATGCCGGGAGCAGCCCGTCGAATGTAGCCGGCGCGGACCAAAAGCTTGTGGCTGGCCACCTCGGCGTCGACGGGATCTTCGCGCAAAGTGCGCAGGAACAACTGGGAGAGGCGAAGGACCACGGGTACTTATCCGTTTCTATGGCAGCAGGGCAAAAAGAACTCCTACTAATCTACCGGCTGGCGGGAGCGCCTTTGGAACGTGGAAACAGATGAGCCACGCCTTCGCGTTTGGAAGCCCCTGGCCGAACCGGCTGGTCATCCTGCAATGGCGTGGCTCAACGGCCGGCCGGCCGCAGACTCCGTATGGAAACTAGACTCCTGTTCCCTCCAGCGGAAAAGGACCTCCTGCGACTGGGAAGCATTGGTCACTGCCGAGCTTACGGATGGACGGAGGGCACCACACACCCTGTGAGGTAAGTTCCATGGTTTCCCCCTTTGCCACCCTTGCCCCCAACGACACGGCTAGGGACGAATGTATGTGATTGGAGACACCTTTTCAAGGAACCAGCCGCCCCGGGGCATTGACGGGTGGCCTGTCCCGGCCTAGCTTCAATTCACCGGTTGGTGAATCAGCTATGCGTCGGGAGGCACGCAATGCCGCGCGGAACAGCCCCTTCCCAAGACCCGGACACTGCCGCAATCGCGGCCTCAGGGTTGCACGTCTCCAGGGGGCGGACCACAATCCTGCGCGGGTTGGAGTTCAGCATCATGCCGGGGGGGATTACGGGCTTGATTGGCCCCTCCGGCAGTGGCAAGACCACTCTCATGCGGGCGATCGTCGGCGTGCAGAAGATCAGCAGGGGAACCTTGAGCGTCCTTGGCCGCCCGGCGGGCAGCGCAGCGTTGAGGCACGACGTCGGATATGTCACCCAGGGTGCCAGCGTGTACGGAGACCTGAGCGTGGCAGCGAACGTCAAGTACTTCGGCGCCATGCACGGCGCGACGGCGGCGGACGTCGCCCAGGCGATTGCCGCCGTCGGGCTTGAATCCCACATGCGCCGGAAGGCCGCGGACCTCTCGGGCGGGCAGTTCAGCCGCGTGTCGCTGGCCTGTGCCTTGGTGTCGCATCCCGCGCTGTTGGTGCTCGATGAACCGACAGTGGGCCTGGACCCGGTGCTGCGGGCCGAGCTGTGGGGACGGTTCGCGGCAATGGCTGCTGCAGGAACCACGTTGCTGATCTCCTCCCACGTCATGGAGGAGGCGTCCCATTGTTCGTCGTTGCTGCTGCTGCGCGAGGGACAGTTGCTGGCACAGCTAACGCCGGAGGAACTGGCCCAACGCGGCCGGAACAAGGACCTGGAACGGGCGTTCCTGGCCATAATCACCGATACCCAACAGACTGGTGCCGCATCATGAACCCGCGCATGACCTTGGCCACCGCCGCACGCGTCCTGGGCCAGCTGCGGCACGATCACCGCAGTATTGCCCTCATCCTGGTGGTTCCGGCACTGCTGCTGGCAGCCGTCTATTTCCTGTTCGAAAACGAGACGTTGCCGCCAGGGATTCCAAGGACCTTCGACCGTGTGGGCCTGATGATGCTCGCCATCTTCCCGTTTGTAGTGATGTTCCTCGTCACGTCAATCACCATGCTCCGCGAACGGACCTCGGGAACGCTTGAGCGGCTGCTGACCACCCCCATCCACAAAGCGGACCTGCTGTTCGGCTACGCTCTGGCCTTCTCCCTCATGGCTGCCTTGCAATCCCTGGTGGCTACAGCCGTTGCCTACTGGATTTTCGACTTGGACATCAAAGGAAGCCCCGGCCTGGTGGTGATGATCGCCGTCATCAATGCCGTCCTCGGCGTGGCACTGGGGCTGCTGTGTTCGGCGTTTGCCCGGACCGAGTTCCAGGCCGTCCAGTTCATGCCGGTGGTCGTAGTGCCGCAGATCCTGCTGTGCGGACTCTTTGTGGCCCGGGAGAACATGAACGATGTCCTCGACGGCATCTCAGGCGCGCTCCCGTTGACTTTCTCGGTCGATGCCCTGAAGGAAATCGCAGCCCACACCGACGCCACGGAAGCCCTGTGGCAGGATACGGCCGTGATGGGTGGAATCGTGGTGGGAGTCCTGGTGCTCGCTTCCCTGACGCTGCGGAGGAAGACCACCTAAGCCAGGGGCGGAAGGTGCTTGCCGCAGCAGACACGCAGCGGGCAGTTGTGGCTGTCCCCGGCTTGGGAGCGACCACAACTGCCCGGTGGCTGCGTGCTACTTGATGAGTGCCGCGGCCTGGTCCATCAGGGCGCCTGCTGCGGCAACCCCTTCGCTCTCAGCGTTGGCACCGGAGGCGGTTGCCGAAATCAGCACGCCGTCCTTGATGGCAAAGCCCATGTACGTGGACTGGCTCCGGCCGTCGGGCAGGACCATTGCGGTCTTGAAACCCTTGGCCCCGGGCACGGAGCTGATGCCGTCGAACTTCTCGGTGCTGACCTTCAGGGTGGAACCGCCCATGGTCATGGTCATGTTCGCGCACTTGGCAGCCTGGTCCTCGTTGTCTTCCAGGCTCTTCGTCAGAACTTCCTTGTCAACGCCGGAAATGAGCGAGATGCCGGTGACCACCTGGGCATCCGTGTCAATCTTGGCTCCTGCTGCGGCCGTGGAGCCCTCGATCGACTGGGACGCACCCAGGGTGCTGAGCTCTTTGCACTCTGCCGGTTCGATGGTCATCTGGCCGATGAGTTCCTTGAGCGGGTTCTGCTGGCTGGCGGGATCGTCAATGGCAGAGACCGTAAGTTCGGACCCGTCGTCGGCCTTGATCTGCTTCACGAGGTCTACGAGCTCCTGCGTGGTGTACTGCTTTGCCTCGGTGGGAGTGGGTGTGGCGGACGGGGTTTCGCCGGCCGGAGCCGAGGACGCAGCGTCCGTCGATGCGCCGCCGCCGCCACATGCAGTAAGTCCCATGACCAAAAGTCCTGCTGCGGCAAATCCGCGCAGAGCGTTCCTCTTCATTTTTTCCCCAATGAGTTCGAGCGATGAGCCGACAGTTGTTGGCCGGGACAAGCCTACAAGCCCGAACAGGGGTTCTCCGGCACCCCGCGCTAGAAGAGCACCGTGGCAAACGTGCCCGCCTGCGTGAAGCCCACCCGCTCATAGGTTGCCCGGGCCTTGGCATTGAAGTCGTTGACGTAGAGGCTTGTGACGGGGGCGAAGGTCTTGGCGAGGTTGACGACGGCGGCCATGTAGCCGGCGCTCTCACCCCTGCCGCGGAGACCGGGGTTCATCCATACGCCCTGCACCTGGGTGACGTCCCGGGTGACCGCGCCGAGTTCGGCTTTGAACACCACGGTGCCGTCCGCATCGATGTGGACCAGGGAGTGGCCTTGCCGGATCAGGCCGGCAACGCGCCGGCTGTAGAAGTCCTGGCCGCCTAGGAACGGCGAATACCCTACTTCCTCTTCGAACATGGCAGCACACGCGGGAAGTATCCGATCGAAGTCCGCCATGGTGCCGAAGGTCAATGAAGGGTTGGCTGGAATGGCCGGTGCGCCCGAGATGGTGAGGAGGGGCTGCCGCTCACGGACTTCATGGGCAAAGTGCCCGAGTTGCTCAAACTTCGAGTAGAGGGCCAGGACGCTCTCGGCCGGGCCGAAGATGGAGGCGTAGCGACGGCCCGCTTGGTGTGCCGCTGCGGCTATGTGCTCCACCAGTGCGGGGTCCAGCTGAACAGGGACCATGTTGGCTCCTGCCCAGCAAGCCCCGATGAGCCGGTCGTCGTCGAAGACGCCGTAGACCTTCGCGCCGCCGCTGGTGGGCGCCGCTGTTCCCACGCTGTCCAAGTGCGCGAGGATGAAGACGTTCGCAACAGGATCTTCATTCGCAAGCGCGCGAAGGTTCAGGGTGTCGGCAGCGCCGAGCACCCTGACTCCCAGGCCGGCCTCGTTACGAGACGCTAACCACGGGGCTACCTTTGACAGCATCTTCGCCATCGGCCTCCCCCATCTCTTCGGCGATGCGCATCGCCTCTTCGATCAGTGTCTCAACAATTTGGCTTTCGGGCACGGTCTTGATGACTTCGCCCTTCACGAAGATCTGCCCCTTGCCGTTGCCGGAAGCGACGCCGAGGTCCGCTTCACGGGCCTCACCGGGTCCATTCACTACGCAACCCATCACCGCTACGCGAAGGGGAATCTCCATGCCTTCCAGCCCAGCCGTCACTTCCTCGGCGAGGGTGTAAACGTCCACCTGGGCACGGCCGCAGGACGGGCAGGACACGATTTCCAGCTTGCGCGGGCGAAGGTTGAGCGACTGCAGGATCTGGTTGCCCACCTTGATCTCCTCGACGGGAGGAGCGGACAGGGACACACGGATGGTGTCACCGATGCCGCGGGACAGGAGCGCGCCGAAAGCCGTGGCCGACTTGATGGTTCCCTGGAAGGCAGGGCCCGCTTCTGTGACGCCCAGGTGCAGGGGCCAGTCACCTTTTTCTGCGAGCATCTCGTAGGCGGCAACCATGACCACGGGGTCGTTGTGCTTCACGGAGATCTTGAAGTCGTGGAAGCCGTGTTCCTCAAAGAGCGAAGCTTCCCATACGGCTGATTCCACCAGGGCTTCTGGAGTGGCCTTGCCGTACTTCTTGAGGATGCCGGGCTCCAGCGAACCGGCGTTGACGCCGATGCGGATGGAAGTGCCGTGGTCCCTGGCAGCAGCGGCGATTTCCTTGACCTGGTCATCGAACTTCCGGATGTTGCCCGGGTTCACACGGACAGCGGCGCACCCTGCCTCAATGGCGGCGAAGACGTACTTGGGCTGGAAGTGGATGTCCGCGATCACCGGGATCTGCGACTTGCGGGCAATG
Source organism: Paenarthrobacter ureafaciens (assembly GCF_004028095.1). Lineage (NCBI taxonomy): Bacteria > Bacillati > Actinomycetota > Actinomycetes > Micrococcales > Micrococcaceae > Paenarthrobacter > Paenarthrobacter ureafaciens. The sequence continues at coordinate 2,841,056 of NZ_SBHM01000007.1, read as the reverse complement.
ATCGGCAAGGCCTCGGCGTCATCGGCAGAAGGGCACGCAACACGGACGATGTCGCAACCGGACGCGGTCAGCTCGGCGATCTGCTGGAGCGTGGCATTGATGTCCGTGGTGGGAGTGGTGGTCATTGACTGCACGCTGATGGGGTAATCAGAGCCAACACCTACCGAGCCGACCTTGATTTGCCGCGTTTTGCGGCGCGGAGCGAGGACGGGTGGAGGGGCGGCTGGCATTCCCAGGCTGACCGAGGTCACGTGGACTCCTTGGGTTGGGTGTATCTGGTGGTGGGTACCTGAATCAGGAGGCGTGCTCCGAAAGAAGCCCAATAATGGGCGACCATTCGGTAGTGCGGATTCCGGCGATGGCGCCGGCGTCAGCGAACGGATCCTGCTTCAGGAGGTCAGTGAGTTCAGCTTCGTCGCGGGATTTGAAGATCAGCAGCGCGCCTGCGCCGTCACCGTACGGACCGCTGGCAAGCAGCGCACCTTCGTCAGCGAGGTCGCTAAGCCAAGCGCGGTGTGCGGGACGGGTCTCGTCGCGGATGGCCCCGGAGTCGGCCGCGTAAACATACTCAACAGCGAAAACAGTCATGGTGTTAGCCTATCCCGCCGGGTGCGGATGCTCTGCCACCGGGAGGCCGCCGGAGACGCTCCTAGCCAAAGATGTTCACCGGCTTCACGATGTCCGCGTAGATCAGCAAAGCGCCCATGGCCATCAAGAGCGCAGCCACCACATACGTTGCGGGGAGGAGCTTGGCAATGTCGAAAGCGCCGGGGTCCGGCTTGCCGAGCAGCTTGGCCACCCGACGCCGGATTCCCTCGTACAGGGCACCGGCCACATGCCCGCCGTCAAGCGGGAGCAAGGGGATGAGGTTGAAAATCGCCAAGGCAAAGTTCAGGCCTGCCAGCAAGCCCACCAGCGTGCCGATTCTGGCCTCCAAGGGCACCTGCTCCATAGCGGCTACTTCACCGGCCACCCGGCCGACGCCCACCACGCTGATGGGGCCGTTGGGGTCGCGGGGCTCTTCGCTGAAGGCTGCCTTGGCCACGCCAACCACCCTGGCGGGCAGGTTGAAGATCACACCGGAGATCTGCTTGATGTTCTCCCCCGCCATGGGCAAAACGCTCGACGCCGGCTGCGGCACCAGGACGCTTTGGGCACCTATGCCCAGGAACCCGACTTCCTGGTACTTGAGGACGCCGTCGGCATCCTGTTCCTGCCGGCCATCGGAACCGATGACGGGCCGCGCAGAAAGTACAGGCGTGACGGTGGTGGACACGAGGGACCCGTTGCGCTCCACCGTGATAGGAACCTCACGCCCTGCGGATGCACGGATCCAGCTGGTCAATTCGTCCCACTCCGTGACCTGTTTTCCATCGAAGGACTTGATGGTGTCATTGGGCTGCAGGCCGGCAGCCGCGGCGGGGGTGGGCGTGCACTCCGCGGAATCGGGATCGACGGTCTGGCCGGCTGCCACTTGGCATTTGGAAACATCGGCGATCGTGGTGGTGGCCTGGGCTGTACCGAAGCCCATCAGCAGCACGGCCGTCAGCACGAGTCCGATGAGCATGTTCATGGCCGGACCACCCAGCATGACGATGATCTTCTTCCAGACCGGCAGTTTGTAGAACACACGGTTTGCGTCGTCCGGGCCCACTTCCTCGTGGGCTGCCGAGCGCGCCTCCGAGGCTAGCGTCTGGAACATACCCGTGCTGGAGGGACGGACGCCGCCGTCCTCCTTGTTCGGCGGGTACATGCCGATCATGGCGACGTAGCCGCCCAGCGGCAGGGCCTTGAACCCGTACTCGGTCTCACCCTTCTTGCGCGACCACAGCGTGGGACCAAAACCGATCATGTACTTGGTCACCCGCACCTTGAACAGCTTGGCAGGAACCAGGTGCCCCACCTCGTGAAGCGCGATGGAGACCGCGACGCCGATGGCGACGAAGATGACTCCGAGGATGAAGAGAAGGACGGGGCTCATTCGGGTGGTACTGCTTCCATCAGGTGGGGTGGGGTGGGCTACAGGCGGCTGGTGGCTAAACGATCGTGGGTACGGCTGCGTGCCCACGCTTCAGCATCCAACACGGATTCCAGCGTTAGCTCCGAAGAGCCTGTATGTTCGCTGAGGACGGACTCCACGGTATCGACGATGTCGGTGAAGCGGATGCGGCCGGCGTGGAACGCTTCAACAGCTTCCTCGTTCGCTGCGTTGAACACCGCGGGGAAGGTGCTCCCCTGCTTGGCTGCCTCCTTGGCGAGGTCCACGGCGGGAAACGCCTCCGAATCCAGCGGTTCGAAGGTCCAGCTTGTGGCTTGGCTCCAGTCACACGCCCGGGCAGCGCCGGGAACCCTGTCCGGCCAGCCGAGCCCCAGCGCGATCGGAAGGCGCATGTCCGGCGGGGAAGCTTGCGCGATGATTGAGCCGTCCACGAACTGCACCATTGAATGGACCACGGACTGGGGATGCACCACGACGTCGATCCGGTCCAGGGGCACGTCGAACAGCAAGTGCGCTTCGATCACTTCCAAGCCCTTGTTGACCAGGCTGGCGGAGTTCGTGGTGACCATCAGCCCCATGTCCCAGGTGGGGTGCGCCAACGCCTCCTGGGGGCTGACGTCCTGCAACTGTTCGCGCGTCCGACCCCGGAAAGGACCGCCCGAAGCCGTAAGTATCAGCTTGTGGACTTCCGCTGCCGCGCCTGAACGGAGGCACTGTGCAATTGCCGAATGTTCGGAGTCGACGGGAACAATCTGGCCTGGACCCGCGGCTGACTTAACCAGAGCGCCGCCGACGATCAGCGATTCCTTGTTGGCGAGCGCCAGGGTGGCCCCGGACTCCAGGGCCGCCAAGGTAGGAGCAAGACCGATGGATCCGGTGATGCCGTTGAGGACAACGTCACTGGGGATGCCCGCGACCCTGGCTGAGGCATCGGGCCCCACGAAGATTTCCGGAGCAAAGCCTTTCAGCCCGGCGGTTGCGGCAAAGCCGGCGATGAGCTGTTGCAGGGCAGCAGCGTCGCCCCGGGCAATTCCCACTGCCTGCGCGCGGGTGTGCACAGCCTGCTGCGCAATGAGTTCCGGATTTCCGCCTCCTGCGCTGAGTGCCACTACCTCGAAAAGGTGGGGAGCGGCATCGATCACCTCAATTGCTTGTGTGCCGATGGAACCGGTGGACCCGAGGATGACGATCTTGCGCGGCTGCATGAGTCAAGTATCCCAGCCGCCGCAGGGCAGGGCGAACACGGCGGACCCATATGTGCAAACGTCTGTTGGCCCCTCCGTCCCATGGTTAACGTGGAAATCGTGGAGTGGCTCTCTTGGTTCGACGCCCGGGACTACGAATTCGCCCGTCAGGTGCTGCAGCGCGGCACGGCTGCGCTCTACTGCCTTGCGTTCCTTTCGACGCTGAACCAGTTCCCGGCGCTCCTGGGCGAGCGGGGCCTGCTTCCCGTCCCGGATTTCCTTGGGGTCGTCCGGCGGATGGGGCGGCCTACGCTGTTCCGTTGGCGCTACTCGGACAGGCTGCTGCGGGCCGTCTGCATCTTTGGGCTGGCGGTGTCTGCGTTGTTGGTCCTCGGACTTCCGCAGACAGGGCCGCCGTGGTTGCCGATGATTGCTTTCCTGGCCCTCTGGTTCCTCTACATGTCCATTGTCAACGTGGGACAAACGTTTTACGGCTTCGGCTGGGAAGTGCTGCTCTTGGAAGCAGGGTTCACGGTAGCCTTCCTGGGATCCGACCAGACTCCCCCGCCCGCCACCATCCTGGTACTGGTCGTGTGGCTGGTGTTCCGGCTTGAGTTCGGCGCCGGCATGATCAAGATGCGCGGGGGCAGGGAATGGCGGGACATGACAGCGATGTTCTACCACCACGAGACCCAGCCGATGCCCGGTCCTCTCAGCCGCCAAGCCCACCTCCTCCCCCGGCCGCTGCACAAAGTCGAGGTGCTGGGGAACCATTTCGCCCAGCTGGTGGTCCCCTTCTTCCTGTTCGCACCCCAGCCCGTGGCCGGCATTGCCGCCGGCATCATCATCCTGACCCAGTTATGGCTTGTGGGCTCGGGCAATTTCGCGTGGCTGAACTGGGCCGCCATCATCCTTGCTTTCGCAGCGGTGAGCGATCCCGTGGCACACGCGGTCTTCCCGTTCATCCCGCTTGAGTGGCACTCCGGTGCCACCACACCGGTGTGGTGGCTCGTCGTCGTACTCGCCGTGACGTTGCTGTTGCTGGTGTTCAGCTACCGGCCATTGCTGAACCTGTTCTCGCGGGAGCAACTCATGAATGCAAGCTTCAACCGCTGGAGGCTGGTCAATGCGTATGGAGCTTTTGGCACGGTCACCAAGCAACGCATCGAAGTAGTGGTGGAAGGAACCTCCGACGAAGACCCCGACTCCCCGGACGAGGCCTGGCTGGAGTACGGGTTCAAGGGGAAACCGGGAGATGTCCGAAGAATGCCGCGTCAATGGGCGCCCTACCACCTTCGGCTGGATTGGATGATGTGGTTCCTGCCGCTGCGCACCGTGCACGAGGAATGGCTGTACCGCTTCCTGGACAAGCTCCTCGCAGCCGATCCGCCAACGCTTCGGCTGCTTGGCCATGACCCGTTCGACGGCGGCCGCCCCCGTTGGGTGCGCGTGCAGACGTACCTTTACCGTTTCGCCAGCCGCGCCGAGTTCAGGACGACGGGTGAGCGTTGGGTGAGGGTACCGCTGTACGAGGCCATTCCGCCTATGTCCCTCGATTCCCGGCGCCGGCTTCCTTGGCGGTGAAGCGGTGGGCAGCCGGCCTCGGGGCCGCCGTGGACTCCCGAACCACCAGGTGGGCAGCCGGCCTCGGGGCCGCCGTGGACTCCCGAACCACCAGGTGGGTGGCCAGCTCGACCCGCCGCGAATCAATGTCCTCCCCGTTCATTTGCCGGAGGATGAAGTTCACTGCGGACCGCCCCATGTCCTGCAGCGGTTGGGACACCGACGTGAGCGGAGGCACTGATTCCGCTGCCTGGTGGGTTCCGTCGAAGCCCACAAGGCTCAGCTCCTCGGGGATGCGCACATTCTGCCGCCGGGCCTCGGCCAGAACACCCAAAGCGATGCTGTCGCTGGCGGCGAAGATGGCCGTGGGCGGATCATCCAACGCCAGCAACGACTTCATCGCCTGAACTCCGTTGCTGGGGCGGAAGGGCCCGGCAAGGACGTATTCCTCTTGCACGCTGATGCCCTCGGCCATCAGCGCAGCCATGTAGCCGTGGAGCCGCGCCTGGCTGCACTCCGCCGACTCCGGCCCTCCAATGTAGGCGATCCTGCGGTGGCCGAGCGCCAGCAAGTGGGCAGCGGCAGCTTTGCCGCCGGCCCAGTTGCTGGCACCCACGCTGAAGACATCGCCGGGCGGCGGATTGAGCGGATCAACCACCACAATGGGGATCCTTCGGCGCTGGAAAGCGTTGAGCTGACCTGAGTTGAAGGCGGAGGTGACCACAATCATGCCGCTGCGCCCCTCATCGATCAGCCGTTGGGCGCGCTCTTCAGGCCCCAAAGGCGACCCTGATTGCCGGCTGGTCACGGAGAGGACCACCTCCATGTCGGCAATCGCTGCCTGTTCGAGCACGCCATTCAGCACCTCGACCGCGTACGCCGAGTTGAGGGAATCAAACACGGCCTCCACGGCGCGGCGGGAAGGGACACTCCTGCGCTGGGAAGGGGTTTTGTAACCGGTCCTCTGCAGTGCCGCGAGGACCCGGGCGCGCGTCTCATCGGCTACGTCTTCGCGGCCATTGATCACTTTGGAAACGGTCGGCGTTGAGACGCCGGCCTCTTGGGCCACTGCAGCCAGGGTTGGCTTGGACGGCTTTGTCCCGATAGTCATGTCCCCCACTTTCGAAATTGTTTCGGCAGTTTCGAGAATGCGCCGGTCCGCGAAAAAGTGCAAGTTCGGCTCAGGAACGAGTCAAAATGCGTCTTGACGAATCGACTATTTGGCTTTAGTTTAGACCGTGATCTTAATCACGGTTGCGAAATATTTCGGTTTTTTTCGGAACCTTCTTGTTCAACCTAGCGAAAACTCATGGAGAAGCAATGAAGCAATTCCAGTCCTCCCGGCGTTCCTTCCTGGCCCTCGCTGCACTCACACCCTTCGCAGCCATGGCAACGACCGCCTGCGGAACGTCAGGACCGGGCGGGAGCGGCGGTGGTGGCGGGGCCAGCATGTGGTTCCTCACCGGCGAGCCCAACCAGACCACCATGCAGAACGCCGTTGACGCATTTGTCGCCGCGAACCCGGACAACAAGATCAACGTCACTTACTTCCAGAACGACGCCTACAAGACCAAGATCAAGACGGCCATCGGTGCAGGCCAGGCCCCTACCATCGTCTACGGCTGGGGTGGCGGCGGATTGAAGACCTACGCCGAGGCCAACCAGGTAGAGGACCTGACCCCCTGGTTCGATGCCAACCCGGACGTGAAGAACAAGTTCTTCCCCTCCTCGTTCGGCGCTGCGACGGTTAACGGCAAGATCTACGCCCTGCCTAACCAGTACGTGGCTCCGATCGTGCTCTTCTACAACAAGGAACTCTTCGAGAAGGCCGGCGTCCAGCCTCCCAAGACCTGGGACGACATCATGTCCCTGGTCAAGACTTTCAACGACATGGGCGTGGCACCGTTCTCGCTCGGCGGCCAGTCCCGGTGGACTTCGATGATGTGGCTCGAGTACCTCCTGGACCGCATTGGCGGGGCCGAAGTCTTCAACGCCATCTTCGAAGGCAAGCCGGACGCCTGGATGCACCCGGCAGTCATCGAAACCGGCACCAAGATCCAGGAACTGGTTTCCGCTGACGGCTTCATCAAGGGTTTCTCCTCGATCACGGCAGACTCCAAGGCTGACCAGGCCCTCCTGTTCACCGGCAAGGCTGCGATGATGCTCCACGGATCCTGGACCTACGGTGCCATGAAGAAGGAAGGCCAGAACTTCGTCCAGGACGGAAAGCTCGGCTTCGTCCACTTCCCGACGGTCGCCGGCGGCAAGGGCGATCCGAAGAGCGGTGTCGGAAACCCCGCCCAGTACATGTCCATCTCCGCCAAGGCCACCGACCAGGAGAAGGAGATCGCCAAGAAGTTCTTCAAGGAGGGCATCCTGACGGACAAAGTCATCGATGCCTACATCAACTCCGGTTCTGTGCCGATCGTGAACGGCATCGAGGACAAGCTTGCATCCTCACCTGACAAGGACTTCCTGAACTTCGTTTACGACCTTGCCAAGAACGCACCAACGTTCCAGCAATCCTGGGACCAGGCGCTGAGCCCCACCGCTGCCGAGGCGCTCCTGAACAACATCGACCAGTTGTTCCTGAAGTCCATCACGCCCAAGCAGTTCGCCGAGAACATGAACGCAACGCTTGGCAAATGAGCAGCTCAACGTTGACCAGGACGGCCGCCCACCGGACTGGCGAGAAGACCAAGGGGCAGAAAAATTCCGCACTCGCATGGCTGACGGTTCCGGCGCTGCTGTTCTTTGTCCTGTTCGCCGTCGTTCCCCTGGCCGGGGTCCTGGTCCTCAGCTTCGCCGACTGGGACGGCATCGGCGCAATCGGCGTCGCCGGGATGGACAACTGGACTTCGGTCCTCGCCGATCCCGGACTGTACAACGCGCTGGGGCTGACCTTCGTGATCATGATCGTGTCCTGGCTGGTCCAGACTCCGATCAGCCTGCTGTTGGGAGTCTTCACTGCGGGTAGCCAAAAATACCGTGCGGCCCTGGCCGTGTTGTACTTCCTGCCCCTCCTCCTGTCATCGGCAGCGGTGGCCATCGCCTTCAAAGCCCTCCTGGATCCGAACTTCGGCCTGGCCATGGGCCTGGGGTTGCCTTTCCTGGCGCAGGACTGGCTGGGGGTTCCGCAGCTGGCACTGGGACTGGTCATCTTCGTCATCGCCTGGCAGTTCGTACCGTTCCACACGTTGATCTACCAAGGCGGGGTGCGCCAGATACCGAAGTCCCTGTATGAGGCGGCCCAGATCGACGGCGCCGGCACCATCAAACAGTTCTTCCACATCACGCTCCCGCAGTTGAAGTACACCATCATCACGTCCTCCACCTTGATGGTGGTGGGATCCCTGACCTACTTCGACCTGATTTTCGTGCTCACAGGCGGTGGCCCGGGCAACTCCACCCGGATCCTGGCCCTGGACATGTACCTCAGGGGCTTCCGGGCCAACCTCATGGGCCCGGCAAGCGTCATCGCCGTGATCCTGGTCGTCATCGGCCTCGCACTGGCCTTGTTCCTCCAGCGCCTTGGAGGCAAGGACAAGCAGGGCAGCCAATTGGAAGGTATGTAGGGTGAGCACCGTTCTGACGAACACAGAAGAGACACCGGCAACCGGCACCAAGGCCGACCCGCCCGTGGTCAAGCTGAGCCTGGCCACACGCATCCGCCGCCTCAACATCCCCGGCGGCCTGGGCGGATGGATCTGGCTGGCCATCATCATCATCCCCGTCTACTACATCGTGATCACCAGCCTGAAGACGGCGGAGGGCTACTTCGGGCAAAGTCCGCTGGCTCCGCCGACGTCTCCGACCCTGGAGAACTACCAGCTGGTCCTGGAATCGAACTTCGCGACGTACTTCATGAACAGCGCGATCGTGACGCTCGGTTCCGTCATCCCGACGGTCCTGATTTCCTTCATGGCGTCCTTCGCGATCGTCCGTGGACGTGGCAGGTTCTTGAAACTGGTCAACGGAATGTTCCTGATGGGCCTCGCCATTCCCCTGCAGGCGACCATCATCCCCATCTACCTGATGATCATCAGGCTGAACCTCTACGACAGCCTGCTGGCCGTCATGCTCCCGTCCATCGCCTTCGCAATCCCGCTGACCGTGCTCATCCTGTCCAACTTCATTCGGGACGTTCCCAATGAGCTGTTCGAATCCATGCGGCTTGACGGATGCAGCGAATGGCAAACCATGTGGCGCCTGGCGCTGCCCCTGACCCGTCCGGCGATCGTGACGGTCTCCATCTACAACGGCCTGCACGTGTGGAACGGGTTCCTGCTCCCGCTGGTGCTGACCCAGAACCCGGACCTTCGCGTCCTCCCCTTGGGACTCTGGACGTTCCAAGGCGAATTCAGCGTGAACATCCCGGCGGTCCTGGCCTCGGTGGTCCTGAGCACCCTGCCAATCCTGGTGCTGTACGTCGTAGGACGGCGCCAGCTCCTCAGCGGGCTAACCGCCGGATTCAGCAAGTAACCGGATCAGGCAGACAAGAAAGGATCAGTTGTGACTGAACCACGACCCCTGCGTGTAGGCATGGTGGGCTATTCCTTCATGGGCGCCGCCCACTCCCACGCGTGGCGTACCGCCCCCCGCTTCTTCGACCTGCCCCTCGCACCGCAGCTCACCGCGGTGGCCGGCCGCAACGAAGAAGGAGTCCGGGCGGCGGCAGCCAAGTACGGCTGGGACTCGGTGGAGACGGACTGGCGGCGGTTGATCGAGCGCGACGACATCGACCTCATCGATATTTGCACTCCCGGCAACACCCACGCCGAGATTGCGATCACCGCCCTGGAGGCAGGAAAACACGTCCTGTGCGAAAAGCCTCTGGCCAACTCCGTGGAGGAGGCCGAAAAAATGACGGCTGTGGCCAGGGCCGCGGCCGAACGCGGAGTCCTCTCCATGTGCGGCTTCAGCTACCGCCGTACGCCCGCGCTCGCCTTGGCCAAGCGGATGGTTGACGAAGGGCGCCTGGGCGATATCCGCCACGTCCGTGCCCAGTACCTTCAGGACTGGCTCTCGGATGCCGACGCTCCCCTCACGTGGCGCTTGGACAAGTCGAAATCAGGCTCCGGCTCCCTGGGCGACATCGGTGCCCACAGCATCGACGCGGCCCAGTGGATCACCGGACAAGCAATCACCGGGGTCTCCGCCCTGATGGAAACCTTCGTCAAGGAACGCCCGGTGGGTGGTGACTTCGTGGGACTCGGCGGCCACGGTGGCTCCGACGGCCCCAAGGGCCCGGTAACCGTTGACGACGCCGCCCTCTTCACTGCCCGGTTCAGCGGAAAGCACGACGGCGGCACTGGTCCCGTTGGCATCTTCGAGGCCACCCGCTTCGCGCTGGGCCGAAAGAACGCAATGCGACTGGAACTGAACGGCACCAAGGGTTCGCTGGCCTTCGACTTCGAAGACATGAATTCCCTGCAGTTCTACGATGCCTCGCTTGAACCCGATGCGGGCTTCCGCAAGATCATGGTCACCGAACCGTCCCACCCCTACACGGGCAACTGGTGGCCGACCGGACATGGCCTGGGGTATGAGCACGGCTTCACCCATCAGGTGGTGGACCTCGTGGATGCCATCGGCGCCGGTGAGCAGCCGTCGCCGTCGTTCGCTGATGCTTTGCAGGTCCAGAAGGTATTGGCCGCCGTAGAGGCGAGCGCTGCGGCGGAAAGCCGTTGGCAGAACGTTGACAAGGAGCACTGATGAACCGACCCATCACACTTTTTACCGGTCAGTGGGCAGACCTTCCCTTTGAGGAAGTTGCCCGGTTGGCAGGCGAATGGGGCTTCGACGGCCTGGAGATCGCCTGCTGGGGCGACCACCTCGATCCGGTACGGGCAGTGGAAGACGATGCCTACCTCCGGAACAAGCTGGAGGTCCTGGACAAGCACAACTTGTCGGTCCATGCCATCGCCAACCACCTCACGGGGCAGGCAGTCTGCGACGATCCCATCGACGAACGGCACCGGGATATCCTGTCCGCCGATGTCTGGGGTGATGGTGATGCGGAAGGCGTCCACCGGCGCGCAGCAGAGACCATGAAGGCTACGGCCCGCGCTGCGGCCAAGCTGGGGGTCAAGACCGTCACCGGATTCACGGGTTCCTCCATCTGGAAATGCGTTGCCATGTTCCCTCCCGCCTCTGATGCCATGATCGAGCGCGGCTACCAGGACTTCGCCAACCGCTGGAACCCCATCATGGACGTCTTCGACGAGGTGGGGGTCCGGTTCGCACTGGAAGTCCATCCCTCCGAGATTGCCTACGATTACTGGACTGCCAAGCGGACGCTCGAGGCCATCGGGCACCGGGAGAACTTCGGGTTGAACTTTGATCCGTCCCACTTCATATGGCAGGACCTGGACCCTGTCATGTTCCTGCAGGACTTCGCCGACCGGATCTTCCACGTCCACGTAAAGGAGTCTGTCCGGCAGTTGAACGGACGCAACGGACGCCTGGGCTCCCATTTGCCGTGGGCAGATCCCCGCCGCGGTTGGGACTTCGTCACGGCCGGCCACGGTGACGTGCAGTGGGAACCGATCTTCCGGACCCTCAACGCCATCGGCTACGCAGGACCCACCAGCATCGAGTGGGAAGACGCGGGCATGGACCGCCTGGTCGGTGCGCCGCAGGCACTGGCCATGGTCAAGGAACTTGCCACTATCCAGCCACCCGCAGCGGCCTTCGATGCCGCCTTCGCAACACGCTGAACGACTCAACGGATACGCCCCGAAAAAACTAAGGAAACCATGTCGAGCAATTACAAAACCGCCCTGGTGGTACGCGGGGGCTGGGACGGACACCAGCCTGTGGAGGCCACCGAACTCTTCATCCCGTACCTCAAAGCCCAAGGCTTCGAGGTACGGGTGGAGGAATCGCCCAAAATCTACGCAGACGCCGACTACATGGCAACTGTGGACCTGATCGTGCAGTGCATGACCATGTCCACCATCGAGAAGGACGAGTTCGAGGGACTTCGTGCCGCCGTCGAGAACGGTACGGGCCTGGCAGGCTGGCACGGCGGCATCGCCGACTCCTACCGCAACAACTCCGACTACCTCCACCTGATCGGGGGCCAGTTCGCCTGCCATCCCGGCAAGCACCCGGACGAAAGGATCGGCGAGCAGTCGGACAACTACGTTCCTTACACGGTGAACATGCTCCCTGCGGCCGCAGAACACCCCATCACTGCCGGCTTGTCCGACTTTGACCTGGTCACCGAGCAGTACTGGGTCCTGGCCGACGACTACATCGACGTCCTGGCCACCACCACCCAGAAGGTGCGCGACTGGGATCCCTGGAACCGGGAGGTCACTTCCCCTGCCATCTGGACGCGCCAGTGGGGCAAGGGCAGGATCTTCGTCTGCACCCCGGGACACCGTGTGGAAGTTCTCCAGGACTCCAACGTCCGCACCATCATCGAGAGGGGCATGCTGTGGGCAACCCGCTAGAAAACACCAAGCAGCTTAACGTCGGAATCATCGGCTGCGGCGCCATCATCGCCCAGTACCTGAGCAATTTCCGGCGCCTTGATCCGGTCAACCTCGTGGCCGTGGCGGACCTCGATCCGGCCCGTGCCCAGGCAGTGGCGGACTCCTACGAAGGCGTCCGGGCAGTGTCGGTGGAAGAGCTGTTGGCGGCGGACGACGTCGACCTGGTGCTCAACCTGACCATCCCGGCGGCGCACGCCGACGTGGCCCTCAAGGCCATCGCCAACGGCAAGTCCGTGTACGGGGAGAAGCCGCTCGCCGCTACCACCGAAGAGGCCCGGCAGGTCCTCGACGCTGCACGGGCCGCCGGAGTGGTGGTGGGCTGTGCGCCGGATACGGTCCTGGGCACCGGCATCCAAACGGCCCGCAAAGCGATCGACGACGGCCTGATCGGTGCCCCGATCTCGGCGACGGCCACCATGGCCACGCCCGGCCACGAACGCTGGCATCCGAACCCGGACTTCTACTACCAGCCCGGCGGCGGACCGCTGCTGGACATGGGCCCCTACTACGTCTCGGCATTGGTCACCCTCTTGGGTCCGGTCGTCTCCGTGGTGGGCGCCGCGAGCCACACGAGGAATGAGCGCACCATCGGTTCCGGTCCCCGCGAGGGCCAGAAAGTACCGGTGGACATCGACTCGCACGTGACCGGAGTATTGGTTCATGCCTCTGGTGCGCTGTCAACGCTCTTCATGAGCTTCGACGCCGTCAAGACCAAGAGCCCCAACCTGGAAATCCACGGCGAGAAGGGTTCCCTGGTGGTTCCGGATCCCAACCATTTCGACGGCGAGGTCCAGTTGTTCGCCCTCGGCGCCGAGGACTGGGAAACACTGCCCGTCTCGGCCGGCTATGTGGACTCGGGCCGGGGCTTTGGCATTGCCGACCTTGCGGCAACTCCAGCAGGCCAGGAACCGCGTGCCGGGGGCGGGCTCGCGTTCCACGCCCTTGAGGTGATGGAGTCGGTCCTTGAGTCTGCCAAGTCGGGGCAGTCGGTATCGATCAAGAGCACGGCACAACGGCCGCCGGCAGTTCCGCTGACTGAGCTGGCCACCAAGGTCTCAGCCTAAGACCCACACACGAGGTGGCATTTGATGACAGTGTTTCCGGGAAACATTGGCATTAAATGCCACCTCGCGCCTGTAACGGGCCTTAAAGGGCCCTCCGCAGCACCGATTCAGCGTGTTTGAGGATGGGGCCGTCGATCATCTTCCCTTTGAATTGGAACACACCGCTGCCCGCAGCGGAGGCGGCATCCAACAACTCGCGCGCTTCCTCCACGGCTTCAGGCACAGGCGCATAGGCTTCCCGCACCGCAGCCACTTGGGACGGATGGATGCAGGCTTTCGCCCCGAAACCGCTCGCCACGGCATCCCGCGATTCCACGGCCAGCCCGTCAAGGTCCGGAATGTTCACGTAGACAGCGTCGATGGCTTCCTTGCCCGCGGCTTTTGCGGCAAGCAGTACAGCGGAACGGGCGTGCAGGGCAACAGCCCGGTACCCGCCGTCGTCGTTCCTGCTGGAAAGCCCGCCCAGGGATGCCAGCAGGTCCTCCGCGCCCCACATGAGCGCCACCACATTCGGTTCCGCCGCGATGGCAGCGGCATTCAGCACACCGGCGGCCGTTTCGCAGAGGGCAATGACCCGGTAACCGTCAAGGGCCCGCATGTCCTCTGCGCTCTCCGCCTTGGCAACCATCACAGTGCGGTATGGCGTGTGGGCCAGGCTGTGGAGGTCCTTCCCGAACTCAGCCGAACCCACCGGGTTGACCCTCACGATGGTGCGGCCGGGTTCCAGCTCCGGCGTATCTCCCGCCGCGCCCAGCTGGGCCAGGATGGCACCCCGGGCACGCTGCTTGTCAGCAGGCGCAACGGCATCTTCCAGGTCCAGGATCACCGCATCGGAGCGGTCGGCCGCCTTGCTGTAGCGTTCCGGGCGGTCCGCAGGGCAGAACAGGAGGGCAGGACCCATGGTGAAGGGAAGGTCGGCAGGAGTGGGCATCGGGTTCCTTGCTGCTGGGCGTGACTAGTACTTGGAGACGTCGGTTTGGGAGGCGTGCGCTTCCTTGGTCCACATCAAACACGTCCGCGTTGCCAGCGCCACTTCCTTGCCGTCCTGGTTCCGGCCGATGTGTTGCATGGTCACCAACCCTTGGCCGGGACGGGACGATGAAAGCCTCTTCCCGGTGACCTCTGTCTCCGTGTACAGCGTATCGCCGTGGTAGAGCGGGTGCGGGAAAGCAACATCCGTCAGCCCCAACTGCGCCACGATGGTGCCCTGCGTCAGCTGGGTCACGGACTGGCCCACCATGACCGACAGCGTGAACATGGAGTTCATCAGGCGCTGGCCGAATGGCTGCGTCGAACTCCAGGCTGCGTCCAGATGAAGCGCCTGGGTGTTCATGGTCATAGTGGTGAAGAGGACGTTGTCCGCTTCGGTCACTGTGCGGCCGGGCCTGTGCGCATACACGACGCCCTCTTCCAGTTCGTCAAAATAGAGACCGCGCTGCACCACTACCCGGGTCATACGGTGAGTTCCTGGTCTTCTTCGAACAGTTCCGCGCCAGTTGCCGCCACGACGTCGTCCAAGGTGACGTTTGGCGCAAGTTCCCGCAGGACCAGCCGGGGTTCGCCTTCGTCCTTCACGACGTCGATCACGGCAAGGTCAGTGATGATGCGGTCCACGCATCCCTTGCCGGTCAGCGGAAGGGTGCAGTCCTTCACGATTTTCGGGCGGCCGTTACGGTCAACGTGTTCCATCATGACGATCACCTTCTTGGCGCCGAACACCAGGTCCATGGCCCCGCCCATGCCCTTGACCATCTTTCCCGGGATCATCCAGTTGGCGAGGTCGCCGTTGGAGGCCACCTCCATGGCGCCCAGGACGGCGACATCCACGTGGCCGCCGCGGATCATCCCGAACGACGACGCGGAATCGAAGAAAGCCGCACCGGCGTTCACTGTGACCGTCTCCTTGCCGGCATTGATCACATCGGGGTCGATTTTGTCCTCGGCCGGGTAGGGACCCACGCCCAGGATGCCGTTCTCCGAGTGCAGGATGACCTCTATCCCGTCAGGGATGTAGTTGGGAATCAGGGTTGGCATGCCGATCCCCAGGTTGACGTATTGCCCGTTCTCCAGTTCGCGGGCCACCCGGGCGGCCAGTTCGTTCCGCGTCCAGCCTTTGGCCTCGTGATGGTCGACGTCGGCCCTGCGGTATTCGTGCCGCACGGCTTCGGGACGTGGCGGCACATCGTGATACGTGTTCGATTCCATGGTTAGGCTCCTCCCGCCTGCTCCTCCGCCGTGCCTGCGCCGGATGTGTCCGTGACGGATACCGTGCGCTTCTCGATCCGTTTCTCCGGCGTCGGCGAAACCACCACGCGCTGGACGAAGATGCCCGGAGTGTGGATGTGTTCGGGATCGAGCTCCCCCGGCTCCACCAGTTCCTCCACTTCGGCGATGGTGGTCTTTGCTGCCATGGCACACAGCGGGTTGAAGTTCATTGCCGTTGCATGGAAGACGAGGTTGCCGTGGCGATCGCCCTTCCAGGCGTGGACAAGTCCAAAGTCCGGGGTCAGGGACTCCTCAAGGACAAAGTCGGCACCGTTGAAGGCGCGCACCTCCTTGGGCGCCGACGCTTTCTCAACATTCCCGTCGGCGTCGTACTTCTGCGGCAGCCCGCCTTCGGACACCTGGGTGCCCACGCCGGCTTTGGTATAAAAAGCGGGGATCCCGGCGCCGCCGGCACGCAGCTTCTCCGCCAGGGTTCCCTGCGGGGTGAGGACCACCTCCAGTTCACCGGCGAGGTACTGGCGGGCGAACTCCTTGTTCTCCCCCACGTAGGAACTGATGGTTCGCCGGATGCGGCCGTCCTTGAGGAGGATGCCAAGGCCCCAGTCGTCCACGCCGCAGTTGTTGCTGACCGTCTCCAGTCCAGTGGTGCCCTGTTGATGCAGGGCGTCTATCAGCGCAACCGGAATTCCGCACAGTCCGAACCCGCCGACGGCCAGCGAGGCACCGTCCGGGATGTCCTTCACCGCTTCCGCGGCGCTGGCAACAACCTTGTCAATCATCCTTGATCCTTCCCCTGCGGTTAAAGACCCAGCTCGCGGGCGATGAGCATCAATTGAACCTCCGTGGTGCCCTCCCCGACCTCGAGGATCTTGGAGTCCCGGTAATGCCGGGCCACGGTGAATTCGTTGATGAAGCCATACCCGCCGAATACCTGGGTGGCATCCCGCGCGTTGTCCATGGCAGCCTCGCCTGCGACCATCTTAGCGATGGCCGCCTCGGTCTTGAACGGCTTCCCCGCGAGCATCCTGGCCGCTGCGTCGTAGTAGGCAAGACGTGCCGTGTGGGCCCTGGCCTGCATCCGCGCGATCTTGAATTGGATGGCCTGGTACTTGGCGATGTTCTGCCCGAAGGCACTGCGTTCCTTGGCGTATTTCACGGACAGGTCCACGCATCCCTGGGCGGCTCCTGTACCCAAAGCCGCGATCGCGATGCGGCCTTCGTCAAGGATGGAAAGGAAGTTGGCGTAGCCGCGTCCGCGCTCGCCGAGCAGGTTGGATTCGGGAACCCGGACGTTGTCCAGTGTCAACGGGTGGGTGTCCGAAGCGTTCCAGCCCACCTTGTTGTAGGCCTTTTCCGCTTTAAAGCCGGGGGTTTCCGTGGGCACCAGGATGGTGGAGATCTCCTTCTTGATACTGCCGTCCGGGCGTTCTTCCTTGCCGGTGACCGCGGTGACCGTGACCAGCCGGGTGATATCCGTGCCGGAGTTGGTGATGAACTCCTTGTTACCGTTGATCACCCATTCGCCGGCTTCCAGGTGGGCGTGGGTCTTGGTGCCCCCGGCATCGGATCCGGCTTCGCGTTCGGTCAGCCCGAACCCGGCGAGCGCCTGCCCGGAGGCAAGGGGCGGAAGCCATTGTTCCTTCTGTTCTTCGGTCCCGAACCGGTAGACGGGCATCGCACCGAGGGACACTCCGGCTTCCAAGGTGATGGCTACCGACTGGTCCACGCGGCCCAGTTGTTCCAGGGCCAGTGCGAGCGCGAAGTAGTCCCCGCCCATGCCGCCGTGCTCTTCGGGGAAAGGCAGGCCGAAGAGTCCCATCTCCCCCATCTGCTTGATGACCTCGTAGGGGAAGCTGTGTTCTTCGTCGTGCTTGGCCGAGACTGGGGCCACTACTTCATCGGCGAACTCGCGGACGGAGTCACTGAGGTCCTGGTATTCCTCGGAAAGGTCGAAAGTGCTCACGGCTGGGTTTCCTTAGTGGTTGGGACGGCACTGGTTGGGGTGGCATGGATGCTGGCGAGTACCTGGTCTGCCTTGACGAGGTCGCCTGTTGCCACGGTGAGGTGGACTGTTCCATGGACGGAGGCCACCAGTTGGTGCTCCATTTTCATGGCCTCGACGGCGAGGAGTATCTGCCCTTCGGCGACCGTTTCGCCGTCGGAAACGGCCACGGAGACCACCGTTCCGGGCATGGGCGAGCGCACCTCGGGGTCCGCGGTTCCTTCCTCCTGCTGGATTCCTGCCAGCATGCGCTTGAGCTTTTCGGCGCGGTTCAAAACCTCCAGGCGGCAGGACCATCCGGCGTTTCCGAGGTGGATTCCCCGGTTGTCCCGGCCCAGCGCGTAGGTGAGGTTCACGCCGTCGACGTCCAGGCTGATCCGGTCGTCGGTCCGCTCCACCCCGGTCACTGTGACGGCCTGGCGCCCGACGCCGGGACCGCCGTCGAGCATTACTCTCACCTGGCCGCCGTGGTCAGCTATCGAGGCGGTAGCCACAGAGCCGTCCGGCAGCCCGAACGCGGCTGTCCAAGCCGCTGGCTGCCCTACGCGCCAGGAGTCCGGCAGCGCCCAGGCATCCCCGGCCCGCGGGAAACCGGTCCGCTCAAGCCAGAGCGCAACTCCGGCCGCCGCCACTTCCTCCGGTCCGATGTGGCGGAAGGTCATGCCCGGCAGTTTCCGCTCGATCAGTCCGGTGTCCAGGTGGCCCCCACGGACGTCGGGTTCGTTGATCAGCAGCCGCAGGTACTCCACATTGGTGTCCAGGCCGAGCAGCGTGTAGCGGCCCAACGCGGCATCCAGTTCGTCAAGGGCGGCCGCGCGGTCAGGGCCCCAGGCGATCACTTTGGCGAGCATCGGATCGTAGTCGCCCGTGATGTCGAGCCCTTGCCGCATGGCCGAATCGATCCGGACCGTTGCATCGTCCACCCGGGCTCCGGAGATCCGCCGATCCGGCAGTCCCCGCTCGGCCAGCTGCACAACCCGCCCCATGGACGGCATGAAGTTCCGTTCGGGGACCTCCGCGTAAACCCTCGCCTCTACTGCGTGCCCCTTAAGTACGACGTCGGACTGCGCCAGGGTGAGGACCTCACCTGCAGCGATCCGCACCTGCCATTCCACCAGGTCGATGCCCGTCACGAGTTCCGTCACGGGGTGTTCCACCTGCAGGCGCGTGTTCATCTCCATGAAAAAGAACTCGTCAGGATGGTCATCGGACACCAGGAATTCCACGGTGCCGGCGCCGCTGTAGTTGACTGACCGGGCCGCGTTGCAAGCGGCTTCTCCGATCCGTGCCCGTTGCGCTTCACCGTCCGGCATGGAACGGAAAAGTGCCGAGGGGGCTTCTTCGATCACCTTCTGGTGCCGGCGCTGCAAGGAACATTCGCGCTCGCCCACATGGATGACGTTCCCGTGGTTGTCTGCCAGGATCTGGACTTCGATGTGGCGGGGGGAACGGACCAAACGTTCCAGGAAAAGGGTGTCGTCGCCAAAGGCGGCCGCTGCAACGCGCCGGGCTGCGGCAAGGGCTGCAGGAAGGTCTTCGGGCCGTTCCACCGCCTGCATGCCTTTTCCGCCGCCACCGGCCGACGGTTTGATGAGCAGGGGGAAGCCCACCGATGGTGCGGCCTCAATCAGGTCCTGGTCCGTCAGCCCGGCCTTTGCGATGCCCGGCGTGCAGGGAACGCCGTAGGACATCACGTGGTTCTTGGAACGGATCTTGTCGCCCATCAGTTCGATCGCTTCGATCCCGGGCCCAATGAACACGATGCCGGCGGCATCCAGCGCCTTGGCGAACTCAACGTTTTCGGACAGGAAACCGTATCCCGGGTGCACGGCTTCGGCGCCTGTTTGGCGGCAGGCCTCAATGATCGCGTCGATCTTCAGGTAGCTCTCCGCCGGGGCCGTTCCACCAATGCCCACGGCAGCGTCTGCCATGGCCACGTGCTTGGCGTCCTTGTCCGCATCTGAGTAGACAGCCACGGCCCGGATGCCCATGTGCTGCAGCGTCCGGATGACCCTGCAGGCGATCTCTCCCCTGTTGGCCACCAGGACTGATGTGAAGGAATGCCGCTCGGCCGGCTCTGCCGGCGCATTCCGGGTTGTTGTGGGCACGGTCATGGTCACATCCTGAAAAGGCCGAAGGAAGTTTCGGGCAGCGGTTGGCGGGAAACGACGTCCAGGGCCATCCCAAGGACCCGGCGGGTGTCGGCGGGGTCGATGATGCCGTCGTCCCAGAGCCGCGCCGTTGAGTAGTAAGGGCTCCCCTGGTCCTCGTATTGCTTTTTGATGGGCGCCTTGAACGCTTCCTCGTCGTCGGCGGACCATTCCTGGCCCGCGGCCTCCAGCTGTTCGCGTTTGACGGTGGCAAGGACACTGGAAGCCTGGTTTCCGCCCATCACGGAGATACGGGCTGCCGGCCACATCCACAGGAACCGTGGCGAGTAGGCCCGGCCGCACATGGAGTAGTTGCCCGCCCCGAAGCTGCCGCCGATCACTACCGTCAGTTTCGGAACCCGGGCTGTGGCAACCGCGGTGACCATCTTGGCGCCGTTCTTCGCTATGCCGCCCTGTTCATAGTCCTTGCCCACCATGAACCCGGAAAGGTTCTGCAGGAAGATCAGGGGAATTCCACGTTGGTCACACAGTTCAATGAAGTGCGCCCCTTTGAGTGAGGACTCGCTGAACAGCACTCCGTTGTTGGCCACGATGCCCACGGGGTGTCCGT
Organism: Paenarthrobacter ureafaciens; assembly: GCF_004028095.1. Taxonomy (NCBI): domain Bacteria; kingdom Bacillati; phylum Actinomycetota; class Actinomycetes; order Micrococcales; family Micrococcaceae; genus Paenarthrobacter; species Paenarthrobacter ureafaciens. Next base: position 2,820,795 of record NZ_SBHM01000007.1, on the reverse strand, counting down.
GCAGATGCGCAAAGCCCGTCACCAACGTTGTCCCGTAGTCCTTCTTGAACTCATGGAATTCGGAACCGTCCACGATCCTGGCAATGGCTTCGCGAACGTCGTACTGCGCGTTGACGTCGGTCGGAACCACGCCGTAGATACCGGACGGTTCGACGACGGGCGGCAGGACGACGTCGAGCACGTCCCAGGCCGGCGGGGCCGGCTGTGGCAACGTCGCCACGATGTCGCGGACAATTTCCAGCGCGTGCTGGTCGTTCTCGGCCAGGTGGTCCGCTACTCCGGATACCTTGGCGTGAACGTCGCCGCCACCGAGTTCCTCCGCCGTGACGATCTCTCCGATGGCTGCCTTCACCAGCGGCGGTCCGCCAAGGAAGATGGTGCCCTGGTTCCGCACAATGACCGTCTCATCGCTCATGGCCGGGACGTAGGCGCCACCGGCCGTGCAGGAACCCATCACTGAGGCGATCTGTGGAATCTTGGCAGCCGACATGCGCGCCTGGTTGTAGAAGATCCGGCCGAAGTGCTCCTTGTCGGGGAACACCTCGTCCTGCTTGGGAAGGAAGGCGCCCCCGGAGTCCACGAGGTAGATGCACGGCAGCTTGTTCTCCAAGGCAATCTCCTGCGCCCGGAGGTGCTTCTTCACCGTCATGGGATAGTAGGTTCCGCCTTTGACGGTGGCGTCGTTGGAGATGACCAGCACATGCCGGCCATGGACCAGCCCGATGCCTGCGATGACCCCGGCTCCAGGTGAATCGTCGCTGTACATGCCGTTGGCCGCCAGCGGCGCAATCTCCAGGAACGGGCTGCCCTCGTCCAACAGGTAGTCGATGCGCTCCCTGGGAAGGAGTTTTCCACGGGAAATGTGGCGCTCGCGGGACTTGGGCGGGCCGCCCAGCGCAGTGGTTGCGAGGCGCTCCTTAAGTTCATCCACCAGCTTGCGCTGGGCTTCCTCGTTGGCCGCAAAGGTGCTCGTGGCAGCCCCTGCAACGCTGGCTATCGTCTCCATCGACTACTGTCCCATTCCGGTCCGAACGGTGTCAGATCCACGTCATTTCGGTTAGTGCCTCATAACTGAAATTTAGGTTAGTCTTGATTAACTGTGATGTCCAGCACGTACAGCGGGTGGCGAGGAGGCAACTGTGACCCAGCATGCTCAAACAACCCAGCGCAGCCAGGCAACACAGCGCAGCCAGGCCAAGGAAGAGCGGCGCGTGGCGTTGCTTTCCGCCGCTGCCGGCCTCTTCGCGGAGAACGGATTCGCCAGGGTTTCCCTTGAGGACCTTGGCGCCGCCGCGGGCGTCAGCGGACCTGCCGTGTACCGGCACTTCCCCGGTAAGCAGGCCGTGTTGGGCGAGCTCCTCCTGAGCGTCAGCCGCGAGCTGCAGGACGGTGGGCTCAAGGTGGTGGCCGAGGCCGGGAATGCGCTTGCAGCCTTGGAGGGCCTGGTTGCTTTCCACGTGGACTTTGCCCTGCGGAATCCGGACGTCATCAGGGTCCAGGACCGCGACTTCGGAAGCCTCAGCGAAGCTGACCAGGCGGAGGTGCGGGCCCTCCAGCGTGGCTATGTGGAGACGTGGGTTGATGTCCTCAAGGAGGTGCATCCCGGCAGTGATCCCGCCGAGCTTCGGGTCCGCGCGCATGCCGCTTTCGGCCTGATCAACTCCACCCCGCATTCCGTCCGCCAGCATGGCAGGAAGATCGCCGTGAAGTCTGCCCGGCCGGTTCTTGAACGGATGGCACTGGCGGCCTTGACTGTTGGAACGCCGGCAGGCTGACGAACTGCCTTCCCGGGACCCGCCCTGCCTTCCCGGGACCCGCCCTGCCTTCCCGGGACCCGCCCTGCCTTCCCGGGACCCGCCCTGCCTTCCCGGGACCCGTCCTGCCTTTCCTAGGACTCACAGGGCCAGCTTGAAGTATGTCCCCGCCCATGGGCCGCCCCCTAGGGTTGGAAACAGCTTTGAAACGTCACACCTGATCATCGAAGGAGAACCCCATGAAGATTGCTGTCACCGGTGGAAGCGGAAAGTTGGGCAGGAGCGTCGTGCGGAGGCTGGCAGAGGATGGCCACCAAGTGTTCAACCTCGACCGGGACGGCGAGCGGGGCCCTGGATACGTCAGCGTCGACCTGCGCAACTACGGCCAGGTGGTGGACGTGATCCTTGGGCTCGACGACCGGCACGACGGTCTGGATGCGATCGTCCACCTAGGGGCCATCCCGGCCCCCGGGCTGGCCCCCGACTCCGCGATCTTCGAGAACAACATGCTCTCCACCTACAACGTGTTCCAGTCAGCACGCCGTGCAGGCATCAAGAAGGTCGTCTACGCCTCCAGCGAGACAGTGCTTGGCCTACCCTTCGATGCGCCGCCGCCCTACATCCCGGTGGATGAGGAATACGACGCACGGCCCGAAAGCACGTATTCGCTGGTCAAGCACCTGGAAGAGCAGATGGCCATCCAACTCACCCGATGGGACCCCGAGCTCAGCATCACGGCCCTGCGTTTTTCGAATGTCATGGATCCTGAAGACTACGGCGCGTTCCCGTCCTTCGACGCTGACGCGACCCGGCGTAAGTGGAACCTTTGGGGCTACATCGACGCCCGCGACGGCGCCCAGGCCGTGGCCCGCGCCCTCGAGGTTGCCCCGCCAGGGTTCGAACGGTTCATCATCGCCGCGGCAGACACCGTCATGAGCCGGAGCAGTGCCGAACTTGCCGCGGAAGTCTTTCCCGGCGTCGACGTCGTCAAGGAACTGCAGCAGCACGAAACGATGCTGTCCATCGACAAGGCCCGGAGGCTACTGGGATTCGAACCCGAACACAGCTGGCGGGACACCCGCCAGGCAAGCTAGACCATGGTCAGCACCATCGCCGGGTCGGAAAGGATCGCGCCGAGGTCGGCCAGGAACCGCGACCCCTGTTCCCCGTCCACCAGGCGGTGGTCGAAGGACAGGCTGAGCGACATCACCTGGCGGACCACCAGTTCGTCGTCCACCACCCACGGCGCTTTCCGCACCGCTCCCAACGCCACAATGGCAGCTTCGCCCGGGTTGAGGATGGGCGTCCCGGCGTCAATGCCGAAGACACCTATGTTGGTGATGGAGATCGTGCCGCCCGACAGGTCCGCCGGGGATGTCTTCCCTGCCCGGGCAGTGTCCGTCAGTTCGGACAACTGAACGGCGAGTTCTCGCAGCGGCAGCTGCTCCGCATCCTTGATGTTCGGCACCGTCAGGCCGCGTGGAGTAGCGGCCGCGATGCCGAGGTTGACGTAGTGGTACTGGACAATCTCCTGCTTTTCATCGTCCCAGTGCGTATTGAGGGTGGGGTTGTTCCGCAGCGCAATCAGCACGGCCTTTGCCGCGATGGTGAGCGGGGTCAACTTCACGCCGTCGAACGCTCTGTTGGTCTTTAGCCGGGCCAACAACTCCATGGTTGGAGTGACATCCACGGTAAGGAACTCCGTGACGTGCGGTGCGGTGAAGGCGCTTTGCACCATGGCAGCCGCGCTGAACTTGCGTACGCCCTTGACCGGGGTCCGGGTTTCCCGGCCAAGGGCGGCCGGCGCCGTGGGGGCCTGTGCGTCCGGTGCCGGTGCGCCCGCAAAGTTCTGTACATCCTCGCGGGTGATCAGCCCGTGCGGGCCGGTTCCGGTGACGCGCTCCAGATCGACGCCGAGGTCCCGGGCCAGTTTGCGGACGGGCGGCGTGGAACGCGGCCTCTCCCCGACGGCCGTTTCCTCTGCCCGGGGAGCAACCGCCGGGGCAGCAGCGCGGGCACGCCTCGCGGGCCGCCCTGAATGCTCGACGACGGCGCCGTAACCTACCAGGTTCGGCTCGCGTTTGGCGGGACCGGCCGGAGATTCGGCGTCCGTCGCCTCTGCGCCCTGGGCAGCTCCGGCGTCGTCCACTTCGAACGAGACAATCGGCTTGCCCACCTCAACCACCGTGCCGGGTTCCTCATGCAAAGCCGCTACCACTCCCGCAAACGGGGACGGAAGCTCCACCACTGCCTTGGCCGTCTCAACCTCGGCAATGACCTGGTTGAGGCTGACGGTATCCCCCACCGCCACTTTCCAGCTAAGGATCTCGGACTCAGTGAGGCCCTCGCCGAGGTCCGGAAGTTTGAATTCCTTGATCATGGTGGCGCTCATCCTTCCAGTCCACTCAACGAGTTGGGGCGGCCCAGCGCGCGATCAACGCCATCCAGGATCCGGTCCAAGTCCGGCAGATGGTGCATTTCGAGCTTGGAATAGGGGTAGGGAACGTCGAAGCCAGTGATCCGCACCGGCGCTGTTTCTAGGTAGTTGAAGCAGCGCTCCGTGATGCTGGCCGCGATCTCGGCACCCAGGCCGCCGGATTGGGCTGCCTCATGCGTGATGACCAGGCGGCCGGTCTTGCGGACCGACGCCTCGACCACGGGATAGTCCACCGGCGCCAAGGACCGAAGATCGATGACTTCCACCGAGGTTCCCTCGTCCGCCGCGGCCTGCGCGGCATCCCTGGCCGTCTTGACCAAGGGACCGTAGGCCACCAGAGTGACGTCCGTGCCGGCGTTCACCATGGCTGCCTTGTCCATGGGAAGTGCCGATGAGAGGTCCGCGGCCTCATCCACATCGCCCTTGTCGTGATAGCGGCGCTTGGGTTCGAAGTAGAGCACGGGGTCATCCGAGGCGATGGCCTGCTGGATCATGGTGTAGGCATCCTGCGGATTGGATACGGCCACCACCCGCAGCCCGGACGTGTGGGTGAAATAGGCCTCCGGGGACTCCGAATGGTGCTCCGGAGAGCCTATACCGCCACCGAAGGGAACCCGGATGGTGATGGGCATTTTGACCCGGCCCTGCGTCCGGTAGTGCATCTTGGCCACCTGGCTGACGATCTGGTCGAAAGCAGGGTAGATAAAACCGTCGAACTGGATCTCGCACACAGGGCGGTAGCCGCGGTAGGCAAGGCCGACTGCCGTGCCTACGATGCCTGACTCCGCCAGCGGGGAATCGATGACGCGGTGCCGCCCGAAGTCTTTCTGGAGTCCGTCGGTGACCCGGAAAACACCTCCGAGGGTACCGATGTCCTCGCCGATGAGAACTACCTTGGGATCGCTTTCCAATGACTTGCGGAGCCCTGCGTTGATGGCCCGGGCAAAAGTGAGCTTGGACATCAGCGGGCACCTTCCTCGACGGTGTTGAAGCTGTTCAGGTAGCGCGAATAGTGGTCCTTCTGCCGTTCAATCCAAGGATTGGGCGTGCTGTAGACGTGGTTGAACACATCCAGGGGTTGGGGATCCGGCATGGTGATGCAACTGGTCCTCAATTCGGTTCCCACGGCGTCGGCCTTCGCTTTGACCTGTGCTTCAAGTTCCTCCGTCAGCAGGCCTTTGGCATCGAGCAGCCTGCGAATGCGGAGGATGGGATCCTTCGCCGCCCAGTCTTCCAGTTCGTTGGCGTCCCGGTAACGGGTGGGGTCGTCCGCCGTCGTGTGCGGACCCATGCGGTACGTGACCGCTTCTATGAACGTCGGCCCACCGCCCTTGCGTGCCCTGTCCAGCGCCACCCGGGTGGCTGCCATGACGGCCAGGACGTCGTTGCCGTCAACCCGCATGCTGGGAATGCCGAAACCGGTGGGACGGTCCGCCAGCTGGACGTGGGACTGTACGCGCACGGGTTCGGAAATGGCCCAGTGGTTGTTCTGGCAGAAGAACACCACCGGGGCCTGGAAGCTGGCGGCGAAGACCATGGCCTCGTTGACGTCGCCTTCACTGGTAGCTCCGTCGCCGAAGTAGGCCATGACCGCGGAGCTGGCGCCGTCCAGTTGAACGCCCATCGCATAGCCGGTGGCGTGCAGGCTCTGGGACCCGATGATGATCTGGGGGGTGGCCATGTTGATCCGCTGCGGATCCCAGCTGTATAAAGCGTTGCCGCGCCAGACCTTGGCGATCTCGGACACGTGGGCGCCGCGTACGTACGCCACGCCGCTCTCGCGGTAGCTGGGAAAGACGAAATCTTCGTCACGAAGGGCCCGGCTGGAACCAATCTGCGATGCTTCCTGGCCGAGCAGGGGCGGCCACAGGGCCAGTTCACCTTGGCGTTGCAGGGCGGTGGCCTCGGCGTCGATGCGGCGGATGACAGTCATGTCCTCAAAGAGGGAACAAAGCTGTTCGTCTCCGATGTCCTTGATCCAGAGATCGAACTCGGGATGGCTTATCCGCTCCCCCTCCGGGGAGACCAATTGCAGCATCCCGCCGCCGGTCCGCAAGGGATTGTGTCCGCTGAGTCCCGGGTCCGGAGCAGTGGTGCCTGCGTCCGTTCCCGCCTTGTCCGTCAACATTGGTGATCGCGACCTTCCGGCTCGTATTCGTCGGCCCGCGCGGGACTTGTGATCCAGCCGCAGACCGGCCCCCGGGCTCCTTCGCCCGGGTTATTTGTGACCCTACTCACAAAGGGCATGGGGTACAACTACCCTGCTGGAAATTGAGCATCCTGCCATGTTTGTCCCTTCAAGCCCGTGCTAATCTTGCGCATTATGCAACCACTGGATGGCACCGATACCCGTCTCCTCTCGGCCATGGCGAAGGACCCGCGGGGAACAGTGGTCGCCCTGGCCCAAAAGCTCGGCCTCTCCAGAAACACCGTCCAGGCGCGCATGGCACAGCTTGAGAAGAAGCACGCCTTCCTGTCCTTCGAACGGCGGATCAATCCGGTCGCGCTGGGGTACCCGCTCACAGCCTTCATCAGTGTCCACGTGCAGCAGCAGAAACTGGCAACGTTGGCAAAGGACCTGGCCGATATCCCGGAAATCCTGGAAGGCTTCGGCCTGACCGGTTCGGCTGACCTGCTGTTGCGGGTGGTGGCCTTGGACGCGGAGGACCTCTTCAGGATCAACGGCAAGATCCTGGCCTGCGACGGCGTTGAGCGCACGGATACAGCGCTGGCCATGCGGGAGATGATTCCCTACCGGGTCCAGCCGCTTCTGGGAAGGCGCTCGGAAGGGTAGCAGTCACTCTTGCCCGGACTGTCAGGATGCTGTTTGATTCAAAGGAAAGCATCGGGGGCTGCCGGAAGTTCCCGGCCACAAAGGTGGCGCGGAAGCAGGCTGCTGAAAGGGGTCCGAGAGTGAGTAATCCACAAGAGCCCAACGGACAGGGCGATGTTCCACGCAATCCCGATCCGGCGGGTCCGTACCCGCCGCCGTCGGGCAACCCCGCACAGTCCGGGACGCCTCCGCAGTGGCAACAGCCGCCGTCGTACGCAGCTCCGCAGGGAAGTCCCGCGGGAGGCGCACCCAACTACGGCAGTCCAAACCCCTACCCCCAACAAGGGCAAGGGCAAGGGCAATACCCGCCCCAACCAGGCCAGTACCCGCCAGGGCAGTACGGGCAGCCGTCCACTCCTCCTGCCAAGAAGCGGAAGACGCTATGGATCGTCCTGGGCATCGTAGCCGGCGTGATCGTCCTCGCCGTGGTGGGGGTGTTGGTGCTCGTGAACGTCGTGGGCAACGCGACGTCCAAGGCGCGCGGGCTGGCCGACGAGTTCACCAAACTGGTTGTGGCCGGCGATACCGAGGAAGCCTACGACGACTACCTCCACCAGGCCCTCAAGGACGAACTGGACAAGCAGTCGTTCATTGACGGCATTGCAAGCCTGGAACTGGATAACTCCTGCAAGCCCAACTACAACTCCGTCAGCGTGAACAACAACAACGGAAACAACAAGGCCGATCTCTCCGGGACGCTGCAGTGCGACGGCAAGACGATCAACCTCCACTATGTCTTCGAGGGCACGAACGACCTCAAAATGAGCAGTATCCGCCTGCGCCCATAGCATCGGGGATCATGGAGCCATGGATCCCGTTGAGGCGCTCGATGAAATTTCCTTCTGGCTGGAACGCAGCCTCGCACCGACGTTCAAAGTGCAGGCCTTCAGGAAAGCGGCCGACGTCGTGCGGCAGCTGCCGCCCGGCGAGTTGCCGCGCCTGATCGCGTCCGGCCGGCTGACGAGCCTGAAGGGGGTTGGCAACCGCAGCGCGGAAGTCATTTCGCAGGCCATGGAAGACCGCGTTCCGGACTACTTGGCCGACCTCCGCGAGCGGGGCAGCGAACCGCTCGCCGCCGGTGGCCATGGGCTTGCTTCGGCCTTGCGCGGCGACCTGCACAGCCACAGCAACTGGTCCGACGGCGGATCGCCGATCGAAACGATGGTGGCGGCAGCCCGCACCCTGGGCCGCGAGTACCTCGCACTGACGGACCACTCCCCCAACCTCACGATTGCCAACGGCCTCAGCGCGGAACGCCTCGAGCAGCAATTGGGCATAGTGGAGGAGGTCAACGCCGGCCAGGACGGGTTCCGGCTGCTCAAGGGCATCGAAGTGGACATCCTGGAAGACGGAACCCTGGACCAGACGCCGGAAATGCTGGAACGGCTGAATGTGGTGGTGGCAAGCGTCCATTCCAAGCTGCGCTCCGATTCGAAGACCATGACACAGCGCATGCTCGGCGGCATCAGCGACCCCCACACCAACGTCCTGGGCCATTGCACCGGACGGCTGGTCCAGGGTTCGCGCGGCACCAGGCCCGAATCCGAGTTCGACGCCGCAAAGGTTTTCAAGGAATGTGCCGAATGGGGAGTAGCGGTGGAGATCAATTCCCGGCCGGAGCGACAGGACCCGCCCGAACGGCTCATCCAGATGGCCCTTGATGCAGGGTGCTTCTTCAGCATCGACAGTGACGCCCACGCTCCCGGCCAACTGGACTTCCTGCAATACGGTGCGGAGCGGGCAGAGGCCGCCGGTGTACCCCGGGAAAGGATCGTAACAACCTGGCCGCTGGCGCAGTTGCAGGAATGGCTGGCCCTCAAGAAGTAGCGACCCTCAAAGAAGCAGTGCCCCTCCGCCCGAAGGCATGAGGGGCACTGCTTCCACAGCGTGACCGCGATGGTTTAGCGGATCAGTGGTCTACCGCTTTCTCGGCTCCGACGCCGGTCAGCGAGCGCACCTCCATTTCGGCCTGCTTGGCAGCGTCTTCACGCCGCTTGTCCAGGACTGTACCCAACCAGCCCAGGAAGAAAGCCAACGGTATGGAGACGATACCGGGGTTGCTGAGCGGGAAGAACGCGAAGTTGGCTCCCTGGATCATGGAGGTCTTGGCACCGGACACCACCGGCGAGAAGGTGATCAGCAGGATGGCTGAGGCCAGGCCGCCGTACATGCTCCACACCGCACCTTGCGTGGTGAACTTCCGCCAGAACAGGGAGTAGACAATGGTGGGCAGGTTGGCCGAGGCCGCGACCGCGAAGGCCAGTGCCACCAGGAAGGCAACGTTCTGTCCGTTGGCAAAGATCCCGCCGAGGATTGCCAGGATGCCGATGACCACTACGGTGCGCCGTGCAACCTTCACTTCCGTAGTGGCGTCGGCTTTGCCCTTGGAGATGACGTTGGCGTAGATATCGTGGGCGAACGATGCCGCCGCGGTGATGGTGAGGCCGGCAACCACCGCGAGGATGGTGGCGAAGGCGACAGCCGAGATGAAGCCCAGCAGCAGCGGCCCGCCCAGGTGGAAGGCCAGCAGCGGAGCCGCGGAGTTCACGCCGCCCGGGGCAGACTTGATGGTCTCCGCGCCCACCAGGGCTGCGGCACCATACCCCAGTACCAGGGTGAAGAGGTAGAAGAGGCCGATCAACCAGATGGACCACACCACGGACTTGCGCGCTTCCTTGGCCGTGGGAACGGTGTAGAAGCGCATCAGGACGTGCGGCAGTGCTGCCGTGCCAAGGACCAACGCCAGGCCAAGGGACATGAAGTCGAGCTTGGAGGTGTCCGACTTGCCGTATTGCAGGCCCGGGTTCAGGATTGCGGGGTTGTTGGCGGCTTCCGCTGCCGATCCCAGGAGGTTGGACAGGTTGAAGCCGTAGATGGAAAGTACCCAGGCTGTCATGACGGCCGCGCCGGCGATGAGCAGGATGGCCTTGATGATCTGCACCCAAGTGGTGCCCTTCATGCCGCCGATCAGGACGTACATGATCATGAGGGCGCCGACGACGATGATCACCAGTGCCTGGCCGCCCCAGTCGCTGATGCCCAGCAACAGCGAAATCAGGCTGCCCGCTCCCGCCATCTGGGCCAGCAGGTAGAAGAAGCAGACCGCCAGCGTCGAGAGCGCAGCGGCAATCCGGACCGGCCGCTGCCGGAGGCGGAAGGACAGGACGTCGGCCATGGTGAACTTACCGGTGTTCCGCAGCAGCTCTGCCACAAGCAGCAGGGCAACCAGCCAGGCCACGAGGAACCCGATCGAGTAAAGGAATCCGTCATAGCCGTTGATGGCGATCGCGCCGGTGATGCCGAGGAACGAGGCCGCCGAAAGGTAGTCGCCGGCGATGGCAGTTCCGTTCTGGGAGCCCGTGAAGGAACGTCCGGCGGCGTAGTAGTCAGCCGCAGTCTTGTTGTTCCTGCTGGCACGGAAGACGATCACCATGGTGACCGCAACGAAGAGGGCGAAGATGCCCATGTTCAAGAGTGTGGTGTCTTTGAGTGCAGCAACTTCCACTGCAGGGACCATGGTGTTCACTGCGCTCCCCCACGGGTTAGGCTGCCGGACTTATCAAACTCATGGCCTTCGATTTCGTTCCGGATTTCGGCGGCGATGGGGTCGAGTTTCCTGTTGGAGTAGCTGACGTACCACGCGGTGATCCCGAAAGTGGTGACGAACTGGAGCAGCCCCAGGATCAGGCCGACGTTGATGTTTCCCCACACTTTGATGGACATGAAGCCGACCGCGTAGTCGGCCAAGAGAACGTAGGCGAAGTACCACAGCAGGAACGCTGCTGCCATGGGAAAGACGAAGCTCCTGTGCCGCTTGCGCAACTTCTTGAACCGCTCCGTCTGCTGGACTTCCTGGAAGTCCACGGACGCTGTCGCGTCCTGGGGTTGGGCATCATTACCCATGGTTCCTCCTGGTTGTTGTGCCCACATCGGCTCCACACAGCCGGCCAATGTGACTGCAATCACTATTGACGGGCCGGGGCGGTCATTCCAGCACATTGCCCGCCGTCGTCGCCCAACGGTCCCTATGCTGCGCCAAACGGCAAGCGGCGGACCGGCCGCCGTCGTCGTGCCCGCGCATTGGCTACTCTTGCTCCATGCCCGATTCCCCGCTTTTCACAGCAGCCGCGATCGCCGTGATCGTCCTGGCGGTGGCCGTCGTCGTGGGTGTCGGCCTGAAAGTGGTGCGCTCCTTCCGGGACCTCGGCACGGACGCCGAGCAGGCAACCTACAAGACGCTGCACGCCGCATCGCGGGCGGGACAGCACCTTCGCGGCGGTCTGGAACCCGCCGGGGCGGGGAAGGCCAGCAAGCAGTTGCGGGCGCTCCTTGGCTGCGAGGCCTTGGCGATCACGGACACTGAAGCAGTGGTGGCGTGGGACGGAACGGCCGAGGACACCAGGCCGGCGCTCATGGGCATTGTCCGCGGGGTGCTGGAAAGCGGACGCACCGCGGTGGTTCCCCACGCGACAGCCCAACCGGGCAGTTTCAGTGCCGTCATCGCCCCCATCCGCGCCGGTTCCAAGGTGGTGGGGACAGTTGCGGCCCTGGCGCCGTCGGCGGGCGCCGGGTTGGTCCGGGCCACCAGCGAAGTGGCCGATTGGATCGGCGCCCAGCTGGAACTCGCTGAGCTCGAGGCATCCCGGACCCTCCTGATGGAGGCCGAAGTCCGCGCCCTCAGGGCCCAGATCAGCCCGCACTTCATCTACAACTCCTTGAACGCCATCGCCTCCTTCATCAACACGGACCCCGCCCGGGCACGTGAACTGGTAGTGGAGTTTGCCGACTTCACCAGGTATTCCTTCCGGCGCCACGGCGACTTCACCACGCTCGCCGAGGAACTTCGCTGCATTGACCGCTACCTCCTGCTGGAACGGGCCCGGTTTGGCGAGCGTGTCCAGGTCAGCCTGCGGATCGCGCCGGAGGTGCTGAGTACTGTCATCCCGTTCCTCAGCCTCCAGCCGCTGGTTGAGAACGCGGTCCGTCACGGTCTCGAGGCGAAGGAAGGGCCCGGACACATCACCATTTGTGCCAATGATTCCGGCGCGTTTGCGGAGGTCACCATCGAGGACGACGGCGTGGGGATGGACCCGGAGCACCTGCGGCAAGTGCTCGCCGGGCACAGCGACGGCGACCACGTCGGCCTTCGCAACGTGGATGCACGGCTTCGGCAGGTCTACGGCGACGAGCACGGCCTGGTGATCGACACAGCCCCCGGTGAAGGCACCCTGATCACCATGCGCGTGCCCAAGTCCCAACCTCGCCACGACGCATAAGGCTAATCTGGAAGCATGATCAACGTGCTCGTCGCCGATGACGAACTGCCCGCAGTTGAGGAGCTCGCCTTCCTGCTGGGGCGGGACGGCCGCATTGGCACAATCCACCGCGCTTCCTCCGGCGGTGAGGCGCTGCGGACCCTGGAAACCGAGTCCGTAGATGCTGTCTTCCTCGACATTCACATGCCGGCCTTGTCCGGTTTGGACATCGCAAGGGCCATCTCCCGCAGCAGCAACCCTCCCGCCGTCGTCTTTGTAACGGCCGACGAGGACTGCGCTTTGGAGGCGTTCGACCTTGCCGCCGTCGATTATCTGCTGAAGCCGCTCCGGGCCGAACGGCTGGCCAGGTCCGTGGACCGGATCAGCGAGCTCATCAAGGACGGCGCCCCGGCGCCGGAGATGATCACCGTTGACCTCGGCGGCACCACCCGCATGATCCGCCGCGACGACGTCAGCTACGTCCAGGCCCAGGGCGACTATGCCCGGCTGCACACCGCCGAAGCGAGCTACCTCATCCGCGTTCCCCTCAGCGACCTTGAACAGCAGTGGGCGGAGGCGGGCTTCATCCGGATCCACCGCAGCTACCTGATTGCGCTCAACCACGTGGGACACCTTAAACTTTCGGCTTCGTCCCCCAGCGTCACCGTGGCCGGTGCCGAGCTGCCCATCAGCCGCCGCCACCTTCCCTCCGTCCGGGACCGGCTGGAAGCCACCCGTCCCCGGCCGCAAGGATGACGCGGGTCCGTGTCACCGCGCCGCGCCATTCGGTACCGGTACCCCGGGGCCGGCTTGCGTACGGTGACGTCAGCGAAGAGTCCGACGCCGGCAGGGTCTTTATCCGTTCACTCATCCGCTCGCAATTGCGCCTGGCGCTGGTGGTAGCCTGCGGTTTTCTGCTGATCCTCGCCGCTTTCGCGGCCTTCCTGGTGTTTGGACCCGGGGTTGCGGGGACAACTGTGCTGGGGATCCGTCTGGACTGGCTTCTGCTGGGCGTTGGGGTGTATCCGGTCATAGGGCTCAGCGCGTGGTTCTTCACCCGCGCGGCGGCCCGCAACGAGGCCCGCTACCGTGATTTGACGGAGGAGCGGTGAACCCGGCGGTCGGTCTGTTCGCTTTCGTCGCGGTCTCCCTCGCGACGGCGGCCATCGGTTTCTACGGCCTCCGCATTTCGCGGACCACCGGGGATTTCTACGTCGCGTCCCGGACCGTCCGGCCATGGTGGAACGCCTCGGCCATCGGGGGCGAATACCTGTCGGCCGCCAGCTTCCTGGGGGTTGCCGGCCTCATCCTCCTGTCCGGTACTGACGCCCTGTGGTTCCCGGTTGGCTACACGGCGGGCTACCTGATGCTGCTGCTATTCGTCGCGGCTCCCCTGCGCCGGTCCGGGGCCTACACGATTCCCGACTTCACCGAAGCCCGCCTGGACTCCAAGATGGTCCGGCGCGTCACGAGCCTGGTGGTAGTCGCCGTGGGGTGGCTGTACATCGTGCCGCAACTCCACGGTGCGGCACTCACCATCCGCATCACAACGGGCCTGCCGTCGTGGATAGGCTCGACGGCGGTGGTGCTGGTTGTGTGCCTGACGGTTGTGGCAGGCGGGATGCGTTCAATCACGTTTGTCCAGGCTTTCCAGTACTGGCTCAAACTCACGGCGCTGGCTGTTCCGGTGGTCTTTATCCTCCTCGCCTTGACGGCCAATGACACGGCTCCCGTGGCGGCGCTTCCCATCAACCCTTCGGAAACGGCCACCGCCGGCGTATACCACAACGTGTCCTTGCTGGTTGCCCTGCTGTTCGGGACGCTGGGCCTGCCCCACGTGCTCGTCCGGTTCTATACCAATCCCGATGGGCAATCGGCCCGGCGTACAACATTGATTGTGCTGGGCCTGCTATCGGTCTTCTACCTCTTCCCGACCCTGGCAGGTGCCCTCGGGCGGATCTACGCTCCGGAGCTGGCCCGATCCGGCCAGGCCGACGCCTTGGTATTGCTGCTTCCGGGCAAGCTTGTGGGTGGCCCGGCCGGCGACCTTCTCTCCGCGCTCGTCGTGGCAGGCGCGTTTGCGGCCTTCCTGTCCACCACCTCCGGGTTGGTGGTTTCGCTGTCGGGCGTCATCAGCCAGGACCTCTTCGGAGGCAGCGTCCGCGGCTTCCGGCTCGCGGCGCTGCTGGCCGCCGTCGTCCCTTTGGGTTTCGCCTTGACCACCGATTCCCTGGCGTTGGCAGGCAGCGTCGGTTTGGTCTTTGCCTTCACGGCATCCACCATCTGCCCGGTGCTGCTCCTGGGCATCTGGTGGCGGGGCTTGACGGACGCGGGCGCCATCGCAGGAATGGTCACGGGTGGCGTGTTGTGCGGCGGTGCGATGGTGGCTGGCACTGTCCTGGGCGCAAGTGCAGCCCCCTTCTGGTTGGCCCAGCCTGCAGCCTGGACGGTTCCGGCAGCGTTCGCCGTGACCGTTGGCGTGTCCGTGGCCACCAAAGGACGGGTACCTGCCTCGGTGAACCGCGTGATGTCCAGGCTGCACGTACCGGAACGGCCGGTAGTCACCGAACGCCAACTGCCCTGACCGGTTGTCCGCAGCTCCTGCGGGGTGGACAATGGCGCCATGTCCCACGAAGCGGGCCCTGCGGACATCCAGCCACCAGCTGATCCGGCAGCCGCCCCCGGTGTCCGGGCCCAGTTGCTGGCCACTGAGCATTGGAGCCTGCTCGCTTCACGAAGTACCACCCAGGGCGAGGTCCTCACCCGGATCAGCATGTTCCTGACGTTTACCTCGGCGAGCCTGCTCAGCGTGGCCTTGGTGGGCAACGCAACGCAGTTCTCGGATGCGTTCCGGGCTTTCGCGTTGACCATCCTCAGCATCGACGTGCTGGTAGGCCTGCTGACCCACGTCCGCGTCATGAGCGTCGGCATGGAAGACCTCATGTACGTCATAGCCATGAACAGGCTGAGGGCTGCCTACGTTGACCTGGATCCCGGTGTTGCCCCCTACCTCATGGCCGGCTTCACCGATGACGAGGAAGGCGCTAAACGGACGTACTACTTTTTCGGCGGTCGGCGGGACTTCAGCCAGGTGGCAGGCAGCAGCATGGTGTTCATGGGCACGGTCAACGCCGCACTGATCGGCCTGCTGGTGGGGTCGGCTTTGTTGGTGGCCGGGTTGGCAGCACCATTCGCCGTGGGCGCAGGAGTGATGGCCGGGCTGGCCTTCCTGGTGACGTCCTTGTTCCGCGGTAAACGCCGCTACGACGGCGTCTGGCGGAAGCTCACATCGATCTCCCCTGCCGGGGGCGGCCCTACCGGGGACAGCCGGAAGACCCCCTAATCGATGGCGGCCATCAACTCCACAACGCGGTCCAGGAAGACGTCCACCTGTGCTTCGTCGTAGCCTTCATCGCCCTTCGCCGCCCGGAAGACAGCCCTCCGGACCGTATCTACGCTGAGCGGCTGATCGTTTTCGAGGTAGTCGATCAACTGGACGCACAGTGCGTCTACGTCCTGGACGTTGTAGCTGCGGGTCCGCTTCCTGGCCGGCCGGCGGAACCGCTCGCCGTCGGGACGGTGAAGCCGGCCACGCAAAATGCCGGAGAGCTTACCGATCTGCCGAAGCCAGGCTTCCTCGCCCTGCTGGTTGATCAGGTCATCCCGCTCGCGGCGCGCAAAGGCATCCTCCAGCCTGTCCAAGGCGGCATCGACGCTTTGGGCGTCATACCCGCCCTTGACGGGATCGAAGGCCACATCCCTGACGTCGGCACTGGCCACGGGGTCGGCCGTGTTGCCCGGGTTCTCGAACGAGTTCCGTGCACGGCTGAGGAACGCGTCTACTTGCTTGGCGTTGTAGCCGTACTTGTTGCGCTCCACGCGCTCGAACGTTGCCGGGATCTGGCGTCGAATATCCAATGCCATCAACTATCCTTCGTCGGGGGTGTCAGACGCCGCTCAGCAGCGCGAACAGAACAAAAGCCACGGGGGCTGCGAACACGATTGAATCCAGGCGGTCCATGACGCCGCCGTGGCCGGGGAGGATGCTGCTCATATCCTTCACCCCGAGTTCACGCTTGACCATGGACTCGGCAAGATCGCCGGCAGTGGCTGCGGCAACCATGCCGGTGGCCAGGATCAGCCCGACCCACCAGGGCTTGTCCAGGAACAGCAGGCAGGCCAGCACGCCAATGACCATGGCACCGGCAACCGATCCGGCGAAACCCTCCCAGGACTTCTTGGGGCTGATTTTGGGCGCCATGGGGTGCTTGCCGAACGAGGCACCGACGATGTAGCCGAAGGTGTCGTTGGCCACCACCAGCAGGAGCATCGACGCGATCTGCCATGCCCCGGCGGGGATTCCGTTCGGCCACAGGCCCACGGGAGTCGCACCGCCCGCGGCATGGAGCGGCAACGCCGCGAAGCTGATCAGGAAGGGCACCCATGCCAGCGTGAACACCCCGGCAAAGACACTGCGGGGCGCCCCGGCGGCACTTTCGATGGAACGCCACAAGAGCACGGCAACACTGCTGGCCACCATGGTGAAGAGGAGCCCCTCAAGTCCGCCGAAGTAGGCGGATACGGGCATCGCCAGGGCTCCCACCATCACCGGGATCACCGGCATGCGGGTGCCTTGGGCCTCAAGGGCACGGAATACTTCCCACACACCCAGGACAGCGAAAGCGGTAACCAGCAGGACAAAGCCCAGCGGCAGGAAAAGCAGTCCGCCAAGGACGGCAAACAGCATGGCAAGCCCGACGCCGATGGCGGCGGGCAGATTGCGGCCCGCCTTCGGCGTCGGGTTACCTTGCAGGCGCCTGGCCAGTCTGCGCGCCCCTGACGTCGGGACCTGCCCGGCGGGCGCCGGCTCTGGCTGACTCATCAGACCTCGAGCAGCTCGGCTTCCTTGCGCTTCAGCAGGTCATCGATGCTGTCGACGTGCTGCTTGGTGATGGCGTCGAGTTCCTTTTCGGCGCGGGCACCCTCGTCTTCACCGGCTTCGCCGTCCTTGACCAGCTTGTCCAGGGCGTCCTTGGCCTTGCGGCGGATGCTGCGGACGGACACCTTGGCGTCCTCGCCTTTGCCCTTGACGATCTTGACGTATTCCTTGCGGCGTTCCTTGGTGAGCTCAGGAATGGTCACGCGGATGACGTTGCCGTCGTTGGAGGGGTTGGCACCCACCTCGGAGTCGCTCAGGGCCTTCTCAATGTCGCGGAGCGCGCTCTTGTCGTAGGGCGTGATGAGGATGGTGCGTGCGTCCGGAACGGCGAAGGAAGCAAGCTGCTGGAGCGGCGTGGGGGTGCCGTAGTACTCCACGATCACTTTGTTGTAGAGTCCGGGGTTCGCCCGGCCCGTACGGATCGAGGCGAAGTCTTCCTTGGCTACCTCAACCGCCTTGTCCATCTTCTCGCCGGCTTCGAGCAAGGTCTCTTCGATCACGGGGTTCTCCTCAGTAATAGTCGCTGCCCTGCTACGGGCGGCCATGCACAGTAAAGATCCGCCACTGCGGGCGGACGGTCCTAGAAATATCCTAGCCGCTGCTAGGGGGTAACCAGGGTTCCGAGGGTTTCACCGCGGATGGCGCGGGTTACGTTGCCTTCGCCCTCCATGCCGAAGACCACCATGGACAGGTTGTTGTCCTTGCACATGGTCATCGCCGTCTGGTCCATGACACGGATATCGCGGCGGAGGGCATCGTCGTAGCTGAGCACATCCAGCTTTTCCGCGGTGGGGTCCTTCTTGGGATCGGAGGTGTATACGCCATCCACGCCGCTCTTGGCCATCAGGACGACGTCGGCGTGCACTTCAAGGGCACGCTGCGCGGCTACGGTGTCGGTGGAGAAGTACGGCAAACCGGCGCCGGCACCGAAGATGACCACGCGGCCCTTCTCCATGTGGCGGATGGCGCGGCGCGGAATGTAAGCCTCGGCCACCTGGCCCATCGTGATCGCGCTCTGCACCCGCGTCTCCACACCGGCCTGCTCCAGGAAGTCCTGAAGGGCCAGGCAGTTCATGACCGTACCAAGCATGCCCATGTAGTCCGCACGGGAGCGGTCCATGCCGCTCTGGGAGAGTTCGGCGCCGCGGAAGAAGTTACCTCCACCCACCACGATCGCCACTTCAACGTCGGAGACAGCGGCAGCGATCTGCTTCGCGATCGCCCGGACGGTTTCAGGATCGACGCCGAGCTTGCCCCCGCCGATGACCTCGCCGGACAGCTTCAGCAGTACACGACGGCGGCTCTTCTCGGGCTGGATTGCAGTGTTGACGGTTTCCATGGTGCCTTCCCGTTGGTGGACTTGGGCTAGATTATCGTGCTGTTGGTCCGTCCAGGTACTACCCTGACGGATGCATGAAAAAGGGGCGGCCACCGAAGTGACCACCCCTCTTCATGACTTGCTAGTTTCCGACGCGGAAACGGGTAACTGCGGTTGCCTTGACGCCGGCTTCCTCGAGGACCTGGGCAACGGTCTTCTTGGAGTCCTTGGCGAATGCCTGGTCAACCAGAACTTCACCCTTGTAGAAGCCCGTCACGCGGCCTTCGACGATCTTGGGAAGTGCAGCTTCCGGCTTGCCTTCAGCCTTGGCGGTCTCTTCCGCAATGCGGCGCTCGGACTCGACCAGTTCGGCCGGAACGTCTTCGCGGGTCAGGTAGTTCGGAGCCATGGCGGCAACGTGGACGGCGATGTCGTGTGCTGCGGTGGCAGCGGCTTCGCCTTCGCCGTCAACAGCGAACAGAACGCCGACCTGGGCCGGGAGGTCCTTGGAGGTCTTGTGCAGGTAAGCGTCAACCGTGGTTCCCTCAACGCGGGAGATACGGCGGACAACAACCTTCTCGCCGAGGACTGCGCCCTCTTCGATGACGACGTCGGCAAGCTTCTTGCCGTCTACCTCGGTGGCGAGCAGGGTGTCGAGGTCGGCTGCGCCGGACTCGACTGCAACGTTGAGGACCTTGTCAGCCAGCTGGATGAACTTGTCAGCCTTGGCGACGAAGTCGGTCTCGCAGTTGACCTCGATCATTACGCCAACGCCGCCGGTGACCTTGGCAGCAACCAGGCCCTCGGCAGTGGAACGGCCTTCGCGCTTGGTAGCGCCCTTGAGGCCCTTGATGCGAATGATTTCGATGGCCTTCTCGGCGTCACCGTTGGCCTCGTCAAGAGCCTTCTTGACGTCCATCATGCCGGCGCCGGTGCGCTCGCGCAGGGCCTTGATGTCAGCAGCAGTGTAGTTCGCCATGGGAACCCCTCTGTCTAGAAATTTTTGGTGTTTACGTAACTAACAGGACGGCAACCCACAGTGTGGGCCGCCATCCTGTCAGTAGCCCCCGACGCGGTTTCCGGCGTCAGGGAAGGTACAGATTTACTTGGCTTCTTCAGCTTCGCCGGCTGCGGGAGCCTCGGTTGCTTCAGCGGCCTTGGCTTCTGCTTCTGCCTTGCTGCCTTCGAGGAGTTCGCGCTCCCACTCGGCAAGCGGCTCTTCCGGAGCTTCGGTGGTGCCGGAGGAGCGCTGGTTGCGGGCGATGAGGCCCTCAGCAACGGCGTCGGCAACAACGCGGGTGAGCAGGTTCACGGAGCGGATGGCGTCGTCGTTGCCCGGGATCGGGAAGTCGACTTCGTCCGGATCGCAGTTGGTGTCCAGGATGGCAACAACCGGGATGTTCAGCTTCTTGGCTTCGTCAACAGCAAGGTGTTCCTTCTTGGTGTCAACAACCCACAGAACCGAAGGAGCCTTGGTCAGGTTGCGGATACCACCGAGGTTGGCTTCAAGCTTGGTGAGTTCGCGCTTGAGGAGCAGGAGCTCCTTCTTGGTGTATGCCGAGCCTGCGACGTCGTCGAAGTTGATCTCTTCGAGTTCCTTCATGCGCTGGATACGCTTGGCGACAGTCTGGAAGTTGGTCAGCATACCGCCGAGCCAACGCTGGTTGACGTACGGTTGGCCAACGCGGGTAGCCTGCTCGGCAATTGCTTCCTGGGCCTGCTTCTTGGTGCCGACGAACAGGACGGTGCCGCCGTGGGCGACAGTAGCCTTGACGAACTCGTAGGCGCGGTCGATGTAGGACAGCGACTGCTGGAGGTCAATGATGTAGATGCCGTTGCGCTCCGTGAAGATGAAGCGCTTCATCTTCGGGTTCCAACGACGGGTCTGGTGTCCAAAGTGGACGCCGCTGTCAAGCAGCTGGCGCATGGTTACGACGGGCATGCCGACGCTCCTTCCGGCAGGTCATTCATGAGAGAGCCCCGAGGGCTGCTCTTACCCTGCCAATAGTTGACGGTTTTTTAGCCATGGCCCGGACGGGCACGGCTCCTGGCATCCATCGCACTTCCCATCCGGACAAGTCAGGCCGGACCGCAGGAGGCACAATCCTCCGCAGCGTGGAGCCACGAGGCTCCGCTGATGGAGGGCTGGATACGCGTAGTCAGGTTGAGCCCCTCGCGCACCTGAATGAGACGCGCTCCTGAATAAGCTTGAGGGCACAGCAAACTGCTCCATCAAGTGTACTACAGCAGGCCCGCATTTTTGACCGTCCGCCGGGGCAGGCCAAGGCGTGCTTATCCACATACGGAACCCGGGCCATGGCCCCGTGCAGCCACACGCTGGAGGCTGGTTCCATGACCCTGCCGAAGATCGCTCACCTCCTGCTGGCAGCCGCCGTGTTGGCAGGCTCCGCCCCTGCCGCGCCTGGCGCGGCACCGGCTCCTGCGCAGCCACGCTGGGACTGGCCGCTGTCCCCCAAACCCAAGGTGGCGCAACCGTTCGATCCTCCGGACAAGCCTTGGCTCAGCGGGCACCGCGGCGTGGATCTGGCGCCGGAGTCCTCCAGCACTCCCGGGAAGGCGGATTCGCAGGTCTTCGCCCCGGCCGACGGCGTGGTGACCTTCGCCGGCGTCGTTGTTGACAGGAAGGTCATCACCATCGACCACGGCGGCGGCCTGCGGAGCAGCTTCGAGCCGGCGGCCAGCGAACTTCAGCAGGGCGACCCCGTGGCGAAAGGGCAGGTGATCGGCACAATCGAGGACATTGCGGGGCATTGCCCGGCAGCGAAGTGCCTCCACTGGGGTGTCCGGCGCGGCGATGACTACGTCAATCCCTTGGCGTTTGTGCAGGACCTGCGTCCCTCAATACTGCTGCCGCTTGATTGAACAGACCGGCCCGCCCTTGAACCGGCCCATGCCGCGGCACCATTGTGCCCACCCCCGGCGCGCCCGATCCTTAGACGATCGCGGAGACTCCCGTGATGGCGCGCCCAGTGACCAGCGTGTTGATCTCGTGCGTGCCCTCATACGAATAGATGGCCTCGGCATCAGCGAAGACCTTGGCCATGCCGTAGTCGGTGACTATTCCGTTGCCGCCCAGGATGCTGCGTCCGAGCGCAACACTTTCGCGCATGCGGGCTGTAGTGAAGGCTTTCGCCAGCGCCGACTGTTCATCCTTGGCAGCTCCGGCGTCCTCCAACTGGGCCAAGCGGACCATCATGCCCATGGAAGCCACGGTATTGCCAAGGATCTGCACCAACTGGTTCTGCACCAACTGGAAGCGGGCCAATGGCCTGCCGAACTGCTGGCGCTCCACAGCGTAGCTGCGCGCCACATCGAAGGCTGCCAACTGCAGTCCCACGGCTTGCCATGCAACCGCAAGCCGGGTGACCTTCAGGACCTTGTTGGTGTCTCGGAAGCTGTTGGCGTGCTCCAGCTTGAAGAAGTCCGGCACCACCACGTCCTCCAGCGTAATGTCCGCGTTCTGCACGGTCCGGAGGGAAATCTTGTTCTCGATCTTGCTCGCAGAGAAACCGGGGAGGGAGGTGTCCACCAGGAACGCCTTGACCTGATTGTCCTCAACGTCCTTCGCGTAGATGACAACCCAGTCCGAGAACGTCGCGTTCCCGATCCACCGCTTGGCGCCATTAAGAATCCAGTTGTCACCGTCCCGCCGGGCGGTGGTTCGGGTTCCACCGGCCACGTCGGAACCTCCCAGCGGCTCGGTCAGCCCAAAGGCTCCGATCTTCTTCAAGGAGTAGATGTCCGGAAGCCACGCGTCCTTCTGCTCCTGGGAAGCCAGGGCTTCGATGGAACCTGTGAAGAGCCCGTCATGGACACCCATGAACGTGGCGATCGATGCGTCAGCCCGCGTCATCTCGGCATGCAGGATACCTGCGAACACATTGGAGTAGCCCTGCCGACGGACTGGGCTGACAAGGTCCAGTTCGGCAAGTTTGGGTATCAGGTCCGTGGGAAACTCGGCGCGGTTCCAGCAGTCCACGGCGATCGGCTTGACCTCGCGGGCCAGGAACTCACGAACTTCTGCCAGGCGGTCCTGTTCCTTTCCTGTCAGCAACTGCTCGAAAGCATAGAAGTCGCCGTCGGCGTAGGGCAGGGTGGCGGGATCGAAGGGGGCGTTCGACATGTTCTCTCCTCCTGGATTGGTCCACAGCGACCAAGACGGGTTCGGCAAGTTACCGACGGGTATGTTACTGGTCAGTAACATACCTCACTCCCCCGCTTCGGGCAATGTCTTCCCTCCGGAGTGGGACTCCTGCCAGTAGCCTCGGGGCTTAAGGGCAAGAATGATTGGGGCAGCCATGATCGATCCACGTCAGGAAGTAGTCCTCATCCGCAACAAGGAGCGGGGCGGGTTTGACGACAAGACAGCCCAGGTGCTGGCGTACCACGAAGCCGGAAACGTCATCAACGTGACCTTGGGTTCACGGAATGGCGGCAGGAGTTACCGCTATGCGGCGACGAACGTCGTCGTCCTTGGCAATCCGGAGGTCATCGTTATCCATCGCGCGGACGTGGTACAGATTCGGGGCGGCACCATTCAGGGCGTCACGGAGGTCCTCCGCTTTCCGGGCGGGCGCGAGTCCTGGTTTCGGGTCTTCTACAGCAGCGAGTCAGGCGACGGGTACACGACATGCCCTGAGACCCAATTGAGGGTGACCAGAAAGCCGGAAGAGGTCCAGGCAGCAGAAGCAGTACTGGACTATTGGCGGGACCTCGCCGCCAACCTGGCGCCGAACGATTTCCTTCGTCGTGAGTATTCGAACTTCAAGGACATCCCTGCTGACAGCGCCTTGCGGCTCTTACTTGAGGGCAGGCCCCCAATGTCCGTAGATCCCGCCGCCCCAGTACTGGAGCCGTTCTCATCCAATATCAGCCAGCGCGACGCCTTGGTCATGGCGCTCGGAAACCGGATCTCCGTTATTGACGGCCCTCCGGGGACAGGCAAGACACAGACGATTGTGAACCTGATAGCCAACCTGGTCAGCGTTCAAGGGAAGACCGTCGGAGTTGCCTCCTTGAACAACGCAGCGGTGGAGAACGTCCGCGACAAACTCATTGATCATGGTCTGGGACATATCGTGGCCGACCTCGGCCGCCAGGACAAAAGGGATGAGTTCTTCCTTCGCCAAGGTGAACGGAACTCCGACCTGGACGCCTGGCTCCGTGGTCCCATACCTGAAGAGATCCCGAATGAAGATCTGGAAAGTTCCACCCGGCAATTGCGGACGCTGCAGGAGACATCCCGGCAGCTGGCACTGTGGCAACAGGAGCTGGATGCTTTCCAGCTTGAACGGGATCACTTCCTGCTAAGCGTGGACCGGGCAGACTTGCCGGAGTTGGAGGGCCTTTCGCGTCTGCAAAC
This sequence comes from Paenarthrobacter ureafaciens, assembly GCF_004028095.1. Taxonomy (NCBI): domain Bacteria; kingdom Bacillati; phylum Actinomycetota; class Actinomycetes; order Micrococcales; family Micrococcaceae; genus Paenarthrobacter; species Paenarthrobacter ureafaciens. The sequence continues at coordinate 2,796,876 of NZ_SBHM01000007.1, read as the reverse complement.
CTCCGGCCAGGTACTGCGGTTCCTGGCTGAAACGGTCTCTGCACCGCCAGCCCCTGGCAGGCTGGGGAAGTTCATCCGCCGGCTCCGGCTTCGACTTCGATATGGACGTCTTAGCCAACTGGACCTGGGCGACAGCAACACAGTCCTTAGCCTCCACCAGGCCTTCTACGATCTCAAAGTCGCCGAGCTTGAGAAACAGGTGGAGAAGGCTTCCGGGCTGTTAGCTTCTTCGGAGTATGCCCACGTTCAGACGGAATATTGCAGCTCTTCCAAGCGGCGCTTGGAGGGACTGCTCCGCCGGCGGTACATGGCCATGCCACGGCGGATCTACGCCAAGGAAACCTATAACAAGCAGTTCGCAGACTTTACTGCCGACTACCCGGTACTTCTCAGCACATGCCACTCCCTCCGCCGGAACGTCCCAAGAGGGCAGTTGCTGGACTATCTGATTATCGATGAAGCCTCGCAGGTGGATCTGCTCGCTGCCGGGCTGGCATTGTCATGTGCCAGGAACGTAGTGATCGTTGGCGATCTGAAGCAACTTCAGCACATAGCCACCCCAATCAGGGCCGCCAAAACCCCTCCGGTCCCCCACTTCGATTACAAACGGCACAGCATCCTCTCCGCCGTCATCGCGGCGTACGGGCCATCACTCCCCCGCACCATGCTCCGGGAACACTATCGCTGCGACCCCGCCATCATCGACTTCTGCAACAAGAAGTTTTACGACGGTCAATTGATACCGGTCCCTCCAGCGGGTCCACGACACCACCCAGCCCTGGTAGTCGTCCGGACCACGGCCGGCAACCACATGCGGGCCCATAGCTCCGGAGGCCGCACGAATCAACGCGAAGCGGAGGTCATCGCGAAGGAGGTACTCCGCGACTTCTGCCAGGACGTGCGCCGGGAGAACATCGGCGTCATTAGTCCCTACCGCCGGCAGGTGGACAAGATAACGGACGCCCTCCTCGAGCGCATCCAGACGGACGATGCCTTGATCAATGACGTCCAGGCGGACACGGTCCACAAGTTCCAAGGCCGGGAGAAGGAAGTGGTCATCATGAGCACAGTCGTCGATGAAACCGCAGAGGGTCACCGCGGAATACAGTTCGTCGATGATCCCAACCTCGTCAACGTGGCTGTCTCGCGGGCCACGAAGCGGTTCGTGTTGGTCACCAATTACGACATGGTGCCCCAAAGCCGCAACCTCCGGGACCTCGTCCTGTTCATCCGCTACAGCAATCCGGGTGAAGGAGTGGTCGAGAGCACGGTCGTGTCGGTATTCGATTTGCTCTACAGGGAGTACTCGGCGGTGCTGCAACCCCTCGCGGACAGGCTCAAGAAGGATTCAGCGTTTGCTTCGGAGAACATCATTCACACGGTGTTGAGCGAAATACTCACAGAAGCCCCGTTCACCGACCTTGCGTTGGCGCCCCAGGTCCTCTTGAAGAGTTTGCTGCGGGCTACCACGGCGCTCACACCGGAGCACATCAGCTACATCAACAACGGAGCTACTTTCGACTTCGTGATTTACAACCGCATCACGCGGCAGGCAGTCCTGGCAGTAGAGGTCGATGGCTTCGAATTCCACGAGAACAATGCCGTCCAGCGGGTGCGTGACGCCCAAAAGAATGCCATCTGTGCGGCGCACGGGCTTCCTCTCATCCGCCTGGCTACTACGGGCAGCCGTGAGGAGGCACGGATCCGGCAGGCGTTGTCGCACGCCTTGGACAACTAAGCATCCGCTGCCCTGGCTCCGAATCACCAGGAGATACAAAAGGAGCCGTGGTTGACCTCCCGGACGTCAACCACGGCTCCCGTGATGTAGGGCTACTCGGACTTGAACCGAGGACCTTAGGATTATGAGTCCCGCGCTCTAACCAGCTGAGCTATAGCCCCGTGAAGCCCTTCAATCCGCCATGAAAGACGTTTGGAGGGCAAAGCACTCTAGCAATACTAATAGCTGGAAGGCAGTGCTCCGGTCACACCACCATGTCGTCATAGCTCGCGCCCCGGTACAGGTCCTCGAAAGTCTGCAGGGTGCTGTTGATGCTGTGCGGTTCCACCATCTCGCGGCTGACCTTGCCCATGGCACGCAACTGGTCCTCGGGAAGCTTCACCAGCTCGGTGATCTTCGCGGCCAGTTCGTTGCTGTCATTCGGGGTGAACAGGTAGCCGTTCTCCCCGTCGCGGACCAAGTGCGGCAGCGCCATGGCGTTCGCCAGCAACACAGGCGTGGACGCAGACATGGCTTCGAGCGTTACTAAGGACTGGAGCTCCGCGGTTCCAGGCATGCAGAAGACATCGGCCTTGATGTAGGCCTCCCGCAATTCTTCATCACTGGCCAGGCCCAGGAACTTCACGCGATCCTGCAATCCGAGCTTTGACACTTGCGCTTCCAGTGCCGGGCGGACTTCGCCACCTCCCACGATCTCAAGGTGCACGTTCAATTCGCGCGGGGTCTTGGAGACGGCGTCAATGAGCACGTCCACATGCTTTTCTTCGGCGAGGCGACCGACGAAGAGCACGGTGGGATGCGCAGGCCGCTCAACGGTCTCTCCGGGCTGCAGCTCATAGGCGGCCGAGTCGATGCCGTTGGACAACGGCAGGACCTTGCGAAGGAAGGCGTGCTGGTGCATCGCCTTTGCCGCGAGGGGCGTTGGCGTGGTGACGACGTCCGCCTTGCCCATCACCTTGCCCATGTCCTTCCACGAGATCCGTCCGACGATGTCCTTGAACCACTGTGGGAAGGGCAGGAACGGGTTCAGGTTTTCAGGCATGAAGTGGTTGGTGGCCACGATCCGCACACCGCGCTTTACAGCCTCATAGAGGACATGCTCGCCGATCATGTAGTGGCTCTGGATGTGGACGACGTCAGGCTGGACCTTGTCGAAAAGAAGGCTGATTTCCTTCTTGATCTCCCACGGGAAGCAGATGCGGAAGTATTCGTGCGTGGGAACGCTGTGCGAACGAAGCCGGTGCACCGTGGCTTCATCCCGGAACTCCGTGAAGCTCTTGCCCTTGTCCTGCCGGCACGCCAGGACGTGCACATTGTGTCCACGCGCCGTCATTCCCTTGGCCAGGCGGTACCCGAACTGGGCTGCTCCGTTGACGTGCGGGGGGTATGTGTCCGCCGCAATCAGGATGGTAAGGGGTTTATTGGTGTCGGGAATGGTCACGTGGAGAACTCCTGATGGTCACGGTGCGGACAGCATGGAAGGTGGCTATGCTGCGGTGTCGCCGGTTTTGCCGGACCGCCGAAGCGGTGGCACAAGGTACTGCTTACCCCCTAGGCCTTCCGGTGAGGTCCCTTGGCTTCTTTCTTGCGCTTGGTAACTTCCGGGTGATGGCGGCTCAGGGCGATTACCCCCACGATAGCAAGGACGGCCGCCGCAGCCATGGCGATTGCCATGACGGTGTGGACATCGGGACGAAGCTCACCCAGGATGATGATGCCGATGGCAATGCCCACCATGGGGTCGATGACGGTCAATCCTGCAATGACCAGGTCCGGCGGTCCGCTCGAGTAGGCGCTCTGCACAAACCAGGAACCGAGTCCGCCCGCGGCGGCGATGGCGATCAGCGTGTACCACTGGACGTTGAGCAGGAACAGCCCGTTGGGATCCAGCAGGTGCTTGCCGATGATCCGCGTCAGAACGGCGACAAAACCGAACAGGACACCTGCCCCAATAATGTAGATGAAGGCGCTCATCCTGTGCTTGAAAAGCACGGCCAGTGTCCCGAACAAACCGACGGCCAGGGCCAGCAGCAAGACGATGGTCAGCTCGTCCTCGGCGCTCACGTGGTGGTTTTCCTGCGTTACCGTCACCGCCAGCAGCACGAACAATGCCGATCCCGTGACGCACGCAGTGATGGCCACTACCGTGGCGCGGTTGATGCTGAGGCCTTGGTCCTTTGCGTTCACCACAGTGGTGATCACCAGCGCAATCGCGCCGATGGGCTGCACCACGGTCAAAGGCGCCGAGACGAGGGCCACCGCGTTCGCTGCCATGCCCAGCGCCAGCAGCAGGAGGCCGAACATCCACCGCGGGTTACGGAGCAGGCGCAGGAACCCGTTGGAGCTGAGGGCGAGGCCGCCGGTATCGGCTTTGACCGCACTGCCCTGCCGCTGGGCACCGATGGCGAGGAAAAATGCGCCAAGCACTGCCAGGACGACCGCAAGCCAGACCATCAGCCGTGCCCGCCGTCGTCTTCGCTTTGCAGGTCCTTGCCTTTCCGCAGGATGGCCCAGAAATAGTTGTAGGCGGCGATCCAGTGCCCCACCAGGCCAAGGCCAAGGAACGTCCACGCCGCCACGAAGTACACGTCAGTGAAGGGAATCTGGAGTTTGGAAAGCACCAACAACGGAGTGCCCAGCAGCAACAACGCCGTACGGATCTTACCGACGACGCTCACGGGGAGGTCCGGGTGGCTGCGGAAGTAGATCAGGGAGGCAGTGGCCAGGATGATGTCCGGAACCACCAGCGCGGCCAGGTACCACCACTGCACGACGCCGGCAACCGCCAGGGTGACGGCCACCGCTATGAGGGCTGCCCGGTCCGCCATCGGATCCAGTATCCGGCCAAGCTTGGAGGTCTGGTCGAAACGCCGGGCGATGTAGCCGTCCACCCAGTCGGTGCTGCCCATGACCACCAGGACCAGCACGGCAAAGCCGTACTCCCGCTGGGACAGGACAAGCCAGACGAAGAGCGGGACACCCATGAAGCGCAGGACCGTCAGGATGTTCGGGACGGTGACGATGAGGTCGTGGTCCACTTGGGGACGGTCGGGGCGTGACCCTGCACCGATCAGCCTCATGATGTCCCCCTCCTCTACTTCAGTGTGTGCGTTACTGCCGCAAGCTTTTACTTCTTGAGCAGCTTCCGTAGCGCAACCACGAAGACGGCGGCAGCGGCAGCAAACGCCACGAGGTCCTTCCAGCGGGCGGCAAGGCGCCCGGTGAAGTCCTCGGGAACCGATTCGCCGGCAGCGGCGAACTTGGCGGCCGCAAATTCACGGCCTTCCTGCAGTTTCTGGTTGGCAGTCTCCAGCAATGCCTGCCCCTGCTTCTTGACGTCAAGCTCCTCGCCAAGTTCGTCGCGGACACCGGTAAGGTGCTCGCGGCGCTTGTCCAGCCGGCGCCGCAGTTCAGCTTCGGTGGGTGCCTTGGCGGCATCGGCGTCCTTGGCGGCCTCCTTGGCCGCTTTCTCAGCCTTCGCTTTTTGCGCTTCAGCTTCCTTTTGGGCCTTGGCCGCCTTGGCTGCGGGGGAATTGGGATCAAGGATGGACTCATCGAAGGCCGAGCCTTCCTTGGCAATGCCCAGGTCATGCTTGATCCCGCGGATAGTATCCTCCGGAACCAGCGGCATGGCTGCCCTGAACTTGGCGGTGCCTATCAAGGCACCCAGGGCAACAATCAGCAGGAACACCGCAGCAACGATCAGGGCTGCGAGCCATCCGGGCATAATGGTGGCAAGGCCGAGGATGGCTGCCACCACCAGTGCAATGACCAGGAGCATCAGGAAGACGAGGGCAACGCCGAAGAACGCACCCGCCACACCTACCTGTGCGGCTTTGCGTTTCAGTTCGACCCTGGCCAGCGCCAGTTCGTCATTCAGTTGCCTGGGTGCCAAACGGGCAACGAGCTTGAGGGTCTTCGGCAAACTACGGATGGCTGGGCCTTTGCCGGTCCGACTGGTGTGACGTCCGCTCATGGGTTCCGCCTAACTGCTTCCTCTGGGCTTCGTGATGGGTGAAAGCGGCCAAACAGCACGCCGCAGGCACTTGTCCTCAAAACTATCATTCAGGTTCGTGCTGAACTTCAGCCATCGAGCCTGCGGCGCGCCCGCCATGGGCCCATAAATATGATGTTTCACCATAGGATGGATAATCGTGACCCATCACCTCACTCCGGGCGATTCCCTGAGCCGACGCGAAAAGCTTGTCTATATCCTGCTCCTCGGTGCATTGACGGCTTTGGGCCCCTTCACGGTAGACCTCTACCTGCCGGCGTTTCCCGCGCTTGAGGAGAGCTTCGACGTCTCCGCGGCCGCTATCCAGCTGACACTGACCGGCACCACGGTCGGGTTCGGCCTGGGACAACTGGTGGTGGGGCCCTTCAGCGACAAATTCGGTCGCAGGTTGCCGCTGATTCTTGCGACGGCGCTTCACATCGGTTCCTCTCTGGGCGCCGCCCTTTCCACGGACATCGGCGTCCTCTCCCTGTTCCGCGTGCTGATGGGCATCGGCGCGGCCGGCGGCGGCGTGGTGGCAATGGCGATGGTCCGTGACCTCTTCCACGGCTACGCCATGGTCCGGATGTTCTCGCGCATGTCGCTCGTGAACGGTTTGGCTCCCATCCTTGCCCCGATCATCGGGTCCCAATTGCTGCTGGTGCTCCCGTGGCCCGGCATCTTCTACTTCCTTGCCTGCTACGGCACGCTGGTGATCCTGGCGGCCATCTTCTTCATCAAGGAAACCCTTCCGGCCGAGCAGCGCGGAAAGTCCGACGTCACTGTCCGCCAGCGCTACAAGAAGGTGCTGACGGACCGTATCTTCGTGGGCATGCTGATGGTGGGAAGCCTGAACTTCGGCGGCCTGTTCGCATACTTGTCTGCCTCGACGTTCCTCTTCCAGGACATTTACGACTTCTCCGCCCAGGAGTACGGCCTGTTGTTCGGCGTCAATTCACTGGGCATCGTGGCAGGCGTGCAGATCAGTTCCCGGCTCATCAAGCGGGTGGCACCGCAGTGGATTGTTGCCGGAGCCACACTCTTCATGCTGGTGATGGCCGCGCTGATCATCGTCCTGGACCTGATGCAGGTGGGACTGTGGGGCATCCTGGTCCCGCTGTGGTTCTACATCTGCGCCACCGGCTTCATGTTCCCATGCGTCCAGGTCTTGTCCCTGGCCAATCACGGGGCCCAAGCCGGCACAGCGGCCTCCATGCTGGGCGCAGCCCAGTTCCTTATGGCAGGTGTGGTTCCCCCGGTGGTCGGTTGGCTCGGCGTCAGTTCGGCAGTGCCCATGGGCGCTGTCCAGGTCGTGTGCATCTCCGGAGCCATTTGTGCGCTGTGGCTGGTGGTCCGTCCCCGTTCGGTCCCGTCCATCCACTGAGGCGATTCACCCGTGGTGCGCATAGGCTGGAACCCATGGCGAAAAAACCGCACCGCAACGGCCGTGGCCTGTTCCTCGGAGCCTTGCTTGGCGCCGTCGTCGGAGCCTTGCTGGGCCGCCTCGCCGGCAGCGCGTTGTTCGGCGCCATCCTGGGCGCCGTCATTGGCTCGGCCCTGCTGTACCGCGTGAATCCCGGTCCCTGGAACAGGGAGTAGGAACGTCTCCCCTTCCAAGGGCCCGCAAGGCAGAATAGTGGCCAGCCGGGGTTACCCGCGCCTGCCTGTGGAGGGGACATCACATGAGTACGGCTGTGGAACAAAAGGGCAACTGGCGACGCTTGGCTGCCATGCGCAAGTTGCCGTTGACGCTGGGACTCATCGCAGTCCTCTGGATTGTGGGTGCAACCACCGGTAGCTTGCTCGCCGGCCCTCCTGAACCGCTTCTTGAACAGGTGGGAATCGGCTTGGCCGTGGAGCCCGGGCCTTGGTGGGCGGTCTTTACGTCAGGGTTCTTTGCCTCCTCCCTCCTGGACTATCTCGCCTGCACCGTGATGATCCTCATCGGGGTGGGCATCGCCGAGCGGACCATGGGCCCTTGGCTTGCCTTGGCCGCCTTTGTGGCGGGTTCAGCCCTGAGCGCGTTGGTGCTGGTGGCACTGGTGGAATACGGCACGGACAACAGCGATCAATGGCTCAGCTTCCTGGGCGGCGAGTATGTGGTGGGTGCTTACGGCGGTGCCGCTGCCGCCCTGGGATGCTCGACGGCGGCGCTTGAGTCCCTGTGGCGCCGGCGGCTGCGGACGTGGCTGGTGGCGGCGACGCTCATGTTTGCGCTCTTCGTGGGCGTGGCCCAGACCTTGCAGGCCCTCAGCGGAGCAGTCATCGGCATCCTGGCGGGTTGGGCCGCCCAATCGTGGATACTCCGGCGCCAGGCAGGGAAGCTGCACTCGTCGAGCCTTCGGGAGACCCGTTTCCTGGTGGGCACCGTGGTGGGCGTGTTCGCTGTGGGACCGCTGCTGACGCAGCTCACCGGCACTCTGGACGTCGGTCCCCTGTCGGTGGTGTCGCAGGTGATGCTGCAGGCCAGTCCGACGGCGGACGAGGTCCGCGAGGCCTGCGACGACGACCAAAGCTGCGTCACCCTGCAAGGCGTGGTGGGTGTCCAAAGCTTTGGTGCCACCATCCTGAGCTTGATACCGGTCTTGCTGCTGCTGGTGTGCGCCGAGGGCCTGCGCCGGGGACGCCGCCTTGCCTACCGGCTGACCCTCACCATCCAGTTGTACCTGGTGGCTGTCACTACCTTCGCCGTGCTCCAGTACGTCACCGACCCCGACGTGACGCTCGGCAACGACGACGTCGGCTACTTGCTGCTGTACGCCATCCCCGCCATTGTGGCCCCTTTGATCATCGTTTTCCTCCTCCTGGCCAACCGGCATAAGTTCAGGGTCGAATCCAGTGACGCCAGCTATCGCGTCCTCGGCCGGACCACGTTGATCATGGCTGGTGCGGCAGTAGCCCTCTATGCGCTTTTTTGGTTCCTTGGGGGAAATCCGGGACGCTCCACGGGGTGGGACCTTGCAGGGCAGCTGACGCACATCCTCGTACCGTTCCCGGTCCCGTTCGTCACCGAACTTCCCCAAGGTCTTCTCAGCACCGTCCTCTACGGCCTGGGCGGGGACGTCATCTGGCTGTGCATCCTGTTCCTGGTGCTGGGCAACTACCAAAAGTTCCGGGCCGTCGCGACCGACCCTGCAGCCGACCTTGGCCACGCCCGCGAGCTGATCCACGACGGCGGCGGGTCGTTGTCCTGGATGGCGCTGTGGGAGAACAACCAATACTGGTTCACGCCGGATCGCAAAGCAGGCGTCGCCTACCAGGTCCACAACGGCGTTGCCCTCACGGTGGCCGGGCCGTTCGGTGCCGCGGAACACCATGCGGACGCCGCCACGGGATTCCTGGCCCACTGCTCGGCCCTGGGCCTCACTCCCTGTTTCTATTCCGCAACGGACGAGCTGGATGGCCCGCTCCTCCCCCGCGGCTTCCGCAAGCTCGAGGTCGCCGAAGAGACCCTCCTGAACATCCAGACGATGACGTTCAAGGGCAAGGAATGGCAGAACGTCCGCACGGCCCTCAATCGCGCGGACAAACTTTCCATCACGGACCAGTGGCACCATTACCGGATGATGCCGCCGGGCATCCGGGCACAGTTGGCGGAGATCTCCGAGGAGTGGGTGGCGGACAAAGCCCTGCCGGAGATGGGTTTCACGCTGGGCGGCCTTGACGAACTCAAGGACCCCGAGGTCCTGTGTTGCGTGGCTGTGGACGATGACGGCCTGGTCCACGGTGTTACCAGTTGGCTGCCTGTTTTCACCGATGGGGCAGTGACCGGTTGGACACTGGACTTCATGCGGCGGCGCACAACCGGGTTCAAGGGAGTGATGGAATTCCTCATTGCTTCGGCGGTGAACCACTTCAAGGAGGACGTGCCGCAGATCTCGTTGTCCGGCTCCCCGCTCGCCAACACCGACAGCCGGAACACCACAGGCAGCGGCGACGGTACGGACCCGGGCGAAGGCGACCACAGCGCCTTGGACCGGGTGCTTGCCCTCCTGGGGAACGCCTTGGAACCCATGTATGGCTTCAAGTCGCTCGCGGCCTTCAAATCCCGTTTCCAGCCCGAACACCGGACCCTGTACATGTACTACCAGGATCCCCTGTCCCTTCCGTCAATCGGCCTGGCGGTGGGCTCGGCCTACCTGCCGGGATTGTCCCCTGCCCGGAGCGCCGGACTGCTGCGCCACATGGTGGCCCGGGAACCGGCGCAGTGAATGCCATCCTGAGGACCGACATCACCGGTCCCGTGGTGATGTCCATAGCCATTGCGATCGGCGTCGGCTTCTTTCTCCTGCTGCTCCTTCGTCCGTCGTGGCGGTGGCTCAGGACCGCACTCCTGGCGATCCTGGTGGCCGGCCTGCTGGGCTGGCTGACAGTATGGCTCGTGGAGGACGTCATGGATGTCTTCCATGTGGGCCTGACCCCATGGGTGTGGTTCTGGTCCATCGCTGCGTTCGCTGCCCTCGGACTGGCGACGGTGAGCTTCAGGAGCAGCTCAGTCCGGCGGAAGGTACTGGCGGCTTTCTCCATCCCTGTTTTCCTCGTGGTCCCGGCACTGGGCATCAACACCGAGTTCGGTCTGAACAACACCTTGGGATCGGCCTTTGGCATCTCAACCGAGGGCCAGATCCAGCTGGAGAAGCCCAATCCGGACTCCGCCATACCAACCGGACCGCTGTGGCAGAACTGGGAGCCCCCGGCTGACATGCCCACGGCGGGCAGGGTGGGCACCCAGGTCATCCCGGCCACGGCCTCGGGCTTCAATGCGCGCCCGGCGGGCATTTATCTGCCACCTGCCGCGCTGACGGAGAACCCGCCACGGCTTCCGCTTTATGTGCTGATGATGGGGCAGCCGGGGCTGCCCGATCCCCAGTACGTCTCGGCTGCCCTGGACGATTTCGCGGCGAAGAACAAGGGCTTGGCGCCCATCGCGATCGTGGCAGACCAGATCGGACCGGACCAGGACGACACGCTTTGCCTGGACACGGCCAAATACGGGAACGTCGAGAAGTACATCAACGTGGACGTCGTCACGTGGGCCAAGGAAAACCTGAACATCCTCCCGGACCGCAAATACTGGACCATTGCCGGGTACTCCAACGGTGGACAGTGCGCCATTTCCTTCGCGGTAAAGTACCCGCAGATGTGGGGCAACGTGGTTGACATCTCCGGCGAAGAATTCCCCGGCGCCGAAGATCCGTCCGGGAACCTCGCGGAGATCTTCCACGGCGACCAGGCAGCGTACGATGCCCTGAAACCCATCAACATGATGAAGGGCCGGCAGTTCCCGGACACCACCGCCATCTTCACGGTCGGGTCCGACGACGTCACTTACGTAGCTGCCGCCAAGGCCGTTTCCGCGGCGGCCCGGGAGTCCGGCATGGCGGTGACGTATTACGAGATACCCAACGGGGGCCACGTAGGCATCGCGCTGAACGCAGGATTGACCAAGGGATTCGACGTGCTCTATCCGCGGCTGGGGCTGGCTCCTTGAGCCGCAACAGGCCGTCCGGCAGGCAATCCGGCCCCTGTTGCGCACCCGTCCCGAACGATAAAGTTGATGTGTGCCTCACTGGCAAGAACTGCAGCCGCTTCCGGCACCGTGGCAGCGCAGGGATGAACGCATCCTGCCGCTGTGGTGGGACAGGCTGTGCTCCGTCACGAGTCCCCAATCGGCGGCGCTCTATGCCGCAGGGCTTTTCACGGATGATCGTCGCCGCCCCATAGCCCAGTGGTACAACCCGGATGCTGATGCCGCCCTTTTGGTGGCCCCCGAGACGTCCCCCGAATGGCCTGTGCAGCGCTTCGGAATTTTCTACGCCCCGCCCGGGGGCGGCTTCACGCGCGTCTACTCGGCTCCGCACGAATGGCATCCACGGGAACCCCGGACGCCGCCCACCGAGCACGAAGCTTTTGAGGCGGCCGTCGCGGAGGCGGCCCGCTTCCTCCAAGTGGAGATGGACTTCGTGTAAAAAAATGAACCCCGCACCAGGAAGATCCGGTGCGGGGTTCTGTACGCTCCTCCGACTGGACTTGAACCAGTAACCCTTCGATTAACAGTCGAATGCTCTGCCAATTGAGCTACGGAGGAATGAAGCGGTAATTAGCTTAACAGGGGCTGGCCGAAAAACGAAATCGGCCCCGCATACCTCCCGGGGGTATAAAAAAACCCCCGTTCCGGCTGACCGGAACGGGGGTTTTGCGCGCTCCTCCGACTGGACTTGAACCAGTAACCCTTCGATTAACAGTCGAATGCTCTGCCAATTGAGCTACGGAGGAATGAAGCGGTAATTAGCTTAACAGGGGCTGGCCGAAAAGCGAAATCGGCTCTTCCGCGGGCTGCGACGCCCTCGGGAGAGCCTCACGCCTCGGCCCGAAGCGCCCGCCGCTGCATCTCCAACTGCATCAGCTCACGGTTCAGGCGCTGGAATTCTTCCGGGTACGCAGCCGCATCCAAGCGCTGCAGCTGCCCCATCTTGTCCGCTTTGATGCGGGTGATCTGCAACTCGAACAACCGGGCCAGAATGTCCCGGCAATACCTTTGCATCGCTTCGGGCGTGCTGGCCGGCAGCGGGGTGACGGCGAGCTCCGAGACGAGGGGACGCAAGGGGTCCGGCACTTCCTGCCGCACCCTTTCCACCCAGGCCACGGGGTCCGCTGCCTGGGCAACACCGGTTGCCCTGATTCCCGCATGAACAGCGGCATAGGCCGGCGTCGAGAAATGCGATGCTTCGAAGCGTTCCCAGTTCCCCCCGCCCAGGACGGAGGGTTCCTGAAGCACCACCTCGAGCGCCTGCCGCTCCATGCCCGCCACGGGATCGCGCGGGTCCGGACGGTTGAATGCCGGAGCGTTCGACGGCGGTGCTGTCGCCGCCGTCGGCTGCTCCGGCTGGCCGTTGGGGGTGCCACCTGAGGCAGCACGCTTGGCGGCAGCCCCTACGTAGCGGCTGACTTCCTCGATGGGCATGCCAAGCCACCCGGCGAGTTCCCGGGTGTAGGCAGGCCGGATTCCGGTGTCGCGGATTTGTGCCACCACAGGAGCGGCTTCGCGCAGGGCAGCCACCCGGCCCTCCACGGTATCCAGGTTGTGCTTGCGAAGGGTGGCGCGGATGGCGAACTCGAACAGGGGCTTGCGGCTGCTGATCAGCTCACGCACAGCAGGATCACCTTTGAGCTGGCGCAGGTCGCAGGGATCGGCGCCCGTGGGTTCCACCGCGACGTACGTCTGGGCGACGAAGCGCTGGTCTTCCTCGAACGCCCGCAGCGCCGCCTTCTGGCCGGCTGCGTCGCCGTCAAAGGTAAACACCACCTCTCCCCCGGTGCCGTCGTCGGAAAGCAGGCGCCGGGCGATCTTGATGTGTTCGGTGCCGAACGCGGTTCCGCACGTGGCCACCGCCGTCGTGATTCCTGCCAGGTGGCAGGCCATGACATCCGTATATCCCTCCACCACCACCAGCTGCCGGTCCTTGGCGATACTGCGTTTGGCGAGGTCGATGCCGTAGAGGACCTGGGACTTCTTGTACAGCGTGGTCTCGGGCGTATTCAGGTACTTGGGGCCTTGGTCGTCCTCGTAGAGCTTCCTGGCGCCGAAGCCGATGGTATCCCCCGCGATGTCGCGGATAGGCCAGATGAGCCTGCCGCGAAAACGGTCGTAGATGCCCCTGTTGCCTTCGGAAAACATGCCCGTCAGCTTCAGCTCCGCGTCCGTGAAGCCGCGGCCGCGGAGGTGCTTCAGCAGCGCGTCCCAGCCCTGCGGCGCGTACCCCACCCCGAAGTGTTCTGCCGCGGCGCGGTCGAATCCGCGGCCGTCCAGGAAGCTGCGGGCTTCCCCTGCACCGGGGGTCAGGAGTTGGGCACGAAAGAACTCGTCGGCAATTTTGTGGGCATCAAGGAGGCGCTGCCGCTTGCCCACTTCTTCGCGGCTGGGACCCGTTCCGCCGTCCTCGTACCGGAGCTCGTAGCCGATCCGGGCGGCGAGCTTTTCCACGGCCTCATGGAAAGAGCTGTGGTCAATTTTCTGGATGAAGGAAATGGCATCGCCGTCCTCCCCGCAACCGAAGCAGTGGTAGCGGCCTACCTGCGGGCGGACGGTGAAGGACGGGGAACGCTCATCATGGAAGGGACACAATCCCTTGAAACTGCCCAGCCCGGCCGTCTTGAGGGTGACGTAGCCATCGACGATTTCCTTGATGTCCGTGCGCTGGCGTACTTCGTCGATATCTTCACGTTTGATCAAGCCAGCCACGTGACCATCCTAGTGCTTACCACAGCGACGGCAGGCTCCCTACCAAACGTTCGTACATGGCCAACGCCGAGCCGTCCGTCAGCGAGGCAACCTGGTCGATCACCACACGCAGCCTTGCGCCGTCGTCGACGGCGGCCCGCCAGTCAGCAGCGAACATGGGCTCCAGGTGACGGTCGCCGGTGGCATTAAGGACTCCGACCAAGGCGTGCAGGACTTCGCGCTGGCGCTCGTACACGGGTTGCCGGTGGTCAGTGGAGATGACGAACGTCGTTGCCAGCCCCTTGAGGACCGCAATTTCAGTGACGGTCTCCTCGGGCACCATGAGCTCGGCACCATACCGCGTGAGGTTGGCCGGGCCGAAGTGCGCCCGGGTGGTCTCCATGGCACTTTGGCAGAACCGGCCGATCAATTGGCTGGTCATGTCCTTCAACGCGGCCATGGACTTGCGGCTGCCATCGGCTTCCCGGACCCACACACGGGTGGCTTCCAGGCGTGCCAGGGCGGCATCGATCTCGGCGGGATCGTTATGCGGCAGGTACCACTGTTGGGTGTAGCCGACGACGCGTGCGCGGTGGTCCGGGTTGTCCATCCATTTGAGCTGGAAGTGTCCGGCCACGATGGCATCCTCCACGTCATGGACAGAGTAGGAAATATCGTCGGCCAGGTCCATCACCTGGGCTTCGATGCACGAACGGTTGCCTGGGGCGCCTTCGCGGAGCCACTCGAACACCGGAAGGTCGTCCTCGTAGGCGCCAAACTTGCTGGTGCGGTGGCCGTGGATGACGGGGGCATCCAACGCTGACCACGGGTACTTGGAGGCGGCATCGAGACTCGCACGGGTGAGGTTGAGCCCGGCAGGACGGCCGTCGTCGGTCAGGACTTTGGGCTCCAGCCGCGTGAGCAGGCGCAGGGTTTGCGCGTTCCCCTCGAATCCGCCGATTGCGTGGGCAACCTCGTTCAATGCCGATTCGCCGTTGTGGCCGAACGGCGGGTGGCCGAGATCGTGGCTCAGGCAGGCTGTGTCCACGATGTCGGGGTCGCACCCCAGCGAACGCCCGAGTTCCCGGCCCACCTGGGCGACTTCCAGGCTGTGGGTCAGCCTGGTCCGGACGAAGTCGTCCGTATCCGGGGCTACCACCTGGGTCTTCGCCCCCAGCCTCCGAAGGGCGGAGGAATGCAGGACCCTGGCGCGGTCACGTTCAAAGTCCGAGCGGTAGGTGGTCTTGCTCGGCTCTTCGACCCAACGCGCCGAGTCCGCCTCGGTGTAACCGGGGATCGCCTGGACATAGTTGCCTGCGTTGCCGGTGCGGCCGATTATCGCTTCGGTTCCCATGGGTCTCTGCCTCCTTCAAGCGCCGGGCGGGTGCCTCTTGAGCCAGTCTTTCACGCGGAAAGCTACCCGCCTGACACGTCCAGCTCGGCAGCGGCGATGTCGGCACTTTGTTCAGCGTTCAGCTGGCGGCTGTCCAGCCAGTCCTTGGGCAGGGCGGGCCGTTTGGGCGAGCCGGCACGCCCCCGGGGGCCTTCCGAATCGACGCCCGGGTACGGCAGGTCCAGGTCCAGCTGGTCCAGGAGTTCCCGCAAGACCGCCAGGGTGGGAACCGTGGCCAGCTTGGCGCGGAGCTCCCCGCCCACGACGTAGCCCTTGAAGTACCAGGCCATGTGCTTGCGGATCTCCCGCAGGGCCTTGTATTCGTCGTTGCCGAACGTCTCCACCATGAGCTCGGCGTGCCGGTAGACGCCCTCAGCCACTTGGCGCAGGCCAGGACGGTGCCGCTGGTCGCTGCCTTCGAACGCTGCCTGAAGGTCACCGAACAGCCACGGACGCCCTTGGCAGCCGCGTCCCACAACAACGCCGTCGACGCCGGTCTCCCGGACCATGCGGACAGCGTCCTCCGCGGACCAGATGTCGCCATTGCCCAGGACCGGGATGTCCGGGAGGGCCTCGCGCAGGCGCGCGATCGCGGACCAGTCAGCCTGGCCCGAGTAGAACTGCGCCGCAGTGCGGCCATGAAGTGCGACGGCGGCAACCCCGGAATCGCGGGCAATCCGACCGGCCTCGAGGTACGTCAGGTGGTCCTCGTCGATGCCCTTGCGCATCTTGATGGTCAGCGGCAGCCCGCCCTTGGAGGCTTCCTTGACTGCCGTTTGCACGATCGCGGTGAAAAGGTCGATCTTCCACGGCAGCGCGGATCCACCGCCGCGGCGCGTGACCTTGGGCACAGGGCACCCGAAGTTGAGGTCGATGTGGTCCGCACGGTCTTCCTCCACCAGCATCCGGACTGCTGCGCCCACGGTCTTGGGGTCAACGCCGTAGAGCTGAACCGACCGGACTTTTTCATCCTCATCGTGGGAAATGATGCGCAGCGATTCCGGAGTCCGCTCCACCAGGGCGCGGGAGGTCACCATCTCCGCTACGTAGAGCCCGCCTCCGTACTCACGGCACAGGCGGCGGAAGGCGGAGTTGGTGATTCCGGCCATGGGAGCAAGGATCACCGGGGTGTCCACGGTGATCCCGCCAAGCTGCAATGGCGGAAGTTCAAGCTTTGGGGTGGGGGGCGTTGCTACGACGGTCACTTATCCATTGTTGCAAATCAGGGCAAATCGGCCGATCCCGCTGATACCGCTGATCCCGATCAGTCCGATCCGGCCTCGCGGCGCTCGGCCTGGCGCCTGGCCCGCCTGCTGCCGGGGCTGGCCGGTGACCCGCCGTCGGCGGCTGTGCCGCCCTGGTGTGTCCCGGCGTCGTGCGTTCCGGCGTCGTGTGTGTCGTCCGGAGTGGAACCGACGACGGCGGCCGCGGCAGCCAGGGAACCGGCGTCGTTGACGTCGTCCGGGCCCACGGCAGACGTGCCGGCCAACCGCCGCATGCCCGTCGCCTTGACGACAAGCACTGCGATGAAAGTGGTGACCGGAATCGCGAGGACCAGGCCGATGGAGCCGACGAGCGTGCGGATGACTTCCTCCGAGAGTTCGGCGCTGGTGAGTGCCTCGGCGAGGGGGCGGTCGTACAGCATGACGATGATGAGGATGGGAAGTGCGGCACCGGCGTAGGCGAACGCGATGGTGTAAACGGTGGACGCGATGTGGTCCCGGCCGATCCTCATGGCGGAGGTGAAGAGTTTCCGTGCCGTGGTGTCCGGGGCGAGTTCGTAGAGCTCCCACACCGCCGAGGACTGGGTGATGGTCACGTCGTTAAGCACTCCAAGCCCGGAGATGATGAGGCCGCAAAGGATGATGCCGGAAATGGAGATGTTCCCGGACATGTTCACGAGCGTCGCGGCATCATGGTTGCCCACGCCCGCGAGGTTCGCGGCGTCGGTGGCCCACGCCGCCAGGAGCGCAGTGATTCCCAGCCCGAAAATCGTGCCCAGCAAGGCGGTGGATGTCCGGGCGGAGAAGCCGTGGGCGAAGTAGAGCACCCCGATCATGATCACCGTGGAACCCACCAACGCCAGCAGGAGTGGCGGCTTGCCCTCCACCAGGCCCGGAAGGATGAAGCTGACCAGGACGGCGTACGCGCCCACCAGGCCCAGCAGGGCCCGGAAGCCGCGCCACCGGGCGACGGCGATCACCACGACGGCGTACAGGACGGCCAGCAGGGTGATCGGGACGTCGCGGACAAAGTCCACAAAGACGAACGATGGCGAACCATTGCTTGCCGCCGCGCCCTGGACGCCGGAGAGATTCAGGTAGCGGATGGAGTCGCCCACGTCGACGCCGTGGGACTTGGCGACATCCGGGTTGATGACCACCTTGACGGGTTCACCGCCCTTGTCCGGCTCGGTGAAAGCAAAAGTGCATTCCGAGCCGCCGGACTGGCCGCCCGCTTCACCGGTGGCCTGCCCGGTCTGGGTGCAGCTCTCTTGGACCACCCTTTGAATCTTGCCGGTGTCGAACGTGACCCCCGGGGCTGCCTGGTAGGGACTCGCGAACGAGATCCCTTCCCGGCTGCCCGAGGGCCACATCAACACCATGGCCACGAGCGTCAACACGCCCAACGGAACCAGCACGGCCGCGAGGAGCCAGTTGGCCCGTTTGCGGGAGGCGACCGCTTCAGCGGTCGGAGCTGAAGTACCGGAGTGCGGGTGTCCGTGGCCCATCAGGAATACAACCTCGAGTTCAGTCGCTGACGATCAGTGTGTCCGCGCCGCGTACATGCGCTTTGCCGGATTCAAGCAACGGTTCCAGGACGGCGCCGAGGGCAGTCATGGATTCGTCCGCTTCCAGCAGCACCGGGTGCTGGTACGCAATGAGGGCCAGCAGGTCCCGGACGGCTGATTCGGCATCTTCCGCGGACAGCTCGGGATCGTGGCCGAGGAACACGTCCGAGGGCTCTTCCGAGTTCCCCTGGGCATAGCTGATGGCAAACGCCTGGAGCTTGCCCTTCTTCGAAGCGGGCACACCGGCTCCAAAGGCGCTGGCCTTCGGCGCACGGAGCACAATCGCACCGTGAGCCCCGGTCAGGTCATGCAGGAACAGGCGCTGGACGGTGGCGATACTGAGCTCTCCCGGGCTGTCCCAGTGGTGCACGGCAGAGTAGTACCGTCCTACGACGTCGCTCAGTTCCACCGAACCGGTGGCCAGGTCTTCCACGCGCTCGGACGCGGCTTCTTCCGAGCCGTCACCGAACCTTGGCAACTTCAGCGGCTCGGGATCCACCACCACAAGCCTGGAGCGCTGGATGGGGGCAAGCCCGGCCGCCTGCGCAAAGGCCGCACCCGGCGTTCCCGGCTCCACCTTGCTGCGGAGCTTGGAAACGCCCGACGGCGAGTTCGCGGCTTCGCGGCGCAGCATGGCCAGGAGCGTGGCGCCTATGCCCGAGTGACGGTGATCCTTGGCAACCTCGATGTAGGCCCACAGCCGTTCAGGATGCAAGGAAGCCTCATGGACCACGCCTGCTGCCACCGGAATGCCGACTCCGTCCACGACGTCCTCAGCCACGATGCACCGGCGCCACGGCTGGTTGCTTGACGGCGCCAGTGCAGCACGGAACTGCTCCGCGGGCAGGGTCTCAGGGTCTCCCCAGATCTCCAGGAGGGCGAGGTCGTCGCCCTCCTTCCATTCGCGGTACTCGATGGCCACTGCTAGGCGCCGATCAGGCGGGCTGCCAGGTAGGACTCCACCTTGTCCAAGGAGACGCGCTCCTGGCTCATGGTGTCGCGCTCACGGATGGTCACGGCCTGGTCTTCGAGGGTGTCGAAGTCAACGGTGATGCAGAACGGAGTGCCGATCTCATCCTGACGGCGGTAGCGGCGGCCGATGGCGCCGGCATCGTCGAAGTCAATGTTCCAGTTCTTCCGCAGCTGGGCGCCCAGGGCCTTGGCCTTCGGGGACAGGTCCTCGTTGCGGCTCAGCGGCAGGACAGCGGCCTTGACCGGCGCAAGGCGGGGGTCAAGCTTCAGGACCGTGCGGACATCGACGCCGCCCTTGGCGTTGGGTGCCTCGTCCTCGGTGTAGGCATCGATGAGGAACGCCATGAAGGAACGGGTCAGGCCTGCCGCGGGCTCAATCACGTACGGCGTGTAGCGTTCGTTGGTGGCCTGGTTGAAGTAGCTCAAGTCAGTGCCGGAGGCCTTGGCGTGGGTGGAGAGGTCAAAGTCGGTGCGGTTGGCGATACCTTCCAGCTCGCCCCACTCGGAGCCCTGGAAACCGAAACGGTATTCGATGTCCGTTGTGCCCTTGGAGTAGTGGCTCAGCTTCTCCTGCGGGTGCTCAAAGAAGCGGAGGTTTTCTTCGCGGATGCCCAGGCCCGTGTACCAGGCCATGCGCTCCTTCATCCAGTACTGGTGCCATTCCTCGTCCGTGCCGGGCTCGACGAAGAATTCCATCTCCATCTGCTCGAACTCGCGGGTACGGAAGATGAAGTTGCCGGGGGTGATCTCGTTGCGGAAGGACTTGCCGATCTGTCCGATGCCGAACGGCGGCTTCTTCCGGGACGTGGTGAGCACGTTGTTGAAGTTCACGAAGATGCCCTGCGCCGTCTCCGGGCGCAGGTAGTGCAGGCCTTCCTCGCTGGCCACCGGGCCAAGGAAGGTCTTCAGCAGGCCGGAGAACTCCTGGGGTTCGGTCCACTGCCCGCGGGTTCCGCAGTTGGCGCAGGCGATGTCCGCCAAGCCGTTTTCCGCGGGGCGGCCCTTCTTTTCCTCGTACTCTTCTTCGAGGTGGTCGGCCCGGTAGCGCTTGTGGCAGGAGAGGCACTCCACCAGGGGATCGGAGAAGACCTCCACGTGGCCGGATGCTTCCCATACCTGGCGGGGCAGGATCACCGAGGAATCCAGGCCCACCACGTCTTCACGGCCGCGGACAACACTCTGCCACCACTGGCGCTTGATGTTTTCCTTCAGCTCTGCACCGAGGGGACCGTAGTCCCACGCAGAGCGGGAGCCACCATAGATCTCACCGGCCTGGAACACGAAGCCCCTCCGCTTGGAGAGGGAAATGACCTGGTCGAGGACGGATTTTGCTGCCATGGGGTACTCCATATTTCTACAGGGCCGCTGGGTGCGGTCCGCGGTTGCTTGGGACAATGCCTGTTCTAGCCTACCGGCCTTTGGCGCCTGGCCTTCCGGGGAAGGATCCCCTGGGCCAGGGAAGGCTGGCCACGACGATCGCGGCCAGCGTCAAGAGCGTGCCCAGCACCGTGGGCAAGGCGACCACCGTGCCCGCAGTGGGGATCACGACGTCGAGCACCAAGGACCCCACCAGTTGCCCGGCGATCATGCCAAGCCCGGTGACCAGCACGCCAAGGCTCCGCACCAGCAGGGCCGCCAGGCCGATGGCGATGCATCCCAACGGTCCGCCGGCGTAGTACCACCACTCGGAGGGAAGGGAGTTCCCGGCCCCGGCTACCGCGAGCTTGATCAGCAAGGCCACCCAGAGGACAAGGGCACCGGCCAGGAAATTGACGAGCGTGGCCGCGATGGGGGTGCCGTAGTGGACGGTGGCGGTCCCGTTCATGGCCTGTTGGAAGCTCATGAGGAAACCCGCCACCAAAGGCAGGATGACCGGCAGCACCAAAGCGCCGACGTCGGCCGTTCCACCAAAGCGCGGGGACACGGCCCAGGCGACCGCGGCCACGGTGAGGACGCTTCCCAGGACCCGTACGCCCGTGATCGACCGCTTGCCGCCGGGAGCGATGCCCATGCGGTCCACCAGCAGGCCGCTGAGGGTCTGTCCGGTAACGGTGGCAACGGTGAACAGCGCGACGCCCAGCAAGCCGACCGTGAAGGATTGCGCAAAAACGAAAAGGGCGCCGACGGCCCCGGCCATGACGTAGTACGGCGGGAAGCTGCGGTTGCGGACGGCCGGGAGAATACTCTGCAGCCCCGACCTGCCTTTGGGCGTAGCGAGCGAGATAGCCGCAATCACCACCAGGCCTGTGGTGAAGCTCACCACGGAAGCGGTAATGCCGTCCTCGAGCTTGACGGCGAGCGCCCCGTTAATGCGGCCTTGGAGCGGCAGGACCAGGCCTGTCACCAGGGCAAGCGGCAGCCCGAGGGCAAGCGGAAAGGCGGGACGGTGGGAAGGATTCGGCACTGTCACCACACTACTTCAGGCATTATTGCTCTATGAGCAATCCCGAAATCGAAGAGATTCCCATCCGCGACGACATGATCCGCCTGGGCCAACTGTTGAAGCTTGCCAACCTGGTGGAGGACGGGGTCGAGGCGACGGAGCTCATCAAGAACGGACTGGTCAAGGTCAACAACGACATCGAAGAACGCCGCGGCCGCCAACTCCATCCCGGCGACACCGTCACAGTGAACGGCCAGACGGTCAGGATCGCCGGCCGTTCCTAGCCAAGTACCTTGTGGGTGAGGAATTCGCCCACGTGGCCGATTTCCTGCTGGTTGATGCCGTGCCACATTCCCGTGTAAAGCACCTTGGTGAGGTCCACATGCTTGCGGACCCAGCCCATGGTGTATTCGATCTTGTCCGGAGTGATCACCGGATCCTGCTGGTCGCGTCCCCAGAACATCGGCACCGAGCCGTCCAGTTCGTCGTCGCGGAAGTCCGCGTCAGCTCCGGCGTCGATCACGAAGCCTGAAAGCCCGACGACGGCAGCGAAGTCGGCGGGCCGGTACCGGAGCATGGTGGTTGCCATGGCCATGCCCATGGAGAACCCCAGCAACGTCACGGACGAGTGGTTCGCCTTGACGGTGTCCAACCATTCGAGGGCGTACTCTGCCGCCAGCTTCACGGCGTCCAGGGAGTAGTCGATCGAGGCAGTCAGCGGGAACCACGTGAACCCGGGGCCCATGGGCATGGGAGCCCGCAGGGAGGCCACGACGAAGTCGGCGGGCAGCAGGCCGGCGAGGCTGAAGAGATCGTCCTCGTTGGAGCCGTATCCATGAAGCAGGACCAGAAGGGGCTTGCCGGCCCGTTCGGCTTCGTCATGGGACCACAGGACAACGGGTGCGGGAAAAGCTACGGCTTCAGTCATGGGTCCATTCTTGCAGTTACCCGCGGGTAACAACTTACGGTCGCGTAGGTTCGCATGTACGGGGCAGGATATGAATCGTGAGTGAGAGCAATTCATTGGTGACGCCCGGAGGAACTGTCCAAAAGCATCCCTGGAGCCGGTACGTGGCGCTGGGAGATTCGTTTACCGAAGGCATCGGAGATCCTGAACCCGGAAGCCCGGGCGGGTTCCGCGGCTGGGCCGATCGCGTGGCCGAGGAACTCGGGCGAGGGCATGATGATTTTGCCTACGCCAACCTTGCCATCCGCGGGCGTTTGCTGCAGCAGATCCTGGACGAGCAGGTGGGCCCGTGCCTGGCACTCCAACCGGACCTGGTCTCCATCTCGGCCGGCGGCAACGATCTCATCCGCCCCGGCGGCGACCCCGACGTCCTGGCCAACAAGCTCGATGCCGCCGTCCAGGAACTCAGTTCCGGCGGCGCCACCGTGGTGCTGTTCAACGGCCCTGATACTGCGGCGTCGGTGCTGAGCCGGATCCGCGGCAAGGTGGCCATCTACAACGAGAACCTGCGAACCGTCGCCGCCCGGCACGACGCAGTGGTCGCCGACATGTGGTCCCTGCGGCAACTCGCTGATCCGCAGATGTGGGACGTGGACCGACTGCATTTCTCGCCGTTGGGCCACCACACGATCGCCACCATGGTGCTGGAGGCACTGAACGTGCCGCACACGCTGGAACCGATGGCACCCAAACCCCTCCCGCCGCGCACATGGCGCGAAGCCCGGTCCTCCGACCTCGTGTGGGCCCGCGAGTACTTCGTTCCGTGGGTCATCCGCAGGTTACGGCACCAATCTTCCGGGGACGGCATCACGCCAAAGCGCCCGACGCCGGGTCCCGTTTCAAGTGCTAACTGACCATGAGGATACTCACAAAACTCATAAGCCTCACCAGGAGCGCCAAACTCACAAAACTCACAACGACTCATAAGCTTGATACATGATCGAGAATCCATTCAGGCCCTCAGCAGGAGCAACTCCTCCGGAAATCATTGGACGGTCAGGCCTGCTTGATGAGTTCAAATACGGTTTGCGGCTTGGTTCCGGGGCACCGGGACTGCTCACGATCTTCACCGGAGCCCGCGGGATCGGCAAGACGGTGATGCTCGGGGAGGTCCATGACGCCGCCCGCCAAGAAGGCTGGGCAGTCATCGCGGAGACTGCAACGGAAGGCTTCATGGGTCGCGTCGGCGAGGAAATGCTCAGCCTGACCCAGGAACTTGGCAGCGGTCCGCAGAACCGGCGGATCACCGCCATCGGCGCCGCAGGATTCAGCATCACCACCCAGTTGGCACCCGAACGCCAAGTAGCATGGCGCAAGCTCGGCGAAGAACTTCTCCACATCCTCGACAACAAACACACCGGCCTGATCATCACGGTGGATGAAATCCACGCCGCCGACCGCAACGAACTCGCTCAATTGGCGGCCAGCGTCCAGCACTTCATCCAGGACCGGATGCCGATCGGCCTGGTATTCGCCGGACTGCCTGCAGCCGTATCCGACCTGCTCAATGAAGGCGTTGCCACGTTCCTGCGCCGGGCCGACAAAATCGACCTCCATGCGGCGGGCATCCGCGACGTTGAACGGTCTTTCGCCTCCATCTTCGCCACCGCCGGCTTCCGTGTCCCGCCCCACCTGGTCCAAAAGGCAGCCGAGTCGACCGGTGGCTACCCCTTCTTGATCCAGCTCGTCGGCTACTTCCTCTGGCGCGAAGCGGAAAATAACAACGGCACGCTGACAGATGCCGAGGCGGACCGCGCGGTACAGGCCGCCCACAGGCGCAATGCCCGCACGGTCATCGAAGCCGCACTCTCAACCGTGTCGGCAAAGGACCTCCAGTTCCTTCGCGCAATGGCGCAGGATGACGGTCCTTCGATCGCCGGAGACCTTGGAGAGAGGCTGAAGGCAAAGACCAATCTAGTCGCCAACTATCGCTCGCGCCTGCTCGCCGCCGGCCTGGTGGAACCTGCCGGCCACGGGAAGATCGATTTCGCGATACCGGGCCTTCGACAGTATTTGCGCAATCTGAACACAGACTAGTCATCTCACGGTACTAGTGCGCCGAGCCCGATCCCGTAGGCTGCCAAAACAAGTCATCGGTGTAGGCTCGGGGCAACATTTGCACCAAGCGATAGGTCGCGTTGCTGTTAGGAGCACCAATCAGAAGCCCACGACTCATGCGGCGGATCTTCACTGAGATTCCCCCGGTAGCCAGAGTATTTATGCTTGGTTTTCCTTCACTCTTCCTACTTTCACTGCTTATGGATGTGGCGAGGTTGCCATTCTGGGCTGTAGTGGCCCCTATCGTTCTGGCAGGCTGCTCCCTCGTTGCCTTGGGTCTGTTCATTTTCCGGGACATCGGCGGAACGGCCTCTATCTGGTCACGGGCGTATAGGGAAAGCAAAGGTATCGCGCCCGATGGTTTCACGTTCGCTGATGTTCCTACGATCAAGGGCCTGGGCTTCGTATACATCTTGATGGGATCATTTTTCGCGTTCGGAGCTCTCTGGACCCTACTCACGTCGGCAAAGTAGTTCTCTTTTTGGTTTGTCTGGCGCTCCCCAACCTGGAGGTTTGATGGTTGGGCTGCCGCGGCGGCGAAGCCCTGACGCGACGGGGCTAAGCTGGGATAGGACCTAGGAGGGCTCCACTGTGAACAATCTGATCTTCTGGATCATCGTCTGCTCATGGGTGATTCCAGTTGGAATCCGCATGTACAACCGGTCCAAGGCGCGCCGAATCCATAACGACGGCTTCCGTGGCTACCCGCCGCAGAACCTTCCCGGGCCAGGCTACCCGCCGCAGAACTACCCCGGCCAGGCCTATCCGCCGCAGAACTACCCCGGGTATCCGACGGGACCCGCCGACATCCGCCCGGCTGATGCAACGCCGCCGGAGGTACCGCCGTCGGGCGCTTCACCACAGGTGCCGCCCCCGGCAAGTGGAGGCTCTGCGCCGCAGGGCTACCGGGCGCGGAAGCTCGCAGAGCTGGACGCGAAGTTCAGCAACGGCGAGATCGCCATGGAGGACTACATGAAGCAGCGCGGCGAGATCATGAACGGCTGAAGTCTTCGGCAAAGAAGGCTGCGCCCAGCTGGCCCGCGAGCTGGCCGATCTCCGTGAGGAAGCCGTCGTGCCCGATGGGGGCTTCGATGATGTGGACCGGGACGTCGCCCGGCAAGGCTTCGGCGAGTTCGTGCGACTGTGCCGGGAAGTAGAGCCGGTCGGAGTTCACGGCCGCCACAAAAAACTGTGCCGTGGCCCGGGACAACGCTTCCTTGAGCGGGCCGCGTCCCCGCCTGACGTCGTGGGACATCAGGGCCTCGGTGATCGCGATGTAGCTGTTGGCATCGAAGCGGCGCACCAGCTTGGTGCCCTGGTGGTCCAAGTAACTCTCCACCTGGTAGCGCCCCCGCTCCCCCAGCACGGCGGCGGCCAGCGGTTTCTCCTGCGGCTGCGCTTCCCGGCCGAAGCGGAGGTCCAGCTCCAGCGCGGAACGATACGTGATGTGGGCAATCCGCCGCGCCAAGGCAAGGCCGGTTTCAGGTGCCGGGCCATGGTAGTAGTCACCGTTGTTGAAGTTCGGATCCTGGCGGATTGCGAGCGTCTGTGCCTGCGCAAACGCGATCTGCTCCGCGGTGCTGTAGGCACCGACGGAAATCACGGCGCAGCGCTCCACCCTGTTCGGGAAGGTCACTGCCCATTCCAAGGCGCGCGCCCCGCCCATCGAGCCGCCCAACACTGCATGCCACTGCCGGATCCCCAAGGCGTCGGCGAGCCGGGCTTCGGCCACTGTGCTGTCGCGCAGGGTCACCAGTGGGAAACGGGAGCCCCAGGGCTTGCCGTCCGGGGCTTGCGACGACGGCCCTGTGCTGCCGTAGCAGCCGCCCACGATGTTGATGGAAATGACAAAGAACCTGTTGGTGTCGATCGTTGCGCCCGGGCCAACGAGCTGCTCCCACCAGCCTTCCTCGTCCGAGGCGCCGCGTGCAACATGCGTACTACCCGTCAGGGCGTGCTCCACGAGGACGGCGTTTGAGGCGTCGGCATTGAGCTTGCCCCAGGTCTCATAGGCCAGGACAACGTCCGGGAGAAACCCGCCGGCTTCCAGCTCCAGGGAACCCACGCGGGCGTATTTGACGGTTCCGTCCTGTTCTTCCGACGTGGGAAGGGATGTAGCAGTAATGGTCATTCCTTTGACACCTAAACCTCGCGCTTGCCCGCCGCCGTTATTGCGGCAGGCCAGGTCCTCACCCGGGGCACCCCACCGCGGAGGAGGGTTGCCGGCCAGCAAGCCGGGGCTGATCGCTGGCACTCATGACCTAACACCTAGAGTTTAGGAAGAGAACGGCCGTTCTGGCGAAGAATGTGACAGCAGTATGACGGTTCAGGGCGTTTTAGTTCACGAACGCGCACGTGACGGGGCCGCCCGGCGAAGAATCCTCAATCCGGGCGGCCCGCCGCGACGCACGTCAGGCGGGTTCAGGCACCCTTTGCCGCGCGGAATCCGGCCTCGAGGTCGGCAATGATGTCATCGATGTGCTCGATTCCCACGGACAGGCGGACGAGGCCCGGGTTTACTCCGGCAACGGCCTGCTGTTCCGCAGTCAGCTGGCTGTGGGTGGTCGACGCCGGGTGGATGACCAGGGAACGGACATCACCGATGTTTGCCACATGGGAGTGCAGTTCCAAGGCATCGACGAAGCGCTTGCCGGCTTCGACGCCACCCTTGATGGTAAAAGCAACAACGGCCCCCGTGCCACGGGGACCGTACTTGCGGCCACGGTCGTACCAGGGGCTGGACGGCAGGCCCGCATAGGCGACCGCTTCGACGTCGTCACGGGCTTCAAGCCATTCGGCCACCTTGGTGGCGTTGGCCACGTGACGCTCCACCCGCAGGCTCAAGGTTTCCAGGCCTTGGGCAATAAGGAAGGCGTTGAACGGCGATACTGCAGAACCAAGGTCGCGCAGCAACTGGACGCGGGCCTTCAGGATGTAGGAAAGGTTGGCGCCGAGGGCGCCGTCCTTGCCGAGGTCGCGGGCGTAGACCAGGCCGTTGTAGCTGGGGTCGGGAGTGTTGAAGTTCGGGAAGCGCTCCGGGTCCTGGCTGAAGTCGAAGTTTCCGGAATCCACGATCACCCCGGCAATGGCAGCACCATGGCCACCCAGGTACTTGGTGGCCGAGTGGACCACAATGTCCGCACCCCACTCGATGGGACGGATCAGGTAGGGCGTGGAAAGCGTGTTGTCCACGATCAGCGGGACACCCGCTTCATGGGCAACCGCGGCGACGCCTTCGATGTCCAGCACGTCCTGGCGGGGGTTGGATACAACTTCGCCGAAGAACAGCTTGGTGTTGGGCTGCACGGCGTTGCGCCACTGCTCCAGGTTGTCCGGATCCTCGACGAAGGTCACGGAAATACCGAACTTCTTCAGGGTGTGCGCCAGGAGGTTGTAGGTTCCGCCGTACAGGCTGGGGCTGGCCACCACGTGGTCACCGGCCTCGGCGATGTTCAGGATCGCGAAGGTCTCCGCCGCCTGGCCCGAGCTGAGCAGCAGGGCCCCGAGCCCGCCCTCAAGGCTGGCAATGCGCTGTTCCACTGCGTCCTGGGTGGGGTTGCCAATGCGGGTGTAGATGGGAGCCAGCTCCGCCAGCGCAAACCGGTTGGCGGCACTCTCCGCACTGGGGAACACGAAGGAAGTGGTCTGGTAAATCGGCAGCGAGCGTGCACCGGTTGCAGCATCCGGCTCCTGGCCTGCGTGGATCTGGCGGGTTTCGAAAGACCATCCCTGGGACATGACGTGGCTCCTCTTCGTAGCGCATGGGTTTAGTAACGGGGAGTGCTTGGAACTGCGGCCAGTCTAGGAAGCCGGCACGGAATTACCCACCTTTATGACGAAGACAGTATTTTTCGGTCTTTCCGCGACGGGACAGGGCCGGGGTCGGTGCCCGGCCTCAGGGCACGCCGTAACATCCCACCTTAGTTAGGCAACACTTAGCTGAGACCCGAATCACAAAGTGCCAAGATGAAGCCATGCGCATGGATCACGTCTCTTACGCTTGTGAAAAAGATGGCCTCCTGGCCACTACCGAACGAATTTCCGCAGCACTGGGAGTGGACGCAGTCCGGGGCGGAGTGCACCCCCGCTTCGGCACCCGGAACATGATCATTCCCCTCGCGGACAGCAAATACCTTGAAGTCGTGGAGGTCCTGGACCACCCCGCTTCGGATAAGGCACCCTTTGGCCAGGCAGTCCGGGCACGCTCGGCAGCCGGCGGTGGATGGATGGGCTGGTGCGTCGCCGTTGACGACCTTGCCCCGTTCGAAGCACGCCTCGGCCGCTCCGCAGTACCGGGCAACCGCAAGTTCCCGGACGGCCGCGAACTCGTGTGGCAGCAGATCGGCATCCTCGGCTTGATCGCCGACCCGCAGGTGCCGTACATGCTCAAGTGGGAAGGCGACCCCTCCCTGCACCCGTCCAAGGTCTACGAGAGCGACGTCAAGATGTCCAGCCTCACCATCGCCGGTTCCGCAGAGCGCGTGACCGAGTGGTTGGGTGAACCCGTGGAGAAGCCGCTCGAGGACGTCGCCGTCCAGTGGATGGCACCGCACGGAACCCCCGGCATCATGTCCGTCACTTTCGAAACCGCCGCAGGAGCCGTCACCATCTGACGCTGTTCCACACAATACTTCGGCCGCCATCAGCGGGTGCCAATGACGTCACCCACCGATGGCGGCCGAATACCTTTAAGGGGCGGGTCCGGGCCTCCATGCCCACAGGCCTCCCGGCCCTACGCCTACCCGGTCAGCCCAGCCCCACGGCCTTCCCAAAGAGGCTGAAGCCGACGAATGCCACGATGTCCAGCAGCGCGTGGGCTATCACCAGCGGCATCACGCGCTTGGTCTTGGTATAAAGCCACGCGAACACCAGGCCCATGACCACGTTGCCGATGAACGGACCGAACCCTTGGTAGAGGTGGTAGCTGCCCCGCAGCAACGCGCTGACCACGATTGCCGCGGCTGTGCTCCACCCGAACTTGCCGAAACGGTCCAGCAGGTAGCCCACCACAATGACTTCTTCGACGATCCCGTGGCGGATGGCGGAGAGCACCAGCACAGGCACGGTCCACCAGTACGTGTCCAGGCCACTGGGAATAATTGCCGTGGTGATGCCCAATGCCCGGCCCGCGGCATACAGGCCAAGGGACGGAATGCCGATGGCCGCAGCCAGGCCGAGGCCTTGCAGCGCATCCTTGCCTGGCCGGGCGAAGTTGAAGCCAAGACGGGCAAATGCTGATCCTCCCGAGGCATGGAGGGACAGGAAGTAGAAAACCAGGACCACCGGCACCAGGGCGAACAGGATGTCCAGCAATTGGTAGGTGAGGTCGAAGTACTCGCGCGTGCTTTGGGACCTGTTGAGCGTCGAGGTTGCCTCCGACAACGGCGCCCTGGTCATCTTGTCCAGGAGCTGGACCACCGAATACACGGCAGACTGGCCCAGCGAAAGACCCAGGACAATGAGTACTTCGGCGCGCAGGCGGCGTCGTGAGGCTAGGAGCATGTTCCTATCTTGCCTTCAGATCCTGTTGCTTCCCCGGGAGCTGTCAGTCCGCAACGTGCGTGGCGGCGACGATGACCTCGGTCCCCTTGGCTTCAAACGCCGCGCGGTCTGCGGGCTTGATCCCGGAGTCCGTAATGAGGTGCCGGAACTCATAGCCGGCCATCGCGGCAAAGGCCCTGTGCCCCACCTTGGAGGAGTCAGCGAGCACGTAGGACTCCGTGGCCCTCCCCGCCATGACCGTATTCACCATGGCTTCGCCCTCATCGGTGATGGTGGGTCCCAGCTCCGGGTCCACGCCGTTGACGCCGATGAACGCGATGTCCAAGGCCACTTTCTGCATGATGACATCCGTGTAAGGTCCCACGAGTTCATAGGAACGCGGATTGAGGATCCCGCCGGTCACCATGATCTTGATGTGGGGCCGCACTGCCAGTTGCGCGGCGATGTTGATGGCGTTGGTGACCACCGTGAGGGTGGGCCGGTTGGAGGGGGCGTTGAGGTCCTCCCTGGTGGAGAGGATCTGGGCCAAGGCCGTGTTGGTTGTTCCCCCGCTGAGCCCGATGACGGCGCCGGGTCCGATCAGCTCGGAGGCCGCCTGGGCGATCGCCTGCTTGGCCTCGGCGTGGTCGTCACGGTTGTAACGGCCCGGAAGGTCATAGGCAACAGAGCCCGTGGTCGCCCCGCCCCTGGTCCGGCTCAGCAGGCGCTGCTTGGCCAGGCTGTCCAGGTCCCGTCGCGCCGTTGCCGGCGACACCCCGAGCCGGGTCACGATGTCCTCGACCTCGATCCGGCCGGACTCGGCCAGGAGGTCCAGGATGGCGGTCAACCGGTCGGTGCGGGTCATGACTAGCCTTTCACGGTCCGGCTATTTCGCCTTGGCGAACAGCGTGAGCATACGAGCAGATTCCAACACCAAGGCGTCCCGCCCTGCCTTGATGTACTTTCGGGAATCCACCACTGCTGGGTTGGCATCGAGGTACTCACGGACGGCGCGGGTAAAGAACCCGTTCAAATGTGTGGATACGTTGATCTTAGTCATACCAGCGGCAATAGCCGCTACGAGCGTCCCGTCTGTGACGCCGGAGGAGCCATGCAGTACCAAGGGCTTCCCGACGGCGGACTTCAGTTTGGTGATCAGGTCCAGGTCAAGGACGGCGCGGCGTTCGGTCATGGCATGTGAGGAGCCCACCGCCACGGCCAAGGCGTCGACGCCGGTCGCGGCCACGAACGCTTCGGCTTCGGCGGGGTCGGTGCGGACCCCCGGGGCGTGCGCGCCGTCCTTGCCTCCTACCTCACCCAGCTCTGCCTCTACGTAGACCCCGTGTTGGTGCGCGTAGGCGGCCACGCGCCTGGTTACTTCCACGTTCCAGTCGTAAGGGAGATGGGCGCCGTCGAACATCACCGAACCGAACCCAAGATCCACCGCTTCCAGCGCCAGGTCCTCG
The DNA here is from genome assembly GCF_004028095.1 of Paenarthrobacter ureafaciens. Classification (NCBI taxonomy): domain Bacteria; kingdom Bacillati; phylum Actinomycetota; class Actinomycetes; order Micrococcales; family Micrococcaceae; genus Paenarthrobacter; species Paenarthrobacter ureafaciens. The sequence goes on along the minus strand of NZ_SBHM01000007.1, from coordinate 2,765,412 downwards.
GATTCAGCGTGGTCGAGGTGGACCGCAACGGGAACCGCGGCAGTCCGGGCAATGGAAAGTGCTGCCAGGCCGATTGCTTCGAGCCCGCCGTGGTACTTGGCGCAGTTTTCTGAAATCTGCAGGATGAGCGGCACCCCCGCTGCCTCCGCACCTCCCACCAGCCCCTCGGCCGTCTCCACGTGGATGACGTTGAAGGCGCCTTGGCCGGTTCCTGTGGCGGTGGCCCTGTTCATGAGTTCCCGGGTGTTGACCAGGGTCACGGGACCTCCTTCCATGTCACGATGAGTTGGTCTTGGAGTTCCTGGTACCGCGGCGAGATTTCGCCAGCGGCGGGCATGAGCACGGCCGCGGCGGACCACGCGGTGGCCCGGCGGAGGATTTCCCGCGGTTCGGTGATGCCTTCGGCGAGCGCGACGGCGGCAGCGGCCACACCGGCGTCGCCCGCCCCTGTGGGGTTGCCGCTGAGCGCCTCCGGCAGGCGGGCGCTCCAGTATCCGCCCGGGGCGGCGTGGTCGAAGGCGAGCATGCCGTCCGCGCCGGCGCTGACGAGGACCGTGCGGGCACCCATGTCGATCAGGGCGAGGGCGGCAGCTTCGAGGCTGGGCTCCCCTGTCGCTTCGGCAAGTTCATGATGGTTGGGCTTAAGGATGTCGGCGCCGGCTTTCGCCGCGGCGATGATGCCGGGACCGGAGGTGTCGATGATTGCCGGGATGCCGGCGTCGTGGGCCAGTCGCACCAGCTCCGGGTAGAAATCCGCGGGAGCCCCCGGCGGCAGGCTTCCCGAACCGACCAGGACGGAGGCCGGCAGGTTGCGGTTGCCGCTCACGGCCTCAACGACGGCGACCCGCAGTGAACGCCACTCGTCCGGCAGAAGGGCCTGGCCTTCCTCGTTGAAGATGGACGTCTCCCCCGCGACCGTATCCACCAGCGCGATGCTGCGGCGGGTTTCGGCGGCGACTGCCACCAGAGTGTGCGGAACACCGCTGGTCCACAGTTCGGCCGCGAGTGTCTGCCCTGCCGCGCCACCTGTAGGTGCAATGGCGAGTACGGGGTATCCCAGCTGGTGGGCGACCCGGGCTACGTTGATGCCCTTGCCCCCAGCACGGCTCAAGGGCGTGGGAACCCGGTGGCTGGCACCCTCGGTGATCCCGTGCACGGTGTAGGTCATGTCGATGGCCGGATTGGCAGTCACCGTAATAATGCGGTTCACGCTGGCTCGTTTCATGGGGTGCCTCCCAGAAGGGCGCGGGCATTCAGTGCGGCACCGAGCAAACCGGCGTCCTGCCCCAGCTGGGCACGGATGAGTTGGGGCCTGCGCTGGAAGTCCAGGATGGCGTCCACCCGTTTCCGGAGTGGCTCGAGCAAGTCGTCGCCTGCTTCAGCCAGCCCTCCACCGACCACAACGGCTTCGGTTCCAATAATGTTCACGCATTGGCAGATAGTGAAGGCCAGGGCATCAACGGCATCAGCCCAGACACGGGCGGCAACTGCATCTCCGGCGTTTGCCCGGAGCAGCACGCCGCGTGCACCGTCCACACGGATTCCCGATTCCCGGTGGTAACGCTTGGCAATCGCCCCTGCCGAGCCCACTGCTTCCAGGATGGTGGAGCCTGCGGCGTCGGGGTCCGGAACCTGGGCGTGGCCGAGCTCGCCGGCGAAACCGCCTGCGGTGACAGCCTTGCCACCCGAGAACACTGCTGCCGCAATCCCTGTCCCGACCACCATCACTACAACGTCGTTGAATGCCTTGGATCCGCCAAAGCTGTGCTCAACCGCGGCCGCGGAGCGGACATCGTGATCGAACGCAACGGGGATGCCAAGCCTTTTTGTGGCTTCGGCCGTGAAAGGGAAGTTGCGCCATCCAAGGTTGGCGGAATAGATTCCCACCCCCGCTACGGAGTCCACGATTCCCGGGACGACGATGCCTGCTGCTTTGGCGGGCGCTTCAGGAAATTCCGATGCCAACTCGGCTTTTAGCTCAGCAAGCCTGTCCAGGACGGCTTCGCCGGGTCGGGCAGGGTCCAACGGCGTGGGGACGCGGCGCATGCCCAGGACCTGCCCCTTGGCATCCACCACGCCGGCCTTGATGTCCGTCCCGCCAACGTCGAAACACAAGACCGCTGATTCTGCGGTTCCGAGAACCATGACTGGTTGCCTAGGCCGGGGCGTCGAGAATAACGGAGCGCGTCAGGTTTCGCGGCAGGTCCGGATTCAAGCCACGAACGCGCGCACGTTCCAAAGTGACCTTATGGACACGGACCAGTTCAGCCAGCGGATGCTTGTCCGTGTGGATATAAAGGGCGCCGGTGACGGCCATGTCGCTGTCCAAGCCTTCCGGCTGGGCACCGAACAACCACGTGACGCGCCCCGGTGCCGCGATGGAGATGGGGCCATGGCGGTACTCCATGGCGGGGTAGGACTCGGTCCACCCCTGCACGGCTTCGCGCATCTTCAAGCCGGCCTCGTGGGCCAGCCCCACTGTCCAACCGGTGCCGAGGAAAGTGAATTGCTCTGCATCCAGAAGTTCCCGGGAGACCGGCGCTGCCACGGCGCCACAGGCGTCATCAATTGCTTGCTGAACGTCGATGCCAAGGCTGGTGAGCATGTAGACCAAGGCCGTGGTGGCGAAGCGGGTCTGCACCACCGAGCGTTCATCGGCGTAGTGGAGGTCCACCACGGTGTCTGCCAGCCCGACGATCGGCGAGGAGGTGTCGCCGATGATGGCTACGGTGGGGACATTCCCCTGCAACTCAGCCAGAATGCCGAGCACCTCCGTGGTGGTGCCGGAACGGGTGATGGCCACAACAGCGTCGTACTTCCGCCCGGGGCTGTTGCTGTTCAGGAATGCTTCCGACGCGGCGAACGCGTCCGTCACGCCTTTGCCCGCGCTTTCCCTGGCAGCGGCATAGCTCTGGGCCATGAACCATGACGTGCCGCAGCCGATGACTGCGACCCGTTTGCCGTCCTCCGGCAGCAAATGCTCGGTGCGGGCTTGTTCCATGGCACGCTGCCAGACCTCGGGCTGGGAAACCAGCTCTTCTTCCATGAAGGCGCCCAGCATGTTCTCGCTCATCGTAAGTTTCCGCCCCTGCTCATCTAATGACGTTTTCTGATCTATAGAAACACTAAACGATCATTTTCGATCTAACAAGGATCATTGGCGGGGATGGGACCGCCCCTTCGGTGCGCATCATCGGCCAGCAGTCCGGAAAGCAAAAGAGGGGCTGCGTTCCACCCGGAACACAGCCCCACTTTGTTGTACTTCTGAATCGTCCTCAAACAGCCTGCACGCCGGCCCGCCACACCGAATGCGTCAACGGAATCCCGGGACGGTACGCCAGATGCGTAGCCGAAGGAGCCTTCAGCATGTGCAAATCCGCGCGATGACCGACGGCGAGCGAACCCACCGCCCGCTGACCGTCTACGTCGTTCCCTGACTCCCTGCCAAGCGCCAAAGCGCCGCCGTAGGTCGCCGCCCGGACCGCTTCGTGGACGCTCAAGCGCATCTGAAGCACAGCCGTGGTGACGCAGAACGCCATGGACGTGGTGTAGGACGTGCCGGGGTTGCAGTTCGCCGCCAGCGCGATCTGCACGCCCGCGTCAACCAACTCACGGCCGGGCGCCAAGGGCTGTCGTGTGGAGAGATCGCAGGCGGGAAGGCAGGTAGCCACTGTGCCGCGCGTGCCGGTACCGGTGGACGGGTTCCAATGGGCCCACGTCTCGGCGAGCGCCAGGACATCCTTGTCCGAAAGGTAGTTCACGTGGTCCACGCTCGCGGCGCCGAACTCGACGGCCAGCGCCACCCCCGGCCCTTCGCCCAGCTGATTGCCATGGACGCGCAAGCCCAAGCCCGCATCCTTGGCGGCCTTGAGGACGCGCCGGGACTGGTCCTCGTTGAAAGCGCCCTGCTCACAGAAGACGTCCGCCCAACGGACATGCGGCAGGACGGCGTCGAGCATTGCTCCGCACACCAGGTCCGTATATTCCTCCGGATCCGCACCCGCCGGCACCAGGTGCGCGCCAAGATACGTGACCTCGTCCACCAGCTCCGCCGCGATGCGGGCACTGCGCTCCTCGTTCGCCACGTCCAGTCCATAGCCGGTCTTGCTTTCGAGGTACGTGGTCCCTTGGGAGAGGGCCTCGTGGACCCGCTCCCTGACCAGGCCCGCCAGCTCGGCATCGCTGACACTGCGCGTGGCGCCCGTGGTCACCGCAATCCCGCCCGCGGTGTAGCTCGCCCCCGACATCCGGGCTTCGAACTCCGCTGTGCGGTCCCCTGCGAAAACCAGATGGGAGTGCGAATCGACCCAGCCCGGCAGGACGGCGCGGCCACCGGCGTCGACCCTTTCATCTGCGGCGGGAGCAGCAGCGCTGGACCCGATCCAGGAAATCCGCTCGCCTTCGAACACCAGGGCTGCGTCCTTCAAGACCCGGTGTTCCAGGTCCTGGGTCATCAGCTCCCCGATGTTGGTGATGAGTGTGCTGGCTGGGGTTGTTCGGCTCATGTCCCTATTGTTCAGCGCCGGATGGACCAGCGGACGGCAGCCAACTGTTCAGCTGTCCGGGATTCCGGACTGTCCCCCATGATGATGGCGGCGGCCAGCTCGGCTATTGCCGAGGAGGTCTGGAAGCCGTACCCGCCCTGGCCGGCAAGCCAGAAGAAACCTTTGGCCTCGGCGTCGAACCCCACCACCGGGACGCCGTCAGCTGCTTCCGTCCGGAGGCCGGTCCATGATCGGTCCGTGCCCTGGATGCCCAGGGTGGTGACCGAATTCAGCACGCTGATGAGTCTGTCCACGTCGCCCGCGTAAGGTTTGGCATCTTCGGCACCGCTTGGCACATGCTCCGACGGCGAGATGAGAACCTGCTGACCTTCCGGGCGGAAGTAGAAAGAATCGTCCGCGGCGCACACCATAGGAGTTTGCGGCGCGAGCGGCGTCTGCACGTTGACGATCGCCGCGGTCCGGCGGTAGGGCTGCAAGCCCAGTTTTTCCACGCCGCTGATGACGGCCAGTTCGTCAGCCCATGCACCCGCGGCATTGACAACGACGGCGGACTGGAAGGCCTCGACGCCGGCGCCCACCTCCCAGCCGCTTCCCAGTCGCTGCGCGGAATGGACCCGCGCGCCGGTGATGATGTCGACGCCGGCAGCCTCGGCCTTTTGGCGGTGGTCCTCGAGCAACAGCGGGGCATTACAACCGAAGGAGCCGCTGTCCAGTCCGGCTGCAGTGAAGGAACCCGGCTTGAGGGCGGGACACAATTCGAGCGCCTCGGCGTGCGGAATCGGCGTCATGTTCCCGCTCGCTTCGGCCCGAACGGTTTCTTCATCGCCCACCAGCATGAAGCTGCGCGGCGTCAGGACGGGTTCCGGGGCGTCGTCGTCCCTGGCCTTCAAGAGTTCCAAGGTCCGCATGGTCAGTTCCTGCACCACGGGCGGGCCATAGCTGGGAATCAGCTGGCGGGCGGATCTGGAGGAGGTATGGAAGGCCAGCTCCTGTTCAGCTTCCAGAAGCGCCACCGAACACTTCCCGGCCAGCGCCGAAGCGAGGGACAAACCGGCGATTCCGCCGCCAACGATCACAACGTCATAAATCGAAGCCATGGGACCATCCTCTCTCACATCCCACCCCAAAACCCCCACCGCTCTATCACATCCCACCCCAAAACCCCCACCGCTCTATCACATCCCACCCCAAAACCCCCACCGCTCTATCACATCCCACCCCAAAACCCCCGTCGCTCTATCACTCTCCTGAAGAAAGTTGGGAGCGACGGGAAGTGACAGAGGGACGCCAAAAAGGGGGCGGGAAGTGATAGAGGAACGCCAAAAAGGGGGCGGGAAGTGATAGAGGGACGGGTGGGGCGTTTAGGCGACGGCGACCGCGGCGCGACTCTTGACGAACGCCTGAACGCAGGCCTCGACGTCGTCCGCGCTGTGGGCGGCAGAAAGCTGGACGCGGATGCGGGCGGCCCCCTTGGGCACCACGGGGTAACTGAAGGCAGTCACGAAAACGCCGTTGCTGAGCATCTCGTCGGCAATCCGGGCCGCGACCACGGCGTCGCCGAACATGACCGGGATAATGGCGTGTTCGCCGTCGAGCAGCTCGAAGCCTTCCTCGCTCATCCGGCGGCGGAACAGCGCGGCGTTTTCGAAGAGCTTGGTGCGCAGCTCCCCCGAGCCCTGGACGAGCTCGATCGCTTTGATGGTTGCCGCAACGATCGCCGGGGCAAGCGAGTTGGAGAACAGGTAGGGGCGTGCCTTTTGACGGAGCATCGCCACGATTTCGCCGCGGCCGGAAACGTAACCACCGGAGGCGCCACCCAGTGCCTTGCCGAACGTGCCCGTGTAGATATCCACGCGCCCGGAAACCCCGGCGTGCTCCGGCGTGCCGGCACCAGTGGGGCCCATGAAGCCGACTGCGTGGGAGTCATCCACCATGACCAGCGCGTCATGCTTCTCGGCGAGGTCGCAGATGGCCTCGAGAGGGGCGAGGTAGCCGTCCATGGAGAACACCCCGTCGGTGACGATGATCTTCCGTCGCGAACCGGAGGCTTCCAGCAGCTTGGCTTCGAGATCAGCCATGTCCCGGTTGGCGTAGCGGAAGCGCTTGGCCTTGCTGAGGCGGATGCCGTCGATGATGGACGCGTGGTTCAGGGAGTCGGAAATGATGGCATCGTCCGGCCCGAACAGGGACTCGAAGACGCCGCCGTTGGCGTCGAAGCAGCTGGAGAAGAGGATGGTGTCCTCGGTGCCCAGGAACTGCGAAACACGGGCCTCGAGTTCCAGGTGAAGGTCCTGGGTTCCGCAAATGAACCGTACGGAAGCCATGCCGAAGCCGCGCTCGTCCATTGCCGACTTGGCCGCGGCAATGATGTCCGGGTGGTCGGCCAGGCCCAGGTAGTTGTTGGCGCAGAAGTTCAGGACCTGGTTGGCCGGCTGCCCCAGCTGGCCCGCTGCGATGTGGCTGGCCTGCGACGAATCGATGTGGCGTTCGGTCTTGAAGAGTCCGGCACTCCGGATCTCGTCCAGTTCGGCCTGAAGTTGGTCTTTGATGGCTGAATACATGGTGCTCCTCAGTCTTTCCGGGGTCGAATGCGGTGCGGGGCGGTTACAGTTCAGTCCAGTCAAGGACCACTTTGCCGCCCACACCGTTGCGGGCGATCTCGAAGCCCTTCTCCCACTCAGTGGCGGGCAGCTTGTCCGTGACGACGGCGGAGATGCTGCGGTGAAGTACGGGGTTGGAAGAGAGCATGGCGCTCATCGCGTACCAGGTCTCGAACATTTCACGGCCGTAAATGCCCTTGAGGGTGAGCATGTGGGTGACAACCTTGCCCCAGTCGATGTCGATGGATTGGCTCGGAAGGCCAAGCATGGCGATGCGTCCGCCGTGGTTCATGTTGTCGATCATCTCAGGCAGTGCCGTGGGGTGTCCGGACATTTCGAGTCCGATGTCGAAGCCTTCGCGCATGCCCAGTTCCTGCTGCGCTTCACGGACGCGCATCTTGGAAACATCGACGGCGAGGTCCACGCCCATCCGGCGGGCCAGCTCAAGCCGCGGAGCGGACACGTCCGTGATGGCAATTTTCCGGGCGCCAGCGTGGCGGGCGACGGCGATGGCCATCAGGCCGATGGGCCCGGCACCGGTAATGAGGACGTCCTCGCCCACCAAGGGGAAGCTCAGCGCGGTGTGTACTGCGTTGCCGAAGGGGTCGAAGATGGCGCCGAGTTCAGGGGTAACGGACTCGTCGTGGTGGACCCAGACGTTGGTTTCCGGGATGACGACGTATTCGGCGAAGGCACCATCGCGCTGCACGCCGACGGAAACAGTATGAATGCACATCTGGCGGCGTCCGGCACGGCAGTTGCGGCAGATTCCGCACACCACGTGGCCTTCGCCGGAGACCCTGTCCCCTACTTTGACGTCGCGGACGGCCTCGCCGATTTCCACTACTTCGCCGTAGAACTCGTGGCCGGCGATGAGGGGCGTTTCGATGATGCCCTGCGCCCAGGCGTCCCAACTCTGGATGTGGAGGTCGGTGCCGCAGATGCCGGTGGTCATCACACGGATCTTGACATCGCCGGGACCCGCCTGGGGCTCTGGACGTTCGACGAGTTCGAACCCTGCGTGTGGTCCGGATTTGTAGAGAGCCTTCATGGAATTCCTCACTGCCAGGGCTGCTTCGCTGCTGCTGACTTCTATTAGAGCCTCGCCAACGATTTAGCACAATTAGAATCTTCTCAATCAACGATTTAGGATTTGCTAATGGAAATTCACCAGCTGCAGATGCTTCGCGAACTCGGCGACCTGGGCAGCGTCAAGGCCGTCGCAGACACGCTCATGGTGACGCCCTCAGCCGTATCCCAACAGCTCGCGCTGCTGCAGAAATCAGTCGACGTGCCGCTGACGCGCAAGGAGGGCCGCGCCCTGGTGCTGACCGACGCCGGCCGCGTCCTCGCCGAGGCGGGCGCCGCCGTCGTCAACGCCATGGCGGATGCGCGGGCGGCGATTGGCGCCTACCACGACGCCCCGGACGCGCCCGTCAGCGTCAGCGCCTTCCATAGCGCCGGGCAGGCGCTGTTCGCTCCCCTGGCAGCGCTGCTGGCTTCGAAAACAGAGTCCGACGGCGGGAAGTCACCCCGCCTGCGCCTCGCAGACGAGGACGTGGCCCAGGAGGATTTCCCGGGGTTGGCAGCGCGCTACGACCTGGTCCTCGCCCACCGCATGGACAACAGCCCGCCATGGCCCGAAGACAAAGTTGCTGTTATTCCGCTGGCCGATGAACCCCTGGATGTCGCTTTGCCGGCAGGACACCCGCTGGCTTCGCGGCGCCAACTGGGTCCGTCCGACGTCGTGGATGAACCGTGGGTGACCAGCCGCGATGGCTATTCGCCCGCGGACGTCCTTGCCGCCGTCGTTGCCGTGAGCGGGCGGCCTGCCGAGGTGCTGCATCGCATCAACGACTATTCGACCGTGGCGGCGCTGGTATCTGCCGGTGGCGCGATCGGTCTGCTGCCGCGGTTCACGGCACGGCGGGTGCTGGACGCCGGGGTGGTGGTGCTGCGTCCACTGTCGGGCGTGAATTCGGTCCGCAAAATCGACATCCTTGCACGGCCCGAAACGCTCAAACGGAAATCGGTCATGACGGTTTGCGAGTCACTTCAAACCGTCATGACCGGGCTCTCCTCACCCAAGTAGACCGCAGTTGACGGCGTGGTGAGCGGGCTGGCCGGCGTCGAAGTACGCCACCAAATCGGCCGGGAGCTCCGGTACCTCCCGGGCCGAGCCGTCACTGCGCAGCGATTCCGTGGCGAGGATGCCGGCCACTACTGCCTGCCGGGCGGCAACCGGGCTTGTCCGGGTCCGGCCGCCTTCGGAGGCGAAGCGCAGGAACTCCCCGATCAGGAGAGGGTCCGCACCGCCGTGGCCGCCTTCGCCGTCCTGAATGGGGATGACCTGGTCCGGCTCCGCGTAGCCGGAGGTCCGGCTGGTCCACACTTTGATGGTCTCCCCTGGCCCGTCGCCGAAGTTCTCGATCCGGCCTTTGGTGCCGATAACCGTGTAATTTCGCCAGTAATCAGGGGTGAAATGGCACTGCTGATAGCTGGCCAGGACGCCGTTGTCGAGCACCATGTTCATCATGGAGATGTCCTCGACATCAATGACCTTCGCCAGGTCTTTCTGCTCGGTGGGCGGCCAGTTGTCGATCGAGAACCAGTCCCCCATGCGCTTGCCGGTGTTATCACCGCGGTTGGCCACGTCACCATAGACTGCGAGGTCTCCGACGGCGGCAACCCGCTTGGTGTATCCGCCGGCCAGCCAGTGGATGACATCAATGTCGTGGGCACCTTTTTGGAGGAGAAGGGACGTGACGTTGGCGCGCTGGGCGTGCCAGTCCTTGAAGTAGAAGTCTCCCCCGTGGCCCACGAAGTGGCGGCACCAGACCGCTTTGACGTCGCCGATCCTGCCATCCTCGATCAGGTTGCGCATCTGGACCACCACAGGCATGTGGCGCATGTTGTGGCCTACGTACAAGCGGGTTCCGGTTTCAAAGGCCGTCTTCAGGATCAGGTCCGCAGCCTCCACCGTGATGTCCAGGGGTTTCTCGCAGAAAGTGGGGATGCCCGCCTTAAGCGTTCGGACGGCGACGGCCGCGTGCTGGTTGTCGGGGGTCAGGACGAGGACGGCGTCGATCCCGCTGTCCAGCAGTTCCTCCAGATCTCCGGTGATGCGGGCCGTCGGGATGCTGCCGGCGGCGTCTGCCCGGCCACGTTCACTGAGGTCGCAAACAACGGTGACTTCGGAGCCTTGGCCCGGCTTGTGGGCGTGCTTCCACAGCCCTGAACGCAAGCCGAAACCCACGATGCCGACCTTCAAATCCTTTTCCATGGCGTGTAATTTTTCCTTCTGCTGTTTTAGTTGAGTCTGGTTTCGGCATTTCGGTGCGGCGCCGATTCGCGCACGAACAAGTGCCAGGGGAAGTCGAGGACTCCGGGTGCCTCCGGGGCGGCGTGACCGGTTGCCCGCCGCAGGAGCAGCCGGGCGAGTTTGTCGAAGAAGTCAACGGGGCCCACAGTGCTCAGCGAGGGCGACATCCGTTCGCCTTCCACTGTGTTGCCCACACCGATGATGTCCACGTCTGTGCCCACGGCGAGGCCCAGGCGTTGGGCCGCGTTGATGGCGCTGACCGCGGCGTAATCCGTGGTGGCGTAAATGGCTGTGGGCCGGTCCGGCATGCTGAGCAGCCGTGTTGCCGCAGCGTAGGCTCCGGCGGTGGTGCCGTCGAACAGGCCGACGAAATCGTCTCTTTCCGGGATCTTCGCCGCAGCCAAAGCGGACGAGTAGGCCTGGTATCTGGTCCCGCCGGTCTTGCCTCCCGCTGATGCCGGGGTCAGGCAGGCAATCCGCCGATGGCCGTGGAGCAGATGCTCCACGGCCATGCGGCAGCCTGGTCCGGCGATGGAACGGATGACATCGAAGCCCTCCGCGGGCAACTCCTCGTCAAAGACCACCAGCGTGGTGCCGTGCCCGGCGAGCCGGAGCAGGGCTTCCCGCTGCTCAGGACGGACTGCGTCCACGAAGACCGCATCGGCATTGTGCGTGCCCAGAACCTTGACCCAGTCGGCGTCACCCAAGATCATCGGCGTGATGCCCAGTGGAGCTGACGCTTTCTGAACGGCCTCGATGACCGACAGCGACCAAGGGTCGGAGAGCATGGTCAGGGACAGGATCACCGTATTTGTCCGGCCCGTCCGAATGGCCCGGGCAGCCTGGTTGGGGCGGTAGCCGAGCCGCTCGGCTACCGCCTTGACCTTGTCCGCCGTCGCATCCGACACCCCGGGTCCGCCCTCACCGCGGCGACCGGACAGCACATAGGAAACCGTGGCTGTGGAAACGCCCGCGAGTTCGGCCACCATGCGGATGGTGGGCCTGACTCCTGTGGTGCCCGCTTTTGCCATGGTTCCCCTTGCTGTGTTCTTCGCGTCCGAGTGGTTTCGTTGTTGGTTTGAGGCTAGCTCCTGAAGACAGGCGCGTTGGGGTCCAACGCGGCCTGGTACTCATCGCGCATCTTGTCGCCCCCTTCGCTCTTCCAGCGCTTGACCGCGTCCTTGAGTTCGTCGATCTTTGCGCGGCCGGTGATGATATCCACCACCTTGTCGCGCAGCTGCTTGGTGATCTTGGCACCCACCTTCGCGTTGGTGTCCGAGTAGGAGCCGTTGGTGGGGTTGCGCCAGGCAAACTCGAGCAGTTTCTCTTCCTGCCGGCTGACGTACCGGGTGTCGTCGTCGAACCCGGGGTTGAAAATGACGTTCTCGGGGCTGGACATGATGTTCAACGCCGACACCAAACCGGGTGCATTGATAGCTCCTGCCTCCGTCAATGCAGGATTCCCTGAGGCATCAAGGGTGTAATCATGGCCAAGCTCGCCGAAGTTCTTCTGCATGTACTCCACCGTGCCGAACGGCGCCGACAGGTAGTTCATCAGCGCCAGCAACTCACGGATCTTTCCCTCCTCAGCCTTCTTGAACGGGGTGAAGCCCACCGTTCCATAGCCCATGTCGTAGACGGGCTTGACCTTGCCGTCGGCACTGAACGGGATCAGGATGTCGAATTTCGCGCTCTTGTTCAGGGCGCGGTAGCTGCGGATATCGTGCGGGCCCACCAGCACCTGCGCGGCAACGCTGCCGTTGGCCACCCGCGTGCGGATGTCCGAGGCCTTGGCATCCGGGTAGAAGACACCGGCCGCGAACATCTTGGCCGTGAACTCCACGCCCGCCATGTATTCGTCGGTTTCATACAGATGGGTCAGCGTGCGGTCTTTATTGACGGCCCAACTGTTCGGCGCACCAAACCACTCAGTGACCATGTGGAGGGCGTTAATGTAGGCAGGTTCCAGCGCGTATTTCTGTTCACCGGGACGGGTCAACTCCTTGGCCTTCTCCAGGAATTCCTCGGCGTTGGCAGCTTCGAAGCCACCCACCTGCGCCCACACGTCATGGTTGCCCGCGTAGACCTGCCCGAAGGGGGTACTCGGGATGGGAGCTCCCCAGATCTTGCCGTTCACGACGGCGGTCTTCCAGGAATCGGGCTTCAGTGCGGCAAGGTTGGGGTACTCAAGGACGGAGTCACCGGAAAGGTACGGGGTCAGGTCCTGGAACTTGGCCTCGAGCATCGGGCCAACGTTGGGGATACCCTGGTTCGGCGGAACCCACATCATGTCCGGAAGATCATTGCTGGCAAGCACCGTGGCGAACTTGGCCGGATAGCCGTCGCCAATGTCTTCGGCAATCTGAAGCTCCAGGTCGCCGCCGAGCTTGGCATTGAGCCGCTGCCAGAAGGGATTGTCCTTCAGGCCGGGGCTCATGGTTTCGAAGGTTTCCGTCAGGCCGGTGACTTTGCCTTTGAGCGGCGGCGCCTTCACGGACTGCACGGCGGTGGGCAGCTTGAAGTAGGCGGCTTGGAGGCCCTTTGCGTTACCGGCGATATCCGGAGTGACGCCGGTGAATTCCTTGTACGTGGGCAACGTGACCGACGCGGAGGCGGCGGCGCCTCCGTTGCCTGCGGCCCCGCCGCCACCGCAGGCGGACAAGCCTGCGGCGGTGACGGCCAGCCCGGCGAGGCCAAGGAAACCGCGGCGGCTGAATCCAGCCTGAGAGGTAGTGCTGGTCATGGCATAACCCTTTCTGGTTACTTGCTTCATAGCTGATATGCGTGATTGAAGTGCTTGGTGAACCCGTGTTCCCGGCGTGGCGCTAGCCCTTGACTGCGCCGGTGATCACGCCCTTGGCGAAGTGCTTTTGGAGGAACGGGTAGACCATCAGGATCGGGACAAGCGCTACCACCACCACTGCCATCTGGATGGACTGCGGTGGCGGTGAGGTGGTGATTCCCAACTGGTCCGCCGCACCGCTGCCCTGGACCACGAAATTGCGGAGCAGCAACTGGATGGGCCACTTGCTGTGGTCGTTGATGTAGAGCAAAGCGTTGAAGAACGAGTTCCAAAAGCCCACTGCGTAAAACAGCCCGACGACGGCGATCACGGCTTTGGACAGCGGCATCACGATGCGCCACAGGATTTGCCAGTCGTTGGCGCCGTCGATCCTGGCACTTTCGATGAGCTCGCCCGGGATATTCATGAAGAACGAACGCATGACCACAAAGTTGAAGGCCCCGAAAATGCCGGGAAGGATCAGCGACCACAACGAATCCAACAGGCCAAGCTGGCGGATCATCAGAAAGGACGGAATCAGGCCTGGTGCGAACAGGAGGGTCAGCAGGACCGCAAGGACCACCGGACGGCCAAACAGGACCGTGCGGCTGGTGGCGTAGGCCATGGTGATGGTTACGAACAGCGCCAGGATGGTACCCACCACGGTTACCAGCATGCTGACCCCGAGGGATTGGAGCACCATGGGGCCCTTGAAAATGGTGGCGTAGGCTTCCAAGGTTGGACGTTCGGGCCAGAGTACGAACCCGCCGGCCTTCACGAGTTGTTCGTTGTCAGCCAGGGACGTGGAGACGACCAGCAAAATGGGCGTCAGGATGGACACGCTGAAGGCAACCAGGACTACCGCTTTGACCGTTTGATACACGGCGGAAGGCTTCTCCTTCCACACGGGGCGCTTGGGGTCGTAGCTAAGCTCCCGGGGTTTCCTGGTGAAAAGTGTTGTTGCCATGGGGTTTCTCCTAATGCGGCGGGCGCAGCGCGGCAGGCGCGCGGGTCAGCGTGGCTGTCAGCGCACTCGTTGTGCGAAGATTCCGTCTTCGCCGAAGCGGTGGGCAAGTTTGTTGGCGCCATATATCAGCAGGGCGCTGACTATCCCCTTGGCCAGTCCGGCTGCCGCGCCCGAGCTCCAGCCGCCTCCCACCACGCCCGTGTAGTAGGTGAAGGTGTCGAGCACTTCCGCGGCGCCTGCTCCCACGGCGTCGCGCTGCAGGATGAACTGCTCGAAGCCCACGGAAAGAATGTCGCCGATGCGAAGGATGAGCAGGAGGACGATCACGGGCCTGAGGCCGGGCAGGGTGATGTGCCACATCCTGCGCCAGCGACCCGCACCGTCGGCCGCTGCCGCTTCGTAGAGCGAGGCATCAATGCTGGCAAGTGCCGCAAGGAAGATGATCATTGCCCAGCCGGCGTCCTTCCAGATCATCTGGACCACCACCAACACCGGGAACGTCTCCGGGTTGGTCATGAACGGGATCGGTTCCATGCCCCAGTCCCGGAGCACGTTGTTGACGAAACCTGCGCCGCCGAGCATCTGCTGGAAGAACGCGATGACCAAGACCCAGGAAAGAAAGTGCGGCAGGTAGGCGATGCTTTGGAAAATCCGGCGGACGCGGGTGCTGATCAGTGAATCCACGATCAATGCCAGTACCAGCGGCACCGGGAAGAGGAAGACCAACTGCCAGGCGGCCAGGTACAAGGTGTTCCAGAAAGCGTGGATGAAGTCCGGATTGCCGAAAAGGTCCACGAAGTTCTGCCAGCCCACCCACAGGCTGTCACCGATGCCCAGGTAGGGCTGGTAGTCCTGGAACGCGATGACGTTGCCCAGGATCGGTATGTAGAAAAAGAGCAGGAGAAAGGCCACTCCCGGGAGCATCATGAGCAGCATCTGCTTGTCGCGCCGCAGGCGGGCCCGGAAACTCTGCTTCGGGACGTTGCTCCTCTTCCGCTTCTTCGGACCGGAGCCGCGGACTGTTACGCCCGCCGGATCCGGGACTCGGCGAGCTTCCGGCGGTGCCGGAGCCCGTTCCGTCGTCGAGTTCATGCAGTCTCCTAAAGTGCTGAGCGAAACCATCGATGTGATTCAAGCCACGCTCGTTAACCGTTTAACAAACCATAAGTGACTCGCATCTCTTTTTGCAACATCGTGATCGAAACTGCGCTTAGAAATCACTTTTCGTCACAGCGCGCGGCTGAGACAAAAAAATAGCTGGCAGCAGTGGTTGTTTTGATCGCTCAAAACAACCCTTGCTGCCAGCTGGTTGGGCTAACTAGCCCCGGACACCGAGCTTCTCGAGGATCAGCTCACGGACGCGTCCGGCATCGGCTTGCCCGCGCGTGGCCTTCATGACCCCGCCCACGATGGCGCCGATGGCCTGGATCTTGCCGCCGCGGATCTTCTCGGCGACGTCCGGCTGGGCTGCCAGGGCTGCGTCAATGGCTTCCAGGAGGGGGCCGTCGTCGGAAACCACGGCCAGGCCGCGCTTGGCGATGATCTCCTCCGGCGTACCTTCTCCGGCGAGGACGCCGTCCAGTACCTGGGATGCCATTTTGTTGTTGATCTTGCCGCCCTCAACAAGCTTGTTGAGTTCAACAATCAGCTGCGGGGTGACGCCGAGTTCTGCCGGTTCCACGTCGGCAACCTTGGCGCGGCCAACAACCTCGCCCATCCACCACTTGCGGGCTACGTCGGCCGTGGCACCGGCAGCGACGGTTTCCTCGATGGAGTCCATGACCCCGGCGTTGACGACGTCGCGGAATTCGAGGTCGGAGTAGCCCCAGGCTTCCTTGAGGCGCTTCCTGCGCTCGGCCGGCGGCTCGGGGAGGGTGGCGCGAAGCTCCTCCACCCATTCACGCGAGGCAACCACGGGAACCAGGTCCGGCTCCGGGAAGTAGCGGTAGTCGTCGGCGTCGGACTTGGCCCGGCCCGACGTCGTCGAACGGGTGTCCTCGTGCCAGTGGCGCGTCTCCTGGACAACCGGCTGGCCGGAATCCAGCACCGCGGCGTGACGCTGGATTTCGTAGCGGACGGCGTGTTCTACGGCGCGCAGCGAGTTGACGTTCTTGGTCTCCGAGCGGATACCGAAGCGCTCCTGGCCGTGCGGGCGCAGGGACACGTTCGCATCGCAACGGACGTTGCCGCGTTCCATGCGGGCGTCGGACACGCCAAGGTTCTTCACGATCTCGCGGACGGCAGCCACATAGGCCTTCGCGAGTTCCGGTGCGCGGCTGCCCGCGCCCTCAATCGGCTTGGTGACGATTTCCACGAGGGGAACACCGGCGCGGTTGTAATCCACCAAGGAGTAGTCGGCGCCCTGGATGCGGCCTGCGGCGCCGCCCATGTGGGTCAGCTTTCCGGCGTCCTCTTCCATGTGGGCACGCTCGATCTCGACGCGGAAGACCGTGCCGTCCTCGAGCTCGATGTCCAGGTAGCCGTCGTAGGCAATGGGCTCGTCATACTGCGAGGTCTGGAAGTTCTTGGGCGTGTCCGGGTAGAAGTAGTTCTTCCGGGCAAAACGGCAGGACTCGGCGATCTTGCAGTTCAGGGCGAGGCCGATCTTGATGGATGACTCCACAGCCGCTTTATTCACGACGGGAAGGACACCCGGCATGCCCAGGTCCACCTCGTTGACATTGGTGTTCGGCTCGTCGCCGAAGACGTTCGGGGCGGAGGAGAACATCTTGGTCTTGGTGTTGAGCTCAACGTGGACCTCAAACCCCAGGACGGGATCGTACTTCTCCATGGCTTCCTCGAAGCTCAGGATTGCGTCGACGGACATTAGTTGGAACCTCCGGCGGTAGATGTAACAGTGCCGAGCCCGGCTTTATTCAACAGAGGTGCCTGCGCAAGCATCGGGCCGCCCCACTTCTCTTCGAGGGCGGATTCGAGCACCGCGCCCACGCGGTAGAGGCGTGCATCCTCGCGGGCCGGAGCCAGCAGCTGGATACCAACCGGCAGACCATCTTCATCGGCCAGGCCGCCCGGCAGCGAGAGGCCCGGAATGCCGGCCAGGTTCGCAGGAATCGTAGCGACGTCGTTCAGGTACATGGCCAGCGGATCGTCGAGCTTCTCCCCCAGCTTGAACGCCGTGGTGGGTGCCGTCGGGGAGATCAGGACGTCCGCCTGGGCGAACGCAGCATCGAAGTCGCGCTGGATGAGCGTGCGGACCTTCTGCGCGGAACCGTAGTAGGCGTCGTAGTAGCCGGCGCTCAAAGCATAGGTTCCAAGGATGATGCGGCGCTTGGCTTCGTCGCCGAAACCAGCGGCGCGCGTGGCTGCCATGACACGTTCAATGGTCATGGGACCGTCCTTGGGCAGTACCCGCAGACCGTACCGGACGCCGTCGAACTTGGCCAGGTTGCTGGAGACCTCGGAGGGCATGATGAGGTAGTAGGCACCCAGGGCGTACTTCAGGTTGGGGCAGGAGACCTCGACGATTTCCGCTCCGGCTTCCTTGAGCAGCTCGAGGGATTCGTTGAAACGGTTCTCGACGCCGGCCTGGTAGCCCTCGCCGTGCAGTTCCTTGATGATGCCGATCTTCATCCCGGCAACGTTGCCCAGGCGGGCAGCCTCAACCAGGTTGGTGAACGGATCGGTCAGTGACGTGGAGTCGAAAGGATCGTGGCCGCCAATGACTTCCTGCAGGAGTGCGGAGTCCAGCACCGTACGGGACACAGGACCGATCTGGTCCAGCGACGAAGCCATCGCAATGGCCCCGTAACGGGACACGGCACCATACGTCGGCTTCATGCCCACGGTTCCGGTGACGGCACCGGGCTGGCGGATGGATCCGCCGGTATCCGTGCCCAGGGCGAGCGGCGCTTCAAAAGCAGCGACGGCGGCAGCTGACCCGCCGCCTGAACCGCCGGGGATCCGGTCCAGGTCCCACGGGTTGCGGGTGGGCCCGAACGCGGAGTGCTCCGTGGAGGAACCCATGGCGAACTCGTCAAGGTTGGTCTTGCCGAGGATCGGCATCTTCGCGGCACGGAGCTTCTTGATCACCGTGGCGTCGTAGGGGCTGTGCCAGCCCTCGAGGATCTTGGAGCCCGCCGTGGTGGGCTGGCCGATGGTGACGATCAGGTCCTTCACCGCGATCGGCACACCGGCGAGTGCGTGCAGGTCCTCGCCGGCTGCACGGGCGGCGTCCACCTCGGCAGCGACGGCCAGGGCCTCTTCGGCGTTGACGTGCAGGAAGGCGTTGACCTGGCCGTCGACGTCCGCGATCCGGTCCAGGTGCGCCTGGGTGACCTCGACGGCGGAGACGTCGCCTGCGCCCAGCTTGGCGGCGAGGTCGGCAGCTGAGTGGCGAATGAGTTCGTTGTTCTGTTCAGTCATCGTGTTAGTCCTCATCCAGGATTGCCGGGACCTTGAAGCGGTTCTCGGCCGCATCCGGGGCTCCGGACAGCGCCTGGTCCGCCGTGAAGGTGTGGCCAACAACGTCCTCGCGGAACACGTTGGTCAACGGAATAGGGTGGGACGTGGCCGGTACATCATCCCCGGCGGCTTCACTCACGGACTTCACCGCGTCCACGATGACGGCCAGTTCGCCCGCCATCCTGTCCAGCTCTTCGTCACTCATCTCAATGTGAGCCAGACGCGCAAGATGCGCGACGTCGTCACGGTTGATCGCAGCCATGGATCTCCCCTGCAAAGTTCAAATGGTTTTCCGAACCAGTCTACTTGGCTTGGCTGCACGGACGTGCGACGGTCAGCCGATGCCGATGGCTCCGGTCAGCATGCCCACGGCGAGCATGACGAGCGAGATGACGGCGGTGCGCCACAGGACCTTCTTGTGGTGGTCGCCGAGGTCCACCTTGGCCAGGGAGACCAGCAGGAGGATTGCCGGAACCAGCGGGCTCTGCAGGTGGAACGGCTGGCCGGTGATGGAGGCCCGGGCCATGTCGACGGCATCGACGCCGTAGTGTGCCGCGGTTTCGCTGAGGACCGGGAGGACACCGAAGTAGAAGGCATCGTTGCTCATGAAGAACGTCATGGGAATGCTGAGCACGCCGGTGATGACGGCCATGAAGGGGCCCATTTCCGAGGGAATGATCTGAACGAGCCACTCGGACATCGCCTTGACCATGCCCGTGCCGTTGAGGACGCCGGTGAGGACTGCGGCTGCCATGACCATGCTGACCACTGCCACGATCGAGGGTGCGTGGGCGATCAGCTGTGCGCCTTGGTCCTTGACCTTGGGGAAGTTCACCAGCAGGGCGATTGCGGAACCGACCATGAAGACGAACGGCAGCGGGACGATGTTGGCAACCAGGGTGACCATGACGGCGACCGTCAGGCCGAGGTTGAACCAGAACAGCTTGGGACGAAGCGTTGAGCGGTTGGGGTCCAGTGCCGTATCCGCCATGGCGGTGTCATGCTCGTCCACCAATTCTTCGGTGCGTTCGAGGACTGCGACGCCGGTGCCTCCCCCGGTGCCCGGCTTGCCGGCGCCTGTGGCTGTGCCGGTACGGCCAAAGCGGGGTCCGCCGTTGCGCGAACCGCCGGCGACAGAACCGCCGCGGCCCTTGCCGCCGTCGAACGCGTCCGAACCGCCGGCGACGTCAGCCCAGATTTCCGGTGCGGTGGCGCGGAGGCGGTTGCGTTCCTGCAGGCCGAGCAGCCAGGCGAAGACCAGGACAACGATGAGGCCGACGATCAACGACGGGACCATGGGAACGAAGACGTCGTTGACGTCCAGGTGCAGTGCGGTGGCGGCGCGGGCGGTGGGGCCGCCCCACGGCAGGATGTTCATGGTGCCGTTGGCGAGGCCTGCCACGCAGGTGAGGACCACGGGGCTCATCTTGAGCCGCAGGTAGACAGGCAGCATCGCGGCCGTCGTGAGGATGAAGGTGGTGGAACCGTCGCCGTCAAGGGAAACCGCCGCAGCGAGGATCGCGGTGCCGAGGACCACCTTGGCGGGGTCGTTGCCGAGCTTCCGGAGGATGAACTTCACCAGCGGATCGAAGAGCCCGACGTCGATCATCAAGCCGAAGTAGATGATCGCGAACATGAGGAGCGCGGCCGTGGACGTCATGGACTTCATCGAATCGATGACCATGGGCCCGATTCCCAGCCCGGCGCCGGCGAAAAGTCCGAAAACGGTGGGGACGATGATCAACGCCAGGACTGGCGTCAGTTTTTTGGTCATGATCAGGACCATGAATACCGCAATCATTGCGAATCCAAGCAAAACCAGCACGGCCGGCTCCTTACTACTGTGAATGGCACACTTCGGTGTGATGCGCACTACAAACCTAGGGTGGTCCCGGTCACGTGCAGGGGTTTGTGGGAATTGATGGAAGTACTGCTCGTTGCGCACGTTTTGCGCATTGTGCTCAATGCTTCAATGGAGATGACGGAAAGGAGCGAAGGTGCGCAGCAGCAATGTCAGCATGCGGTTTTCCACCCAGACGCTCCTTCTCCAACTCGGCGTCGTGCTTCTGGTGGTGCTGCTCAGCGGCGCCGTTCACGCCTGGCTCGTCTATGACCGGATTGGCACTGAAGCCGAGAACCAAGCCCTTACGCTCGCCCGGACCGTCGCCGCCGACCCCGATGTACGGGCCGACGTCCAGGACATCAGCAAGGAGGAAGGCACCCCTCCCCCGCCGGTCCTTCTGCAGGGACCGCTCCAAGCCGCAGCCGAAGCGGCCCGGGTCCGTACCGGCGCCCTGTTTGTGGTGATCACCGACGAGACCGGCCTGCGACTGGCCCACCCTGAACCCGCCCGCCTTGGTGAACGGGTCAGCACGGATCCTTCCGTTGCCCTGGGCGGCGAAGAAATCACCACCCGCAACACCGGCACGTTGGGCCCCTCCGCAGGTGCGAAAGTTCCCGTCTATGCCCCCGGCCCCGCGGACCGGACCGGCACGATCGTGGGCGAAGTCAGCGTGGGGTACTCAGTGGAGTCACTGACCAGGAGCCTTGCCCGGGACATCGTGCCGATCGCCCTGACCGCCGGCGGCGCCCTGCTGGCCGGAGTCCTGGCATCGTTCCTGCTCCGCCACCGCCTGCAGCGCCTGACGTTGGGGCTGGAACCAGAGGAAATCAGCACCCTGGTCCACGATCAGGTGGCCGTGTTGCAGGGCGTGGACGACGGCGTGATCGGCATCGCTGCCGACGGTCGGATTTCGGTCTTCAATGCTGCCGCATCGCGGCTCCTCGACCTTCCGGACATCACCGGCCAGGACTGGGCATCCGCCAACGTTCCCGGCCAGCTCAAGCAACTCACCCGCCCTGCGGCCCAAGACGCCGAGGCCGTCGAGGTTGTGGCCGGTGGACGCGTCCTCGTGGCGAGTGCCCGCAAAGCCTGGCACCGCAAGGAGGACCTCGGTTGGGTGGTCATGCTGCGCGACCGCACCGAACTGCAGCAGCTCACCCGGCAGTTGGACGCGGTCGGAACCATGTCCACGGCCCTGCACGCCCAACGCCACGAGTTCGCCAACCAGCTCCACACGATTGCCGGCTTCATGAGCATCGGCCAGCACGAGCAGGCCAAGACATACCTGGAACGGCTCTCCGCCACGGGACCACTGAAGTTCCCTGTGGAACAGGCGGAGCTGCTCCAGGATCCCTACCTGCAGGCATTCGTCGGCGCCAAGAGCGTGGAAGCCTCCGAACGGGGCGTCAGCCTGCGCATCGGTCCGGAAACCCTGGTACGCGGCCACGTCGTGGATCCGCAGGACGTCACCACAGTCCTCGGCAACCTCATCGACAACGCAGTGAGTGCCGCCGTCGGGGGTTCCGCAGCCGAACGCTGGGTGGAAGTTGAACTGTTGGACGACGCCACCCACGGCGGGACCCTGCACATAGTGGTGGCAGACTCGGGAGATGGTTTGGCAGGTGCCGGACCCGAGGAGGTCTTCGCGGAAGGATTCACGACGGCGGCGCAACCGTCCGGCGCGGCAGCCGGGCAAGGTTTCGGGCTGGCGTTGGTCAGAAACCTGGCGCGTCGCCGGGGCGGCGAGGTCAGGGTTCTGGAGAGCGGCACGCCCGGCGGACCCGGGGCGGTCTTCATGGCCACCGTTCCGGGCGTCATGGGCGGCACGGGTGTGCGGGACGACGACATGGATGCACCGGAAACCGGGACGGGGCCAACGGCGAGGAAGGACAGCATTGGCTGAGGACTTGAGAGTGTTGATCGTGGACGACGACTTCCACGTGGCCAGGCTGCACGCGGCCTACGTCGATTCCGTGGCGGGATTCATGGCGTTGGCGCCCGTGGGCTCAGTGTCCCAGGCGTTGCAGGCGATCCACAGCCTGCGCCCGGACCTCGTGTTGCTGGACGTCTATCTGCCCGACGGTTCAGGGCTTGACCTGCTGGGCCAGCTCGACGTCGATGCCGTGATGCTGACGGCGGCCTCGGATGCGCAATCCATCCGCGTGGCTCTGCGCCGCGGTGCCCTCGGTTACATGCTCAAACCCTTCACCGCGGAATCCCTGTCCCAGCAGCTACGCTCCTACGCCCGGTACCGCCGCATCCTGGGGCAACAAACCAGCGTTGACCAGGCAAGCATCGAGCGGGCCAAGCGTGCCCTGATCCCCGGCGACGTCACGCCGTCGGCCAAACCCCGTTCGGCTACCGAGGCGGCAGTCCTGGAGTCCTTGGTGCCTGGCGAGCAGTATTCGGCGGCCGAAGTCGCAGACCGCGTGGGCGTGTCCCGGGCCACGGCGCAAAGGTACCTGTCCTCGCTCGCGGACGATGGCGCCGTCGACATCCAACTGCGCTACGGGACCACGGGCCGCCCGGAACACCGCTACGGCATCCCGGGCTGACCCATCTGAGTCGCAATTGTGCGCGTTTTGAGCACGCTAAACGCGCTTAACTGCGACCCAGTTGGGTGCGCTACGCGGACTTCTGTGCCACCAGTTCGATCTCCACCAGCATCTGCGGATCAAGGAACGGCAGAACGTGCACCAGGGAAAGTGTGGGCCGGATCTCGCCGAAAACTTCACCGTGTGCGCGGCCGGCGTCTTCCCACTTGCTGATGTCCGTCAGGTAGAGCTTGGACTGGACAACGTCCGCGTAGGAGAAGCCGGCTTCTTCCAGGACGGCGCCGAGCTTCTCGAGGATGTACTTGGTCTGCGAGTAGAAGTCATCGCCCACAATCGCTTGTTTGCCATCAACGGGTCCGCTGGCCGCCGTCGCGGAAATGTAAAGGGTGTTGTCCACCTGGACCGCACGGGAGTACCCAAGGGTCTGTTCCCACACCGAGCCTGAACCGTATGTCTTGCGCATGCCGCGCCTTCCTGTTCATCTCCCGGCCTGTTGCCGGGTTTTCCGAGGAAAACTCTAGGACCGGGAGAGCTCAAGCCTGTAAACGAACAACTTTATGTCGGTGCCGGGAACGAACCAGTCCCGTTCGGGGACCCGGTCGAAACCGGTCCGGTTGTAGAGGGCGTTGGCGCTCTCCCACGTGGCGCCGGTGGTGAGGCACACGGCATTGATGCCGTCGCTCGCCTTGGCCTGCTCGACGACGGCACTCACCAAGGCAGTGCCCGCGCCGGAGCGCTGCACCGCCGGATCCACCACGAGGGTCCGCAGCTCCAGCTCGCCGTCCAAGCCAATGTCGGAGAAACCGCCTCCGGCGGGAGCCGCGGTCACTGAGCCGATGATGGTCCCGTCCCGTTCGGCCACCAAGACGTCCGCATGCTGCGCCCGGCCTGCCACGTTCTTAAGCTCCTGCAGGTACGGGTGATCCGCGCTGCCGTAGTACCCCGCAGTGACGTATGAATCCTGCGTTATGCGGGCAACGGCGTCGTAGTCTTCGGGAAGGGCGGGACGGACAGTAATCGGCGAAAGCACCTGTCAATGGTATTTGTAACCGGGCGTTGCATTCGGCGAAACAGCGCTTTCCGTGACAGAACTATCACTCCTGTGTGTGTCACCCGGTATCGCGGGATTGAGTCCGATTGCGCGCCATGAAGCCCGGTTTCGCCCCGTTGCGGCCTTGTTTCGGAAGGCTGGCGCCCTGAGCCGCGGCCATGCTGAAGTGGGCAAACCTGACCACGCCACCCCAAAACCAAAGGAATCGACCATGCCCACACCACCGCGCCAGCTGCACCTCAACGCGTTCCTCATGAGCACCGGCCACCACGAGGCCTCCTGGCGGCTCCCGGAAAGCGACCCCTTGGCCTCCACCAGGATCGAGCATTACCAAAACCTGGCCCGCACCGCCGAACGCGGAAAGCTGGACTCGATTTTCTTCGCCGACTCCCCCGTGCTCTTCGGCGAGGTGGGGCGCCGCCCTGCCGGCAAGCTGGAACCCACCGTCCTGCTCACCGCCATCGCAGGAGCGACACAGAAGATCGGCCTGATCGCCACCGCCTCCACCACCTACAACGAGCCCTTCAACCTTGCACGCCGTTTCGCTTCGGTGGACTGGGTCAGCGGCGGGCGGGCCGGGTGGAACGTTGTCACGACGGCGGGACCGGACGCGGCGCGCAACTTCGGCGTCGACGACCAGCCGGCCCACGCCGTCCGCTATGAGCGCGCCGCCGAGTTCATCGACGTGGCCCAAAAACTCTGGGACAGCTGGGAGGACGACGCCGTGCCCGCGGACAAGGCCGCCGGCGTCTGGGGCGACTCCACCAGGATCCGGGCAATAGAACACGAAGGCAAGCACTTCCGGGTCCGCGGCCCGCTCAATGTCCCTCGTTCTCCGCAGGGCCACCCGCTGATCGTCCAGGCCGGCTCCTCCGATAACGGCAAGAAGCTCGCAGCCCACTACGCCGAAGCCGTGTTCACCGCCCACCAAACACTGGCAGACGGGCAAGCCTTCTATGCAGACCTCAAAGCACGGACCGTGGCGGCGGGCCGTGATCGTGACAGCATCAAGATCCTCCCGGGCATCGTTCCCGTGATCGGGTCCACCGAGGCCGAGGCCCTCCGGCTCGAGCGCGAACTCGATGAACTGATCAAACCCGAATACGCCCGCGAGCAGCTGGCCAAGACCCTCCGGCTCGCACCCGAAGACCTGCCATTGGACCGCCAACTCCCGGCCGATCTTCCATCGGAGGACGACATCGAGGGCGCCAAGAGCCGCTACACCCTGATCGTGGAATTGGCGCGGCGCGAGCATCTCACCGTCCGGCAGCTCATCGGTCGTTTGGGCGGCGGGCGCGGGCACCGGACATTCTCCGGCACCCCCGAACAAGTGGCGGACGCCATTCAGGACTGGTTCGACGCGGGAGCAGCGGACGGCTTCAACATCATGCCCCCGGTGCTTCCATCAGGTTTGGAAGTGTTCGTGGACCAGGTGGTGCCGATCCTTCAGCGGCGTGGACTGTTCCGTACCGAATACACGGCTTCCACCTTGCGGGGACACTATGGCCTGGAGCGGCCGGTCAACCGCTTCGCGGGCGCACCCGCACGGGAGCTGACCTCGATCGGATCCGGCTTCTAGCGGTAGTTGGCGATGGCCAGTGCGCGGATCATGGGAGCCCTACAGAGGGAACTTTCCGGAGAGCTCCAGCGTGGCCGCGCACGTCCAGGCCGCCAACCGGTCTTCGGTGCTTGGGCCGCCGTCGAGCGGGCTTGTCAGCTTTGGCCTGCGGACCCAGCAACCGGCCTCCTCGGCTATCAAGGCCCCGGCGGCGTAATCGTGTTCGTTGAGGCCCCGCTCGCCAAAGGCGTCCACGGTGCCGTCGGCGACGAAGCACAAGTCCAGTGCTGCCGAACCCAACCGCCGCACATCAGCGAAGCCCTCCATGAGCTCACCCAGCCCGTCCACCTGGTTGGCGCGGGTGGAGGGGTCATAGCTGAAGCCCGTTGCCAGGATCAGCCCTTTCCTCCCCGGGACCGGGCCCGTCAGCTGCGTTGATGTCCCGGCAACCTCAACCCATGCGCCGTGCCCGCGGGCCGCCGAGTAGACGCGGCCCAGCGCCGGCGCGTGGACCACGCCGGCAAGCCACACGCCGTCGGCATCTGCCACGGCAACGGACGTGGCGTAGTAAACAATGTTGCGGATGAAGTTGGTGGTGCCGTCCAGCGGATCGATGGACCAGCGATAGCCGGACGCCTGCTCCGGCCGGGTGGTTCCTTGTTCCTCGCCCGTGATCGTGTCGTGTGGCCGTGCCTGGGCGATGGCCCGGCTGACGGCGTTCTCCGCTGCGAGATCGAACTCCGTTACCCAGTCCCCGGCTTCGCCCTTGTTACTCATTCCGAGGCCGTCACCACCGCTTCCGGTGACCGAACGTTGGGCAAGCACTGAGGCTCCCGCTGCGGCCGCCGTTTTGGCGACCTCCAGCAATTCCAGGACGTCGGCGGGCGAATGCCCGGCGCTCATTCGGATTCCCCTTCCCGCGCGGCAGCTTCATCGACGTTCTCCTGGCCTTCAGACGTGGCGGGCTGACCTTCCGGCGCAGCTGGCCCATTGGCCAGGAGCTCACGGAATCCGTCCTCATCCAACACCGGGATCCCGAGCTGTTCCGCTTTGTCCAGCTTGGTACCAGCGCTTTCCCCGGCCACCAGATAGCTGGTGTTCTTCGATACCGAGCCTGCCGCCTTGCCACCACGGATGATGATGGCTTCCTTGGCCTCATCCCGGCTGAAGTTCGGCAGGGTTCCCGTGACCACCACGGTCAGTCCTTCAAGCGTGCGCGGAGTAGCCGTATCCCGGTCATCCTCCATCCGAACGCCGGCGGCAGCCCACCTGTCCACGATCTCGTTGTGCCAGTCAACCGCGAACCATTCCTTAAGGGCAGCCGCAATGGTCGGTCCGACGCCGTCCACATGGGCCAGTTGTTCCTCGGTCGCATTCCGAATGGCATCCATGCTTCCGAAGTTGGTTGCCAGTGCCCGCGAGGCGGTGGGACCGACGTGGCGGATGGACAACGCTACAAGCACCCGCCACAGGGGCTGCTTCTTGGCTTTCTCCAGCTCCGTGAAAAGCTTCTCCGTGGTGGCAGTGGGCTTTGACGGCGTCTTGGCCGTGGCTTTCGTATAGAAGTAGGGAACGAGTTCGTACTGGCCTGTGCCGACGCCCTTGGATTTCTTCTCGCGGCGGATCATCACGTTTGCCAGATCTTCGCGGGTCAAGTCAAACAGCGCGGCCTCGCTGGTCAGCGGGGGAATCTCCGGTTCTGCGGGCTGGGTCAAAGCGATAGCCGCTTCCCAGCCGAGGGCCTCGATATCGAAGGCGCCACGGCTGGCCACGTGGAAGACCCGCTCACGCAACTGGGAAGGGCAGGACTTTCCATTGGGGCAGCGGATGTCCACGTCGCCCTCCTTGGAAGGCGCGAGCGGAGTGCCGCAGGAAGGGCATTCGGTGGGCATGACGAATTCGCGGACGGGCGGATCCTGCTTATCGCGGAGCGCCAGTACCGGACCGACAATTTCGGGGATGACGTCACCGGCTTTGCGAAGAATCACGATGTCGCCGATCATCACGCCTTTGGCTTTGACGACGTCCTGGTTGTGCAGCGTAGCCATGCCCACGGTGGAGCCGGACACCTTGACGGGCTCCATCAACCCGAACGGAGTGACACGTCCGGTCCGGCCGACGTTGACCATGATGTCCAGCAGTTTGGTGTGGACCTCTTCCGGCGGGTACTTGTACGCGGCGGCCCACCTCGGCACGCGGGAGGTGTAGCCGAGTGCGCGTTGGGTGGCGAAGTCATCGATCTTCACCACGATGCCGTCGATCTCGTGCAGGAGGCCGTGGCGGTGTTCGCCGTAGTGGGCAATGAATTCCAGGACGCCGTCGTAAGAGTCCAGGACCTTCGAGTAGGGACTGACCGGGAGTCCCCATTCGCCCAGGAGCTTGTAGGTCTCCGACTGGCTGGCCGCATCCAGCCCTTCACGCGCCCCGATGCCGTGGACGAACATGCTGAGGGGACGCTTGGCGGTCTCCGCCGGATCTTTTTGCCGGAGCGAACCCGCGGCGGCGTTGCGGGGGTTGGCCAGCGGCGCCTTGCCCGCTGCCACCAACGAGTCGTTGAATTCCGCGAAAGCCTTGGACGGAATGAAGACCTCGCCGCGGATCTCAACTTCGGACGGATAGCCCGAGCCGCTGAGCTGCCGCGGGATCTCCTTGATGGTCAGGACGTTATGGGTGATGTCTTCACCCGTGGTGCCATCGCCGCGGGTAGCAGCGCGCACCAGCTTGCCGTCCCGGTACAGCAGGTTCACGGCCAGGCCATCGATCTTCAACTCGGTCAACCACGAGATCGGCGGGACCCTGTCCCCGAGCTTGGCCACCGACGCCTCGACCTTCCGCACCCAGGCCTCCAGCTCGTCGAGCGAGAACACGTCATCGAGGCTGTACATCCGTTGGAGGTGCTCGACGGCGGCAAAAGCCGCGGAGACCTCACCGCCCACTTCCTGGGTGGGTGAATCATTCGCGACGAGCTCCGGATGGAGGGCTTCCAATTCCTCCAGGCGCCGGTACAGGAGGTCATATTCAGCGTCGGAAACAGTGGGAGCGTCTTCTTGGTAATACGCGTACCGGTACTTCCGGACCAGGTCAACCAGTTCCTGGTACTCTTCCCGGAGGTTTTCCGACGGCGGCGCACCCTCCTCTACGGCGACGGCGGCTGTGGCCATGGATGTGGTGCTGACCCGATCTGGATTCTCTGGTGTGCTCACAGGTCTATCTTGCTATACACCCCGGACATTATGTGGCGGGCCGCTCAGTGCGACGACAGGCGGTTCTTGCTCCACAGCGCGAACGCAAGGCCGCCCAAACCAACAAGCAGTACCCCGCCCAGGATGCCGAAAAGCCCCAGCATGTTGGGCCCGGAGAAGTTGCCCGTGGCCAGGACTGCGGCCTGGGTTTCTTTGCCCTGATCGATCGGTGTGTCCCAATTGGAGGACTTCGAGGGACTCGGCGAGGCAGACCGCGTCGCACTCGCCGTGGCGGTGGCTGTAGCGGTGGGTGCCGCCGTCGGAGTTTCCGACGGCGTTTCGGCCACCTCAGGCTCTAGAGTCGCCGGGGCTTGGACTACGGCGGGCTGCGGCGCTTGGACGGCCGGCGCGGGAGCTGCCGGAGCCGGAGCAGGCGCGGGTTGCTTCCGGTCGTGGACGCGGGTTGGTTCAGGCGCGGGCTTCACGTCACGGTCCGGCGCCGGCTTGGTATTCGTTACTTCAGGTGCGAGGACCTGTTCGGTGGGAGTCGGATCTCCCGGGGCTTCCACGGAGGGACAACTTCCCGCCGTCTCCGGGATGCAGGGCGCTGCGTGGGCAGTGCCCTGCGGTGCCAGCCATACGGCGGCGGCGAGCAGTACGCCCGCCACAACGGCAGGGACGCGGCGCCGACTGGAGGCGGGCACGGCGGCAGGGAGAACGGTGGGTTGCATGGGGCATGACCTCGCTGGGGGCGTTGGGGCGCTTTGAGCGGTCCGGAAGTGCGGTACGTTTCCGGCATCCTCCTACACACACCAGCGAAGACGCAAATCCTAGCTCCGGTTTTCGGGCGGCATGGCAACCTGCAGTTTCCGTACTTTGCCGCGTCCCACGATGTACCCGCGGCCCGGGATGAAGTCCTTGCTGAGCCGTCCCAGTGACGTGTTGAGGAGGCTGTCCCCTTCCACGTCGCCGGGGTTGAGCAGCAGTCCTCTGCGCCCGGATTTGAAGGGCTGCGCCAAGGACCACGCCTGCGACCATGTGGAGGTTTCGGACTCGCCAACTACCCACTGGTCGGCCTTGATGGCGGCCGTCACCAGGCGACCGACGCCGGACTCGGCGAGGGTATCGGTGAACTCCGTGAGGCCCTCAATGAAGATCGCCATGGTTCCCGGGTTGTCGCTTGCCTTGTCCACCAGGTCATCCACCACATCGGACACCTCGTCCGGACCCACCAGGGCACGGCTCCAGATGTTCAAGGAGGCAACCGTGGAACGGCGCGAGCCGATGTAGATGAGGTCGGTCCGCGGGTTGGACCGGCGTAGCGCGTAGGCCAACGTGACAAGGGCGACCGTTCGCCCGGAACCCGGAGGCCCTGCCAGCAGCAAGGGGCCTTTCGCGGCAATGGCGGCGGAGCCGAGGGTCTCGTCGTCGACGCCGATGATGGGATTGTCCACGGCTCCCACGGGCAGGATGTCCAGGTCCACCAGTTCGGGGAGCCGTTGGATCTGTGGAGCCTGGCTGAGCCCCTGCCGGAGCATGGCCTGGCTGAGCTTGGACACTTCGCGCGCCTGCAGGGCCAGGTTGGAGTTGCCGCCCAGCACCGCCAACTGCACTTCCAATCCGTCCAGGAGCCCGCGCCCCGGAGGTGACGCTGCGTTCAGCACGTCCTTGGGGACGTCCAGCGTCATGTAATCGTCTTCCGAGCTCAAGCGAAGCACCAGCCGCTTCTGGATGGAGGCAAGGAGCGACGCCGGTACGGAGTTGGGTCGGTCGCCGCTCACCACGAGGTGGATACCGAGGGGACGGCCGTCCGTGGCGAGCTGCAGGAAGATATCCCACAGCGAAGAAAGGTTGCTGTATTCGTAGGATTCGCGGAAGGAGGACATGCCGTCCACCATGACGAAAATGCGCTTCTCATCCGGCCGGGCAGCCAATTGGCGGTATTCGACGATGGTGGAAGCCCGGACTTCGGCAAACCTCGTGGCCCTCTCATCCGCGATCTCCTTGAGCCAGCGCAGCAGGCGGCCGACGCGTTCGACGTCGTCGCCGTTGATGACCTCTCCCACGTGCGGTAGGCCCTCAAGCATCTTCAGGCCCGAAGATCCGCAGTCGATGCCGTAGACGTGTACGGGACCGCCGCGGGGCGTCACGGCAGCGGCAATGGCGATGCCGCGCAGTGCCGCCGACTTACCTGAACCACCCGTGCCGTAGACGGCCATGTTGCCGTCCTTGTCCGGCTCGTAGAACACCGTGGGCTGGTCCTGGTGGGCGGGATCGTCCGCAACGCCAAGAAGGAGCCGTTCATCGGTACGGGGGTTGGGCAGCTTGGAGAAGTCGTACGTGGTGGCCAGCTCGTTAAGCCAAGGCTTGCGCGGCGGCTCGATTGCCAGGACGTCAGCCGCCCTGATGATGTTGGCCGTCATCCGTGCGATGTCGTTCGGTCCGGCCGGTTCCTCGGCGATCTCCGTCGCAGGCGGCGGCTCCCAGGAAGGTCCGGAGCCGAAGGCCATCTCCACGATGTCGATGCGGGGCCGTTGCGGCTTCTCCGTGGTCCAGCCGCCGGCATAACCGGTCTGGAAACCCTGGATCCTCCCGGGCCCGGTCTTCGCCGCACCGCGGCCCGGGATGGAGGGATCGAAGTAGGCGGCTGTCGGAACACCAAGAATGTCCACGGCATCCACTTCATCGGCCATGCGCAGGGCGACGCGGAGGTTGGTGTTGGCGCGCAGGTTGTCCTTGATGACGCCGGCCGGCCGCTGCGTGGCAAGGATCAAGTGCAGGCCAAGGGAACGGCCACGCGCGGCCACGTCAACAACGCCGTCCACGAATTCGGGGACCTCGGTGGCCAGCGCGGCGAATTCGTCCACGATGATGATGAGGTAGGGCGGAGCCTCGGGGTCCGCTTCGCGCTGCAGGGCGAGCAGGTCCTTGGCCTTCTTCCGGTTCAGGAGCCGTTCGCGGTAGTGCAGCTCGGCACGGAGCGAGGTCAGGGCACGCCGGACAAGGTGCGGCGAGAGGTCGGTGACCAGGCCAACGGTATGCGGCAGGTGCAGGCAGTCCGCGAACGCAGCTCCACCTTTGTAATCGACAAAGAGGAAGCTCACCCGGTCCGGGCTGTACGCAGCAGCCATGCCCATGACCCAGGACTGGAGGAACTCCGACTTGCCTGCACCGGTGGTTCCACCCACCAGGGCGTGGGGGCCCTCGTTCTTCAGGTCCAGGTAGAACGGCTCAACACCCTTGGAACCAACCAAGGCCCGGAGGCTGCCGTTGTCCTTGCGGTTGGGCACGGCGGTGGCATGGACAGAGTTGTTTTCCTGCCAGCGCTCGGCCACGGCCTGTGGTTTGTCCATCAGGTCCTTGCCGATCAACGTGGCGTAGGAAACGGCGCGCGGCAGGTCCGAGTCGTCCTCGAGCGGGTTGCCGACGTCCACCAGCGGAGACATCATGCGGGCCAGTTGCGTGGCCAGCTCAACGTCGAGGCTTTCGCAGCTCACCGGATAGGTGTGCCGGCCCAGCCGGACCTGGCCCGTCGTGGTGCCGTGATCGCCGTCGACCGAGAGGAAGTCCCGGCATGCGGCAGGCAACGACTGCACGTTGGCGGCCACCCACATGACGTGGACGCCAAAATCCGGACCGCGTTCCACCAAACGGGTAAGGCGTCCACGGTCCACGGGTGCATCGTCTTCCACCACCACCAACACCGTGGGCACAACAGGTCCGGGAGTCTCTTCGTGCTCATTCTTCAGCCCGGGCCGGGGCTGTTGACCCGGTTCCTTGGCCTGGGCTTCACGCTGCTCAACCAGGTCTTCCAGCCGGGACAACAGCGCGGAGCCTGCACCCGGGCCGGCGGCAAGATGGTCGCCCGTGAGGGGGCTGTGGCCTGAGCCGACGTGGGGCAGCCATTGCAGCCAGTCCCAGCGTTCGCGGGACCGCGGGGACGTCAGTGCCGTGAGGACGAGTTCCGCGGGCGAGTGGAGGCCCACCAACTGAAGCACCATGCCGCGCGCGACGTCGTCCACCACGCTGCGGTCCCCGGCCACGCCGAAGGAGCCGGACGCGCGCAGCTGCGACACGATGGGCACGCCTTCGATCACCCGCACCTGCTGCAGGCATTCCTGGATTTCCCGCATGTACTTCGGCTCGGTTTCGTTGGCCCCCGGCTCGTCGAACTGGATGCGGGACGGCGCGGAGCCCAGGCCGAAGCGGACGCTCAGGAAGTGCTGGTGCTCGGGCCTGTTGGTCCACAGCAGCGGACCCAGCTTATAGATGGCATCCACCGTGTCGCTGACCGATGGCGCCTCTTGCAGGCGGACCGCTCGTTCGATGTTCTGCTGCCGGTCGATGTCTTCCCGGAACGCCAGCATGGCAGCGTTGAACTGCTTGTGCCCTTCCTTGGCCTGCCGCTTGCCCTGCATCTTGTGGTCCACGTAGTGCCCCACGATGAACAGCGGCATCATGGCCATGAAGATGACGGAGAGGATGTTTTGCGTCAGGGCGAACAGAACGCCGCCCATCAGCAGCGGCGTGACCAGCATGATGTACGGGAACGGCTGGTGTTCAGGGCGTTTGGGGCCCGCCGGCGGCACGCGCTTGGGCGACTCGAACCGGGGAACCACCCGCGGCGACCTGTTGAAGTCAACCAACGGCGAGGTGGGTCCTCCGGAGTGGTTGCGCGAGAGCGAAACGACGCCCACGGTGGTGTCGCCCAATGTCACGGTGTCCGAGGATTCCAGCGTGGCCCGCGTGACGGGCAGCCCGTCCATGAGGAGCCCGTTGGCGGAGTTCGTGTCGACGATTTCCACCGTCTCCCCCACCGTGATGCGGGCATGCCGCTTGGACGTCAGGGGGTCGGACAGCCTGACGTCGGCGTCCCGGTCCCGGCCGATGTAGCTGGTTCCGAACGGCAGCGAAAACTCGCGGCCGGCGTCGGGCCCTGCCATGACGCGCAGGGTAGCTGCCGCCGGTCCGCGGTTGGTGCCGGGCGCGTTCGAGGCGAATTGTTCGCTCACCTGGGTCAGGGACACCTTCGAACCGGGCCGCAGCCCGGATTCCAGCAGGTTGTCGGTCGGGCGCAGGACCTGGCCGGACAGCCCGCCGCCAACAAACGCCTCATCCACGCTGATGGAGAGGTTCGACGGCGGTTCGGTCCCCTTCCGCGCGGGGTCCGCGGCCCACAGTTCCGTGGCGATGTCGGCCACTGTGGCACGGCCATCCACCGTGACGGCCAGGTCCTTGGCTTCCGCGGGGTCCCGCCGCAGGGTCAGGCGAAACTTCATCCTTCGTCGACTCCACTCTCAGTCTCAAGCAAGTACAGGTCGGCCGGGGTGACCAGGTGTGAGGTCACGGCGTGCTCGACGAGCCGGGCACGCCGGTTGGTGGCGAGCTTCCCGGCGCCGCCGCGGAGCCCCACGACACCCACGCGGTCGAGTTTGTCGCACACGTTGTCCAGCTTCCGGTTGAACCGGGTCAGCGCCCATCCCAAGCGTTTGGCGGCCTCCGCGGACGACGGGATGGCACTGAATCCGGTGCCATCCCGACGCAGCATGGGTTCGGCCAGGGCCACGATGAGCGCCTTTTGCGAATCGGTGAAAACAACGGGCCCGATGGTGGTGTCCCCCGCCTGGTCCTCGTCCCGGGCTTCGTGCCGGAAGGACGGAGTCTTCAGGTGGACGGCGAATTCGTAGGTGGTGGGGCCCGCCGTGAAAATGACGTTCGTGTGGCTGAAGACCAGCGGGATCCGCGCGCCCGGAGCAAGCCAGGCCTGCATGCCGCCCGAGCCGTCGGCGATGGTTGCCGACAACATGCTCCCCACGTTGCTCAGCCACCAAATTCCGTCGTAACGGGCAATTTGCAGGAAGCGGCGGTGCAGGTAGGGATTGTCATCTACTTCAAGGTCGCCTTCGCGGCCGATGTCGAATACATCCTCATCTGACGGTTCGTACCATTCGCCACAGAAATCTATTGCTAGATCCCCCATGATCTGTGCCTCCTTGCAGGACTGTTTGTTACTTTCGGGAACGGGCTACTTTTCAAGGCAGCCGATGGATTCAGGACCTCCCGGCGACGCCGAGCCATCGGCCCGCACAACGATCACCTGGATGCACACCGGCAGCTGCGTGGTACCGGGGAGTACCACGTTGGAGGCCAACGTCGATTCGTACGGTCCGTCCGCCTTGGCCGACTTGGTCCGCCACTTGTAGGTGTCTCCGGAATTGAGCGCGACCGGGTCCCACCTGAAGACCACCAGTCCGGGGCCGCCGCCTTGCTGGACCTCGGCGCGGATGCCCGTCACGTCGGGCACATTGCCGTCGCTGATGGCGTCTGCGGGCGGTTTGCTCGCGGTCTCGCTGGGAGCCACTTTGGGCTGCGCGGAACCGCCCAGCACCACACCTACGACGACGGCGACAGCCAACACTGCTGCACCGCTCACGCCGAGCCACAGGTTCCGTTTGCTGTGGTCGGCTTCCGGGGCCCCGGCTTCTTCGGCTGCGGGGCCCGAACGATTGACCGTGGCGGCGAGGTCATCGTGCGCCGGCGGCTGCCAGCCGCGCAAGACCGTCGACTCGGCCGTTTCCGGTTCCGGGGCGGCGTTGGGCGCGTGGACACCCGGTGATTGGAACTGCGGAAGGTTGGTTTGCGGTGCCGGGAACTGCTGCTTTGGCCGCGTAGGGCTGGTGGAAGTGCCGGCGGTGCTGGACGTACCCGGCATGGTGGACGGGAACGTCCGCGCAGGAAACGTGGGGGCCGAACCGGTGGTTGCGGTTCCGGACGCATCCGGATCGATCGAAGCGATGCTCCGGACGCGGGTCTCTTCCACGTTGTCGTCCGGGTGCTGTTCATCCCCGTGCCCCGGGTCCGCCAGGACTTCGAACGGCGTCACCGACAGGTTCAGTTCCGCCTGGATGCGCTGCAATGCCAAGGCAAAGGCATGCGCCGACGAATACCGCGACTCCGGGGACTTGGCCATGGCAGTGGCAAGGACCAGTTCCAGCGATTCGGGAACATCCGCGCGGCCCAGGCGGGGCAACGGGGAGTTGGTGATGCGGGAAATCAGTTCCCGCTGCGAGTTGTCCTGCCCGGGCAACACGAACGGGGAACGTCCGGCCAGCAGCGTGTACAGGGTTGCACCCAGGGCCCAGATGTCCACGGGCACGCCGTCCACGGGCCCGCCGCGGAACTGCTCAGGGGGTGACCAGGGGATGGACATTCCGGCGTCGTCGTCGTTGTCCCCGCCGATGGTCCCGGAGATGCCGAAGTCGGTCAGGGCAGGCCGGTTGTAGTCGGTGACCAGGATGTTTGCCGGCTTGATGTCCCGGTGGACAATGCCGGCGCGGTGCGCGGTCTCGACGGCGGAAGCCACTTGGATCCCGACAGCCAGGACTTCGTCAACGCTGAACCGCTGGCGCCTGTACCGCACATCGAGGCTGGGCCGTGAGCAGTACTCCATGGCCAGGTAGGAGTGTCCGTCTTCTGTGGTCTCCGCTTCGAAGATGGTCACGATGTACGGGTGGGAGGAAAGTTGCGCCATCAGGTTTGCTTCGGACTCGAAGCGACGGCGCGCACCCTCGGTCTTCAGGTCGGACAACAGCACCTTGACCGCTACCTTGCGGCGCGGCCTGTCCTGTTCGAAGAGGAAGACGTCAGAGAAGCCGCCCGATCCCAGCAGGCTGACGTACTTGAAACCCGGGATATGGGGAGGCGGTGCAGGGGGCCTCTTGGAACTCAAAGAATCTCCTCGAAACGCAATGAAATGTCGTCACCTAACTCGGCAATGTCGCCGTCGAGCAGGATGGCCATCTCGTTTTGGGCGAGCCGGCGCGGTGCCTGGCCCTCCCGGATAAGAACGGTGCCGTTGGTCGCCTTCAGGTCGCACAGCATGACGTGCCATCCTTCCAGGCGGACCTCGACGTGCGACCGGGAGATGTCTCCCCCGGGGCTTTCCACCTGGACGAGGCGAGGCATGGTGCCGCCCTGGACCCTGGAGACGGACGGCTGCCTGCCGATGACCAACGACTTATCAAGGTCGATCAACTCGCCCGTGGAGATACGCATCCGGCCAAGCCTGGGGCGTGGCACCTGGACCGCGTCTCCGGACAGCGCGAGGCCACAGGAAGCGCACTGCGGATAGGTGGGCGGGTTTGCATGTCCCTGCCCGCACACCCGTGCTAAAACGCTGGGTCCCGTGGCGTGGTTGCCCGCGCCTTCCTGGCCGGTTGCGGTGCCGGTTGAGGAGCCACCTGCGGCCGTACCCTCAGG
Organism: Paenarthrobacter ureafaciens; assembly: GCF_004028095.1. Classification (NCBI taxonomy): domain Bacteria; kingdom Bacillati; phylum Actinomycetota; class Actinomycetes; order Micrococcales; family Micrococcaceae; genus Paenarthrobacter; species Paenarthrobacter ureafaciens. The sequence continues at coordinate 2,728,366 of NZ_SBHM01000007.1, read as the reverse complement.
AACGTCCACTGCAACACTGCTCTTCATGATGGTCTGGCCATCATGGTCCGGATCATTTTCCTCGGGAGCCTGCACCGCGGGTGGACTGGAAGTGAACTGCCGGGCGGGCGCAGCCGGTTCAGGAGCCTCGGAGGAGGCACTGCTGCGCAGCCACGGGACGGAATCAATCAGGGCCGGTACACCAAGAGGGGCCTGGCCTGCGGACCCGTCGCCGGTACCCGGTACGGCTCCGGCCGGACCAGGTACGACGCCGGTCCCTCCTTCGGCGGCTCCGTCGCTTTCCGCGTCGGCCCGTTTCGGCGACGGCAGCGGCACTCCTTCGGGGATCGGCGGCGAGGGCACCTGGGCTGCAGGAACGTCGTGGTCGTCCTCGTCTCCCACGATCCTGACCGCTGCGTCCTCGATGTTCCGCATTACGGTCTTATCCCACAGGTGGTCATAGTTGGTGGTGGTTTCCAGCGTGGGAACCATGGGATCCGTGGTGCTGGTGTGGACCGGAACGCCACCGGAGTCCTCGGAAGCTTCGGCTGCCGCAGGAGTGTCCACGGACTCATCCGGCTGGAATTCGTCTGAAGGGTCCTCCCCTGGAACGACGTCTTCCGCGGGCCCGGGAGCGGTTTCCGGCGCAGACGCGGCGGCGGCCTCCGGACCGGCAACAACAGGCAGACCGTCCGTGTGCGGAGCGATCGTCAAGCCAAGGTCCACGTCGGTGTAGCCAAGCACAGTCTCATCCGAGACCCGTCCGCCGCCCGGTGCCGCCACGGGCCCAGCGTCCGCGGGTGCCACCACGGGCTCCGCGTCGGCTGCGGGTGTTTCAGTTCCGGGGGCCGGGGCAGCCGCCGGAACGCCGGCAAGGACGACCTCCAGCGCGGCAAGCCGCACTACTCCCTCAACCACCGGCAGGCCCAGCGGGACGGTACCAGCCGCCGTCGTGGTTCCGCCGGAAGGTCCTGCACCGCCGTTGGAGGCTGCCGCACTACCGCCGGAACCGATCCGCAGGCTGACGGAGTCCGGTGACTGCAGCCGCCGCTCCGTCCAAGTGGTCACGTCCCGGCCGGACAACTGCTCGCCGCCGGAGGCCGAGTGGACTTCAAGGTCGAGGTCGCCGCGAAGGAAGACCCTGAGCTGGTCTTTGGAATCAATGATGCCGAAGGGCGGAATCCTGGTCAGTGATACGCCGAACGCCTCCGTGACCTCATGGAGTACCTCGTGGGCCTCGGGCGCGGAGGCCAGGAGCTCCCACACGGACTCCACCAGCGATTCCGGAGTTTCCGGCCCGAGGAGGACGACTGTTCCCCGGCGCAGCACTCCAAACCAGTCGCCGTGACGGTAGCGGGCGACGGCAGGCACGCCATTACTTGCCATCAGCACCGTCCTCGGTTTCCGCGCCGTTGACCCAAGCCCGTGGCAGGGTGTCCTCTTCGACGTCGTTGCCCACTTCCGGGCGCGGCGCAGTGGTGGCAATGCCGGCGTCGTTCAGGACGTTCTTGGCGTCCACCACAATGACGCTCACGTTGTCCCGCCCGCCGCTGCGGAGGGCCGCCTGGATCAGGGCATCCACCGCGTCCTGCGGGTGGGCAACGGTGCTGAGGATGCGGAACAGGTGGTCGTCCCCGAGTTCCCCGTTAAGTCCATCGGAGCAGACCATGATCCGGTCGCCCTCCTGGATGGGGAGGAGCCAGAAGTCGGCCTCGGTCTCATCGCCGGTGCCCAGGGCCCGGGTGACCACGTGGCGGCGCGGATGGATGGCGGCCTGTTCGGCCGTGATGTCCCCCGAATCCACCAGTTCCTGCACTTCCGAATGGTCCACGCTGACCTGCGAGAACTGGCCCTGGCTCAGCAGGTACGTCCGGGAATCGCCGATGTTCATGACCAGCCAGTACGGCACGCCCATCTGCTCGACCACCACGACGCCGGACAACGTGGTCCCTGCGCGTCCACCGGTGGCATTGCGGATGGCCGCGTCCGCCTTCAACAGGCAGCCCTGCAGCTCACCGGCCGACGCCGTCCGCGTGCCCGTTGCCAGTTCCGGGGCGCTGCCCAGGGTGCGAACGCACATGCCGCTGGCGATCTCTCCCGCCTCGTGGCCCCCCATGCCGTCGGCCACGGCAAAGACAGGATCCGAGGCAATGAACGAATCCTCGTTCAACTCGCGGCGCAAACCGCGGTCCGTACCGTAGCCGTAGCTCAATTGGAAGCTGGAAGCGGCTGCGTTGGCGTCGGCATCGGGGGTTGCCGGCTGTGAATTCATGCTTGTCCTAGGTGGAAGGAACGGTCACCGAAGTGGACGGTGGAACCGGGGCGGACGAAAACTGCAACACCTGGCTGCAAACGGGTTTGGAGGCCGTCGGGGGTGGTGACCGCGCTGCCGTTGGTGGAGTTGCGGTCGGTGACCCAGACGCCGTCACCATCCACCCGCAGGTGCAGGTGCGTCTTGGAGATGGAGCGCCCCGGATCGGATACCGGCAACAGCTGCTGGGTAGCTTCGCCGGGCTGTGGTGCGGGGTTGCGGCCAAGGAGAACCGTGCCGCCGAGCTGGACATCCTGGCCGTCGTCAATGCGGATCCGCAGGACTGCCTCGGCCCGTGCAGCACCCGGCCGCATCCGGGTGCGGTCGAGGTCGTCATCAGGATGGGCAACGGCGGGCACGGATGCCTGCGGGACCGGACGCGGTGCGGAGGGCGGGCGCCACTGGTTGGGATCGTGCGAAGGCACGGAAACCTGCGAGGGCACCGCAGGCGGGGATTCCGACGCCGGTTCGGTCGCCGCCGGTGCGGGGACGGGTGCCGGGGCCTGAGCCGCAGAAGGGCTCGGAACCGGCGAGACAACGGGCTGCACCGGAGGCAAGTCCACCGGCGCGAAGCTGTACGGTCCTTGGATGCCGCCGGTGGCTACAGGGTTGCGGCCCGCGTGGACATCGAAGACCAGGGTCTTGGCTGCCTTGTCCTGCCATCCCTTCAGCTTGCCGTTCTTGTCCCAGGCGCTGGAGACCACCACGAGGATGGCCCAGATAGCGCCCAGCACCATCAGCGGGAGCGCGATGAAAAGAACCAGGCCAAGCTGCCCGATGGCGAGCAGCACAGCACCGACGATTGCCCCCAGCAACAGGCCGCCGCCGGTGACGATGCCCCGGACGAAGACGGCTCCAGCGCCGGGAGCGTAACCGTCGGCGTCCGAGCTCCGGATGCCCATGAGCTGGTTGCCGATGGTGTTGCCGGACTTGGCCTCGATGCCGAGCAACACGAACATGTAGGCCATGGTGACGGCCAGTCCGATGCTGCCGAGCAACACGAGCAGGCCGGTGTCATACACAATGAAACCGTTACGGCGCGTTTGCGTAATCCCGGCAATGCCGATGGCAAAAGTGGTGACCAGGACGGCAAGGGGAAGAAGCCAGTCGAGCACGGCGGCGCCCAAGCGCTTGCCCGCTGACGCCGGCACAAGTTCAAGCTTCGTCGACACCGTGGTCCCTCCCCCTGGATTCACCCCTGTGCCTGCCATGGTTGCAGGCATCGCCGCGGCTGTCCGCCCTGCAGCTTCCTGAGCGGACACTACCGAGATACTACCGGGACCGGGCCCGCCTTGATGGCTCGCTTGATCCTGGGCAGCCAGGTGCGCATGGTTCACGTTGCGTTCCCGACGCGCTCCGCGGTTGCTCAACGGAGAGCCGCAGAAGGTGCAGAAAGCAGCACCGGGCCGCACTCCATGGCGGCAGGCCGGGCACAGTTCAACGTCAGTGTTCACCCGATCGGCCCTTCTGGAAGAGGAATTTCAGCTTGGCAAATACACTCATGCCCGTCCGCGGCCCGCTGCCGGGAACGGTCTCCCGCTGTTCCCGTCGCCTCAGGGCGGCGCGTCCATCCGACAGCAGGGACCGCGGCGAGAACCGGGCCTGCTGCCGTTTCCAGAAGCCAACGCTTCCCGTGATGTCCTCCAGCGACGAGTCCACGATCTTCCAATACTCCTTGACTTCATCCTCACTCGGCTGCCCGGCTCCGAAGACGGCAGCGTCGGCACGGTGGGCAAGCACGGTGGTGATGCTGCCTGCCACGGGGAAGGCATCCGCAATCACCGAGGCCGATTCGCGCCGCGTCGACTTGTTGTCGATTGACGCGCCCATGTCAGTGGCAAGGCTCAGCACCTCGTTCCATCCTCCGCCGACCCGCTGGGCGGGGTGCCCGTCACGGAAACGCGCCTTCCGGCGTCGTGCCTTCAACAGAAGGATCAGCAACAGCGGGATGGCCAGGATCCCCAGCGGAATCAGGGCAACGCCGATGGCGGCCAGCAGCGGACCCCAGAAGAGCCAGGGGTTGTTCTTCTTCTCGTCAGCATCCAGGGCGTCCGGGGTGGAGTCCGGCGGCAGGTCCGCGGGCTCCTGCGGCGGGGGCGGCGGCTGCAGGACCTGCGGCTTGGGCTTGGATTTGCTCTCCGGGTCCGGCGGGATGGGCACGTTGTCCTTGGGCGGCGTGGGATCGAACGCCACCCAACCCACCCGGTCAAAGGCAACCTCCACCCAGGCGTGCACATCCTTGCCCGTGATCTTGATGTCGCCGGCACCGTTCTCCGGGCTCTTGGGGTCCGGGTAGAACCCCATGACCACACGGGAGGGGATGCCCAGGTGGCGCAGCATGAGGGACATGGCAACCGAATATTGCTCGTCGTCGCCCAGCATTTGCTTGGCGGAGAGCAGGTTACGGACGCGTGCGGCACTATGGCCGGGCAGGCTGGGCAGCTGGCCCTCGGCTACCAGGCCGTTACTGAACGCACCACTTTTCTGGAAGTGCGCCTCGATCTGGCGGACCCGGTCGATCGCCGTGGGAGCATCAGCCGACAGTTCGTTCGCTTGCGAAGCCACGATCGGCGGAACTTCCTGGGCGTCCGGCAGGGTGATCTTGGCGAAGTCGTACTGGGTGAGCTGACCGTGCTCCAGTTTCCCTGGGTCCGAGACCTGCACTGTATACGAGTCACCCTTGCCCAGGCCCTGCGTGGTCACCGCGGTGTCCGTCCCGGCGTTGAAGTACAGGCCCGATGCCGCACCCGCGGCCTCCGCAAAGCTCAGGCCGGTGGTGTGGCGCCCGCCGGGGACGAAGTACCCCTGATAATCCTCAATAGTGATGTCCAGCGAGTAATTGGTGCTGGCGACGGGGCTCCCCGTATCCGCCAGCGTGTTCAAGGACCGGGCGTCCCCCACCTTGCTGAAGTTGCCGGAGCTGTTCGGATCCATGGTGTAGTTCAGCCCGTTGAACGAATCCAGGGCCGCCAGCCTGACCCTGCCGTCCTTGGGCAGGCCCTTCACCGAGAAGAGCGTGCTGTCCTTCTGGTCCTTCACGAAGTTCCGGAAACTGGCCAGCGGCGTGACGTAGTCGCGTGGATCGAACGGCGGCACGATCGTGTTGCGCAGCACCTTCCGGTCATCGCTGGCGGTCACCAGCGGCGATGCGACGGCGGTAATGGCGACGGCGGCGGCAATGACCGCTGCCCCGGTCCCCAGGCGGCGGAGCTTGCCGCGGCGGGCCGCACCGGCGTCGTGGTCCGTCCGGTTGGCCGACACTGTCTTGGTGCTGGACTGGCGCAGGGCGTCGCGCCGGAAGGTTGCCCACACAATCGCGATGATGGTGAGGGAAACGCCGCGTTCGACGTTGAGGAAACCGGCGCTGGTGCTGAAGGCAATACCCGTCACAAAGAGCGCCAGGACCGGCAAGAGCGGCCAGTACGGGCTCTTGAGCCGCCAAGCCAACAGACCTGCCGCCAACGCGGTGATCAACGAACTGAGGAACGGCACAATCAGCATGCCGTTCGCGGTGCCCACCGGGACACCGACGGTGAGCATGTCCTTCCAGGCGAAGACAATTCCCAGAAGCAGGGTCCTGAGCGAATCGAGGCTTGGCAGGAACCCCAGCACTGCGGTGTCGGGGACCGCCAGGGCCGATCCAAAAAGCATGTAGGCGCCGAACGCCAGCGCCGTGGTAATCAGCAGCCCCAGGCGAAGGTGCGCATTCAGCACGGCAATTCCCAGGCCCAGCAGGATGCCGCCCAGCCCGGCAATGAGGTAGCGCGGGTCTCCCCCGAAGCTCAAGCTGAAACCAAGGACGCCCAGGAACAACAGGACAACCAAAGCGCCGCAGTCGATGGCGAAATGCCATGCCGGCCGGCCGTCGGCGAAGAAGGAAGGTAAAGGTTTGGCGCTCCGGCTGCGGTCGCGGGTGCGAAGATTCGGCCCGGTACTCATGCTGCCGCCTTTCGAAGGACAATCGCAAGGTCATCCAGGTCACCGACGGTCAGGACCGTGAGGTCCGCGATGTTCGCCCTCGACGGCGCCGCGCCAGGCTGGACGCGCACGGCAAGGCTCCGGACACCCGGCATGATGGAGGCTGCAGCGGAACGCAGCTCCGTCGCTGTCACTTGGCTGCCCACGACGAAGAACACCACGGAGGCGTTCGGGACGGTGTCCGCCAACGTACGGGCAAGGTCGACGGCGGTTTTCCGCATGGGTGCCCCGACGATCCTCGTCATGTCATCGAGCAGGTTGCGGCCGGTCTCGCAACGAAGCGGCCCTTTCTGCGTCAGAACGTCCAGTTCGCGCTGCTCGCGGATAGCTTGGCGGCCAATGGAACCAGCCACGGAGATGGCCATCTCGAACTCATGCTCGGAATCGTATTCGTCGGTATTGATGGACAGTGAGATGGCGAGGTGGGCCCGCCGGGTTTCCTCGAACTGGCGGACCATCAGCTTGTTGGTGCGTGCCGTGGTCTTCCAATGGATGTGCCTGCGGTCATCGCCCGGCACGTAATCCCGGAGGGCGTGGAAGGAGACGTCCGCGCTGGAAAGTTCGGTGGTGGGCATACCTTCCAGGTCACGGATGAAACCTGCGGCAGAACCACCCAACGGCACCGTCCGGGGATGGACGTACAGGTCCACAGGTTCAGTCCAGAGCACCCTTCGGCGCAGGAGGTGGAGGGGGTCGGCGCGCACGGAACGCACGGGACCCACCACGATCACGGCACGCCGGGCAGTGGGGATGGTGAAGAGATCCTCGTGGACCTGCGCGGGCTTCATCCGGGGCAAGTGGAAGACGGCGGTGTTCGCCCCCACCGGAAGCTCCAGTGATGCCGGGAGCAAAGGCCGTGCGGAGACGTTGGAGACGGCAATGCTGCCCACTGCGTCATCGCCCACTGCAACACGGGTACGGGCGAGGTCCAGCACCACACCGTAGGCCGAGCGGCCCACGATGAAAGCGATGGCGAACACGAACAGCAAAAAGGCCACCATCGCGGCGGACTTCGCTTCCTGCCAGCCCCAGGACTGCCCTGCGATCCACAAAGCAACGGCCGCTGCCAGCACTACCCAGCCCAGGACGCTCACCACGGAAAGAACCGGCCAGGCAAAACGCAACCAGTAGGTCCGGACCTTGGACCACACCGGGGCAAGCAACTCCCCTGCTGTCCCCGCGGCTTCAGCCCACACGGCCGCCGGGTGGAGCTTGCTCTGCTTGCCCCTGCCGTTTCCCGGGCGGGGCCGGTTACCGGGTTGGCCGACCGGTTGGCCGCCCGGGCGTTTGCCGGAACCGCCGACTGAGCGGATCTTGCTGCCAAGCGCCGATGTTGCACGCTTGAGCGAATCAGCAGCCCTGTTCAGGGGTGTGCTGGAGGACATGTGGAGACCTTTGTTCGTGCCGGGGATGCGGGTGTGAAGCTGCAGGAACTATGCGCTGGCGCGTTGCTGCGGCGCGGCTACGTCAGCCAGGACACGCGTCAGGACTACCTCTGGCGTGGCGCCGGAGAACTCAGCCTCCGGGTCCATGACCAAGCGGTGCGTCCACACGACGGGCGCCAGTTCCTTGACGTCATCCGGCAGGACGAAGTTGCGTCCCTGGCTTGCTGCCCACACCTTGGCGGCGCGAACCATCGCCAAGGCACCACGGACGGAGACGCCAAGGCGCGTCTCGGAAGCGTTGCGGGTCTCCTCGCAAAGGCGCGAGATGTACTCAAGCACTGCAGTGTCCACGTGGGTGGTAGCGGCGAGGTCGGCCATGTCGGCCACAGCCTGGGTGGTGATGATCGCCGAGAGATCCTTGGAGCGGTCCTTCAGGTTGCTCCCGCCCAACAGACGCACCGTGGAGGCATGGTCCGGGTAGCCGATGGAGGTCTTGATGAGGAAGCGGTCCAGCTGTGCTTCCGGCAGGCGGTAGGTGCCCGCCTGCTCGATCGGGTTCTGGGTCGCCAGGACCATGAACGGCCGCCCGGCGTCGTACGTGGTGCCATCCACGGTCACCCGGGACTCCTCCATGACTTCCAACAGGGCGGACTGGGTCTTCGGCGACGCTCGGTTGATTTCGTCAGCGAGCACGATGTTGCTGAACACCGGCCCCTTGTGGAACTCGAACTTCTGGGTCTTCTGGTCGTAGATCGTCACACCCGTGACGTCCGAGGGCAGGAGGTCAGGGGTGAACTGGATGCGGTTGTGGGAACCTTGCACCGTCGCCGCCAAGGCACGTGCCAGCGAGGTCTTACCGGTACCCGGCGCGTCCTCGAACAGCACGTGGCCCTCGGCCAGCATTGCGGTGAACGTCAACCGGATGACGTGTTCCTTGCCCAGGACTGCCTGGCCCACGTTGGCAACGAGCTTCTCGAACGTTTCTGCAAACCACGCGGCCTGCTCGTTTGTCATGGTCATTGCTTGGGAGTCCTTTTCTTCAGTCCGAAGTGTTCTTGTGGAGTTGAGTGCGGTGGTGCCACGCGGGTCATCAGCAACCCCCCGGCCGGGGTCCGTAGAGGTCCACGGTGGTGGACTTCACGTACCAGCCATCCTTGGGACTGCCCTTGAGGCGGTACCAGGCAGTACTACCGCCATAGATGTTCTTGGTGCAGTCGATGGTGATCTTGCCCCACGAGCGCTCTACCCAACCGACGCCGCATTTGGCCGGGCTACCGGGAGTGTAGGAGTCGGGCAGGCCCGGTTTACCCGGGCACGTCCGGACGCTGGCTGCTTCCACCTGGATCTGCGACGGCGTCGGCGGTGGTGGCGGTGGCGTGGGGTCTGCTCCGCTGGTGGCGGTCACGTTTCCGCTGGGCGGTCCTGCCACAACCGTGACGGCCCGGACGTTCAGCCTGCGGGTCTTCTCCCAACCTCCGGCGGAGACGTCGTAGCGGTTTGCCTTGCCAACGCTGGTCCAGCCGCCGCCGTCGAGCGAGACTTCGAAGTGATCCAAGGGGCGACCGTTGGTGGCCGGGTTGTTCCACGTCCAGTGCACCTGGCCGTCGCCCTTGGCCGATTTGCCACCGCTGACGTTGGGCGCGTTCGGCGGACCGTAGGGGTTGCCCGTTCCAACTGCTTTGGCGTCGCCGGCCATGTTGTTCTTCACGGAGGTGGCAATGATATTGACCACCACGTTGGTACCGTTCGGCTGTCCACCGATCACACCGCCACCGCGCGCGATGGGTCCGGAACCGGACGCCGTCTGCCAGCGGTAGGTGATCTCGTTGTCCTGGGAGCCGTTGCGTTCGGCCGCGGTCAGCGGGGTGAAGGTCACTTGCAGCTGGCCGCTGGTACCCGTTTCCTTGACCGACCCGCTGCCAACTGTCCCTGGCTTGCCCGCGGCACGGATCGCCGCCGATTGCTGGCTGACACCGCTGACTCCGGCCTTGTTGGTGGCGGAGACCGTGAACGTGTAGTCGGCCTCGGAGTTGGCGACGGTCACGTTCTGTGAGGTGGCCGCTACAGTCTGCGTCGTCACGACGGCGCCACCGCGGTAGGTGGTCAGTTTGTAGGCGGATACCGGGTCACCGTTATTGTTCGGAGCCGCCCAACTGACCTTCAGCTGGCTCTGGTTGCCCACGGACCCGGCGCCGGACACCGACGGTGCCGACGGCGTCGCCGGAACACCGGCAGGCGTTTCTGCCGCCGAATAGGGGCTCCATTCGGACGGTTCCTTGGCATCGTTCCTGGCAAGGACGCGCACCTTGTAGGCCACGCCGTTCGTCAAGCCCTTCCAGACGTAGCTGGCGCCGGTCAGGTTCTGGATCTGCGGGTTCTGCCCGGCAGGTGCAGGCGAGATCTCCAGATCGTAGGACTTCACCGGAGAGCCCTTGCTGGCCGGCGGTACCCAGGCGACAGACAACTGCTTGTCGCCGAACTTCAGGGTCGGAGCCAAGGGGGTGTCAGGTTTGACGTCGGGGCGAACCTCCGCGGACACCGGTGACCGCTCGGATTCATTGATGGCGTTGGTAGCCGTCACGGCAAAGTGGTACTTCACGTTGTTGGTCAGGCCCGTCAAGGTACACGTGTTGGCCGGGCAGTCCTGCTTGAATCCGCCCTCGCCGTACACGGTGTACTTGGTGATGGGTGAGCCCCGGTCTGCCGGCGCGGTCCAGGTCAGCAATGCCGTTTGATCGCCCACGCTCTGCGCCAACGGCGTGGTGGGGGCAGCCGGCTTGTCCTTCACCGTCAGGCGGATGCGGGCCGTCGAGTAGCGGGACAGCTCCCCGGTCTTATCGGACACGGTGTAGGCAACCACCATGGTGCCCGTGAAACCGCCGCCAGGGGTGACCGTCACACTGTCGCCGCCGGGTTCAGCCGCGCCCTCACCGGTTTCCACCACGGCAGAGACGATCTTCAAAGCCGTATCCGGGAACGGGTTGGAGTCATTGGCAAGGACATTGACGGTGACAGGCTTGCCTGCCTGTGCATCCGGCTCAACGTCGTCATTCGCCACCGGCTTGGGGCGGTTGGACGCCGTCAACGTCAGCTTGTAGCTCGCCAGGGCTTCGAGTCCGCGAGGGTCCTTGGCCTTGACCTGCACCGTGCCGCCCTGCCCGATCTGGACCGAATCGTTGGCTGATGCCTTCAGCGTCTTGCCGTCGAGCTGCACCCGGAAGCCGCCGGGCGCGGAACCCACCAGCTCATACTTCATGTTCCGGACATCGTCCGCGTCCGGGTCCGACGTCAGCTTTTCCAGGTCCAGGCTCGCGGAGTCACCCTTGGGCACTTCGAGGTCGCTGCCCAGCAACTCCGGCGGGTTGTTCTTGTTCGGGTCCGGCAGCACCTTGGTCCGGATGCTGAGCGTGGACTTCAAACCATTGGGATCATCGGGGCCTGAACCGTCAGTGACCTCGAAGCTGATGGAACCCGGGCCAACATACTCCACACCGGCGGTGTACTTGATGGCGGTTCCATTGCCGGCGATCGGATCGCTGCCGTCGGAACCGATGAGCTTGATGCGGTCGGCCTGGGTAAGCCGCGGTGACTTGCCCTCACGGACCTTCACCCACTCGGAGAGGTTAACAGTGACGGACTGTCCGGAGACCAGTTCCACTACCTCGTCCTTGGCGAGTGTGGGCACCTGCTGGCCGACGCCGGGGACCCAGATGATGGCCGTGGACTTCTGTCCGTCCACGTCCTCCACGGTGTAGGGCACCAGCTGCGGCTGCTCGGTGAGTTCCACAAAGACGTTCCCCTCGGCACCAGGCCGTGCGGTAGGCGAGTCGGTGGCGATCTTGAGGTTCTCGCCCACCCCGTCCGGGTCCTCGTCATTCTTGAGCACCGGAACATCCACGGCGGTCTTGCCGAGGGTCTGGGCGGACGTGACGCGGTCATCGCGGGCGATCGGCGCCTGGAGCGGGACGTCGTTCTTGACCACCACGCGAATGGTGGCCTGTCCTACGGCGTCGCGATCGTCAGCCACTGCGTAGCGGACGTTGACGGTGCCTTCGGCTGCCGGAGCGGTCAGGAGGATGCGGCCGCTGGTCTTGCTCACGTGGGCGTCCAGGACGGCGTCGGCCTCAATGCTGTCGGTCAGGATGCGGATCTGGTCGCCATCCGGGTCGGTGTCGTTGGCCGTCGCATCGACGGCGATCTGGCGGCCCGGGCGAACCTGGACCTCGTCGTCCACCGGGGTGGGCTTCTGGTTGTTTTCGCCCCGGGGTGCGACGCCGACCGTTACGGTTCCGGTGTTGACGGCACCCTGCCGGTCGATCACCTTGTAACGGAAGGTGTCCGTCCCTGCGCCGTCACCTGCGGCGACGAAGTCGATGAAGTTGCTTCCCGCCGTCGCTGTTCCCATGGTGGGCGTGCTGTCGATGCCGGTGAGCTGGACCGAGTCGCCGTCGGGATCGATGCCGTCCAGCGGGACGGGAATCCGGACGGTTCCACCGGCAACCACGCGGGCGGTCAGGTTCTGCGGCTGCGGCCGGGAGTTTTGCGCGCCTTCGAGCGGAAGGATGTGGATAGTCACCGCTGCGGCGCTCTTCTGGCCCTGGGGATCGACGGCGTTGTAAATGGCGCGCACGGTCTTGGGCGTGGGGCCCGCGATGAAGCGGAGCGTGTTCTCGGAGATGAAAGCCTTGCCGTCTTCCTCGGCAACGGTCTGGGCCAGCACCGGATCAACGGTAAGTTCCTGGCCCTGCGGGTGCGTGTCGTTGTCCAGGACCGGAACGGTCACGACGTCGTTCACGCGTACGTTGACCTCGTCCGGCTTGGGCTGGGGAGCCTCCACGACGGCGGGTGCAGGCACCGGGACGACGCCCACCGTGCCGGCGGCCGAGGCCCGGCCGTTGGACATCGTGTAACTGAAGACGAACGGTTCCTTGGCGCCGAGGACGTCGGTGATGCGCAGGACGCTGTGGTCGATCACGCTCACCGAAGCTGATGAGCCCTCCGGAACGGTGACCGACTGCAAAACGAGCACTCCCCCGGACGGATCGGAGTCGTTGGCCAAGGGATCCACCAGGACACTTCCGCCCACAGGCAGCAATGCCACGTCGTGAACGGCGACGGGTGCGCCAGTGTCCTTGCCGGATTCAACGTCCACCCGGATCAGCCCCTGGCTGCTCTGGGGTCCGTTGCTGGCGATATAGGTCAGGTACACCGGTCCGGGGGTGTTGCTGCGGAAGGTGAACGTCCCGCCGTCGGTGATGGGACCCAACTCCGCTTGGCCGGCTGCTTCCACGTGGGCAACACGCAAAGCGCCGCCGTTGGGGTCGACGTCGTTCTTCAGCGGAGAGATCACCAGGTCCTGGCCCACAACAGCCGTGACGTGGTCGGCGTTTACCACCGGCGCCAAAGCTCCCGGCGGCTGGACGTTGACCACAACGCGGCCCGTCGTCGTGTCCCGTCCGTCCCATACGGTAATGGTGACGTTCTTCTTGCCCGGGGCAGCGCCGGAATCCTGGTAAGTCAGCAGGCCGTCCCGCCGGACCTTCACCTGGTCCTGTTCGTTGTCGGCTTTGGCGTCGAGCAGAACGAGGTCGTCACCGTCGGGATCCATCCAGTCAGTCAGGATGTTCTGGCTGACGGACTTGCCCTGTTCCACCAGCATGGTGGTGGGCTCAGCGCGCTTGAAGAACGGCGGTTTGTTCTCTTCCGGACCGACGACCCGCAGCGTGACCCTGCCGGCAGCGGAGAGTCCACGCCCGTCGGAGGCGTTGTAGTCGAAGGTCTCCGTTCCGGGCTTCGCTTCGGCCGGGACCTTGATCTGGAACGCCGAACCTCCATAAATGTTCTCCAGCGCACCTGCCTTGGGTGCATTGGCGCCCACTGCGGCCGTGAGAACGTCTCCATCGGGGTCCGAGTCGTTGTCAAGGACACTCAGGATGGTCGTGCGTCCGGGCCGCACTCCGAACTCGTCGGGCTTAGTCTCGGGTGCCCGGTTGGGTTTGGTCCGGTCCGGAAGGACGTTGATGGTGTTGTTGTCCGCGGACTCCTGGTCCTGGTCGTCGGACTGGTTCTTGGGCGGGACAACGTCGTCCCAGTTGTTGACCAATTGCATGTTCTGGTTGACCAGCCACACGCTGCCCGAATTGATATCGTTCAGGACCACCAGGTCCCTGTTGACGCGGAACACGTAGTTGGGCGAAGCGCTTGCCTTGGGGACATCGTTCTTCTTGTCGTCTGCGTCATTCTCGCAGTCACGCACGTATTTGTTGGCTCCGGCCCACGCGGCATGGACGCACTTGCCCACCTGAACGGGCGCGGCGGGAACACCTTCGCCGTCGGCGCTGACCGTATCGGCAGTGGAGCCGTCCAGCGGCTGCTTCAGCAGGTTCTTGCGGGTGGAGATGGCCACGAAGCCGCTTTCCGCGCTGGTCTGCTGGAGCTTGGCCTCGCGGGCATCGGCCAGTTGCAGCTTGCGCCCACCCGGCAGGAACAGGTTGCCGGACGCGGCATCCAGCGCCACCGGCTTGTCTCCTACAACAGCCAGTTGCAAGTCCCCGGCGCCCTTGAGCTCATCGACTTTGGTGACTTCCGAGGCGGTCCGTTCCCCGTTGACGTCCACGGTGGTGACGGTGATCTCGCCCTTGCCCGGATCCGCGGTGTAAATACGGTTGTCATTGCCAACCGCGGACACGAGGCCTTGGGAACCGGTCAGGACGGGTTCGGTCCCTTCTTCATCGAACCCGTTGACGGTGGAGGGAGAAAGCGCCCAGACCTTGCCCTTGGCAGGATCAGTGACAGAGAGCACCGTAGAGCCGTAGCTGACCTGCGCCGACGACGGAAGCTGCTTATCGCCGCCAAGTTTCAGGTTCGCGGCGGACACCTGGTTGATGGTGGAGCCGGATTCGTCGTCGACAAACACGTTGCTGTCGTGCTGAAGCACATCGAAGGTGGTGCTGGCCGGAGTGACCGCCCCGTCCAGTACCCGTGAAGGGTAATTGAGCCGGCCCACGGCGTTCTTGGTCTTACTCACAACCCATACGCCGCCGTCGTTCAAGTCCACCTCGGTGGTCTTGAATCCCGGGTACAGCACAGCTGCCGCCACCAGCACGGCACCTGCTGCCGTTGCCGCGGTTGCGGACACCAATTTTCTGTTTCGACGCTTTTTCAGCCCCAGCTTGCCGAAGAAAGAAGTCACGACCCCAAAATTCCCTTTTTATAGCAGCCGCCCCGAGCAGCTTCCGAGCCCACCGGCAATCGCCGGCAGCCGTTCATTCCGCAGTACCCCCATACGGCGGCGGAATTTTCAGTCCCTAAGACTATCCCACTCACCACACGGCCCATCATGGAAAGCCGATACCGGACTCTCCAATGGCTTTGACAGCATACTGTCTTAGTCCCGGTCGCGGCGATGGGGACCTCTCCCCTGTTGGCGGCCTTGCGACGGGTCAGCATCGGGGCGCTCCGAGGCCTGCTGGATCACCCAGATAGGTGTGACCTGCAATGATGTACCGGCCCACGTTCCGGTAGGAGCCGGATTCAATCCGCCACCAGCGCTGCATGCCCACCCAGCCATCCGACTGATCGATGTAGCAACGGACAACAATCTTGCCTTGGTCCGAGGTGTACATCCATGGGGGCTGGTTGCCGCCCTTACCGTCGCACGTGAACTTGTTGGGATCGTAATTTGATCCACCAAGGGTGTAACTGCAGGAGCGCTCCACGGCACCCGGGTTCATGGTGGTGGTCCACTCCCCCTTCTTGCCCGACGTGGCACTGGCGCTGGCTACCGGCCCACCGGTACCCAGGGAGTTGAAGGTCTGCACGTCAATGGTCCGTGTTTGTTCGTAGCCGCCGGTATTGATAGTCCGGCTGCCGGATGCCGCGACCGTCTCCCACGCGCCGCCGTTGATCCTGATCTTGGTGGTCTTGACGTCATTGGTGGACGTCGACGGCGAGGACCAGTTGAGGGTGACCGAGGGATCGTTCATCGCCCCGTTGGTCCCCGATGCCGATGGCGTTCCGGGCGAACCATACGGCGTGGCCGTGGCGGGAGCACTCGCATCCGAGCTCGGTGCAACGGAAGATTGGGCAGTCACCGTGATGCTGCTGGCCTGGCCATTGGCGAAACCTCCAACGGTCTGCCCCGGTTGGATGGGGCCGGACTGGCCGGTGCTGGCGCGGTAGGTGTAACTGACTTCATTGGCGCTTGAACCGTTGCGTTGGGCTTGGTTCAACACTGTGAAGTTGATGGTGAGCTGGCCGCCTGCTCCCCCGGTGTTGGCCGGTGTGGCACTGACGTTGCCCACGGTTCCCAGCTTGCCGGTTGCCCGCCGTGGAGCAGAGGCCGCACTGACCGCACCCTTGCCGGCCTTGTTCCCGGCCTGCACAGTGAACGTGTAGCCGGATTCCGAGTTATTCGCCGTGAAGGTGGCCGTACGGGTATTGCCCGGAACGGTCTGCGTCTGCGTAGCGCCGCTGCCCCCGCTCATGGTGACGTAGTAGTTCTTGATGGGGTCGCCGTTGATGTCCGGTTCTGTCCAGTCAGCCCGGAGCTGGTTCTGCGAACCCACGGAAGACACGACGGCGGTGGTGGGCGCCGCCGGGGCGCCGGGAAGACCGGCCGGGTGGTCTTCGGCGGAGTACAGGCTCCAGCCGGAAGGTCCGAGCTCGTTGACCGCCTGGGCCCGAACCTTGTAGTTGACCCCGTTGGTGAGTCCGGTCCAGGTGTAGGAGAGTCCGGTGACCTCGTTCTTGACCGCCACTCCGTTGCCCGGGGGCGGGGAAATCTCCAGGTTGTAGTGCTTGACGGGTGAGCCCTCGGTCTTCGCGGGGGTCCACGTGATGGCCAGGTCCTTGTCCCCGGCTTTCACGGCGGGAGCGTCCGGCGGTGACGGCTTTTCGTCAGGCTTGATCTCGTTGGAAGCCGGCGACGCACCGGACTCCCCGACCTCGTTGGTGGCCGTCACGGTGAATACGTAGCTCACGTTGTTGGTCAGCCCCGTCAGGGTGCAGGTGGTGGTGGGGCATTCCTGTTGGAATCCCGCAGCCTTCACGGTGTATTTGGTGATGGCTGCGCCGTTGTCCGACGGCGGGGCCCACTTGAGCACGGCGGTGCGGCTCCGGACATCGGTGGCCGCGGGCGCGGAAGGAGCATCGGGCTTATCCCGGACAGTGATGCGGACGCGGCCCACTGCCTGGCGGCTCGGATCGTCAGTCTTGTCCTTGATGGTGTAGCGGACTACCAGCACGCCCTTTGAGCCCGCGGACGGCGTCACCGTGATGGAGTCGCCCGAGATTTCGGGCTGCCCGGCTGAACCCGTCTCCACCACCGCGGACACGATTCCCAACGGCTCGCTGAACGGATTGAAGTCGTTGCCGAGCACATTGACGGTTTGCGGCTTGCCGGCATCGGCCTTCTCCACGGCGTCATCGTTGGCCACCGGTTTGGGCCGGTTGGAGGAAACCACCGTGACGGTCACGGCCGCACGGACCGGATCGGACCGGCCGTCGGTCACCTTCAGCGGCACCACGCCGCGTGCGCCCGGGTTGAGGGATCCGCCGGGCGTGATTTTCAGGACCGTGCCGTCGATCCGGGCCGCGAACCCGCCGGGCTGCTGGCCGTCGAATTCGAACTTCAGTTTGCCCTGGTCCTGCTCATCCACGTCGCCGGCGAGGTTCGACAGGTCCAGTTCGGTGACATCGCCCTGCGGAGCGTCGATGACGGCACCGCTGAAGGTCGGCGGATGGTTGGCATTGGGATCCGGCAGGACCTTGGTCATGATGGTGAGCGTGGACTTCAGCCCCTCGGGATCGTCGGGACCGGAACCGTCCGTGACCTCGAACGTCACAGAGCCGGGACCCACGTAGTCCGCCTGCGCAGCGTAGCGGAGGGCACCGCCGTCGCCCGCAATGACATTCAGCGGGTCACCGCCCTGGACCTTGATCTTGTCCGCCACCGTGATCCGCGGGCTGCGGCCTTCACGGACCTTGACCCACTCCTTCAGTGACAGCGTCACTTCCTTGCCCGCGGTGACTTCCACGACGTCGGTCTTGGAAAGGGTCGGGTATTGGAGGCCCTGTCCGGGAATCCACATGACAGCCGTGGCCGTTTGGCCGTCAATGTCCGTCACCGTGTACGGAATGAGTTGGTCCTGGGGCACCAGCGTGACCACCACGTTTCCCGAGGTGCCCCCCCGGGCGTTGGGGTTGCCGTCAGGCAAGGAGATCTTGAGGTCTTCGGCTACCCCGTCAGGATCGGAATCATTCTTCAGGACGGGCACGTCCACCGCGGTCTTCCCCAACGTCTCCGCGAGGGTCACATGGTCATCAACGGCGATCGGTGCATGCAGCGGGGCCGACGGACTGGTCTGGACGCGGATCACGGCACTTGCTTCGGCCTTCTTGTCATCCTGGATCCGGTAGCTGATACTCTCCACGCCGGCGGTACCCGGCGCGGTCAACACCGCTTTACCGGCAACGGCTTCGACCTCCAGCCCGGGTTTGGCATCGAACGTCGGCACCAAGCCGATGGGGTCGCCGTCGGGGTCGGAATCGTTTTTGAGGACATCGACGGCGACGCGCCGCCCTGGACGCACGTCGATGGCGTCATCCACTGCTATTGGCTTTTGGTTGTCTGCTTCCGCCGGCGCGATACCGACAATGACGTTGCCGGTATTTTCCGCGCCGATGCGGTCCTTCACGCGGTAGCTGAAGGTGTCGGTCCCCGCCGATTTACCGCCGGCCGTGTACTCCAGGTAGCCGTCGCGGAGTACGGCGGTCCCCAGGGACGGGGCTTTGTCGATGCCGATCACCTGGACCGAGTCTCCGTCGGCGTCGATGCCATCCAGCGGAACAGGGATCTTGACTGTCATTCCCGCCACCGCACGGGCCGTCAGGTTCTTCGGCTCCGGCCGGTTGTTGGTGGCGTCGTCCCGGGCCCTGATCCGGATGGTGACCTGTTGGGAATCCGATTGGCCGGAAGCGTTGGTGACCTTGTAGATCGCGTAGACGGTCTTGGCCTCTTCTCCGGCAATAAAACGGAGGGTCTTGCCGGCCACGAACATCCGGCCGTCCGCCTCGTCCGGCTGCTGTGCGAGGACCGGGTCCAGGGTGAGTTCGCCCCCGTTGGGATCCGCATCATTTTCCAGGACCGGGATGGTCACCACGTCGCCTGCCCGCACCGTGACGTCGTCGGGCTTTGCCTGCGGCGCCTGAAGCTTGGTGGGCGCCGGCACCACCTGGACCGAGATGTCACCGGTTGCCGATGCCTTGCCGTTGGAGATGGTGTACTTCAACGACAACTGGCCTTCGGCGCGGATGTCAGTGATCTTCACGACCGAGTGGTCCAGCACCGCCACGCTGACGGGCAGGCCGTCCACTGCCGTCACCGACTGCACCACCAGAACGCCTCCGGCGGGGTCCGAGTCGTTGCCGAGGACGTCAACCACGGTGCTGCCTCCGCTGGGCAGCAGGGCAATATCCCGCACGGCAACTGGTGCATCATCGCTGTTGCCGGAGACGACGTCCACCCGGACCAACTGCTGGGCACTCGCCGGCCCGTTCGTCGCCATGTAGGTCACGTAGTGGGCGCCTACGGCACCGGAGTTGAACGTGAACGTCTGCTGGTCAGGCCCGATGACCGCCGTGGACTGCCCATCGGGTTGGGCCTGCGCCAGGCGGAGCGTTCCGCCCTGGGGGTCGGTGTCGTTCTTGAGCGGCGCAATCACGGTGTCCTGGCCGGCCACCGCAACGACGTGGTCAGCGTTGGCGATGGGCGGCAGGCCTCCGGGAGCGCGGACGTCCACGACGACCTGCCCATCGGTACTGTCGGTGCCGTCCGACACCGTCAACGTGATGGTCTTGCGGCCGGGACCGGCTCCGGAATCCTGGAACGTCAGCAGGCCGTCGGGCCTGATCCGGACCTGGTCGGCAGGATCGCTGCTCGAGGCCGCCACGGCAAAGATGTCATCGCCGTCGGGATCGATCCAATCCGTCAGGATGTACTGGTTGGCTATCTTGCCGGCCTGCACCACCAGCGTGTTGTTGCGGTTTGGCTTGGGTTGCGGGGCGTTGTTTTCCTCCGGCGGCACCACCCGCAGGTCCACCTCGGTGGCAGCGGTTCCTCCGCGGCCGTCGTCGACGGAGTATTTGAAGGTTTCGGTGCCTGTGGTGCCGGCCGGCACCGCAATCTGGAAGCCCGTCCCCCCGTAAACCGGGGACAACGCTCCCGATTTCAGCGGTTCGGCGGCACTGACGGTCAGGACGTCGCCGTCGGAATCGGCATCATTGTCCAGTACCGGCAGGATGGTGGTCTTCCCGGCGCGCACTCCGAAGGAATCGGGTTTGGCCACCGGCGGGGTGTTCGGCTTGCTGCGATCCGGAAGGACTGTTTGCTGGACTTCGTCAGCGGAGTCCTTGTCCGCATCGTCCGAGGTCTGCTGGGGCGGAATGACGTCATCCCAGTTGTTCACCAGCTGCATGTTCTGGTTGACCATCCAGACGTTGCCCGAGTTGACGTCGTTGAGGACCACGAGGTCGCGGTTGACCCGGAAAACGTACGACGGCGACGCACTCGCCTGGGGCACGTCGGCGCGGCGGTTGTCGGCTTCATTGCTGCACTCCCGGACGTACTTGTTGGCCCCGGACCACGCCCCGTAAGTGCACGTACCCACATGGACAGGCGCCGCCGGGGTCCCTTGCCCGTCGGCGCGAATGGTTTTGGCCGTGCCGCCGTCCAAGGGCTGCAGCAACAGGGCATCCTTCGTGGCGATGGCCACGGTGCCGGCCTCCGGACCGGCCTGCTGCAGCTTGGCGTCCCTGGCATCGGCGAGATGGACCACTGAACCGCCCGGCAGGATGATGTTGCCGTTGGCCTGGTTCAGCACAACCGCCTTGCCGCCAACGGCCGTGAGCTGCACGTCGCCGTCGGCTTTGAGGGAGTCATCGGAGCGGACCTGCGAGTCCACAACGTTGCCGTCCGCATCCACCGTGGTGGCGGTAAGCTTCCCTGCTTTGGGGTCGAGGGTATGGATGGTGTCGTCCGTCCCCACAACGGACGTGATGCCTTGGGACTGTTCGAACAATGGCGTGGATTCTTCACTGAAACCGCCCAGCGAGGTGGGCGAAACGGCCCACACTTTGCCCTTGGCTGGATCAGTGACGGCCAGGACCTTGCTGCCGAAGCTGACGTGCGCCGCTCCCGGAAGCTGCTGGTCCCCGCCCAGGCGCATGTTCGCGGCGCTGACCGGGTTGATCGTCGCCCCGCCGGCGTCGTCAATGAAGATGTCGCTTGCCTGTTGCAGGATCTCGAAGTCGTCGCTGGCCGGAGTGACGGCACCGTCGAGGGATTTCGAAGGGTAATTCAGCCGGCCGGCGGCGTTCTTCGATTTGCTGACAACCCAGACGCCGCCGTCGTTGAGGTCCACCTCGGTGGTTTTGAAACCCGGGTAGAGGATGGCTCCGGTAACAAGCACCGCCGCAGCTGCCGTGAAGGCGGTGACACCCAGGATCCTGGCGCGCCGCTTCCGTGATGGTTGCCGCTTGGGCGCTCGTTGGGCGGGCCTCCTGCTCGGAGCCATGGACTTCCCCCGGTTAAATAGGCAGCCGTCACCCTCCGCGCGGCTGGCTTGACGCGAACAGTCCCCAAGCCTACCGGGTTAATCCATCGATTTGCGAAGATGTGACCTGCACTACTGACGCCCCTCCACTCAGTCCAGGACGAGCCCTTTGCCCCGGCCGCGGGCCAGCATGACGGGGTGGATCTCCCCGAAGCCGCGGACGTTTTCCGAGGCCTGCGGGATCAACACAAAGCGTTCATCCTGGCCAAGGGCGGCCGCGGTCATGGCATCAACAAGCACAGTGCCGGGCTGCGCCAGGCTGGTGAGCCGCGCGGCGAGGTTGACCGTGGGCCCGTAGATGTCGCCAAGGCGGGAAAGGATGCGCCCCCAGACCATGGAGACCCTCGCCTGCGGGAGGATCTCATCCTCCGTGAAGGCCTGGGCCAGGGCAAGGGAGATCTCCGCACCGGCCGCAGGCGTCTCGGCAATGTACAGGACTTCGTCACCGACTGTCTTGACCAGCCGGCCGCCGCCAATGGAAATGATCTCGGCACACTTGTTCTCGAAACGCTGCACCATCTGCGCCAGCGTCTTCTCGTTCATGCGCCGGGAGAGGCTGGTGTAGGAGACCAGGTCCGCGAAGCCCACCGCACGGGCCAACGGCAAGGGCGAATCGTCTTCGTCGCCTTCGCGGCCCTCTTCGCTGGCCTGCAGTCCGGCTTCCGCCCTGACTGCCAGCCGCTGCACACCGGCATTGAGCTGGCGGCGGTAGGAGTAGACGAGGATCTCCTCCAACGAATCCACCAGGGCAGGCAGCTGGCCCACCAACTGCTTGCGCGCCACGGCATCGCTGATCCCTTGTTCCTGGACCATGTCCTCCACCAGGGCCTCGATCTGCCAGACCACCATGCGGTCCGTCATCTGGCCAATGGAACGGGTGATGGAGATCGCGGCTTCTTCCGTCAGGAGGCCGGCACGGACGAGGTCAAGGATGGTTGTCAGGGCAGCCTGGTCGCGCTCAGTGAAGGCAACGTCGTCGTCACCGAAGTTTGGAAATCCAAGAGCGCGCCACAGTTTTCGGGCAGAAAGCACCGACACGCCGGCACCGGCAGCAATCTCACGACGACGGAGCTTGCGTTCACCGCCCAGCAACCTGGCTTCCAGCGCTTTGATCGCGAGCCGCTCTGCGGACATGACACCGGTAGGGGGTCCGGTGGGTATGGCCTTGGCTGGTTCCGGTACCGCGTCTTCATCCTCTGAAGGTTCGGGTACGGCGTCGAACTCCTGGTCCAGGTCCTCGTCGGACTGATCCTCAACGCTCATCTCTTCCACCTTCTCTCACTTCCCACGGCAAACCACTCACATCGACATCCGGCAGAACTTCACCTTCAAGAACCTCGCCCCGGGGCAGCTGGTCCATGGCATCAAGAATGAAGCCCCGGAATTTCCCGACTTCCGGGACATCCTTCAACAGGTAAACTCCCGAGTGCCCGGTATCCAAGGATATATTCCCCGAGCGCAAGGACCGCTGGATCATGCCCTGTTCGATTCCCACATTCCGGACAGCCATCAAGGACACCTGCCACTCACCGCGGCGGAACATCCCGGACTTGGCCAGGACCCTGCGGCTGGTCAGGATGTAGCGAACGGAATGCCAGCGCAGCACCCGTTTGAGGCAATATGCGAGCAGGACCCACGCCGCCATGCCAAGGCAGGCTCCTACGAGCCAGGGAGTCCAGGCCGCCGTTATGAACGGGGCCAGGCGCTGCGGGTTCCCCTTGATAATCCAAGCACATGCGAAACCTGCCAGTGCCGGAACCAGGACGAAGACCAGCGCCGGTAAAACGAGTGAACGGGCCTGCTGGCGCGTGATGGTCAGGACCTGCTCCCCCGGAAGCAGTTCTTTACGCATAACCGCTTTCTGTGGCACGCAGGTGCACCACATCCCCCGCAGTCACCACGTGCTCCCGCCCGCCGTGGTCCACTACCAGCAACGATCCGTGGTCATCCAGGCGCGAGGCGTGTCCCACCAGCTCATGGTCTCCCGGCAGGTGGGCCCGCACTTCGCGGCCCAGGGTGATCATGGCCGATTCCACCCTCTTATGCAGCGACGGACCACCTGCAAGCCCGGCGTGCGGATCGCCTTCGGCATTGCAGAAGCTGCGGTACAGCCTGGTGAAGTGCGTCAGGTAACCCTTCAGCAGCGCCGTTCGATCCGTCGTCGTGCTTCCTTCGAGGGCAAGCGACGTGGCCGTCGGGACGGGCAGTTGGTCATCGGTCAGGGTGACATTCAGGCCGACACCCAGGATGACGGCAGGTACTGAGCCGTCGCCAAGCGCCGTTAGTTGCGCCAGGATGCCGGCGATCTTGCGCCCGTTGACCAGGACGTCGTTGGGCCATTTGATCTGAGCCTTCACGCCTGCCGTCTCCTGCAGCGCTTCCCGCAGCGCGACGGCAGCCAGGAGGGACAACCATGAATAGCTTTGGGTGGGGACCGGCATGCCGTCCGCCGTAACGGGCCGCAGCACCATGGAAACAGAGACTGCGGAGCGTTCCGGGGATTCCCAGTGCCGGTCCAACCGGCCTCGCGCAGCGGTCTGGTGCTCAGCGGTCAGGACGGCCAGGTCAGCCCATTTTTTGGGTTCCATGGTCACGGCGCGCACCAGGTCGGCATTGGTGGACCCGGTGGACTCCACGACGTCGAGGCGGGAGATGCCGGTGGCGGACAGGAAGTCAGGCGCCAACAGCGACCGCTGATCCAGTGCGGGGTTTTCCCCGGAACCGGGGCTTTCACGTGGGGCGGGCTGTTGGGCATCCATAGCTGAATCCTATCCAGTCAAGGAGCTCCAGGCTCTCCTCCGAGGGTATGAATCCGGTCAGAGGAAGATGTCCGGGACCAGGCGGTCCTCCGGCGCACCGAGGCTGTAGGGGGCGAAGTCGGACACCCCTGCCGCGCGCAGGACCTCTTCATCGGTGTAGAAGTTGCCGCTCTTGGAACCGCCCGCCGCAAGGTTGGCACCCGTCAGGATCGCATGGGCTGCATCGGCCATGATCTCCGGACCACGCGCAGCCCTGACCATCTGCCGGCCGCCGGGCATGTTCCGGATGGCCGCAGTGTCAATCAGCGTGCAGGGCCACAACGAATTGACGGAGACGGCGTCATCCTTGAGTTCCTCGGCCAGGCCCAGCGTGGTCAGGCTCATGCCGTACTTCGCCATGGTGTACGCCAAGTGCATCCCGGCCCACTTGGGATCCAGGTTGAGCGGCGGGGACAGCGTCAGGATGTGCGCGTCTTCCGACTCGCGCAGTGCCGGCAGCGCCAGCTTGGACAGCAGGAAAGTGCCCCGGACGTTGATGTCCTGCATCAGGTCGTAGCGCTTCATGTCGATCGCATCCGTGCGGGACAAGTCGATGGCCGAGGCATTGTTGACCACGATGTCCAAGCCCCCGAAACGCTCGACGGCGGCACTCACGGCAGCGGCGACGTCGTCATCATTCCGGACGTCCCCTACGATCGGCAGGGCCTGTCCGCCGGCGGCGACCAGCTGCTCCGCGGCGGTAAAAACCGTGCCCTCTAGCTTCGGGTGCGGTTCACCCGTCTTGGCCATCAGCACGATGTTGGCGCCGTCGCGGGCGGCCCGGGTGGCAATGGCAAGACCGATCCCCCGGCTCCCGCCGGACATGATAATGGTGCGGCCTTTGAGCGAGCCGGTGGCAACGTAAGCGGCATTGCTTTGAGTCATGAAGCCACTCTAACCCAAAGATGTTACTGACGGGTAACATCAGGAGTGCTGCGGCTTGAAGCACAGGCAGGGCTTCGGGCTTGGGCGCAGAAAATTGTAGGGTTTCTACAGCCGTTCGCGGCTATGGCGTCACTAGACTGGCCATCAGGGCCTGTTCTTTGTACGGAAGCTACTTAATCAGCTGTTTGCCGAACCAGAACCGCGCCAGCGAATATCAGCTACAGAGCCGGAGACACTTGATGAGCCACGATCTGACAACGACAGCGGGAAAGATTGCCGACTTCCGCGACCGCCAGGCCCGTGCCGAGCAGCCTTCCGGCCCGGAAGCGATAGAGAAGCAGCATGCGCGCGGCAAGAACACTGCCCGCGAGCGCATCGACCTGCTGGTTGATCCCGGATCGTTCGTCGAGTTCGACGCCCTGGCTGTCCACCGTTCCACCGCCTTCGGCATGGAAAAGAAGAAGCCGCTCGGCGACGGCGTCGTTTCCGGCTACGGCACCGTAGATGGCCGCCTCATCGCTATCTACAGCCAGGACTTCAGCGTCTACGGCGGCTCCTTGAGCCAGGTCAACGGCGAGAAGATCGTCAAGGTCCAGGAATTCGCCCTCCGCAACGGTTGCCCGGTGGTTGGCATCAACGACGGCGGCGGCGCACGGATCCAGGAGGGCGTCGCGTCCCTGGCAATGTTCGCGGACATCTTCCGCAACAACGTGCACGCATCCGGCGTGGTCCCCCAGATCTCCCTCATCATGGGTCCGTGCGCCGGCGGCGCCGCTTACTCCCCGGCGCTCACCGACTACGTGGTGATGGTGGACAAGACCTCGCACATGTTCATCACCGGCCCCGATGTGATCAAGACCGTCACGGGCGAGGACGTGGACATGGAGACCCTGGGCGGCGCCCGCCAGCACAACGCCACCACCGGTACCTCCACCTACCTCGCCTCCGATGAAGCCGACGCGATCGAGTTCGTCCGTGAACTGCTCGACTTCCTGCCGTCCAACAACCTCTCCGAAGCCCCCGTGGTGGAGCACGACCAGGAACTGGAACTGGACGAGGACGACCTCGCCTTGGACGGGCTCATCCCTGATTCCGCCAACCAGCCCTATGACATGCGCAAAGTGATCGAGCAGATCGTCGATGACGCGCACTTCCTGGAGATGCAGTCGCTCTACGCCCCGAACGTCATCATCGGTTACGGCCGGGTGGAGGGGCACACCGTGGGCATCGTGGCCAACCAGCCCATGCAGTTCGCCGGAACCCTGGACATCTCCGCCTCGGAGAAGGCTGCCCGCTTTGTCCGCCACTGCGACGCCTTCAACATCCCCATCATCACGCTGGTGGACGTCCCCGGCTTCCTCCCGGGCAAGGACCAGGAATTCCAAGGCATCATCCGCCGTGGCGCCAAGCTCCTGTATGCCTACGCCGAGGCAACTGTCCCGAAGCTCACTGTCATTACCCGCAAGGCGTACGGCGGGGCCTACATCGTGATGGGTTCCAAGAAGCTTGGAGCCGACCTTAACCTTGCCTGGCCCACCGCACAGATCGGCGTCATGGGGGCGCAGGGTGCGGTGAACATCCTCTACCGCCGCGACCTTGCCGCCGTTGCCGAGGCAGGGGGCGACGTTGAGGCCCGCCGTGCCGAGATCATCCAGGGCTACGAGGAAGAACTCCTCAACCCGTACCAGGCTGCTGAGCTTGGATACGTGGACGCCGTCATCGCGCCGTCGGACACCCGCCTGCAGATCATCCGGGGCCTCCGTGCGCTGCGGGACAAGCGGGCCAGCCTGCCCACCAAGAAGCACGGGAACATTCCCCTGTGAGCGCGGCAAAGAGCCCCCTGCCGGCCGAGGAGCCGGCACTGCCCATGTTTTCCGTGGTCAAAGGCGATCCCACGCCGGAAGAACTCGCGGCACTTGCCGCCGTCGTCGCGTCTGTGGGAGTACCCCCGACGCCGGAGGCAGCCCAGCCGAACGTGCGCCACTGGGTGCGCCGCCAGCAATTGCGGCTGGACCCGACCCCGGGTCCGGGCGCATGGCGCCGCAGCCGCGGCTAAAGCTTTCAACAACCCTTTCACGTGACGGAGGTGGCGGCTAGGCTCTGGGGGTGACTACTGCAAACACCCCCGTACGCGCCAAGACCGCCATCGACGCCGTAGCTGATGCGTACACAGAAAAGCTGATCGAACTCAACCCCAGCTTCGCCACCACCTTGGGGTTGCCGGGACACGAAACCGAGTACCAGGACTTCTCCCCGGCCGGAGCCGAAGCCCACGCCGAAGCCACCCGGAATGCCTTGGAAGCGCTGGCGGCCCTGGAGCCGCGCGACGATACGGACGCGGTAACCCTCGACGCCATGCGCGAGCGCCTGGGCTTGGAGCTGGAAATCCACGCGTCCGGTTGGGACGCCGCGGACCTGAACAACATCGCTTCCCCGGCGCAGGACATCCGGGCCGTCTTCGACCTCATGCCCACGGACACCGTGGAGCAATGGGAGCACATTGCCGGCCGTGCGGCCAACGTTCCGGAGGCCATTGCCGGTTACATCTCGTCCTTGCGCGCCGGCGCAGCCGCAGGGAAGGTTTCCGCAGCACGCCAGGTCCGGATCGTCATCGACCAGACCAGCCGCTACGCCGCCGCGGACGGTTTCTTCGCAAAACTCGCCTCCGATGCCCTCGCCGGCGGGGCGCCGTTGCCGGCGGACGTCCAGGCAAGGCTCGACGCCGGAGCCTCCGCGGCCCGCGAAGCGTACAGTTCGCTGGGTGATTTCCTGCGGGACGAACTGCTCCCCCAGGCCCCCGACAAGGACGCAGTCGGGAGGGAACGGTACGCCTTGGCGTCGCGGTCCTTCCTTGGCGCCGCCGTCGATCTCGAGGAGACCTACGCCTGGGGCGTGCAGGAGCTGGAACGGCTCATCTCCGAACAGGAGAAAGTGGCAGGGCAGATCAAGCCCGGGGCAAGCATTGAAGAAGCCAAGGAAATCCTCAACAACGATCCCTCGCGGCAGATCAAAGGCACCGATGCCCTGAAGGCCTGGATGCAGGAGCTGTCGGACCGGGCAGTCGCAGAGCTGGCCGACGTGCACTTCGACATCCCGGATGTCATGAAGACCCTGGAGTGCATGATCGCCCCCACCGACGAGGGCGGCATTTACTACACCGGCCCCTCCGATGATTTCTCCCGCCCAGGCCGCATGTGGTGGTCCGTCCCTGCCGGCGAAGACACGTTCGCCACGTGGAGCGAAACCACCACTGTGTTCCACGAAGGCGTGCCCGGTCACCACCTGCAAGTAGCTACGGCCACCTACCGCCGCGAACTCCTCAACAATTGGCGCCGAAACGTCTGCTGGGTCTCCGGACACGGCGAGGGCTGGGCACTTTACGCCGAGCAGCTCATGTTGGAACTGGGGTACCTCAAGGATCCCGGCGACCACATGGGCATGCTGGACGGCCAGCGCATGCGCGCCGCGCGCGTGGTGTTCGATATCGGCGTGCACTTGGAGCTGCCCGTTCCCGAACGCTGGGGCACCGGAACATGGACCCCGGAGAAGGGCTTCGACTTCCTCAAAGCCAACCTCGACATCAGCGAAGGCCAACTCCAGTTCGAATTCGCCCGCTACCTGGGCTGGCCGGGACAGGCTCCGTCGTACAAGGTAGGCCAGCGCTTGTGGGAACAGATCCGCGCCGAACTTGAGTCCCGCGAAGGCTTCGACCTCAAGTCCTTCCACAGCAAGGCCCTGAACATAGGCTCGGTCGGCCTGGATGTGCTGCGAAGGGCGTTGCTGGAGTGAGTATTGTCGGGGCCGAGAGCAACGTCACAAACGCACAGGGAATAACTTTTTCGCACGTAACATTTCTAAACGTCCGTTCGCTATGTTATTTGCGAAGCACCTACCGTGTTCCGGTGAGCACCTCAAACACCATCACTCCTGCATCCGGCAAGGCCGGTCCGCGGCTCCCCAAGTGGGCGAGCTCCTTCGGCGTCCAAATTATCGCCGCCCTCATCGTCGGCTTGGCCCTCGGCCTCATCGCCAAGTACACGGGCAGCACCAAGGCTGCTCCCAACGGCCTGGGCGCCACGCTCCAGACGATCGGTTCCAGCTACGTCTCACTGCTGCAAACCGCCGTCGTTCCGTTAATCTTCACCGCCGTCGTGAGCTCCATCGCGAACCTGCGGCAAGTGTCGAACGCCGCGCGCCTGGCCTGGAACACGCTGCTCTGGTTCGCCATCACGTCGTTTGTCTCGGTGCTCATCGGCATCGGTCTGGGCGTGCTGCTGCAGCCCGGCGCGGCAACGGGTATCACGCAGAAGGCCGAGTACGCCGGCAAGACCGGTGACTGGTGGGCCTTCCTCACCGGACTCTTCCCCAAGAACTTCCTTGGCCTGGGCGCAAGCTCCACCGTCACCGAAAGCGCCAACGCTGCCACGACTGTCAGCACGTCCGTTTCCTTCAACGTCCTGCAGATCCTGGTTGTGGCCATCGCCGTCGGTATTGCAGCACTGAAGGTGGGCAAGCAGGCTGAAGCCTTCCTCACCTTCAACGCCTCCGCCCTCGCAGTCATCCAGAAGGTCCTGTGGTGGATCATCCGCGTTGCTCCGATTGGTACCGTGGGCCTGATCGGCAACGCTGTAGCCATCTACGGCTGGGACACCATCGGTTCCCTCGGAAAGTTCACCGCGGCCATCTACATCGGCCTGGCCCTGGTGCTGTTCGTTCTCTACCCGGTGCTGGTCCGTGTCCACGGCCTGTCCATCAAGCAGTACTTCTCCGGTGTATGGCCGGCTGTGCAGCTCGCCTTCGTTTCGCGCTCTTCCATCGGAACGCTCCCGCTCACGCAGCGTGTCACCGAGCGCAACCTCGGCGTTCCTTCCGGCTACGCGTCGTTCGCCGTGCCGCTGGGTGCCACCACCAAGATGGACGGCTGCGCCGCGATCTACCCGGCCATTTCCGCCATTTTCGTGGCCCAGTTCTTCGGTATCAACCTGGACTTCAGCCAGTACCTGCTGATCGTCCTGGTCTCGGTCCTCGGTTCCGCGGCAACGGCAGGCACCACGGGCGCCGTCGTCATGCTGACGCTGACGCTCTCCACGCTGGGACTGCCGCTGGCCGGCGTCGGGCTCCTGTTGGCGATCGACCCCATCCTGGACATGGGCCGCACCGCCGTCAACGTCGCAGGCCAGGCCCTGGTGCCGACCCTCGTGGCCAAGCGCCAAGGCATCCTGGACCAGTCCTTGTACAACGCTCCCCGCAACGGTGCCGCGTTCAATGACGAGTTCGCTGCCGACAAGGCTGCAGCCGTTGCTGAAGAGCGCGAACTGGCTGACGCCAAGCGTTAAGGGCTTCCGCAATCCCCTCCGCAATCCCCTGGCGAGAAATCCCGGGGGATTGCGTCGTTTAAGGTCGGATCCTGAGTAGGCTCGGGGCATGCTGATTGTCACTTCCAATGAAATTCCGGGCCACCGCATCGACGCCGTCTTTGGCGAAGTGATGGGCCTGACCGTGCGTTCACGGGACATCGGGTCCCAGATGCTGGCCGGCTTCCGCTCCTTGGGCGGCGGCGAACTGCCCGAGATGACGCGCGCGCTGTACGAGAGCCGGCAGGAAGTCATGGCCCGCATGGTCAGCGAGGCCCAGCAGCGCGGAGCCAACGCCATTGTGGCCATGCGGTTCGACACCTCGGAGATGGGCACCAACTGGACCGAAGTGTGCGCCTACGGCACTGCCGTCTACGTGCTTCCCTTGGGCGAAGGAGAACCGGGCGCCACGGGGCAGTCGATCTACCTGACCAAGCAACCCCAGCAGGGAGCGGGCCAGCCTGCACCCCCGGCCCAGCCGGCTCCTCCCGTCCAGCCGCAAGCGGGCGCGCAGCAGCCGGGCCAGTCGCAGCCTTTCCCACGCCAGTCACAGTACTAAGCCGTCCGGGGCAGGGTCCAAGCTACACCCAGGCAGGACCATGCCCCGGCAACGGTGCCGCTCCCGGCAACGGTGGTGCTTTGGACCGGTACGTGTGGCCCGTGGGCGTGGTCAGGTCCAAGGCGTGCACCCCGGAGGCGTCTGCCAGTGGCTTCGCGGCCCACCCGGGGTTTTCCTTGGTGTGATTGCACTGTTCGCACAGCCCTGCGCCGTTGCCGAGGCTGGTGGGTCCACCGCCTTGCCATGGAACGATGTGGTCGATGTGCCGGATGGGCGCATCGCAGTAGGGTGTTCGGCATGAAGCATCGCGGGCCTCGATGAATCGCCGCATGCCGGGTGGGAAGAGCCTGGCTTTGGAATCCATGCCCACGAGTTCCCCGGTATTCGGTGCTGTGTACAGTCTTCGAAGCCAGACCACGAAGCCTGGGTCCGCTGGCGCCGGCTGTATTTGCCCGGGAAGCCCTTGAGCCTTGACGTGCCCGGAAGGGTTTTGAGCCCCGGCCAGCCCCACAAGCCCCCTGGCCCAGCCACCCGGCACTATGCCGTAGCCCTCAAGCCTTGCGGGTTCGCTGTCGCCCTGGAACAGGGTGCGATCCGTCAGGACCAGCTGCACTTCCACCTTGGAAATACCGCCCGGCGTCCCCGTGAGTCTCTCCACTAGCGTGTCCGCCATGACTTGGCCGCGGGAGCGTTCGTCACCGGAGCATCGGGCTGAGTCAGCAGCTTCTTTGAGAGCCTTATAAGCTGCGACGCCTTGGGCAACGGGCAGCAAGGCAGTCAGATACGTCATCGTGTCCGGCGCGGGCAGGATGCTGACGTGCCTCTCCTTGGCAGCATGTGCGGCCCGCCGGGTAACCGATCGCGGGTCACGTCGGTACGCAGCGGCTTTGGCAGCGGCGATGATCGCCCGATCCCCCATGCCGTCCAAAGTCCCGGTGTCCGGAGCCAACTCTTCATCCACGGCGCAGCGGTCCTCGGCGGACAGGCACGCCGTTTCCTTCACCAGAAGGGTGGCGCGCCACTCGTTGAGCAAACCGGAGTCGAGGGCGGCGAGGGTCCGTGGCATCTCCTTGACCAGTGCCTTGGCGAGCCCTAGGAGCCTCGATCCGCGATGGGGCGACTCGCGCCGGGCCAGGGCGATCTGCGCCGCAGCTCCCCCGCCCTGCTTCGGGGCGGGCACGCCTGCCGCCGCATCTGCCTGGCGTTGGGCGAGTTCGAAGGAGGCTGCGATCTTTGCCTGCAGCCCGGAGATGGCGGACTTCATATCTTCCAACACTCGAAGTTGTTCGATGAGTGCCCGGGCGGCCTCGGCGGGCTCCCGTGAAGCTTCCGCCACCACGGGCGCTGCGTTGGGGACAGGCAGCATCGGAGCCCGCGGTGCCGTCACTCGCGTGCCCATTGCCCGCGTGCCCGAGCTCAGCGCCTGTTTCCCTTCCATGAATCCATCCTGCCAAGGGGGTCGGACATTATTAGCCCGACCCGAACCTCCCCGGCCGGAAACGCAGATTCCCACAGCAAATTGCGCAGAGTGCAAGTTTGCACTTAGTGTAATTATGTGACCCAAACAAGCAGCCAGGAGGACACCTCCACGCAGCCTGCGAGCGAGTCGAGCACCCCTTCCCGGCGGGAGCTCAACAAGGCCGCCACCCGTAGTTCCATCGCCGCAGCAGCCCTTGAATTACTCCGGGCCAAGGGCTCGGGAAACTTCACGGTGGAGGACATTGCCGCCAGCGCCGGTGTCTCCCGCCGCACCTTCTTCAACTACTTCCCCAGCCTCGAGGCGGCCCTCGCGTCGGTGGCTGACGGGTTCATGGACCGCGCCCTCGAGCAGTTCCAGCTGCGTCCGGCCGACGAGACCATCCTCGAGTCGGCCCAGGCCGCGCTCATGGCCCTGGCAGACCCCATGTCGGTTGCTCCGATGGCCGAGTTGTTCAGCCTGACCCAGGACAACCGATCCCTGGCCCGGTCCGAACTCGAGGCCTGGGACCACTGCACCGAACAAATCATCGCCGCCGCACGCACAAGGCTCGGGCCGGACGTCAGTGAGCTCTACCTGCATGCCCTGGCCGGCTCGGTCATTTCCTGCGGCAAGGCTGCCATGAACGTCTGGTTCGCCGAATGCGGACCGGACCTCTCCCCCGAATCCCTGGCGGTGCTCCGCCAGCACCTCATCGACGCGATGGGGCTCCTCGGAGCCGGCTTCGCGCCGTCGTTGTCCCCGTCTTCGCGCACCGAAGGCACTTCCTCCGTTCCACCCACCACAGATCGGTTCTGACATGGCATCGTTCCTCTACCGACTCGGCCGGTTTTCCTACCGCCGCCGTTGGCTGGTCATCTCACTCTGGCTGGCCGTTTTGGTCGCTGTGGGCGGCTCTGCCGCCGCGTTCCACGGCACCATGTCCAACAACTTCACCATCCCGGGCACCGAAACCCAGCAGATGGCTGACAAGCTGAAGGAAGCACTCCCTGATGCGTCGGGCGGGTCCGCGAGCGTGGCGTTCGAGGCAGGCGCTTCAGGTTTCGACCAAGCGGGCAAGGACGCTGTGGCCGACGCCCTGGCCCAACTCGAAAAACTCCCCGACGTCCAGTCCGTGGTC
This sequence comes from Paenarthrobacter ureafaciens, assembly GCF_004028095.1. Classification (NCBI taxonomy): domain Bacteria; kingdom Bacillati; phylum Actinomycetota; class Actinomycetes; order Micrococcales; family Micrococcaceae; genus Paenarthrobacter; species Paenarthrobacter ureafaciens. Next base: position 2,694,907 of record NZ_SBHM01000007.1, on the reverse strand, counting down.
AACCCCTTCACCACGCAGGAACGGTTGGACCAGGCAGCCGCCAAGATCTCCGAGGGCGAGGCCCAGGCTGCAGCGGGCAAGGCCCAATTGGACGCTTCCCGCGCACAGATTGCGGCCGGCGAAGAACAGCTGGCCGCGGCCGAACAGCAGCTTGTTGCGGCCGGATTGCCGCCGGCGCAGATCGAGGCACAGCTGGCTCCCCGGCGTGCCGAGCTCGCGGCAGGCAAGGAGAAGCTCGACGCCGGAGCCAAGGAAGCTGCCGACGGCGCCGCTGCGCTGGCCCTCGGCAAGCGGGAGGCGCAAGCCTCTGAAGGATTGCGCTTCGTTTCCAGCGACAACAAGGCAGCAATCGCGCAGATCCAGTTCAAGACGTCCATCAACGCCGTCCCGCCCGCCGTCCGGCAGGAAGTACAGGACATCGTCCACGGGGTCTCCTCAGCAGGCGTGACTGCCTATGCCAGCAAGGACATCACCGAAGACGTTTCGCAGATCTTCGGCGTGGCGGAAATCGTTGGTGTTGCGGTTGCCGCACTGGTCCTGATCCTGATGCTCGGCACGCTCATTGCTGCGGGCCTGCCCCTCATCATGGCGTTGATCGGCGTGGCCGTGGGCGTCGGTGGCACGTTCGCGCTGACCGGCGTGATCGACATGAGCTCCATCTCCCCCATGCTCGCACTCATGCTGGGCCTGGCCGTGGGCATTGACTACTCGCTGTTCATCGTCAACCGGCACCGCAACCAGCTGCTTGCCGGCATGGATGGCGAGGAATCCGTCGCTTTGGCCACAGGCACCTCGGGCAATGCCGTCATGTTTGCGGGCCTGACGGTCATCATCGCCCTCGCCGCCCTGGTCATTCCCGGGCTGCCGTTCCTGGCAATCCTCGGTGTGGCAGCAGCAGCGACTGTAGCCGTCGCCGTCGTCGTAGCCCTGACCCTGACACCGGCCGTCCTGAGCCTGATCGGCCGGCGGCTTATCTCCAAGCGGGCTTGGGCAAAGGCCGCCCGGCACAACGCCGAACCCGGCCATGAAGCTGCCGACCGCGAACTGGACGAGAAGCGCAGCACGCGCGGTTGGGGTGGCTTGGTCACCCGCCATCCGTGGGTGGCGCTGATTCTCAGCGTGGTACTGCTCGGGGCAGTTGCACTGCCCGCATCGCAGCTGAGGCTGGCACTGCCCGACGGCGGGTCCGAACCTGTGGACTCCCAGGCCTACAAGGCGTACGACCTGACGCGCGACAGTTTCGGCGAAGGCGTGACCGGCCCGATCATCGTGGTTGGCGAACTGCCCGCCGGGCTCAGCGAAAACGATGCCAAGAACAAGCAGTTCGATGTCGCGGAGCAGTTGCGCAGCGTCGAGAACGTGGTTGCTGCCGTGCCCTTTGCCCTGAGTGAGGACCGCAGCACCGCGGTTTACCAGGTCATTCCCAAGGAAGGCCCGGCAAGCGCCAGCACCGTGAAGGTGGTCTCGGACCTCCGCGAAAAGGGCGCCCAGATCCGCGAGGACACCGGGGTTTCCATCGGCTTGACCGGCCAGACTGCGGGCAACGTGGACGTTTCCGAGAAACTCGGCGCCGCCCTGCCGCCGTACCTGGCGATCGTCGTCGGGCTGTCCCTGATCCTCCTGCTGCTGGTCTTCCGCTCAATCGTGGTGCCGCTGCTGGCCACGGGCGGCTTCCTGTTGTCGCTGGCCGCAGCGTTTGGCGCCGTAGTAGCTGTTTACCAGTGGGGCTGGCTCGGTGGAATCTTCGACGTCGCCAATCCGGGTGCCGTGCTGAGCTTCCTGCCCATCATCCTGATCGGCGTGCTGTTCGGCCTGGCCATGGATTACCAGGTGTTCATCACCTCGGGCATGCGGGAATCCTACATGCACGGTGAAGACGCCCGGCACGCTGTCCGGACCGGTTTCAGCCACGCAGCTGCCGTGGTGACGGCCGCCGCGATCATCATGGTGAGCGTGTTCTCGGGCTTCATCTTCAGCCACCTCACCATGGTCCGCCCGCTCGGTTTCGCCATGGCCTTCGGTGTGCTGATTGACGCGTTCGTTGTCCGCATGACGATCGTGCCCGCGATCATGTACCTGCTCGGCGAGAAGGCCTGGTGGCTGCCGAAGTGGCTGGACCGCCTGCTGCCGGACGTCGACGTTGAGGGCGCCAAGCTGAACCGCAGCGACCGCCCGAAGGCCGGCTCGGCGGAGCTCGTCCACTAACCCTCTATCACGTCACCACCCACACCCCCGGTTCCTCTATCACATAACCACCGGATATCCCCGATGCTCTATCGCTTGCCTGAAGGAAGTGATAGAGCATCGGGCGTTTGGGGGCGGGACGTGATAGAGCATCGGGCGTTTGGGGGCGGGACGTGATAGAGCATCGGGCGTTTGGGGGCGGGAAGTGATAGAGCATCGGGGGGCGGTGGGGGTATTAGGCTTGGTGGGGTGACCCGATTGATCCTTGCCTCCCAGTCCCCTGCCCGCACCAAGCTCCTCGCCGAAGCGGGCATCCAGCACGACATCCTGGTGTCGGACGTGGATGAGGACGCGGTGCAGGCCAGGTACGGCGTCACTGATCCCCACGACACCGCACTGCTGCTCGCCCGGGCCAAAGCTGAGGCCGTAGCGGCGCTCCCCGAGGCGGACGGCGCCCTGGTGATCGGCTGCGACTCGGTCTTCGAGTTCGACGGCGAATCGCACGGCAAGCCGTACACCGCCGAGGTTGCCCGCGAACGGATGCTGCGCATGAGCGGATCCAAAGGGGTCCTCCACACGGGGCACTGGCTGGTGGACTGCCGGGAGACTGCCGCCGACGTCGACGACGTCGACGACGACGAGCCCGCCGCCGGGACCGGCGCCACTTTGGGTGCCGTCTCCAGCGCGGAAGTACACTTCGCCGAGATGTCCTACCAGGACATCGACGCCTACATTGCCACCGGTGAACCGCTCCACTGCGCGGGCTCATTCACCATCGACGGCCTTGGCGGGGCCTTCATCCGCAAGGTCGACGGCGACCCGCACGCCGTCGTCGGGCTTTCCATCTCCACGCTCCGCGAGCTGCTCAGCCACGCGAATGTGGGAATCACCGAACTGTGGGCTGTGCCCGGCGCGAACCCGGCTTTGTAGCAACCCTACAAAGGAACAGCGCTTCACACACGGAATCCGCCATCAATATGGGCGGAACCCTCACAATCGCGCTAGGCTCCCTGAAGGACAGAAGGAGTCAACAACTTGTCAGCTAACCCGGCGCAGCCCATTTCCAGCCCTCTTACCAAGGTCTTGATTGCCAACCGTGGCGAAATCGCGGTCCGCATCATCCGAGCAGCCCGGGACGAAGGCATTGCCTCCGTAGCCGTCTACGCAGACCCGGACCGCGATGCCCTGCACGTCCGCCTTGCCGACGAGGCGTATGCACTGGGTGGCAACACGGCTGCCGAGTCGTACCTGGTGATGGACAAGATCATCGACGTCGCAAAGCAGGCGGGCGCCGACGGCATCCACCCCGGCTACGGCTTCCTGGCCGAGAACGCCGAATTCGCCGCCAAGGTGATCGAGGCCGGCATCACGTGGATCGGCCCCTCCCCCGAGGCCATCTCTGCCCTGGGTGACAAGGTCCAGGCACGCCACATCGCGGAGAAGGTCGGAGCCCCGCTGGTCCCCGGCACGGCAGACCCCGTCAAGGATGCCGATGAGATCCTCAAGTTCGCAGAGGAGTTCGGCCTGCCCGTAGCCATCAAGGCAGCGTTCGGTGGCGGTGGCCGCGGCATCAAGGTAGCCCGAACCATGGAAGAGATTCCGGAACTCTACGAATCCGCCGTCCGTGAAGCCGTCGCAGCTTTCGGCCGCGGCGAATGCTTCATCGAGCGGTTCCTGGACGCGCCCCGCCACGTCGAAACCCAGTGCCTGGCCGATGCCTACGGCAACGTTGTTGTGGTCTCCACCCGCGACTGCTCCCTGCAGCGCCGCAACCAGAAGCTCGTGGAAGAGGCCCCGGCTCCGTATCTCACCGAAGAGCAGAACAAGCGCCTTTACGAATCCTCCAAGGCCATCCTGAAGGAAGCCCATTACCTGGGCGCCGGCACCTGCGAGTTCCTGGTGGGCCAGGACGGCACCATCTCCTTCCTCGAGGTGAACACCCGCCTCCAGGTTGAGCACTGCGTCTCCGAGGAAGTCACGGGCATCGACCTGGTCCGTGAGCAGTTCCGCATCGCCCGCGGCGAAGCCCTCGGTTACGAGGACCCCGAAGTCCGCGGCCACTCCTTCGAGTTCCGCATCACCGGCGAGGACCCGGGCCGCAACTTCATGCCCGCGCCCGGCACCATCAGCACGTTGAAGAACCCCACCGGCCCCGGCATCCGCGTGGATTCGGGCGTGGAAGAGGGTGATGTCATCAGCGGCAACTTCGACTCGATGCTGTCCAAGCTCATCGTCACCGGTTCCAGCCGCGAACAGGCACTCCAGCGCTCCCGCCGCGCCCTCGAGGAGATGGTGGTGGACGGCATTCCCACCGTCATTCCTTTCGACCTCGCGGTTGTGACCGACCCCGACTTCGCCCCGGCAGAAGGACCCTTCAAGGTCCACACCCGCTGGATCGAGACCGAGTTCGTCAACAACATTCCGGCGTGGCAGCCCACCGGCACGGATGCGGAAACCTCCGACGCCGGTGATCGCCAGCGCGTCGTCGTCGAGGTCGGCGGCAAGCGCCTTGAGGTCGTCCTGCCTTCGGGCCTCGGCGCCGGTATGGCCGCTGCTTCCGGAGCCGGAACCAAAACCAAGGCCGGCAAGTCGAAAAAGCGTTCACGCTCCGCCGGCGCTTCCGCCGCGGTAGCCGGCGGCACCGCGCTGACCTCCCCCATGCAGGGAACGATCGTCAAGATCGCCGCTGCCGAGGGCGACGTCGTGGCCGAGGGAGACCTGATCGTGGTCCTCGAAGCCATGAAGATGGAACAGCCCCTCACCGCCCACAAGGCCGGAACTGTCCGCGGCCTGACGGCTTCGGCGGGCGAGACCGTTTCAGCGGGTGCCGTCATCGCCACCATCGAGGACTAACGGCAGGTACCCCCATCACGACGCCGGCCCCGCACCAAACGGTGCGGGGCCGGCGTCGTTATTGGGCTGCTTAGGCGACGTTGTTTTCGTAGTCCGTGTCCCGCGTTTCCTTGGACAGGAAGAGCGCGATGAGGGTGAGGACGGACATGATGCTCAGGTAGACACCTACCCAGAACGTGCTGCCATCGCCGAGTTCCCAGAGCCACACGGCAATGAACGGGGCCACGGCCGCACCCAGGATGCTGGAGACGTTGTAGCTGACTGCCGAGCCCGTGTAACGGACGTTGGTGGGGAACAGTTCCGGCAGGAGCGCACCCATAGGTCCGAAGGTCAGGCCCATCAGGGTGAAGCCAATGATCAACAGTCCCATGGTTCCCACGAACCCTCCGCTGAAGAGCGGAACGAAGAGCAGGCCGAAGAGGAGGATGCCGGCCGTCACGGCCATGAGCATCTTGCGGCGGCCGAACTTTTCGGCGAGCGGTCCTGCCACGAGGGTGAAGATGCCGAAGAACACGACGCCGGCAATCAGCATCCACAGGAAGTCGTTGCGCGTGTAGCCGAGGCCCGGAATGAATGCCGCGGCTGCGGCTTCGGTCATGGGCTTGCCGGCCTTCTCCGCAGCCGCCTGGGCGCCTTCGAGGGTGGGCTTGGTGCCATAGGTAAGCGTGAACGTGGTCATCAGGTAGAAGAGCACGTAGGTGGCCAACATGATGAACGTGCCAAGGATCAGTTCGCGCCAGCTGCTCTTGAAAACGCGGCCGATGGGCAGCTTGGCCACCTCGTTGGACTCCACCACCTTGGTGAAAGCGGGAGTTTCAATGAGCTTGAGCCGGACGTAGAGTCCGATGATCACCATGACGGCGCTGAGCAGGAACGGCACGCGCCAGCCCCATGCCGCAAAGGCCTCCGGGGACAGGGTGTAGCTGAACACCAGGAAGATGACGTTGGCCAGGATGAAGCCGATGGGGGCTCCCAGCTGGGGGAAGGTGCCGTAGATGGCGCGCTTGTTGGCGGGTGCGTTCTCGGTGGCCAGCAGGGCGGCGCCGCTCCACTCTCCGCCCAGCGCAAGGCCTTGCGCGAAGCGCATGACCACCAGCAGCGCCGGAGCCAGGATGGTCCACCCGGGGACTTCGGCGGTGGGGAGGCAACCGATCAGGAACGTGGCGATGCCCATGGTGAGCAGGGACGCCACGAGTGTTCCCTTGCGGCCGAACTTGTCACCGAAGTGGCCGAACACGATGGAGCCGAGGGGACGCGCTACGAAGGCCACGCCAAAGACGGCAAAGGAGCTCAGGAGCTGAGTGGTGGCATTCAGGTTCGGGAAGAACAGGCTGGGGAAGACCAGCACTGCGGCTGTGGCGTAGACGTAGAAGTCGTAGAACTCGATGGTCGTGCCGATGAGGCTGGCAACGATCACCCGTCCCCGCGAGTTCACCGGTGCAGTGGACCCGCTTCCCTGGGATGTAGCGGTGGAAGACATGTAAATGCAGCTTTCGTTCACGCCGGCCACGCACCAGGCGGGCTGCCGGCGAAGGCGTATTTGAGAGTTCAATAATAGTTCCCGCAGTCCATCGACTGGACAATCACGTCCGCCATTCGGACAGGCAGGAAAATCTCACCCTGTGGGCCGCGCCACAACCTCACCATCGTCTCACGCATCCGTGATGCCGCAGATAGGGAAATGTCACAGCACGTTTACAAAGGGCGACGGTCCGCGAAATGCGCGAAACCTACCTTGGAAGTACAACGTCCCCCACCAAGGAGGCACTCCCGTGACTGTTGACCGCACCGCAGAACTGGCACCCCACCAGTCCACTGCTACCACCACCCCCGCCCTTGAACACCGCCCCGGCCGCTGGATCGCCAACTGGGATGCCGAGAACAAGGAGCAGTGGGAGGCCGCAGGCCGGTCCATCGCCAAGCGCAACCTGTACTGGTCCATCTTCGCCGAATTCCTCGGCTTTGTTGTCTGGCAGCTCTGGTCGATCGTGGTCGTCCAGCTTCCCGCCGCCGGCTTCGCTTTCGACACCAACCAGATCTTCTGGCTCATCTCCATCCCCAGCCTGGTAGGAGCCACCCTCCGCATCCCCTACACGTTCATGGTTCCCAAGTTCGGCGGACGGAACTGGACCATCGTTTCAGCCCTGCTCCTCCTCATCCCCGCCTCGGGCCTGGCCATGTGCGTCTCCAACCCGGAAACGCCGTTCGGAGTCATGCTCCTCGTGGCAGCCCTCGCAGGCTTCGGTGGCGGCAACTTCGCCAGCTCGATGGCGAACATCACCTTCTTCTACCCCGCCCGCGAGAAGGGCTGGGCGCTGGGCCTGAACGCCGCCGGCGGAAACCTGGGTGCCGCCGTCGCGCAGTTGGTTGTTCCCATCGCCGTCACGGTACTGGCCGCCGGAACCGTCAACCTCCCCATGGCCGGCCTCATCTGGATCCCGCTGATCCTGGTCGCGGCGTTCGGTGCATGGAAGTACATGGACAACCTCACCAGCGCCAAGGGGGACATCGCCGGATCCGTTGCGGCGCTGAAGGAACCGCATCTGTGGATCATGGCGTTCCTCTACATCGGCACCTTCGGTTCGTTCATCGGCTTCGCAGGCGTCTTCCCCAAGCTCATCAAGGACTACTTCCCGGAGTTTTCCTCCATCCACGTCGGAGCGGTGGCGCTCTCCCTGGCGTTCCTCGGCCCGCTGGTCGGTTCCCTGGCCCGTCCCTACGGCGGCCGGATGGCCGACCGGATGGGTGGAGCCCGGATGAGCATCACGGCCTTCGCATCCATGGCCGTCATCACGCTCACCATGATCTGGACGCTGCCGCTGAAGAACTTCTGGCTCTTCCTGGGCCTGTTCCTCCTGCTCTTCGTCTCCAGCGGTTTCGGAAACGGTGCCACCTACCGGATGATCCCGGTCATCTTCGCGACCTCCAGCCGGGCCGCCCGCTCCGGCGCCGGCAGCGCTGAAACCGCCCGGCTCGCGGCCTCGTCCCTGGGCCTGATCTCCGCGATCGGCGCCTACGGCGGATTCGTGATCCCCCAGGTGCTCAATGCCTCCAACACCGCCTCCGGTTCCTACACCCCGGCTTTCTACGGATTCGTCGCAGCGTACGTCCTGATGCTCACCGTGTGCTGGGCCTGCTACATCCGTCCCGCCCGGAAGCGCAACATGATCGGACACATCTAGATGCCCAACGGCGCCGATACCCACTGCCCCTACTGCGCGCTCCAGTGCGCCATGACGCTGACTCCTGCCCCGGACCACGGGGCGGGGGCAGCGCCCGCACCCGCCGCAGAGCCTGCCAAGCCCACCGCGCCCCTTGACGTTTCCGGACGCGACTTTCCCACCAACCGTGGGGGGCTGTGCCGCAAAGGCTGGACGTCGGCGTCGTTGTTGAACCACAACGGCAGGGTCACGGAACCGCTGCTGAAAGGGTCCGACGGCGTCCACCAGCCCATCTCCTGGGAGCAGGCCCTGGCGCTGACCGTGGCTGCCGTGAAGGATACGCAGCGGCAGTACGGGAACGACGCCGTAGGAGTCTTCGGCGGGGGCGGCCTCACCAACGAGAAGGCCTACATGCTGGGCAAGTTCGCCCGGCTGGCCCTCCGCACCTCACGGATCGACTACAACGGTCGGTTCTGCATGTCCTCCGCAGCGGCTGCCGGGAACCGCGCCTTCGGCGTAGACCGGGGGCTGCCGTTCCCGGTGGCCGACCTTGATTCCGCGTCGGTCATCCTGATGCTCGGCTCCAACGTCGCCGAAACCATGCCTCCGTTCGTCCAGCACCTCCAGGGTGCACGGGACGCGGGCGGCCTGATTGTGGTGGACCCCCGCCGCTCGGCGACTGCCGCGTTCACGTCCGACGGCGGCGGCCTCCATTTGCAGCCGACGCCCGGTACCGATTTGGCCCTCCTTTTGGGCATCAGCCACGTGGTGGTCCATGAAGGCCTGGTGGATTCGGCCTTTGTGGAGGAGAAGACCTCCGGCTACGCCTCCGTGGTGCGCAGCTTGAACGCTTTCTGGCCGGAGCGCGTCCAAACGATCACCGGAGTTCCGGCCAACCTCATCCGCGAAACCGCCCGGCGGCTGGCGCAGGGCGCACGTGCCGGGGGCAGCTACATCCTCAGCGGCCGGGGCGTGGAACAGCACGTCGACGGTACTGACACCGCCACGGCCGCCATCAACCTCAGCCTGCTGTTGGGCCTGCCCGGCTCGGCCCGCAGCGGCTACGGCACCCTCACCGGGCAGGGCAACGGCCAGGGGGGCCGGGAACACGGCCAGAAGGCAGACCAGCTCCCCGGCTACCGCAAAATCACCGACCCCGCCGCCCGCGCCCACGTCGCCCGGGTGTGGGGCATCGATGAGTCGCTGATCCCCGGACCCGGCCTGCCCGCCGTCGAACTTCTTAAATCGCTGGGAAAGCCCGACGGCGTCCGGTGCCTTTTTGTGCATGGCGCCAACGTGGTGGTTTCGGCGCCGGACACCAATGCCGTCACTGCCGGGCTGCGTGCCCTCGACTTCCTGGTAGTGTGCGATTTCTTCATGTCGGAGACGGCTTTGGAAGCCGATCTGGTGCTTCCCGTGACCCAGTGGGCGGAAGAAGAAGGCACCCTGACCAACCTCGAGGGGCGGGTCATCCGGCGCCGGCGCGCGCTGACCCCTCCCCCGGGCGTCCGCAGCGAGCTGTGGCTCATGGCAAGGCTCGCGGAATTGCTTCAGGCTCCTTCAACGTTCAGCGACGACCCCGGGACGGTGTTTAGCGAACTCCGCCAGGCCTCTGCCGGCGGGCTGGCCGACTACTCCGGGATCGACTACGCCATGCTGGACCGCGGCGAGGCTGCGTACTGGCCCTACCCCGTGGGCAGCAATGGCACGCCCCGGCTGTTCACCGACGGTTTTGCCCATGCGGATGGCCGGGCCGTGATGGTCCCGGTAACTCCGTCCAAACGGGCCGTTCGCTCGTTTGCTGATGACTCGCTGGCCCTGGCAACCGGCCGCCTCCTGGAGCACTACCAGTCCGGCGCCCAGACCCGCCGCGTTGCGGAGCTGTTGGCCGCCCAACCCCAGGTCCGGCTGCTGATCCATCCTGCTACGGCTGCTTCACGCGGGATCACCGACGGCGACTACGCCACCGTGACCAACGAGCGCGGCGAAGTGCTGTGCCGCGCCGAACTGAGCAACGCCGTGCGGCCCGACACCGTGTTCCTGCCGTTCCACTTCCCCGGCCAGGAGAACGCCAACCGGCTCACGGAGGCCGCGAGCGACCCCATCTCCGGCATGCCGGAATTCAAGACCAGCCGGGTATGGGTCCGGCGGGCAGCGTCCACCCCGGTTCCCGCGGTCCTTGCGGATGCGGGACTGCCCTTGCACTCCAAGGAGGCTTCATGAGCGAGCGCATTGTTGTTGTTGGATTCGGCCCCGTGGCCGCGAGGTTGGTGGAAGAACTGGTTCCTGCCGTCCGCTCCGGCCTGGTGCAACTGCTGGTTGTTGGGCAGGAGGCCGAAGCTGCCTACAACCGCGTGATGGTGGCTGAACTGGGCGTGGGGCGTACTTCAGTGGAGGCACTGGCAATGGCCGACGCCGCGGAGCTGGAGGCTGCCGGGGTTCAGGTCCGCCTGGGCACCAAGGTCCGCCGGATCGACCGGGCCCGGCAGCACGTCGTGCTGTCGGACGGCTCCGCCGAACACTATGACCGGTTGATCTTCGCGACAGGATCACGGCCCGTCATCCCCAACCTGACGGGCTTGAACCCGGATCCTGCCGGGCCGGTGCTGCCCCCGGGCGTGATCACCCTCCGGGACCTCAATGACGCCGCCGTCCTGCGCGAAGCTGTAGCCGGACGCAAGCGGGTGGTAGTCCTCGGCGGCGGCGTGCTCGGCCTGGAGACGGCCCTCGCTGCCTCGGAAGAAGGGGCGCAGGCCACGGTGGTGCACAACGGCCCCTTCCCCCTGGGCCGCAGCATCGACCGCGGCAGCGGATCGGTCCTGACCAACAGCCTGCGGGCCAGCGGCGTCCGCATGGCCGGCAATGCCCGCTCCACCGCAGTGGAAACGTCTGGTCCTGACGGTTCGTTCTCAGCCTTGCTCCTGGACGACGGCTCCGCGATCGACGGCGACCTCCTGGTTTTGTCCTGCGGCGTCCGTCCGCGCATCGGGCTGGCCGAGGGCTGCGGCCTTCCGGTCGGCACGGGAATCCTGGTTGACCACCACCTGCGCACGTATCACGAACCCCACATGTTCGCCATCGGCGACTGCGCGGAAGTGCGCTGCCCTGATGCTTCCTGCGTTGAGTGCCGGACAGCCGGCGGTCCTTCCGGCCTGGTGGGACCGGGGTGGCGCCAGGCCGAGTGGTTGGCCGACTACCTGCTGGTCCTGGCACGCGACGGCCAGGAGGCAGCCGATGCCCTTGAACCGCTCGCCACCGAGAAGCCGGGTGTTATTGTCCTGAAAGCCCGGGGCATCAACCTGGCCCTGGCCGGAGACAACCAGGCCGATCCCTGGGATGACGAACTCCTCGAAGCCGGGGCCGTGGCGGGACGCGCCCGCCGGCAAGTTTCCCAGTGGGCGGATCCCGAACACGGACGCTACGTCAAGATGACCACCCGCGGCGGAGTGCTGGAAGGGCTCGTCGCCGTCGGAATGCCCCGGACCGCGGCCGAGCTGGTGGTGCTTTTCGAGCGTGCCTCGGAACTCCCGGCGGACCGCTCGCTGCTGCTGCGCCTGGATGGACCTGACCAGCTGGACGCCGGGGCCACCACCAGCAACGACCCCCAACGCACGGTGTGCCGGTGTGCAGGAGTAAGCGCAGCCAGCATCGGGGATTCCGTGGAGGACGGGTGCTCCACCGTGGCCGAGGTTTCCAAGGCCACCCGTGCCGGAACCGGATGCGGCGGCTGCCACGATGACATCAAGGGACTCATCGAGAAGCACTTCCAGGCGGCGGCTGCCTGAGCCTGGCCCGCCGCCGGCTACATGTGTACGTGCAGGCGCCGGGCGGCTTCCGAGATGGATCCGGTCAGCGACGGGTACACCGTGAAAGTGCTGGCGACGTCGTCCACGTGGAGCTTCTGCGCCACGGCCACGGAGATCGGGAAAATCAGCTCGGAGGCGTTCGGCCCCACCACGACGCCGCCAATGACAGTGCCGGAACCCTTGCGGGCGATGATCTTGACGAAGCCATCCTTGGTGTTGCGCATCTTGGCACGTGCATTGCTCAGCAGGGACAACATCACAACATCGCCCTGGTACTTGCCGGACGCAAGATCCGCCTCGGACACACCCACGGAGGCGATCTCCGGGGACGTGAAGATGTTGGAAGCCACCTGGTTGAGTTTGAGGGGCTTCACGCCGTCACCCATGAAGTGGGCAATGGCGATCCTGCCCTGCATTGCGGCGACGGAAGCCAAAGCGAAAACACCCGTGCAGTCGCCGGCAGCGTAGATATTGGGGGCGGTGGTGCGGGAAACACCGTCAACCTTGATATGCCCGGACTCCGTCACGGCCACGCCGGCTTCTTCCAGACCGATCCCTGCGGTGTTTGGAATGGAACCAACACACACCAGGCAGTGGGAGCCTGTCACTTCCGATCCGTCACCCAAGGTGACCTTCACGCCGTCGTCCGTCCGCTCAACCGCGTTGGCGCGGGAACGGGACAGAACGCGCACGCCGCGACGTTCAAAAACACCTTCAAGGAGCTTGGCGGCATCGGTGTCCTCGCCCGGGAGGACCTGGTCGCGGCTGGAGATCAGCGTGACTTTGGAACCCAGGCCGTTGTAGGCAGACGCGAACTCGGCGCCCGTGACACCGGAACCCACCACGATCAGTTCCTCGGGGAGTTCGTCCAGGTTGTAGATCTGCGCCCAGTTCAGGATGCGCTCGCCGTCGGGCTTTGCCGTTGGAAGTTCGCGGGGGTGGGCGCCGACGGCCAGGAGGATGGCGTCTGCGTCGATAGTGCGCGTGCCCTCAAGGGTGAGGACCTCAATGGTGTTGTTGTCCAGCAGCTTTCCGGATCCGATGACGATGTCAACGCCCAGGCGCTCGAGGCCTGCGCGGATGTCGTTGGACTGGCCCCGCGCAAGGTTGAGGACGCGGTCATTGATGTGTTTGAGGTCTGCATGGGGCTTGGACGCGGAATCGTCAAACTTGACGCCCAGCTCATCGGCTTCGCTGACGCGCGTCATCAGGTCTGCGGTGGCGATGAGGGTCTTGGAGGGCACGACGTCGGTCAGCACCGCGGAGCCGCCGAGGCCGGCCCGCTCGATGATGGTGACTTTCGCACCGAGGGAGGCAGCCACCATGGCAGCTTCGTATCCGCCGGGACCACCTCCCAGGATCGCGATTCGGGGGGAACTGAAATCAACTTGGGTGGTCACAATTCCCAATTCTCGCGTATCCATGCCCATGCTGCCAGTCAGCCCTGCCTCACCCTCCATGGCAGCCCCGGATGAGGCCGGACGCGTCCCTACCGGATTGGCGCGCGCGCAAGGTAGCTTGTACCAGTGAGTAACACTGAGCTGATGAACACAGACCCCTTCGAAGCCGCCAAAGCCGCCGCCGACTACATCGCGTCCGAGACCGGCGTCGAGTCCCACGACGTCGCCCTGGTTTTGGGCTCCGGTTGGGCTGAGGCCGCCAACCTGATCGGCGAGACCACCGCCACGTTGAATGCCTCGGAGGTTCCGGGCTTCCACAAGCCCGCTGTGGTTGGCCATGTGGGCACCATCCGTTCGGTCCTCACCACCGAGGGCAAGCGCGCACTGGTCCTGGGCGCGCGGACGCACTATTACGAGGGCCGGGGCGTCCGTTCCGTCGTCCACGGCGTTCGGACAGCAGCAGCCGCGGGGTGCAAGACACTGGTCCTCACCAATGGTTGCGGGGGACTCAATGAGGACTGGAAGCCCGGCACACCCGTATTGATCAGCGACCACATCAACCTCACCGCCACATCTCCCCTGGAGGGCGCCACCTTCGTGGACCTCACTGACCTCTACTCCGCACGGCTCCGCGACCTGGCCCGTGAAGTGGACCCCTCCCTGCAGGAAGGCGTCTACGCACAGTTCACCGGACCGCACTACGAGACACCGGCCGAGGTCCAGTACGCCAAGCGCATCGGCGCCGACCTCGTGGGCATGTCCACGGCCTTGGAAGCCATCGCGGGACGGCACGCCGGGATGGAGGTCTTCGGCATCTCACTGGTGACCAACCTCGCCGCGGGCATCAGCCCCGTGCCCCTGAGCCACGCCGAAGTCCTGGAAGCGGGCGAAGCGGCAGGCAAGCGGATCTCGACCTTGCTGGCGGGAATCATCGCGAAGCTGTAGCGGACGACCAACAAATCTGCAGTACGCACCCAACTAGGTCGCAATAGTGCGCGTTTAGAACGTTCAAAACCCGTGTGGAGTCTCATGACTTAATAGACAGTTCTGTCTCATGACTTCGTAGACACTCTGTCTCAGGACATCGTGGACACTTAGCTTGCGGGTTTGCTGCTATGCATGAGCAAACCCCAACCGGACATCAAGATCCGGCATGCTGTGGCAACGTGGTCCGAGGATTCGCCCAGAGGCGCGGTTACTGCGTTCTGCAGGAAGCACAATGTCTCCCGGGCCTGGTTCTACCGGGTCCGGGCGGCGGCTGCCGAGGTGGGGCCGGTGAAGGCATTGGAGAAAAAGCCCACGATTCCAAGAACCATGCCGGCCCTGACCCCACAGGCGATGATCGAGTTGCTGCTCGGTACCCGGGCGGAACTGCAGGAGAGCGGGCAGGACCACGGTCCGCTTTCTGTCATCGCGAAGCTCTCACGACAAGGCTTCACACCGCCCTCGCGTGCCACCGTGGCCAGGATCTTTTCCCGGGCCGGTGTCGTGATGCCCGAACCGCGGAAGAAGCCTCGAAGCGCCTACAAAAGGTTCGTCTATCCGCAACCCAACGCGTGCTGGCAAATCGACTCGACCGAATGGCAGCTCGCCAGCGGCAAGAAGGTAGCCATCTTCCAACTCATCGATGATCATTCGCGTTTGGCGCTGGCGTCCCTGGTCGCACCCGGCGAAACCAGCGCCGCCGCAATCGCCGTCGTTACCCAGGCCATCGAACGCCACGGAGCACCGCAGAAGTTCCTTTCCGACAACGGCTCGGCACTGAATCCCACCCGCCGCGGCCGCACCGGGGCCCTCGTGGAGTTCCTCAAAGCCAAAGGCATCGAACCGATAACGGGCAAACCCTACAAACCCACCACCCAAGGCAAGAACGAACGCTTCCACCAAACCCTGCACCGATACCTGCACAGGCAACTCCCGGCCCCTTCAATGGCTGCCCTGCAACTGCAGGTCGACGCTTTCGATCTCTACTACAACAACGAACGCGAACATCAAGGCCTACCCGCGGGAACGACGCCCTATGAGGCCTGGAACGCCACCCCGAAAACGCCCCCGCCAACCGTTCCTGAGCAAGTCACGCCCGCAACGGACAGGCAAAGCGCGCACCGAACAGTGAACCGGAACGGGTCCGTGACGATCCTAGGAACCCACTTCAAAATGGGCAAAGAACACACCGGCACCACCGTGCACATCATCTACGACGACACCACCATCATGTTCTTCGGAGCACAAGGCACCGAGATCATCACTCACCCCAGACCTCCGCACGGAACCACCTACGTCGGCAACGGAAAACCCTCAGGAGTCGTCGCAGACCCACAAGGCACCCGCAAGAAACGAACAAAGTACCCGCCCCGCAGAGGCCGACAAACAAAGTCCCAAGACGAAGTGTCCACACAGTCGTGAGACAACAACCGTCCACGAAGTCATGAGACATGAAGTGTCTACAAGGTCATGAGACATGACAAACGTTCAAAACCCGCACTACTGCGACCTAGTTGGGTGATGGGGGTCAGGAGAGTCCCGGAATAAATCTGCTTTAAGACGCAACATTTGATTCCCCGCCTTCATCCGTGGCACGCGCGCGTGTTGGCAATGTAAGCGCTTGCACTACCAGCGCCACCGCCGCCTTTGGGAGGAAGAAACAGGCTTTGCACTCGCGCCTCACACGTGTTTAGCGTGGAGACAGTTCCGGTAAGTCGACGTGCCGGGACAACTCCGGCGGTCACCGAATCCGGCCCGCCGCACCTCGAAACGATGGCGTCCCTCGGTGACGCCACCAGCGGATCGACGGACGCCTCGGCTGAGGACTCCCTCATCAAGGGAATCCTTGCCTCCACGAAGTCCAACACTCCGCGAGAAGAGCAAGCATGAACACGCACCCAAGCCCGTTACGGCCGCGCCGCCGTTTGCGAAAGGCAGCCGCCGTCGCAGCGGCGGCAAGCGTTGCCGCCAGCATCCTGCTGGTAACGCCTGCCGCACAGGCCAACCTCCCTGCCGATCCGCCGTCGAGCACCATGCCGGCATCCACCCCCGGCTTCCCGCTGCCGACCGTCCACACGCAGCAGGCCTACGATCCGGCAGCCGACTTTACGTCCAAGTGGACCCGCGCCGACGCCAAGCAGATCATGGCGCAGAGCAACCCCAACGTTGCTCCGGGACAGAATTCCATGAGCCCCAACGTCACCATGCCGGAAATCCCCAAGGACTTCCCCGCCATGAACGACGACGTGTGGGTCTGGGACACCTGGTCCCTGACTGACGAGAATGCCAACCAGATCAGCTACAAGGGCTGGGACGTCATCTTCTCTCTGGTCGCTGACCGCCACGCCGGTTACGGTTTCGACCAGCGCCACTGGAACGCACGGATCGGTTACTTCTTCCGCAAGACCAACGCCGACCCCGCCAAGGACAAGTGGAACTACGGCGGACACCTGTTCCTGGACAACACGTCCATCGGCAACACGGAATGGTCGGGCTCCACGCGCCTGATGCAGGGCAACAAGATCAACGTCTTCTACACGGCCACCACCTTCTACGATGTGGCTGAGCGGAACGCCGGCGGCGGCGGAATTGCTCCCGACGCCGTCATCGCCAAGGCCCTGGGGAACATCCACGCCACCAAGGACGGCGTGACGTTCGACGGTTTCCAGCACACAAAGCTGCTTGAGCCGGATGGAAAGCTATACCAGAACAAAGCCCAGAACCCGGGGTTCGCCTTCCGTGATCCGTACACCTTCGCCGACCCGGCACACCCCGGCAAGACCTTCATGGTGTTCGAAGGCAACACCGGCGGAAACCGCGGCGCGTACAAGTGCAAGCAGGAAGACCTCGGCTACCGCCCGGGCGATCCCCACGCAGAAACCGTGGACCAGGTGAACAGCACCACCGGCGCCTGGTACCAGACCGCGAACGTCGGACTGGCTGTGGCGGACAACAAGGACCTCACCAAGTGGAGCTTCCTGCCGCCGATCCTGTCCGCCAACTGCGTCAACGACCAGACTGAGCGCCCGCAGATCTACATCCAGAACGAGAACGGCAAGAACAAGTACTACCTGTTCACCATCAGCCACCAGTTCACCTACGCGGACGGCATGCGGGGCCCCGATGGCGTCTACGGCTTCGTCGGCGACGGCGTCCGCTCCGACTACCAGCCGGTCAACAACAGCGGTTTGGCTTTGGGTTCCCCCACGGACCTGAACATGCCCGCGAACGCGCCCGAGGGTCCGGACCCGCGCCAGAACGGCCGGCAGTTCCAGGCGTACTCGCACTACGTCCAGCCCGGCGGCCTGGTGCAGTCGTTCATCGACAACGTGGACGGCGTCCGCGGCGGCTCCCTGTCCCCCACCGTGAAGATGAACTTCAAGGCCGGCGTGACACAGGTGGACCGCAGCTTCGGCAAGAACGGCCTCGGCCCGTTCGGCTACCTGCCCACCAACAAGCGCGTGGGCGGCGAAGGCCTCTACAAGTAACACCGGCCACCGGCCGGCAAGACCGGCCCTGAGCCACGGCTGGTGTGCCCGGACCATCACCTCCGGGCACACCAGCCACCCCCAACCCCAGGATCTTCCCCATGACTTCTCCCAGCCATCACCTGTCCCGCCGCAACCTGCTGGCGGCAAGCGCCGCCGTCGTGGTGTCCTTCGCGGCCGCCTCCTGCACGCCTCCGCGCGGCAGTGAAAGCCCGACGCCGGCCCCGGCCTCCCGAGGTCCCAGGCCGTCCGCTTCGGATCCGTGGCGCCCGGCGGTCCACCTGACAGCCGAAAAGAATTGGCTCAACGACCCCAACGGCCTGGTGTACCACGACGGCACCTACCACGCCTTCTACCAGTACAACCCGCGCGGAAACTCGTGGGGCAACATGTCCTGGGGCCACTCCACCAGCAAGGACCTGGTGCACTGGGAACAGCAGCCCGTGGCCATGGAGGCCAGCGTGGACGAGGAAATCTTCTCCGGCTGCATCGTGGTGGATACCAACAACGCCTCCGGCCTTGGCTCCGCACAGAACCCGCCCCTGGTGGCCCTCTACACCAGCGCCTACGGCAAGAACGGGGCGCTTCCCCAAGGAGCGCAGGCGCAGTCGGCCGCGTACAGCACCGACGGCGGAACCACCTGGCAAAAGCACCGCGGCAATCCCGTGTTGAACCTCGAGCCCACCAACAATAACTTCCGCGATCCCAAAGTCACCTGGTACGAGCCCGGCCGCTACTGGGTCATGACCACCGTGGTGGCCGACGCGCAGGTCGTCAAACTGTTCAAGTCCACCGACCTCCTGCACTGGGACTTCCTGAGCGACTTCTCCGGCGTCGGAGCACAGGGCGGGCTGTGGGAAGTGCCCGAACTCCTTCAGATGAGCGTCGAAGGCTCCACGGCCAGGAAGTGGGTCATGCTGCTCAGCATCAACCCCGGCGGCATTGCCGGAGGATCGGGCATGCAGTACTTCGTCGGCGAATTCGACGGCACACGGTTTATGGCCGAGGACGCCGCTGCGCCGGATGCTCCTTTGCAGGAATCGCAATGGCTGGACTACGGCGCCGACTACTACGCCGCGAACTCCGTTTCCGGAGCTCCCGGCGGCAAGCCGGTGCTGCTTGGCTGGATGGGCAATTGGGACTACGCCCAGCACGTCCCCACCACACCGTGGCGCGGTGCCATGGCGATCCCGCGTGAGTTGACCTTGGTGCGCGGTGAAGAACGGTTCGAACTGCGCTCCGGCATCGCCGCTGCAGCGCGGGAGGTCCTGGAGCGCGGTGAGGAAACGAGCAAGGACCTCACCGTGTCCTCCGGAAGTGAAGATCTTGGGACGGACTTCGCCGCGCGAACCCAGCTGATCGACCTCGAACTGGACCTCGGCACGGCCAGGGAAGCGGGGATCCTGCTCCGGCACTCGCCGGACGCCCAAGACGGCCTTCGGATCTCGTATGAGAAGGACTCCGGCACCCTCAAGGTGGACCGCTCAAACGCCGGAACCAGCAACTTCTCCGAGAAGTTCAGCCCCTATCACCAGGTGACGGGACGCCCTGCGGACGGGAAGGTGCGGCTGCGGATCCTCCTGGATACGTCCTCCGTGGAGGTCTTCGCCCAGGACGGCCAGGCCGTGGTCACCGATACCTTCTTCCCGGATTGGGACCACGTTGGCGCCTCCGTCTTCAGCATGGAGGGCGAGACCGCGTTCGCGGTGCGGTCGCGGGCTCTCTAGTGTGCGCTGAGGGGTGGGATCCCGGCATTTACGACTCCCCGTAATGCCGGGATCTCACCCCTCGTTGCCTGTCAGGGCCGGATTGAGGATAGTTTTGTGCTTATGACCTCGAGCGATGCCGCACTTGAACAGCTGATCCGCGACGCCCGCCAGTGGGCTGACGAGGACCCGGATCCAGCCACATCCGCGACGCTCCACGACCTGCTCACCCTTGCCTCCGAAGGTGACGCGGTGGCGGCACAAGAGCTCGGAGACAGCTTCAGCGGCACACTGCAGTTCGGCACGGCCGGGCTCCGTGCAGCGCTGGGGCCAGGACCGAACCGCATGAACCGGGTGGTGGTGCGCCGTGCCGCCGCAGGGTTGGCGGCTTTCCTGGTTGACGCGGTTGGTGCGGCTTCGCCGGGAACCCGGCCGCGCGCCGTCGTCGGTTTCGATGCCCGCCACAACTCCGACATCTTCGCCCGGGAAACGGCAGCCATCTTCGCTGCCGCCGGCATAGAAGCGTTCCTCATGCCGGCAGCGCTCCCGACGCCGATCCTCGCCTATGCGGTCCGCGCCCTGGATTGCGACGGCGGCGTGATGGTCACAGCCAGCCACAACCCTCCGCAGGACAACGGCTACAAGGTGTACCTGGGACGGCATGCAGTGCCGGAAAGCGGCCGGGGAGCACAGATCGTCGCGCCTTACGACGCTGAAATTGCCGCGAAAATCGATGCCGTGGGTCCGCTGTCCTCGATTGTCCTGGCCGGGGACGGCTGGACGGTGCTGCCGGAATCGATCGCTGCGGACTACGAAGCCGCCGTCGCCGGGCTGGTGGACAGGGAGCACTTCCCGGCCCGCGACCTCAAGATCGTCCTGACTCCCATGCATGGCGTGGGTGGTGATACTGCTGTTTCGGTCCTCAAGGCAGCAGGCTTCGATGACGTCACGCTCGTGGCAGAGCAGGCCCGCCCCGACCCCGACTTCCCCACTGTCGCGTTCCCCAACCCTGAGGAACCTGGCGCGTTGGACCTGGCGCTGGCTGCCGCCGAAGAGCTGGGCGCGGACATCGTGCTGGCCAACGACCCCGACGCCGACCGTGCCGCGGTAGCCGCGCTGGACCCTGCCACCGAGGCTTGGCGCATGCTGCGCGGCGATGAGGTGGGCGCCCTCCTGGGAGCGCACACGGTGGCCCGGCTTGCCGCCAAGGCCGGCGAGGCAGGCAAGACCGGCGAGACCGCAAAGGCCGGCGACGATGGAGTCGAGGGAGTCTTCGCCAACTCGATCGTTTCCTCCAGGCTGCTCTCCCGCATCGCCGCCACCGCCGGCTACGCCCACCAGGAAACACTGACCGGTTTCAAGTGGATCTCGCGTGTTCCGGGCCTGCTTTACGGGTACGAGGAAGCGCTCGGCTACTGCGTTGCGCCGGACCTGGTCCGGGACAAGGACGGAATCTCCGCGGCAGTGTTGATCGCGGAGATGGCCGCCGCTGCCAAGGCTGAAGGCAAGACCGTTTTTGACACCCTCGATGAGTTGTACCTTGTGCACGGCCTGCATGCGAGCGACCAGCTGAGCATCCGCGTGGCAGACCTCGGTTTGCTGGATGCCATGATGAACCGCTTGCGGGTCCACCCGCCTGAAGCGTTCGGGGGTTCCGCCGTCGAGGTCTTTATGGACCTTGCCGAAGGCAGCGAAGCCCTGCCGCCCACGGACGGGTTGCTGTACCTGACGCGGGACCAGAGCCGCGTGATCATCCGGCCCAGCGGCACGGAGCCAAAGCTGAAGTGTTACCTGGAGGTCATCCAGGCTGTGGAGTCGGCGGCGGAACTTCCTGCTGCCCGCCAGGCAGCGCGGACATCCCTGGATAACGTCCTCAGGGATGTCCGCGAAGCGCTGGGACTCTAGAGTTCAACCTCGATGTGACCGTCAACGACGCGCGTGGCGAAGGTTGCCAGTTTCAGTTCCGGGTTGGTGAAGCACTCGCCGGTTTCGAGGTCGTAGACCTCCTTGTGCAGCGGCGAGGCAATGGTGGGCCGGCTGCCCCGGGAACCGATGATGCCGCGTGCCATGACGTTGGCGAACGTGGCGGGGTCCTGCTGCACGACGGCGTAGACCTCACCGGGCGCCGTACGGAACAGCGCTACCTGGCGGCCGTCGATCAGTGCTGCCTCGCCCCACGCCGGCTCAAGCTCATCCAGCGGGCACACGCGGTGCCATGTGCCGGTGGTGGCCAGGTCCTCTGCACGGTCAAGAATTACGGTCATGTCAACCCCTCTCACAGTGTCCGGGTGCTGGCACTTTCCACCGTCACTCCCCCGGACCGGGCCACGCCTGCGGCCACTCTCCAAAGCTAGGACGCCACTGTTTCAGCTGGAGTCCCGCATTGTGTCCGATGGGTAAAAGAGACCTCACACCCTGCGAAATGCGTTCGTGATGCAGAAGTTAAGATCACGAAACAAAAGGGAAACTGAAGTGAAACTGCCCGTCCCTAGGCTGAATTCACAAGTTGCGGAGATCCGTCTGCGACATTTGCGAAAGGCCCACCAGTGACCGGACACACTTCAAGCACAGAGAACCCGCGCCGCATCGTCGTTGTCGGAGGCGGCCCTGCAGCCCACCGCTTTGCCGATGCCATGTACAACCGCGGTCTCGAAGGCTGGCAGGTTACCGTCCTCACCGAGGAAGCCCACCTCCCCTACGACCGCGTGGCGTTGAGCAAGGCACTGACCGAGACCGGCGTGGACCTTACCTTGGGCGAGGCGTCCATGTGGGACCACCCGGCCCTGACGCTCAAGACCGGCGAGCGCGCCGTCAAGATCGACGCTGAAGCCAAGAGCGTCCTTACCGCATCGGGCAACAAATACGAATACGACGAACTGGTGGTCGCTTCCGGCTCGGACGCAGCGCGGCTCCCCATCCCCGGCGCTGAGCACACCCACGTTTACCGCACCCTCGAGGACGTCTGGGCCATCAACAAGGCCATCGCGGACCTGGGCGTCAAGCTCGGCCGCAGGGTCAACGCCGTGACGATCGGCGGCGGCCTGTTGGGACTGGAATCCGCTGCCGGCACCGAGCAGCTGGGCGCCAACCCGATCGTCATCAACGGTTCCCCCTGGCTCATGAACACCCAGCTGGACGAAGGCGCCGGCCAGGCCCTCGGCAGGTTGATCGAGGCCAAGGGCTTTGAAGTCCACGGCGGCGTGTTCCCGTCCGAGGTACTGACCGACGACGACGGCCAGGTCACCGGGGTGCTGATGGCGGACGGCCGCACCATCCCTGCCGACCTGGTAATCGTGGCAATCGGCGTGAAGCCCCGCGACGACCTTTTCCGCGCAGCCGAAGGCGAAGAGCAGCTCTTCAGCCTGGGCCAGCGCGGCGGCGTGGTCATCAACGACTTCTGCGCCACCGAAGTGGACAACATCTGGGCCATCGGCGAGGTAGCGAACTTCGGCGGCATGTGCCTTGGCCTGGTAGCCCCGGCCAACACCATGGCGGAGATCGTGGCTGACCGGCTGCACGGCGGCGAGGCAACGTTCCCGGGCTTCGACACGGCCACCAAGCTCAAGCTCTCCGGCGTGGATGTGGCCAGCTTCGGTGATGCCTTCGCCAAGACCGAGCATGCCTTGGAAATCGTCTACGCCGATCCCGCCCGCGGCGTCTACCAGAAGATCGTGACCACCGATGATGCCAAGACCCTCCTGGGCGGCATCTTCGTGGGCGACGCCTCCCCGTACATGAGCCTGCGCCCCTTGCTCGGCCGGGAACTGCCCGCCGAGCCCGGCGCCTACTTGAGCGCAGCCGGCGGCGGCGAAGCTCCCGAGACCGAGCTGCCGGATGATGCGATCCTGTGCTCCTGCAACAACGTGGCCGCAGGTTCCATCCGTGACGCCATCAATGGCTGCGGCAGCTGCGAAGGGAATGCCCCCGTCCAGGAACTGGGCGGCTTGAAGGGCTGCACCCGCGCCGGTACCCAGTGCGGTTCCTGCGTGCCGATGCTCAAGAAACTCCTGGAAGGTGAACTGAAGAAGTCCGGCATTGAGGTCTCCAAGGCCTTGTGTGAGCACATCAGCCTTTCCCGCCAGGAACTGTTCGAAACCATCCGTGTCCTGGAGCTGACCTCCTTCGAGGACATCATGGCCAAGTACGGCACGGGTGAAGGCTGCGATATCTGCAAGCCGACCATCGCTTCCATCCTGGCCAGCCAGCACTCCGCCTACGTGCTCGATGCCGGCCGCGGCACTCTGCAGGACACCAATGACCGGGCCTTGGCCAACATGCAGAAGGACGGCACGTACTCGGTGGTTCCGCGCATCGCCGGCGGCGAGATCACCCCCAAGGGCCTCGGCGTCATCGCTGCTGTTGCCGAGAAGTACGGCCTGTACACGAAGATCACCGGCGGACAGCGCATCGACATGTTCGGTGCACGCCTGGAGCAGCTTCCCGATATCTGGAAGGAACTGGTGGACGCCGGCTTCGAGTCCGGCCAGGCGTACGGCAAGAGCCTGCGCACGGTGAAGTCCTGCGTCGGTTCCACCTGGTGCCGCTTCGGCGTGCAGGACTCCGTGCAGATGGCCATCGCGCTGGAACTGCGTTACCGCGGCCTCCGGAGCCCGCACAAGCTGAAGATGGGCGTCTCCGGCTGC
This sequence comes from Paenarthrobacter ureafaciens, assembly GCF_004028095.1. Lineage (NCBI taxonomy): Bacteria > Bacillati > Actinomycetota > Actinomycetes > Micrococcales > Micrococcaceae > Paenarthrobacter > Paenarthrobacter ureafaciens. Next base: position 2,670,682 of record NZ_SBHM01000007.1, on the reverse strand, counting down.
GCCCGCGAATGCGCCGAGGCCCGGGGCAAGGACGTTGGCGTGATCGCCACCGCCGACGGCTGGAACCTGTATGTGGGCGGCAACGGCGGTGCCACCCCTGCCCACGCCCAGTTGCTGGCCAAGGACCTGGACGACGACACACTCATCAAGTACATCGACCGCTACCTCATGTACTACATCCGCACTGCGGACCGCCTCCAGCGCACCGCCCGGTGGCAGGAAGAGCTCGACGGCGGGCTGAAGCACGTTGAAGACGTGGTGGTTCACGATTCCCTTGGCATCGCCGCGGAGCTTGAGGCAGCCATGGCCAAGCACATCGACACCTACGAGGACGAATGGGCCGAGACCCTGAAGGATCCGGAGCGCCTCCGCCGTTTCCGTTCCTTCGTCAACGCCCCCAACCAGAAGGACGACTCCATCGCGTTCGTTCCCGAGCGCGGCCAGATCCGTCCGGCAACCCACGAGGAAAAGGGCGCCGTACTCATCGCCTCCACCATCCCGGTCCGCAGCACTGCCGGCGCAGAGAACTAGGGGAATTCCATGCAGCTCACCATCGACCTCACCGGCCGGGACGTCCTGGTCACCGGCTCGGACGTGACCGCCCGCCAGGCAGTGCGCCGCTACGAGCAGGCAGGTGCCACCGTGTACCGGCTCAGCGCTCCGGCCGGCACGGCATCCGACGGTCCCCTCCCCGAGCGTCCGTTCCTGGTGGCAGCAGTGGACGACGGCGACGACGGCTGGCTTCCGCTGCTGGAACGCTGCCGCGAGGCCGGCATCCCGGTGGCACACGAACCGGCCGCCGGTCCGGAGGGCCACGTCACCCTGGTCGGCGGCGGACCCGGCGCGCTGGATTTGTTGACCGTGGGCGCCGTCGCCGCCCTGCGCGATGCCGACGTCGTGTTCTACGACCGGCTGGCCCCTTACCAGGAACTGGCCGCTTTGACCTCTGCCGAGTTGGTGGACGTTGGAAAGCAGCCCGGGCACCACAAGGTGACGCAGCGTGACATCGAGAAGCTTATGGTGGAAGCGGCCCTGCTGGGCCGGAACGTGGTCCGGCTCAAGGGCGGCGACCCGTACGTGTTCGGCCGTGGCGGGGAAGAAGTGGCCGCATGCGTTGCCGCGGGCGTTCCGGTGCGGGTGATTTCCGGTGTCACCAGCGCCATCTCCGTCCCCGCGGCCGCCGGAATTCCGGTGACCCACAGGGAAGTAAGCCACATGTTCACCGTCGTCTCCGGCCATGCGCCGCTCACCGAGAAGGAGCACCTGCACCTGGCCGGGCTGGGCGGCACCATTGTGGTCCTCATGGGGATCGGCACCCTGCCCCAGCTCGCGGCAGGCCTTCGCCGTGCCGGCATGGAACCGGACATGCCCATGGCCGTTGTGGAGCGCGGGTACCGCCCCGGACAGCGCACCACCATCGCTGATCTGGGTACCATCGAAACGGCAGCTACGGGCTGCAGCAACCCGGCCGTGCTGGTCATCGGCGAGGTAGTCAGGGTTGCCGAGGCCAACCGTAGCCATGCCGATGCGTCCGCTGAACTGAGCCGCCTGGCGGCTTCGCTCCTTGAAGCCTGAAGGTAATTCCATGACTGTTGCACACGCCCTCGATTCCGTGACCCCGTCGGCAGAACCGTCCGAGGCTACGGATTCGCCCCTGGACGGGTTTCGCATCGGCGTCACCTCGCACCGCCGCTCACGGGACCTCATCGAAGCCTTGGAACGCCGCGGCGCCAGCGTGCTCCACGCCCCGGCGTTGAAGATAGCCCCCGTCCAGGAAGACCTGGTGCTCATCGAGGATACGCGCACCATCATCGAAGCGCGGCCGGACATCTGCATCGCGACCACCGCGTACGGCATGCGCCGCTGGTGCGAGGCCGCTGACTCGTTCGGCATCGGCGAGCAGCTCCTGGAAACCCTTGCGGCGTGCCGGATGTTCGTCCGGGGACCGAAAGCCCGCGGCGCCGTCCGCGCGGCCGGTCTTGCCGACGTCGGAATCAGCAGTGACGAAACCACCGCAACGCTGGTGGACATGCTCCTGGCCGAGGGTGTCCGCGGCAAGACCGTGGCGGTGCAGCTGCACGGCTACACGGATGTGCGGCAGCTGGAGCGGCTGCGCATGTCCGGCGCCACGGTCCTCACCGTCACCCCGTACCGGTGGGTCAAGCCCGACGGCGAGGACAAGCTGCCGCGCCTGATCGAGGCCGTGGTGGGCGGGAACCTTGACGTCCTCACCTTCACCAGCGCCCCTGCGGTGGATGCGATGTGGAGCACGGCCCACGAGATGGGCCTGTACCGCCAACTGATCGAGGCCCTGAAGGGACCGGTAACCGTGGCGGCAGTGGGTCCCGTGACCGCCCAGCCGCTCGTCGACGCCGGACTGTCGCCCCTGATCCCGGACCGCTACCGCATGGGTGCCTTGATCCGGTTGGTGACCGAGCATCTGTCCCTGAACCACGTCCGCCGCCTGGAAACGAAGAGTGCCACGATCGAGCTGCGGGGCCGCTGCCTGCGCATCAACGGCGAAGTGGTGGAGCTTGCCCCCGCCCCGCTCTTGCTGCTCCGCGCCCTTCTGGGTGCCGGCGGGGCCGTGCTCTCGCGTGAGGCGTTATCGGACCTCCTGGACCTCCGTGGTTCCGTCCACGCGCTGGACATGACAGTGAGCCGGCTGCGTTCGTCCCTTCCGGACCCCAAGCTCGTTGAAACGGTCGTGAAGCGCGGGTACCGGCTGCGCGCCTAGGTTCCGGGCTCATCCTTCTACCCGTCCCCGCGTACGCTTGGTACACTAATTGATGAATTCATCAATTAGTCAATCAGCGTGTATTGGAGATGAGCCTCGTGGCCTATTCGGATGCCCGGGCACCGCTGTATGAGGTCAAAGCCAACTTGTTCAAGGGCTTGGCGCACCCGGTGCGCATCCGGGTCCTTGAATTGCTGGCCGAAGCGCCCGAGGTATCCGTAACGGACCTGTTGTCCGCCACCGGCCTGGAGGCCTCCCATTTGTCGCAGCACCTCTCGGTCTTGCGGCGGTATCAGCTGGTGGTGTCCGAACGGCGCGCTTTGCAGATGTTCTACTCCCTGGCCTACCCGCAGGTGGCCGAGTTGTTGACGGTGGCCAGATCCTTGCTCGGAGAGATCCTGCGCACCACGCGGGACAACCTGGAATCCTCCGATGCTGCAGAGGCATTTCCGGGCGGCACGCCGTGAAAACCGTCCACGCCGGCTTGGCTGCCGCCCGGGCGTTATTGCCGGGCCGGGGCGATTATTCCGGGCTGCGTGCGTCCTGGCGTTCTGACCTTGTGGCCGGCCTGACAGTAGGAATCGTGGCATTGCCGTTGGCGTTGGCCTTCGGCGTCAGTTCAGGCGCCGGAGCGGCCAGTGGTTTGATTACGGCAGTGGTTGCCGGCCTGGTAGCGGCGGTGTTTGGCGGTTCGCATGTCCAGGTTTCGGGCCCCACCGGGGCGATGGTTGTTGTCCTCGCCCCGGTGATAGCCGCCCACGGACTGGGCGCCCTGGCCGCCGTTTCAGTGCTGGCCGGATTGATTGTCCTGGCTGCAGGGGCGTTGAAACTGGGCCGCGTGGTGACGTTCCTTCCCTGGCCCGTGATCGAGGGCTTCACGGTGGGCATTGCGGCCATTATCTTCCTCCAGCAAGTCCCTGCTGCCCTGGCAACTGACGGAGGGGACTCCACCAATGCCGTGCTGGCCGCAGTGCACGCGGCAGGTGCCGTGAACGCCGCCGGAGCCGGATGGGTTTCGACCGGCGCGTCCCTGGGGATCGTGGCCGTAGTGGCGGCAGTCATGGTGCTGGCCCCGAAAATCCATCCCCGCTTGCCCGGGTCCTTGGTGGCGATCGTGCTTGCCAGCGTTATTGCCGAGGTTTTCGCGCTTCCGGTGGCCAGGATTGGCGCACTGCCCACCAGCTTGCCGGCCCCGGCGCTTCCCGTGCTGAACATGGAGATCCTGTCCGCCTTGGTTGGTCCGGCGGCAACCATCGCTGCGCTTGCGGCCATCGAATCCTTGCTCTCGGCGAGGGTCGCGTCCTCGATCTCCGATACCGGCGCCTACGATGCCGACCGGGAATTGTTCGGCCAAGGCCTGGCCTCGATCGCGTCCGGGTTCTTTGGCGGCATGCCTGCCACCGGTGCCATCGCGCGGACCGCCGTGAATATCCGTTCCGGAGGCCGGACCAGGGCGGCAGCCATTACCCACGCCCTGGTGCTGTTGGCCGTCGTGTACCTGGCAACCAGCGTGGTGTCCCGCATCCCCTTGGCAGCGTTGGCCGGGGTCCTCATGGTGACGGCGGCCCGGATGGTCTCGCTGCCGACGCTGCGGGCGGTGATCGGCTCCACGCGGGCTGACACGATCGTCTTCTTCGTCACCGCCGTCATCACGGTCTCGTTCGACCTGATCGAGGCTGTGGAAATCGGCATCGTCGTTGCCGCCTTCTTCGCCTTGCGTTCCCTGGTGCGCTCCTCCGGTGTCCACCGGGAAGAAATCCCCGGCCCTATCATGGACGGCGATGAACACATTGCACTGTTCCGCCTTGACGGTGCCTTGTTTTTCGGCGCCGCCGAACGCGTGCTCGAACGCGTCACCGACATCCGGAACGTCGACGTCGTCATCCTCCGGATGTCCCAGTTGCAGATCCTGGACGCGACCGGGGCCCGCGTCATCACTGACATCATCCAGGCTTTGGAGCGGCGCGGGATCACCGTCCTGATCAAAGGCATCCAGGACAGGCACCTGCATTTGGCCACGAAGGTTGGCGTGATTGAGTCCCTTCGCCACCATAAACACCTGTTCAGCGACCTTCCAGCCGCCGTCGAACACGCACGCAGCCACGTCAGCCGGGCCGCTGCAGCACGAACGGCTCAAACAGCCACCGAGAGAAAGAAAACCGAACCATGAGTGAATCCCTGCCCCCGTGCCCTGAGTGTTCCAGCGAGTACACCTACCAAATGGGCGAGTTGCTTGTCTGCCCCGAATGCGCCCACGAATGGGAGCCCCAGAGCGAAGACCCCGACGCCGGTGCCGCGGAGAGGCTGATCAAGGACGCGGTTGGAAACGTCCTCAACGACGGCGACACCGTGACCGTCATCAAGGACCTGAAGGTCAAGGGCAGCCCGACCTCCATCAAAGTGGGCACCAAGGTGCGCAACATCCGCTTGGTGGATGGCGTGGGCGATCACGACATCGACTGCAAGGTGGACGGCTTCGGTCCGATGCAGCTGAAGTCGAGCGTCGTGAAGAAAGCCTGACAGGCTACTTCTTGTGCACCAGGTAGATGGCGCCCGTGGTGACATCTTCCTCAAGTGCTTCAAGCGTGCGGCCGCGGGTTTCCGGAACCTGCGTGTAGATGAAGATGAGGGCCGCGATGCCCACCACGCCGAACAGGAAGAACGTTCCCGTGATGCCTACTCCGGCCACGAGCGTGGGGAAGAACAGGCCCAGGAGCGCGTTGGCGATCCAGAGGCAGAACACCGAAAGTCCGATCGCAAAGCCGCGGACATGCAGCGGGAAGATCTCGGAGAGCATCACCCACACCGCGATGTTGAGGAAGGTCTGCATCGAACCGACGAACGCCACCACCAGGAAGAGGATCACGAACGGCCGCGCCTCGTTGCCGACCGGAAGGACGATCGACGCTATGCCAATCAGGAAGTGGCAGATGGTGGTGAGCGTGAAACCGAGCAACAGCGTGGTGCGGCGGTTGATGCGCTGCATCAACGTCAGGGCGATGACACCACCGACGACGGCGATCACGCCGGGCGCGATATTGGCGATCAGTGCGGCGCTGGAGTCGAAGCCGGCTTCCACGAGCACGGACTGTCCGTAGTACATGATCGAGTTGATACCGGTCAGCTGCTGTGCGACGCCCAGGCCGATGCCTACCAGGATGATGCGCAGGATCCACTTGTCCTTCAAGGCCGCCCACGAAGTGGCCTTCGAAGCCTTCTCTTCATCGGCCAGGTGCTTGACGTCGGCCATCTCGGCCTCGGCGCGGTCTTCGGAGCGGATGGTCTTCAGGACGGCAAGGGCCTCGGCGGACCGGCCCTTGGAGATGAGCCAGCGGGGCGATTCGGGCATCCGCAGCATGCCGAAGAACAAGGCAATGGCCGGCAGGGCGGCAACGGCGAGCATAATGCGCCACACCCCGCCGAATTCGCCCCAGATGTTGCCGATGATGGCGTTGACCACGAACGCGGCGAGCTGGCCGATGACGATCATGAGCTCGTTGCGGCCGGCCAGGGACCCGCGGATCTCGTACGGTGCCAGCTCGGCGAGGAACACGGGAACCACGGTGGACGCGCCGCCAACGGCGAGGCCAAGGATGATGCGGCCCAGGACCATGACTTCGAAGCTCGGAGCAAAGACGCACGCCAGCGTTCCGAGGAAGAAAAGGATGGCCAGCAGGATGATGGTCTTCCTGCGGCCCCAGCCGTCGGAAAGCCTTCCGCCCGCCACCGCTCCTGCGGCCGCGCCGAAGAGCAGCGAGCTGGTGACGATTCCTTCCGTCAGCGGCGTCAGGGAAAGGTCCACCGTCATTGGCCGGAGGGCGCCGTTGATCACGCCGGTGTCGTAACCGAACAGAAGGCCGCCGAACGTGGCGACCAGGGCTACCAGGCCCAACCGCTTACGGTGTGGGCCGTTCGTCAGCGGAGGCAACACCGCATTATGCGCACTCTCCCGCTGCGTTTGCGTAGCAGACATCAGGACTCCTTTGTCAGTGTGTTGCGGGTCATACCCACCCGCTCTGGAACAAGACTAACGCGCGAAAGGCCTAAATGTAAGGTCAAACTAACAAATGACTTTAATTGTTCGGTTTTGTGTCCATGGCAGGATGAAGCCATGGCTTCCGACCGTCCTCCACGTCCGGCCACGCAAAGCGATGTCGCACGCGAGGTTGGGGTATCCCGCACGCTCGTTTCATTTGCCTTCCGCGGCGCGCCCGGAGTGAGCGATGAAACCAAGCAGGCCATCTTCGCCGCCGCCAAACGTCTGGGGTACCGGCCCAACGCAGTGGCCGCCGACCTCGCGCGCAAACACCGCTCCGCCGTCGGGCTTTACCTCCTGGACATCCGCAATGAAATCTACGCCGATATCCTCAGCGGCGTCCGCACAGCGCTCTCCCAGGAGCCCAACCGGCTGATCCTCAGCGTCTCGCGCTCCGTTGACGGCGAGGACCGCGGTGCCGTGGAGTCGTTGATCGAAGCCCGGGTGGGAATCATCATCGCCGCCACACTGCTGGATCCGGACGAGGCCGTCCACGAAATGGCCGCCTCGGTGCCGCTGGTCAGCGTTACCCGCCCGGTGGCCGGCGTGGACAGTGTCTACTCCGATGACTCCTTCGGTGCACGCGCCGCGGTGGAGCATCTGTTGACGCTGGGACACACACGGATAGCCCACTTGGCGGGCCCCGCCCATGACGGGCACGTGGTTCGCCGCCGATCCTATGAGCAGGCAATGCGCCGGGCCGGCCTCGTGCCGCAAACACTGTGCGCGGACGATTTCACGCAGGAATCCGGGCACCGGGCCGCAGCACGCCTTTTGGGGCAGGCCGACCGGCCCACCGCGATTTTCTGCCACAACGACCAACTGGCACTCGGTACCCGGGAAGCTGCCTATGCCATGGGCCTGTCGATCCCCCGGGATTTGTCCCTCATTGGCTATGACAATTCACGGACCGCGGGGCTGCACGGCATCGACCTGACCTCCGTGGACCTCCACGCCGCCCGGCTCGGGGAAGCCGCAGGCCAGGTTGCCCTGGAACGCCTCCGCAACCCCGAGGCACCGGCTGCCGACCGCCGTTTCACTCCCCGCCTGGTGGTACGGAGCTCGACGGCGCGTCCCGCGTGAGCCTCGCCGACTTCGCCGACGTCGCTGGAACAGTGCCCGGTCGCAGGGAAGCCTACGGCGAACGGGCAGCGTTCCCGCGAATCCGACGGCGGATCAGGAGACGTTGAATCCGCCGTTGCTGTGCAGCACCTGCCCGTTGATCCACGAGCCAGCATCCGAGAAGAGGAACCGCACCAACGCCGCAGTGTCTGCAGACGTGCCGAGGCGCCCGGCCGGGGTGGCCGCCGTCGTCCAGGAGCGGACAGACTCGTCCATCCAGCCGGTATCGATGGGGCCGGGGTTGATGACGTTGGCCCGGACGCCGAGCCCGGAAAGCTCGACGGCGGCTGCCGTCACGATCCGGTCCAGCGCGCCTTTGCTCGCCCCGTACGGCAGGTTGTTGACGGTGTGGTCGCTGGTGAGCGCCACGATCCTGCCTCCTACCTCGCCCGGAGGGACGGCGGGCAGTTGCTCCGCGAGCGCCTTGATAAGGAGCCATGTGGCACGCGCGTTCACGGCGAAGTGGCGGTCCCAGCTCTCTACGGACGTCGTGAGGATGCTGCTGTCCACGGACTCGCAATGGGACATCACCAGGCCGCTCACCTGTCCAAGCGACCGCCCTGCCGCGATCAGTTCGGCGGGGAACCCGGGATCGCTGAGATCGCCGGGAACAAGTACGACGCCGGCGCCACGTTCGCGGCATTCGGCAGCTATAGCGTCGGCATCGTCCGGGGACGCTTCGAGGCCGAGCCGGTCGTCGTAAGGCTTCCAATGGTTAATGACCAGGTTCCAGCCGTCCATGGCAAGCCCCGTGGCCAAGGCAGCTCCGATGGAACGCCGTCTTCCGACGCCGGTGATGACGGCGACCTTTGCAGGATTGTCGGGGCTCATGATCCGACCCTACGTCCCTTGCGGGCTTTGTTCGGCCAACGGGACCGGTGCACAGGCAGAAAAACCGGGTTACTCCACAGCATGGACAGATACCCGGACCGGTGGGAACATAAGGGCCATAATCCGCGGAGGCATCACCCGGGGCACGTTCGGGTAACTCCAGGTCAGCTCTCGTTTGAGGGGAACGGCCATGGTTCGGCTGGGGAACACGAACACTGGGAACCCGGGTCCACAGCCCGCCGTCGATACACCACGGCGGGGTGCCCCACCGGAAACGGTGGACGCAGTAGTGGTCGGGTCCGGTTTCGGCGGTTCCGTGGCAGCCCTTCGCCTGGCCGAGGCCGGACAATCCGTGGTGCTCATGGAACGCGGCAAGCCCTACCCGCCGGGCAGCTTCGCGCGTTCGCCGTCGGAGATGGGCCGGAACTTCTGGGATCCGGACCGCGGCCTTTACGGCCTGTTCGACGCATGGACCTTCCGCGGCACGGAGGGGCTGGTATCCAGCGGGCTCGGCGGCGGCTCCCTGATTTACGCCAACGTGCTGCTGCGCAAGGACGAGAAATGGTTCGTCAACGAATCCCCCATTCCGGGCGGCGGCTACGAAAACTGGCCGTTCACGCGGGCGGACCTTGATCCTTACTACAAGCTCGCCGAGGACATGCTCCGCCCCGTGCCCTACCCCTACAACGACACCCTCAAGACACTCGCCATGGAAAAGACGGCGGCCAACCTCGGGTTGTCCATCAGCAGGCCTCCCATCGCCATCACCTTCGCCACCGGACCCAACGAGGAACCCCGGACCAACCGGCCGCTTCGCCTCCCGGAGTACGGAAGCATCCACGGCCCGGACACCGTCCGGACCACGTGCACCCTCAGCGGCGAGTGCGACATCGGCTGCAACTCCGGCGCCAAGAACACGTTGGACCACAACTACCTGTCGGCCGCGGCCGCGAAGGGCGCCGACGTCCGGACGTTCCACGACGTTCGGGGCATCAGGCCCTTGAACGGCGGAGGCTATGAAGTCCGCTATGTCATCCACCACCCGGACAACCAGGGAGGGCTGCTGGACGAACACATCATCCACTGCCGCAGGCTCCTGCTTGGTGCCGGCACGTTCGGCAGCAACTTCCTGCTCCTCCGCAACCGGGGTTCGCTGCCGGCCCTCAGCGACGCCCTGGGCACCCGGTTCAGCGGCAACGGCGACCTCCTGACGTTCGTTATGGGCGCGAAGACGCCCGGGGAAAACGGCATGCCTCCGGGCGTCCGCACCCTCACCGGCAGCCGGGGTCCGGTCATCACCACTGCGATCCGGGTGCCGGACAGCAATGACGACGACGGCGACGGCCGCGGTTACTACGTGGAAGACGCCGGGTATCCGGCATTCATCAACTGGCTCATGGAAACCGCGCAGCTTCGCACCACCGTCAAGCGCACGGCCAAAGTTGCCGCGCGATTGCTCACGGACCGGCTCTTTGACGCAGGGCGGTCCAACGTGTCGGCCGACCTGGCCGCTGCCCTCGGCGATGGAAGGTTGTCCTCGAGTTCGGTCCCGCTGCTGGGCATGGGCCGGGACGTTCCCGACGGCGTGCTGACGCTCCGGGACGGACGGCTCGCCGTGTCCTGGACCATGTCCACGTCTAAGGAGTACTTCGGCCGGGTGCGGGCCACGATGTCCGCCATTGCCGGGGACCTGGACGGGGACTTCGTGGACAACCCGCTCTGGTGGGCCAAACGGGTCATCACCGTCCATCCCATCGGCGGGGCCCCCGCGGGCAGGCACCCCGGAGAGGGCGTGTGCGATTCGTACGGGGAGGTCTTCGGCTACCCTGGCCTGTTCGTCGTGGACGGCGCCGCGATGCCCGGGCCCGTGGGCGCCAACCCGTCACTGACCATTGCCGCCTTCGCCGAGAGGGCGTGCGCCCGGATCGTGAACGCCCCGGCCCATCGGGGGATCGTGCCCTCTGATGCTGCCGGCGGCCCGGTGGATGCTGCCGGGAGCCCCGCAAACGCGACCGTCGGGCAGGAAGCCGCGGGCGCCGTCGTCGACGTCGATGCGCTGGCTCCACGCGCCCTGGCGCCGGACGCTACCAAGGGCAAGGGCGCGCGCCAGGAGCAACCGGCGGGCGCCGCCACTTCCCGGACGCGTAGCCGTGGGCTGACGCCGGGCGCAGCGAGTGCCGGGCTTTTCACGTCCGTGCGTTTCACCGAGCAGATGCACGGCTGGTTCAGCCCCGGCGTAACAGACCCGGAGAAAGGCCGGAGCCTGGGCCGGGACCGCAACCGCAGGATCATGTTCGAGCTAACCATTACCGCCGAGGACATTGACGCCTTCGTGGCCGATCCAAACCATCCGGCAAAAGCGGAGGGATATGTGCTGGCCGATTACTTCGGCGGCCGGATGCCGGTGGAAAAGGGCTGGTTCAACCTGTTCGTCGAGGATGGATCCACCGATGGGCGTCCGGCGCGCCGCATGCTGTACCGGCTGTGGCTGCGGGATCCCGGCGGTACGCCTTTCACCTTCACCGGGTACAAGCAGATCCATAACGAGGCCGGCTTCGATCTCTGGCCGGACACCACCATCCTCTATGCCACGATCCTCCGTGGCCACGTACCACCAGCGGACGGCACACAGGAGGCACCGGAACCCTCCGGTGCGGGCATCCTGTATATCCGCCCCCTGGACTTCGCCAAACAGCTCACCACGTTCCGGGCGGAAGGCCCCGCACCGGCCGCGGGCCTGGCAGCGTTCATGAAGCTCTTTGGGGGCGAGCTCTGGCGGGTGTACGGCCTCGGGATCAGGCGGGTGCCCTTCCCTTTCCGGGGCCAAACCGGCCCCTCGAAGCGGCCAGGACGATGACCCCGCGATGAAAAGCCGGGAGCTCGGGAAGCACCGGGCGCTGCTGGGATTTACCCCGCAGCCGGCTGTTCGCTGGCTCTCCCCCATGTCCCTGGCGCGGACGGCATTGAAGGTCATGGCGGCCACCGTGTTCGCGGACTTCGGCGACAAACGCGAGCTCGAAGGCAGCTTCCCGGACGATCCGCTGCGATTGGACAAGCTTCCCGTGCCGGGCCAACCGGCCCAGCCGCCTGTCACCAGCCGGGCTATACCGCCCCCCGGGATGGGCGCCGGCACCCCCACTGAGGGCCCGCGTTCCACGCCCGGTGAGCTCTGGCTCGACTTCACTGCCGACCTCGGCGACGGCTTCGACGCCACCTACACTGTGGCCTCGCTCCTGGCACAGGAATCACTCAGGGTGGACGGCCACGAGCTTCCCCGCGGCCGGGTGCTGGTGCTGGGCGGCGACGAGGTGTACCCCGTGGCATCCCCGTCAGCCTATGAGAACCGCATGGTGGGGCCGTACCGCACCGCGTTCCCGGCCTCGCGGTCCCCGGCGGGCACCCCTAACGGCGGCAACCCTACCCCGGGAGAAAGCGCGCAGATCCCTGTGATGCTCGCGCTCCCCGGCAACCACGACTGGTACGACGGCCTGACCTCGTTCATCCGGACGTTCACCCGGCAACGGAACATCGGCGCGTGGCGGACCATCCAAAGCCGAAGCTACTTCGCCGTCCGGCTGACAGGGGAAGGGCCCGGCCCCGGCCGTAAGGGCACCCCCGGCTGGTGGCTGCTGGGCCTGGACAGCCAGTTGGGCCAGTACATCGATGAGCCCCAGCTGGACTACTTCTACCGCAATGTCACCCTCCAACTGCAGCCCGGGGACGCGATCATCCTGTGCGTTGCCGCCCCCGTCTGGGTGGACGCCGACGCTGACCGCACCGGGGAAAAGCCGAACGAGTTCCGCCAGGCCGACTTCTTCGAACAGGACTACCTGCGGCGACGGTTCAACCCGGAGACGGGCTTGTTCGAACCCACCGGGGCCAGTGTCCGCTTGTGGCTCACGGGGGACCTCCACCACTACTCCCGCTACGAAGAAACCAACCCCGAGCCAAACACCCCCAACACCGGTGCCGCCATGACCCAGATGATCACGTGCGGCCTCGGCGGCGCCTACCTTTCGGACGCCCACTGGCTCCCGAAGGAGCTGCTCCTCCCCGCACCGGCAGGGGCAGGAGAAACCTCCGGCGCCAACCCTCCACCTGCCGTTCGCCGCTTCACCCGCGCCCCCACCATCTACCCCGACCAATCCGAGTCCCACCTCCTGGGCCCGCGGCTGGCCAACCCGTTCTCGCCGTCGTGGCTTCCCGTACGCAACCCCGGCTTCGGCGTTTCCATGGGAGCCGTGCACGTCGTGGCCGCACTCACCGCCTGGACCGTGTTCAGCGCGTTCCAAGGCGAGTCCTTCGTGGACGCCCTGCGCGGGGCAACCACCGGAAACCTGCCCCTGACCATCACCGTGCTGGTCCTCGCCATGCCGGCCCTCCTGCTGGTGATCTCCCTGCTGGCACGGGCACTGGGGATAGCCACAGCCGGCATCGTCGTTTTTGCCCGCGGCACGCTGTACCAACTGTCCGCGCTTGCGGTGGGTGCCGCCGTCGTGATCCTCATCCCGTGGCCGCGCCACTGGCCGGACATCCTGGTGGTCCTCGTGGCGCTGGCCCTGGTGCACGGCGGCGGGTGGGTGCTGGGGAGTGAGGCGTTCGCGCTGTTCATCCTGGCCACGTCCAGCGGCGAAGTGGACTCGTGGAAGATGTCCGGGCAGTCGATCGAGGACCACAAAGGCTTCCTCCGCATTCACCTGGGCACCGACGGCAACCTCACCGTCTACCCGCTGGTGGTGGACATCATCTGCCGCGACTGGCGGCTGGCAGACAACGACGACGGCGCGCGGCTGGTTCCGGAGTCCGGCTTGCCGGCCGTGCGGCTTCTTGAAGAACCAATCACCATCGCACGGAAGGGAACCACGCCATGACCATCACCCGCGCCGCGCACCGGACCGAGGTGATCCCGTTCCGCGCCCGGGACAACACTCCCCTGAGCCTGGTCCACGTCACGTCACCGGCCGAACCCGCCAAGGGCCCTGTGCTGCTGGTCCATGGTTCCGGCGTCAGGGCCGAACTTTTCCGGCCGCCCATCCGCACCACCATCGTTGACGTGCTCCTGGAGGACGGCTGGGATGTTTGGATGCTGAACTGGCGCGCCTCGATCGACCTGGAGCCGCTGTCCTGGACGCTCGCTGACGCCGCAGTCAATGACCACCCGGCCGCCGTCGAGTACGTGCTCCGGGAGACCGGCGCCGACACCATGAAGGCAGTGATCCACTGCCAGGGCTCCACGTCCTTCACGATGTCCGCGGTTGCCGGCTTGCTGCCGCAAGTGGACACGATTGTCTCCAACGCGGTCTCGCTGCACCCTGTGGTCCCCGCCTTCTCGCGCTTGAAGATCGACTACCTCACGCCCGTGGTGAAACTCTTCACCCCGTATCTTTCACCGGCTTGGGGCTACAAGTCGCAGGGCTACTTCACCCGGGCCATCCGCGGCCTGGTCAAGGCCACGCACCACGAGTGCGACAACACCGTGTGCAAGATGGTCAGCTTCACCTACGGCAGCGGACGCCCGGCCCTGTGGGCCCATGAAAACCTCGACGACGCAACGCACCAGTGGCTCAGCGGCGAGTTCGCCGAAGTGCCGGTGACGTTCTTCGAGGAGATGGGCCGCAGCATCCGGGCAGGGCACATGGTGGCGGCGGGCAACCATCCGGAACTGCCGAAGGACTACGTGGCCGAGGCCCCGCAGACGGATGCACGGTTCGCGTTCATCGCCGGACTGGACAACCTGTGTTTCCTGCCCGAGAGCCAGCAGCGCAGCTACGAGTTCTTCCGAAAGCACCGCCCGGGCAAGGACTCCCTGCACCTCATCCCCGGCTACGGGCACTTGGACGTCTTCTTCGGCGAACACGCCTGGCAGGACACTTTCCCCATCATCATCGACGAGCTGAACGGACACCAGGAGCTCAAGCCATGAAAACCCTCACCGAGCTGATCACCCCACTGCTCAAGGTCATGCCCTCCCCCGTACCGCGCCGCCAGGAGCGGTTGCGTGGCCAACACGCCCTGGCGGACGGTATCAAGTACGTCATGCCCGTCAACTCCGACGATTCACCGGTCCTCATGGCGGCTTTCCCCATCAACAAGAAGGCTGCAGCCGCCATCCTTCCCGGACCTGAGCTGCGGCCATTCAGCCTGGGCGGCAAGGGCTTGCTGGTGGTCACGGTGGTCAATTACAGGTCCACGGACATCGGCAAGTACATCGAGTATTCCCTGGCCATCGCCATTACCCACGGCCTGGGACCTGCGCCACCGCTGCTTCCCTTGCTCTTCCAGAAGACGTTCAAGCTTGGCCAGTTCGTGGTGGACCTTCCCGTCAGCACCGAAATCTCCGTCAAGGGCGGCAAGGGCATCTGGGGCATGCCCAAACACCAGGCGAACCTTGACTTCGTGGTGACCGATTCCACGGTCTCCGCCCAGTACGACAAGGACGGCAAGCTCGGTTGCTACATCGAAATCGACCGCCCGGACCCGCTGGGCATCCCGTTGAAACTCGCAGCGTCCAACTACTGCGCGTTCCGGAACATGCTCTGGAAATCGGACATCTACTTTGAAGCCACGGGCGACATCGCTTTGGGGGCACAAGCCAAGGCGCGCCTCATCCTTGGCGATGCGCCCGGCGTCGCACCTTTGAAGAACCTGGAGCCGGAGGCGAAACCGATCTTCACCGCATGGCTGCCCACGGCACACGGCGTCCTGGACGACCACTATGAGGCCTGGTTCCTGACGGCGCCCACCGAGGCCGGCGCTGCGGGCCTGCGGGGCGGAGAGATGCTGGACAGCGTGGTGAACCTCGGGCAGGGCCAGGAGTGGCTGGCACCGCCTGACCGCAGCCGGGTGCCGGGCGCTGCGGCCAACACCCAGGGCGGTACCCCATGAACTGGCTGCTGCTCATCAACGCCCTGTACTTCCTGTTCGGCGCCACCATGTACGTGGGCACCATGTGGGTCCTCAAGTTCTTCCTTTACCCCACGTGGCGTTCACTCGCGCGGGACAACGTGGACATGCACTTCGGGATTCCCACCCGTGCCGCCACCAAGTTCTTCACCGTGGTTGTGCCCGTCATGTTCATTTCCGGCGGCATCCTCGTCTGGTCCGAGTGGGGCACCATCCGGGTTGTTCCGGCCATCATCTGCCTGCTTGGCATCATCGTGTTGACCTGGGTGGGACAGGGAATCATCATTCCCATCAACGTCCGGATCCGCGGCGGCGACTTCAAGGACGACGCCGAACTGCGCTCGCTCCTCAAACGGTGGATGATGCTCAATGACATTCGTTTCTACGTCTCCACGCTGACGTGGGCTGCCATGGTGTGGCTCCTCGTTGACCGGGGCCGGCTGCTGGAGTCGTTCGGGTGAGCGCCCACGCTGAGTCCCGCAAGCCACACCCGCCGGGGACCGTGGCCTGGGCAACGGCCGATCCCCTCCGGGCCGTGCTGGCCCTCATCGCGATCATCACGGTGGTGACGGGCGTGGTGGAAGTGCCCTTCGGAGGCCCCCTGCTGCAGTTGCTCGGCGCGGACTCGACTCCGGAAACCCGGCAGCTCTTTGGCACGGTGGGCATGTTCATGGTGGTAGTGGGCGGGCTTCTCCTTCACACCCTGCTCAACACAGTGCCCTCTCCCGAGGTGGTCCTGTGGTCCGGCGTGCAGAAGACCGGGGCCTTCGGAGCCGTAGGGATCGGGGTCCTCAACGGCGTCTTCTCGCCCGTGGCCCTGCTGGTTGCCTTCTTCGACCTCGCGACGGCGGTGCTCCTCTTCATCTACTGGCGGCGGCTCGGTGCCGCGGCCCCGGCGGGACTCACGCCATGAAGCGGTCCTTGGTATTGGCGGGCGGCGGGATGCGCGTTGCATGGCAGGCCGGAGTGGTCAGGGCACTGGCCGAGGAAGGGATCGATTTCCATCACGTGGATGGAACGTCCGGGGGTATCCTCACTGCCGGGATGCTGCTCTCCGGCGTATCTCCGGAGGACATGTGCCGGCGGTGGCTGGACGTTGACGTCAAGGACTTCGGCTCCGCACTGCCCGTGGGCGACTACCTTAAGGGTCCGTGGTCGCTGCCCGCCATCGGCGACGCCGACGGCATCCTCAACAAAGTGTTCCCTGCCCTGGGCGTCGACGCCGATGCCGTGCGCCGGCACGCAACTGCGCCGGACGCCGTCGAGGGTTCCTTCAACGTTGTGGAATTCACCGAGAAGCGGTGCCACGCAATCGATGCCAAGGACATCGACGCCGAACTGATGGCTGCGGGCATGTCCCTGCCGATCTTCCTCACTCCCCTGCGCCGCGACGGCAGGATCTGGACCGACGCCGTCTGGGTCCGGGACGCAAACGTCGCCGAGGCACTCCGGCGGGGCGCCGATGAAGTGTGGCTCATCTGGTGCATCGGCAACTCCCCGTATTGGGGTGACGGTCCGCTGGAACAGTACGTCCACATGATCGAAATGAGTGCCATGGGCGCGCTGCTGGCGGACTTCGAGGCGGCCGCGGCGACGGGCCGGCACTTCGTGCTGCACGTCATCAAACCCGAACACCCGCTTCCCCTGGATCCCGAGTTCTACCTGAACCGGGTGGACGCCGGGACGTTGATCGGCATGGGGTACCGCGACGCCCGCAGCTACCTCGATTCCCTGCAACCGGAGGGCGTGGCCAAGGACGCCGGCTGTACTGCCATGACGGAACCGCCCCCCGGAGTCCGCTTCAACGACACCCTGCGGGGAGACATCGGCGGCAGCCCACTGACGTTCCGGGCCACCGTGGTACTCCCTACCGCTGCCGTCGCAGGGCCGCCCCGATTCACCGGCTACGTCGACCATGCGGGGGTTGGCGGCCGTGTGTTCGTGGCAGACGGGCGGGTGGAGTCCGACGGCGACCAGGTGACCTACCGCGGAAAGGTCCGGCTGGGCGGTTCCTGGCAGGAACTGAGCGTGACCCGGACCCTCCACGACGACCCCGGGCCGGACGCCTGGATGGACTCGCGCCGCGCAGAACTGGCCCTCGGGGATACGCGCACCGACGTGCGGATGACGTTGGCGGACGCGGCCGGACTCCTGGCCTCCGTTGAACCGGTAGGCGCCCACGGCTTTATTGACCGGGCCGGGGCCGCCGCGGGATTCGCCGCAAACGGACTCCGGGAACTGCTCCACCGCTACTGACCTGCAGCTTTGGTCACATCACCCCCGCAAGCGAGAGTGTGATCCAGCTTATTACCGGCTGGTAAACGCCGCGCTACAAACGCGCCTCCAATGGCAACAGCGGGGAAACACCCCCGAAAAACCCGGCTCCTAGGCTGATGTACACAAGCACCAGGCAGGTCACAGCGAAAGGGCCCACCATGTCCTCCTCTTCCCGGCACATCGTCATCGCAGGCGCAGGTCCGGCCGCCCAGGCTTTGGTTCGGCGGCTGGCGGGCAAAGGACCCCGGCCGCAGGGCCAACGCCTCTTCGACGGCACCATCACGGTCCTGAGCAACCGTGATGAATGCCCGCAGGAACTCCTTGAACTGGCCGGACTCCCCCGCGTGTCCGTCCGCTTCGGCCAGGCGGCAAGCTACATCGATGCTGAAGCCAAGGCAGTCACCACCGTGGACGGCATGGAGTTCGCCTACGACCAACTGGTCATCGCCACCGGCTCAGCTCCCTTGCTGCCGCCAGTCACGGGCGCCTACTGCGGCCTGAGCTACTCCACAATCGACGATGCCGGCCCCATCGGGGAAGCCATCAAGGACGCCACGCGCGTGGTCGGTCACCGGCCTTTGGGGATATTGGTAGGTACCGGACCCGCTGCCGGACAAGCCGAGGCGGTCCTCCGGGCCCGCGGAGTCCGTCCCGTCCGCACCACGCTGCGCCCGGCCGCCGTCGTACCTTCCCTGGCCGGTTCCCCGCTGCCGGCCGCCGGCATCCTGTTCGAGGACGGCAGCAGCATGAACGGCGACCTCGTGGTCCTTGCCGAAGACCGGATCGCCCGCACCGAACTCGCCCTGACGGCGGGCCTCCGGATAGCCTCCGACGGCGGCATCGCAGTCGGGCGCGACCTCGCCACCTCGGTTCCCGGCATTTGGGCGATCGGCGACGCAGCTTCCTGCGACGGCCTGCGGCTGGGGCTGCTCCTGTCGGCCGAATCCTCAGCAATGCTGTGTGCCGCGGGGATTCTTTCAGGTGCCCCGGCGGCCGCTTTCGGGAACGCGGAGGACACCCGGGAAGCAGCGTGAACAACCACTTGATCGGGCCGTGCAACCTCCGATCGGGCCACGGCACTTATGGCAAGATGGTCCTTTGACGGGCAGTGACAACCCTGCGGCCACCGGGCCGGCCACGCCCGGCACGGAAGGATCCCATGAGCACTGAAGCCGGCATTGCCTCCTACATCGACCACACGCTGCTGAAGCCCGAGGCCAGCGAGGCGGACGTCCTGAAGGTGTGCGCTGAGGCCGTCGAGTACAAATTCAAGTCCGTCTGCGTCAACCCGGTCTGGGTCAAGACCGTCAAGAACGCCCTCAAGGGTTCGGGAGTGCTGACATGCTCCGTGGTGGGCTTCCCGCTCGGTGCCACGCCCAGCGACGTCAAAGCGTTCGAAGCCCGCGGCGCGGTGCTGGACGGAGCGGACGAGGTGGACATGGTGATCAACATTGCCGCCGCGCGTGCCAATGACAAAGGCGCCCTGGTGGAAGACATCGCCAAGGTTGCCGAGGCCGTCCACGGAGGCGAGGCCATCCTGAAGGTCATTATTGAAACTTCCTTGCTGAGCGACGAGCAGAAGGTCATTGCCTGCGAGGCTGCCGTGGAGGCGGGCGCCGACTTCGTCAAGACGTCCACCGGTTTCAACGGCGGAGGCGCCACCGCAGAGGACGTCGCCCTGATGCGCAAGGCCGTGGGCCCGGATCTCGGCGTCAAGGCCTCGGGCGGAGTGCGCTCCCTGGCCGACGCACAGGCTATGATAGCTGCTGGTGCAACACGTATCGGAGCGAGCTCCGGGATTGCCATCGTCAAGGGTGAACAGGGTTCATCCGACTACTAAGGCTTCCGGAAGCCGCCACGGAATTTGAGCCCTGCGGGGCCGAGGAGGAATGAATGTCCAAGAACACTGCCCCGATTGAAAAAGAGAACAACCTGGGCACCAGCATTGTCCTGTTCCTGGTGATCATCGTCCTGTTCCTCGGCGCAATCTACTCGCTGTCCTTCCTGACGCTGGACAACCCGTGGCCGATGGCCGTGTGCCTGGGTCTCTTCGCCCTCGCGTTCTGGATCCCGCAGACCATCCTCGGCCGTTCGGACTCGGCAGGCGAAAACTAAACTTCGTACAACGGCAAGACGTACAACAGCAAGGCCCGGGCGGATTCGCCCGGGCTTTGCTGTTTCAGAATCCTTGCTGTTTCAGCGGCCCCACGGGATCAGTCCGCAGCGAAATACGTTTCCCCTTTGACGGGAATCACGCCGCTCGGGAACAGGGCATCTGCCTGGGTGGCATATTCCCGTATGCGCGAAAGCTTGGAGGCAGCGCCGGCCTCCCACGTCCAGGATCGGTAGCCCTGCCGCTCCAGCAAGGCCGCATCCGGTGGTGTTGCCACGTTATAAGGGAAGTCCGAGTACAGGACGACGTTGTCCGGGTGCCCTGCTGCCGCCTCCCGCGTGATCAGATGGTCAACGTGCCGTCCCACTCCCACCGGACAAAAAAGCAATTCAGCCTGGGTGCTGGCCATGAGCCCGGCAACTTTGTCCCTCAGTTTCCCAATGAGCGCTTGGTCGCCCGGCGCCACTCTTCCCAAAGCGATATCGAACCGGTAGGTCGGGTAGCGGTGCGTCAGTTCAGGAGGCAGCTTGCTCCAGACCTTGTCCACGAGCCCCTGCTTAAGGAACGGCCTGCGATGGCGGAGTGGTTCGCGCTTCCGGAAGAGGGCATCCACCTCTCCCAGGTGCAGGTACTGGACACCCATGGCAGCCAGCACGGCCCTGTCCTCGGCCTTGCGGGCTTCAAAGAGCTCCCCGGCGTCGGTGATGCAGCACTGGCTCAGGAACGATCGCGCCGCGCGAGTGTGCGGCGGGGAACCCTCCTCCGTGAACACGGTGGCCACCACGATGGTGCGCTTTTGCGCTTGGGCCTCGAGCAGCGCACCGCAGGAGAGCACTGCATCATCAAGATGGGGCGACAGCACAAGCCAAGGCGCGTTTCCTGCCATGGAGCGTTCAACCCGTTTTTGCTGTGTCATCTAATCCCTTTCAGCGGCACTGTCC
Organism: Paenarthrobacter ureafaciens; assembly: GCF_004028095.1. NCBI lineage: Bacteria > Bacillati > Actinomycetota > Actinomycetes > Micrococcales > Micrococcaceae > Paenarthrobacter > Paenarthrobacter ureafaciens. Next base: position 2,649,722 of record NZ_SBHM01000007.1, on the reverse strand, counting down.
TGCCGACCGGTTGTTGCGGAAAGTGCCTCCAAGGCGGCATGGTAAGCCTCGGCCTGGCGGTCCGCGAGCGCATCCCAGTTGTAGCCGGCCGCGAACTTCCGTCCTTCCTCAGCCACGGCTTCCAAGCCGGGTTGTGCGTACCGGCGCGTTATCTCGTCTGCGAACGCGCCGACGTCGAACGGCTCGACCAGCCACCCCACCCCTGGCGGGACGATCTCCCGCAGGCACGGGATGTCGAAGGCAATCACCGGCGTGCCCGTCGCCAGGGCATCGATGGCCACGAGTCCAAAGGTCTCGTGCCGCGAAGGCACCAACACCAGGCGCGCCTCGCTGAAAGCGCGGAACTTCTCCTCCCCGGAGAGCCACCCGAGCAACTGCACGCGCTCTGAGAGACCGGCGTCGCGGATGAGCGCACGCAGCTTTGCTTCGTCCGGGCCCGTGCCGGCAACGAGGAGCATCCCGTCCACGTCCGCGCAGCACTTGGCCCAGGCCGCCATCAGCAGGTCCAAACCTTTGTGGCCGAGTTCCAGGCGCCCGACGAAGAGGACATTTTGGCCCTTGTGGGGCGTTGCTTTCCACGCCGCAGGATCCACGCCGTTTCCGATCACGTCCACATGGATGGCCGGATTCAGTGCAGCAAGGTTGTCTGCGATTCCGCGGGACACTGCAATGAGCCTCCGGTGCTTGCGAACGCCCCACCTTTCCACCCAGTGCAGGGGCAGTTTGTATTGCCGTGCTTTGTCCCTGGCATGCAGCCATTGGACAACGCCGATAGTGGGAAGTTTGGTCCAGAGCGGCGCAGCCATGGTGGAGAAGGGTGCGAAAAAATCCTCCACCACCAGATCGGCCGCCACCCGGCGCCGCCGCACTTCGAAGGGCAACCGCAGCACGTACGCCACCAGCCTGGTGAGCCTGGTGCCACCACTGCCAAGGCCGATGGGCACATAGCGGACGCCGTCCTGGACCCGTTCCTGCCACCCGGGATACCGGGTGGTCAGCACAGTAACGTCGAATCCCCGGGCGGCAAGGCGCCGGTTGATTTCATGGGTCCTGACGGATCCGCCGCCTGCCCCGGGCATGCGGGGGTCCTCGAACCCCAGATGCAAAACTCTCATGATTACCTTTCTGTCCCGTAGCTCTTGGAGGGCACCCCTACGTTGGCAGCGGCTGCTGCCTGACGTTTGGCCGGATCCACGTACCAGACGGTGGTTTCGCCGTTGGTGGGGCCGGCCGTGGTGACCATGGGCGTTGCGTGTTCCTCCAACCAGGCGAGCATGGCGGGATTGGCGTATCCGTAGCCCTGCCTCGTTGGTTTCGATTGGGTGAGGACATAGCTCACGCCGTTCTGTTCCATCAACGGCGCATCCGGCCAGATGCCAAAACGGGGATCGTGCATGTAGGCGAAGTGCCCCGTGCTGTTGGTGACGCTGATCCGCGCGTCGACTGGGAGGTTGGCCTGGATCCACTCATCGGCGCGGACAAATCCGTTGTCCTGGGTCAGGGCGGTCCGCAGTCCCAGCGCCACCGTGAGCACCACGTGGATCACCGCGATCACGGCCAGCGCCTTGCGGGTGCCCGGAAACCTCTCCCTGAGCTCCACCACGAACAGGACGGCGCACAGTGCGCCAACCACCATGACGCCGTACCCGTACTGTTCCTCAAAGGTGCCGAACAAAGCGCTGTAGGTACCCGCGGCGCCAAGTGCCAGGCCCGCCAGCCCCATCAGCCGCCGTCCGGCGTGGATGCTGAAGCACAGCAGCAATCCAGCAACGGGGCACAACACCAGGAGGAGATAGCTGGTACCGAATTGCCCTACCTGCTCCACCAGCCGGGAGACAATGCTCGGTGACCCCTCCGCGGTGAACCCGGTGGACTTCTCCACCCCGGACATGCGCACAACTCCATGGCTCTTGGCCCACTGCCACGCAGGGAAGTGTCCATGGACAGTCACCACCAGCAGGTAGACGGCGTAGGGAACAATGCCGAAGCCAGTGACCACAAGCCCTTGACGCCATGGGAGCGTCTTCTTCCACGCCAGGGCCGCAAGCACGGTAGCGATAGTGCAAATGAGGAAGAAGTCCTTGCACACCACCGAGTACCCCAGCAGTAAGCCGGCCCCTGCCAACCTCGCACAGGAACGCAGACGGCCTTCCCCCTCCCGGCTGCCCACCAGGAGCACCATCCCGGCCAGCGCCGGCACCATGGCCGAGGTCTCCAGGAAAGCATGGCTGTTGTTGCGAAGGATAAACGGCTCGAAGGACAAAATCACCGCAGTCAGCCACGCGGCGGCCAAGCCGGCCAGTTTGCGGATCAGCAGGTAGCCCAAACCCACAGTGACGGCTCCCAGGACAGCGTTGAGCCAGCGAAGCTGGAGGGTCATCGGGATGATGTCTCCGGACAGGCCGAACACCTTGAGAACGCCGGCTTCGAGCAGGAAGTAGCCTGGAGGGTGCAGGAAGAACGGACCGTCAGGCAACGTCGGAAATTCTCCCGCGCCCACCGATTCGCCGAGCCTGACGTACAGCATTTCGTCAACCCAGAGTTCAAAGCCCCGCTCCAGGCCGAGGGCGCGCACGCCGAATCCTGCCGCGGTCACCAGCACGAACGAGGCGGCCGCGTTGGAGGAGAGGCGGGCTCCGATGCGGGCCAGCCGGCCAGGCGAAAGTGTCTGCGGCTTGGACCTCCGGCCCACGAGCTTGGACCGCCGGCCCACGAGCTTGGACCGCCGGCCCGCGGCCCGCCGCCGTCGTAATATCCGGAGGTCGTTGCGCGTGGGCAGAAGCCCCCGTTGATGGGCAAGGACTCCTGTTCCGCCGACGCCGGCCAGCAACAACCACACAACAGGCTGCAGCCAGGCGGCCACACCGAGGACCACCAGAAGGGCCAGGACGCCCGCCGCCCACGCGACGCCGGACCGCCCCGAACCGGAGGAGGCATGGACGGCCAGAACCGGCCGGGCAATGACAGCCAGCGCCAAAGCCGCAGCCACGGCACCTACGCCACAACCAATGGCCATGCCCCGCACGCCATCGAGCTCCCAGCCCGCCCACAAGCCACCCAGCACCAGGACGGAGGCAATGGCGAGGCCCAGTTGGCAGCGGCGGTAGGCGCGCAGGGCCAGGAGGACCGTGGTGAGGACCATCAGGACCGCATAGCCCAGGCCGGCCGCAGCCAGCCACGGCAGGAGCCCCAGGGATCCGTGGTATTTCTGCGGAACAATGAGCCCTGACATCATCGGTGGCGCCGTGGCAATGACGGCAAAAGCCACCGTCCCGAGCTGCCCGAAGGAGACAAAAGCTTCTGCAAGGACCTTGCGGACATTTGCTCCCGGACTGCGAAGCAAGGGAAAGGCAACCAGCGCGGTCCCCGCGGCCACATAAACAGGTCCTTTTGCGATGGTGGCCAACGCTTGGAAGCCTGCCGCTTCCGCGGAGCCGCCGCCCAGGAAACCGACCACGACGACGTCGATGCCCACCAGGACGGACACGACACACAGGACCGAGGCGATGTCGCTGGTTTCAGCCCAGCGCCACTTCTCCCGAAGCACTCCCGGACGCCACGTCAGATCCCGGTAGAAGGACCGCGGCACGGCAAACTGCACCAGGGAGCCCACCGCAAATCCAGCCACTGCTCCCCCCGCGCCCCAGGCAAGGGCGATGACCACCAGGCTGAAGAGCAGCCGAACAAACACCTCGACGATGGTGGTCAGGGAATACCACGGAAATCTCAGCTCGCCCTGAAGCCAGCCGGCATGCGCCGTGACGACGAAGATCCCCAAGGAGCCCAACGCCACAGCTGCCGCCAGGTCCGGACCTGCGAAAACGAGCGCCAACCCGCCTGTGAGCAGCGCCGAAGCCGCGCCCGCCGCCCACGAAACGAAAACCGCGAAGGCTATCCCGTCCCTGCGCTCCTCCGAACCCGCAGGATGGACCGCCACGATGTGGGACAGCGGCAACGGAACCAACGCCGAGGCCACAATTCCCACGATGCCCATGAGCATCGCGGCTGCGGCGAAGTGCGTGTAGTCGGTGGTCTCAAGCATGTTGGCCATGAGGAGCGTGCAGACGTAGCTCACTACCCCCACCAGTCCCGCCGAGACCGCCAGGATGCCGCTGTTCTCCGCTACTTTGCTTGCCTGGCCGGCTTTGGCACGGCTTCGGTTTGCCGGCGCGGTGCCGGAGCGTGTCCCGCTATAGGTCATGAACAGCGTCGGCAGGAGTGAACCCGTTGCCCGGTCCGGCGAGGAGGCTGCTCCTCCCTGCCGGCCGCACCTCCGCGGCAATCACACCCACGCTTTTCAAGGCAGCGAACGCCTCGAATTCATCGCGCCCTTTGATGAGCACTTCCACGTCGCCCTCGGTCTCCCGCACTTCATCCGTGGGCCTGAGGACGCTCCGTATGCTTCCGAGATCCACTCCCGCGGGAAGTTCGAAGCGTGCCACGGTGGACATGTCCGAAACGCTGGCATAGCCATCAACGCCCCGGCGGCGCAGGGTCTCCTCCAGCAGGACTCCGGCCAGCAATTCCGAGGAGCGGTCCCAGGTGAAGCACCGGGCCCACTCCTGGCACTGGGCAGATATGGCTTCTGCGATGTCCGCATCAGCCAAAGCCTCCAACGCGGAAACCATGGCAGCGCCAAGTTCCGTGGGTGTGTCCACGAACCAGCCCGTCCGCCCACCCACCACTGAGTCCCGGATTCCCGGGACCTGCAATGCCAGGCAGGGGACGCCCCACGCTGCGGCCTCCACTACCGAGCATCCCCAACCTTCGGAAGCGGAGGTCGATGTTGTGAGCCAGGCGCGGTTCAAGAGATCGTCGCGGACTTCGTTTGGCTGGTATCCGTGAAACGTCACTGCGTGGTCCAGTCCGAGGTCCATGGCCAACTGCTGCAAACGGGGCTTCTCCGGACCGTCTCCCACGATTTCCAGGCGCAGATTCGGAATACTCCGTGCCGCAACCGCGAACTGCCCCAGCAACAAGTCCAGCCGCTTGTGGGGAACCAACCGGCTGACGACGCCAATGGTTGGTTCCGGATCCCTGGGCCCCGGCCTTGCGGGCACGTCGATGGTGCCGTTCGGGACCACATGCACGGGACCGGTGAAGCCAAGCTTGCGCAGCTCCAGCCGCGTGGACACCGACACTGCCGCAATGGCCCTCTGACCGTAGACCGCCTTCGCACCGCTGTTCTCCAAGAAGCGGCCAAGGGCTGCCAGCGGAGGAGCGAACCTCGTGGCGAACTGCTCCTGATGGACGTGGTGGATCAGTTGGACGATCGGGGTATCAGCCGGTACGAACAACGGAGAGAAGAAGGGGATTCCGTTCTGGCAGTCAACAATTGCATCGAACGTTTCGCCTGACCTCAGAAGCTTGAGTGCTGACCGGGCATAGATGGCCAGGGGCCCGCCGGCACGCAGGACCCGGACGCCGTCGATGACGTCAGCTGCGGCCTGTCCGGTATCCCGGCCGGTGAACCAGGTGACCTTGATTCCGTGCTCAACCCACCTCCGGGAAATCTCGTGCATGTATTGCTCTGCCCCGCCGGCCTGTGAGTGCAACACGTCGCGCCAGTTGAGGACCAGCACGTGTTTTCCAGCGAGCCGCGCGACGGCGGTTTCGTGCGTCAGTACCGCGGTCACGGCGTTGACTTTGGGAGCTGGAAGACGGCGGCGAAACTGGCTACACCGTCATGGAGGGGCCGGAAGGACGACGATGCGCCATCCGTCCATGCGACCGGCAGTTCAACAATCGGTGCGTCCTGGAGTTGAAGCCTGAGAAGCAGCTCGACGTCGAAGGCGAAGCCTGTTGCCCGGCACTGCACCATGGCAGCGGTGAGCGCATCACGTTCGAAGAACTTGAAGCCGCACTGTGTGTCCGCGATGCCCTTGACCTTTGTCCTGGTCAACGCCCTGAACGCCCTGCCGCCAAGGCGCCGGCCCAACTGTTGGGGCCGGACAAGAGTGGCGCCGGGCGCATGCCGCGACGCGATCACGGCTGCGGCTCCATGCTGCAGGTGGGACATGGCAGCAGCCAGGGTCTCCACGGGAGTGGCCATGTCGGCGTCGAAGAAACCAGTGAACCGCGAGGTCCCGCTCAGGAGCCCCCGACGGACGGCAGCGCCCTTGCCACGGCGGGCACAGCCGATCACCGAGATCGGCACCGGGCTTCCCGCTTCCCTGGACAGTTTCCGGACCACCGGCCCCGTTTCGTCCACGCTGGCGTTGTCCACCACCACAATCCGCGAAGACCACGGCTGCGCGGCGAGGAAGTCGGCTGTCTGTCGCAGCGTGCCGGGCATCCTCGAAGCCTCGTTGTACGCCGGAATAATTACCTCAAGGTCAACGTGTGAGCGCCGCAACGATTGGGTGCGTCGCTGTGCCTCACTTTCCTTGCTGCCTGAATGGATGCCGTGCGAACGGAACAAATCCATGTGAACCTCCAAGTTCCCCAAACCAAAGTCTTACCGGGGCAAAGGCGCCCGTTTGGATGTGGAGGGAGGCCATGAGTCATGACGCGAATTTGATGGACGTTTCAAGCAATGGACCAACAGGGAGCTCAAGGAAGCTGCAGTGCACCGCCCAAAGCAGCCACCATTCCGGGCCAGTGCTGCCGGGCAAGGGTCCAGGCGGAGACGGCCATTCCCACCATGGCGTAGCCGCTCACCGGGATCAGCACCAGCCACTCGCGACGGGATCCCGCGCGGCCGAGCAAGGGCAGGGAAAACGCGCCGTTCGGCCGCCAGATCCCCTTGATGGCCGACTTGCGGAGGAACTTAGGCGGCTTGATGACGATGGGCCATAAGAGGGGCACACCGCCCACAGTGATCATGTCCCCCACGATGTGGACCACCACGCCCGTCAGCATGGACAAAGGAAGCCAACCCCACTGGTCCGGAGCGAACCACGTCACCAATCCGGCCATGACAAGGGCGAAGATCCAGTTGGTGATCCAGCCGGACTTGGGAAACAGCTTCAGGGCCTTGGCCGCGAGGTTGATCATGAACATGCACAGGAGTCCTGCGCCCACGGACAACTTCCCCACCGGCGTGACCATCTGGAACTGGGCGGCCATTGCGGCCAGCACCACGAAGGCGGAGGCTCCCAGCAGCGAGTGCGTCCCCTGGCGGTGCCCGCCGCTGGCCTTCTCGATGCCCACGGCGATCACGTTGGAGACCGGGGGCAGCGAGTTTGCAATGGTGCTGTGCCGGTGGTCCCAGTCGCACACGAGTGCTGTTCCCGCCGTCGCCATGGCCCCGATGAGGATGCCGGTGGAATCCAGCGGATACCAGCCCAGTGCGTACGGCCCGGTCGAGGCAATAGCGATCCACGCCGCGGCTCCCGACGCGGCGTGGTGTCCTCCCATCATTGAAGTCAGCCGGCTTTCACGGGTACATCGGCGAAGATCGCCTCGATGACGTTGTTGGCCCACTCCAGGATTTCGGCGTCCTGCAGGTCGCGTCCGCCGATCCGGGCGGTCTTGGGTTTGGGGATCAACACGGCATCCAGCGCAGGCTTCACCTGGGAACCGGGGTACATGCGGTTCAGGCGCATGACCTTGGATTCGGGCAGTTGCGCCGGCGAGAATCGGATGAAGTTTCCCTGGAGCGCGACGTCGGACAGGCCGGCTTCGCGGGCCCCCACACGGAAGCGCGCCACGGCGATCAGGTTTTGCACGGGCAGCGGGGGCTCGCCGTACCGGTCCACGAGTTCGGCCAGGACTTCCTCGATGGCCTCGTTGGTGACGGCGGCCGCCAACTTGCGGTAGGCCTCCAGGCGAAGCCGCTCTCCGGGCACGTAGTCATGCGGCAAGTGCGCATTGACGGGAAGCTCGATCTTCATCTCCGCGGCCTTCTCCTCCGCGTCTCCGCGGTACTCGGCCACGGCTTCGCCCACCAGGCGGATGTAGAGGTCGAAGCCCACGCCCTGGATGTGGCCGGACTGCTCGCCGCCCAGGAGGTTGCCGGCACCGCGGATTTCGAGGTCCTTCATGGCCAACTGCATGCCGGCGCCCAGCTCGTTGTGGGCAGCCACGGCCTTGAGGCGCTCCAACGCCACCTCACCCAGCGGCTTTTCCGAGGGGTACAGGAAGTAGGCGTAGGCGCGTTCGCGGCCACGGCCCACCCGGCCACGGAGCTGGTGGAGCTGGGACAGGCCATACTTGTCCGCGCCGTCCACAATCAGGGTATTGGCGTTGGAAATGTCCAGGCCGGTCTCAATGATGGTGGTACACACCAGCACGTCGAAGCGTTTCTCCCAGAAGTCCACAATGATCTTTTCCAGGCGGCTCTCGGACATTTGCCCGTGGGCCACTTCCACGCGGGCCTCAGGAACCAGTTCGCGGATCTGTGCCGCAACACGCTCAATGGAAGAGACGCGGTTGTGCACGAAGAACACCTGTCCTTCACGCATGAGCTCGCGGCGGATAGCAGCCGAGGTCTGCTTGTCCGTGTACGGGCCAACATACGTGAGCACCGGGTGGCGCTCTTCCGGCGAGGTGGCCAAGGTGGAGGTCTCCCGGATGCCTGTCAGGGACATCTCCAGGGTACGCGGAATCGGCGTGGCGCTCATGGCCAGGACGTCCACATTGGTGCGCATCTTCTTCAGCGCTTCCTTGTGCTCCACGCCAAACCGCTGCTCTTCGTCGACGATTACCAGGCCGAGGTCCTTGAACTCGAAATCCTTGGACAGAAGCCGGTGGGTTCCGATTACGACGTCCACGGAACCGTTCTTGACGCCCTCGGCGGTTTCCTTGGCTTCCTTCGAGGTCTGGAAGCGGGACAGGGGCTTAACGCGCAGGGGGAACCCGCTGAAGCGTTCCGTGAAAGTTTCATAATGCTGTTGTGCCAGGAGCGTGGTCGGCACCAGGACGGCCACCTGCTTCCCGTCCTGGACGGCCTTGAACGCGGCCCGGACTGCGATTTCGGTCTTTCCGTAGCCAACATCGCCGGACACCAGGCGGTCCATGGGAATCTCGCGTTCCATGTCCGCTTTGACCTCATTGATGGTGGTCAGCTGGTCCGGTGTTTCCACATACGGGAAGGCTTCTTCAAGCTCGCGCTGCCACGGGGTGTCCGGGGCGAAGGCGTGCCCCCGGCTGGCCATGCGCGCCGAGTAAAGGCGGATCAGCTCCCCGGCGATCTCCTTCACGGCCTTGCGCGCCTTGGACTTGGTGCTGGCCCAGTCGGCGCCGCCCATCTTGCTCAGGGCCGGAGCGTCGCCGCCTACATAGCGGGTCACCTGGTCCAGCTGGTCGGTGGGAACGAACAACCGGTCCCCCGGAGCCCCGCGCTTGGAGGGGGCATACTCCAGGACCAAATACTCCCGAAGGCCCGAATCGGAGGCCGACGTACCGGCAACCTTGCGCTGGATCAACTCAACGAACTTGCCGATTCCGTGCTGCTCATGGACCACGAAGTCGCCGGCATGCAGTTGCAGCGGGTCCACGGCATTGCGCCGCTTGGACGGCATGCGCCGCATGTCCTTCGTGGAACTTGCCGACGCCCGTCCCAGCAAATCGGCTTCCGTGAGGAGGCCCAGTTTGAGCCCGTCCAGCACAAAACCGCGTCCGACGGCGGCACAGGTCACCTCAATGATTCCGGGCTGCGGTTCCTTGTCCAGGGAGTCCACGCGGCTGCACGGAATCTCGGCGTCGTGGAACAGTTCGGCCAGGCGCTGGGCCGGACCCGGGCCGTCCGTGACCACCACGATCCGCCACTGGTCGCGGACGCGGGAGCCGATGAACTCCAGCATTTCAGCCACGTCACCTTGGTATCCGCGCGGTTCGCGGGCGTGCAGGTTGAGGACGTCGATGTCCAGGACCAGGTCCTCGTCGGAGGCAAGGGATGTGATGGACCACCAGGAAACGCCGTGTTCCAGTGCTGCGGTACGGGTGTCGGTGAGGGATCGGAAGCTTGCAGCATGCAGGTCCGTGGACGCCCGGGACAACAAGTCCAAAGGCGCGGCGCCGCCGTCGGACGCCGTCGACCAGGCAGCCTCCAGGAATTCCTCGTTGGTGGCCGCGAGGTCGTGGGCCCGGGTACGGACCTTCTCCGGCTCAATGACTACCGTCATGGAGCCTGCGGGCAGCTGGTCCACCAAAGGAACCATGGCGTCCACCAGCACGGGCGCCAGGGATTCCATGCCCTCCACGGCAATGCCGCCGGCGATCTTCTCCAGCATGTCGGCCGCGGCCGGCATGTCCGCCTTCAGTTTGGCCGCGCGGGACATGACCGCGGGGGTGATGAGGATTTCGCGGCACGGCGGGGCGTGGAGTTCCGTGGGGTGGTGGATGCCCGGGGCGGACAACGACCGTTGGTCGGCCACGGCGAACCAGCGCATCTGGTCGATTTCGTCGCCGAAGAACTCCACGCGGATGGGGTGGTCTTCCGTGGGCGGGAAGACGTCCAGGATGCCGCCACGCACCGCAAATTCACCGCGATGGGTCACCATGTCCACCCGGGCGTAGGCCGCGTCGGACAGCGCCCTCACCACGTCGGTGAAGGAGCGCTCCTGCCCTACCTTCAAGGTGACGGGGACGAGGTCGCCCAAGCCGGCCACAATCGGCTGGACCACGGCGCGAACGGGTGCCACCACTACCCGGAGCGGGGCCGCCGTCGAACTTTCCGGGTGGGCGAGCCTGCGCAGGACCGACAGGCGGCGTCCCACCGTGTCAGAGCGGGGCGAGAGGCGTTCGTGCGGGAGGGTTTCCCAGCTGGGGAAGGTGGCAACGGAGTCGGCGGGCAGGTAGGAGGCGAGCGCAGCGGTGAGGTCCTCGGCCTCGCGCCCGGTGGCTGTCACGGCCAGTACCACCGGATCACCGGCGGCACCGGTGGCCAGGGCGTCGGCCATTTCGGCGAGCAGGACGGACCGCATGCCGGTGGGCGCGCTGATTTGATAGTCGGTGCTTCGGGACTCGAAAGGCCGCCCAGCCTCTGTTCGAACGCGCGCAAAAGTCTTGTCTTCCGCCAGTGCGCGGCGCAGGCCGTTGAGGCTCATGGCTGAAACTCCTAGGGTGGGTCCAAGGGCAGGCAACACAAATGCCCGGAAATTCGAATGAATGCCGGGTTGATTCCAGCCTACCCCTCCCTCCAGCCCCAGGAGTTCCTTTGCAGCCAGCGCCTGAACAGCAACCGCTTGAAAAACAGCCTGATCCGCAACCTTCCCGCAAGACCGTCCTGGTAACGGGCGCCACCGGCTACATCGGCGGCCGCCTGGTTCCGCGGTTGCTCGAGGCCGGCCACCGGGTGAAAGTGCTGGTCCGCTCCCCGCAGAAGATCGCTGACGTCCCGTGGCACGGCGACGTGGACATCATCCAGGATTCGCTGGACAACCAGGACACCGCAGCGAAGGCCATGGAAGGCGTGGACGTGCTGTATTACCTGGTCCATTCCATGGCATCGGGCGGCGGCTACGAGGCGAAGGAAGAAGCGATGGCCCGCCTGGTGGCAGCTGCCGCGTCCGCCGCCAAGGTATCCAGGATCGTCTACCTCGGCGGGCTCCATCCTGACAATGCGCTGCTTTCAACCCACATGCGGTCCAGGGAGAAGGTGGGCCGGGTGTTCCTGGAGTCCGGGGTTGATTCCATCGTGTTCCAAGCGGGCGTGGTGATCGGCTCGGGCTCCGCGTCCTTCGAAATGATCCGTCATTTGGCTGACACGCTTCCCGTCATGCCGGCGCCCAGTTGGGTTAATAACCGGATCGAGGCGATCGCGGTCCGGGACGTGCTCCACTACCTTGTTGCGGCTGCCACCCTTCCGGACAAGCTCAACCGAACCTTCGACATCGGTTCCCGCGACGTCCTGAAGTACAAGGACATGATGAACCAGTACGCCGTGGAGCGTGGCCTCCCCCGGCGGCTGGTCATTGCCCTGCCGGTTCCCGCGCCGAAGCTGGCCGGGCTATGGGTTGCCCTGGTGACACCGATTCCGCTGTCCATGTCCTTTCCGCTGGTGCAGTCACTGCAGCACGACGCTGTGTCGCGGGAGCACGACGTCGACCGTTACATCCCCCTGCCCGACGGCGGCCTGACCCCGTACCGCCGCGCTGTTGCCCTGGCGCTGGGCAAGGAACGCGACGGGCAGGTGGAGACCACGTGGGCCAACGCCGGCGTGGACTCCGATCCCCTCCCGAGCGACCCCGACTGGGCCGGGTACAAGGTGTACGTGGACGAACGGAAGTTCCACAGTCCCGCCCGGCCGGAGCATGTGTGGACCATCATCGAAGGCATCGGCGGCAAGAACGGCTGGTACTCGTTGCCTTTGGCCTGGCGTATCCGCGGCTGGATGGACAAACTGCAGGGCGGGGCCGGCCTGCTGCGCGGGCGGCGCCATCCTAAAACTCTCAATAGTGGCGAGGTGGTGGATTGGTGGCGGGTGGAGGCCATTGACCGTGGCCACCTGCTGCGCCTGCGGGCGGAGATGCGGGCGCCCGGGCGCGCGTGGCTCGAGTTGGCGGTAGAGCCCGACGGCGACGGCAGCCTGTATCGCCAGCGCGCCATTTTCTTCCCGCGCGGCTTGGCAGGACGGTTGTATTGGCTGGGCGTTTACCCGTTCCACGGGGTGATCTTCCCGTCCATGGCGCGGAACATTTCCGCGGCTGCCACGGCCCTGCAGGAAGCATCCCGCGAGCAGGGTGCAGCCGGGGCCGGTTCGGGCGCGGCCAGCGACACCCCGTAGGATGTTGGGAGCTAAAAGAGCTTCAACACCACCACATCCACGGAGGACCCATGGCCCTGAGCGCATCCACCACCCTGCCGCATAGCGTTGACCGCGTCGCCGCTGTATTCGTCGACGAGGACTTCCTGCGTCACACGAGCGAACTGGTGGGCGGCTCCTTGGAATCGTTCACGATCGACGGTGACACCGCCGGCGCGTTCAGCACCACCACCGTCCGCACGCTGCCCACGACGCGACTGCCGGACATCGCCCGCAAGTTCGTCGGCGAGAGCCTCACGGTCACCCAGACCGAGCAGTGGGAGGCCCCGGCAGCTGACGGATCCCGCGCCAGCACCATCGCCTTGAAGGTGGCCGGTGCGCCCCTGGATGTCACCGCTGTCCAGCGCCTGGTGGCTGAAGGCGGCAGCACCCGGATCGAGCTGGAGGGCAACGTGAAGTCCTCGGTTCCGTTCCTCGGCGGCAAGATCGCCGACGCCGCGGAACCGATGGTCGGCAAGGCCCTGAACATCCAGTCCCAGCAGGCCCAGGCCTGGCTAGAAAGCCACTAGCGTGGAACTTCCCGCAATCCTGGCGGTTGTCCTGATCGTCGCGGGCGTTTGGTCACTGGTTGTGTGGCCGCAGTTCCTCAAACGCGTGATGAAGGATCCGCGTGCGCGGGACGCGTCGGGCAAGGCGACCCGGTTCCTGACCGTGCACGTGGTCCTGGTGACCATCTCCATGGTGCTGGGCCTCGCGACGGCGGCGATCGGCGTCGCGGTTTTGCTCCCCTAATTTCCCCCAACTGGGTCGCAGTTAAGCGCGTTATGACGTCTCTAAACGCGCACTACTGCGACCCAGTTGGGTAGGATGGACGTTGGTGTGCCGGGAAGTCTGGTCGGCGGAGTCATTGTGATACCCCGAATACCCCGAACCGGACAAGGAGCCCCTGTGGCTGACCGCTCGCCCACGATCTTCACCCGCTCCACCTACCCCGAGTACCGCCGGATCCTCGCAATCCTTCGCGCGGAAACCGTGGGCGGAGCACTCCTCCTCATCGCCACAGTCATCGCACTGCTCTGGGCCAACTCCCCCGCAGCCGATGCCTACTTCGCCCTCCGGGACTTCACCATCGGCTACGAGCCCTGGCACCTGAAGCTCAGCCTCGGCCATTGGGCGTCCGATGGCTTGCTGGCCGTTTTCTTCTTCCTCGCCGGCCTTGAACTCAAAAGGGAATTCGTGGCTGGAGAGCTGCGTTCTCCCGCCAAAGCAGTTGTTCCCGTCGCCGCAGCCTTTGGCGGGGTGGTCATACCGGCACTGATCTACGTGCTGGTGAACCTGGGCTCTGCCGGGGAAACCCTCAAAGGCTGGGCCATTCCCACCGCCACGGACATCGCTTTCGCCCTGGCCGTGCTGGCTGTGATCAACACCCACCTTCCGGCAGCCCTGCGGACCTTCCTGTTGACGCTCGCCGTGGTGGACGACCTGATCGCCATCGGCATCATCGCCTTCTTCTACTCAACCGGGCTGCAACCGCTCATGCTGTTGGCCGCACTCGTCCCTTTGGCGCTGTTCACCTTCCTCGTCCAGAAGCGGGTCCGCAGCTGGTACCTGCTGCTCCCGCTGGCCTTCGCCACGTGGGGCTTCGTGCACGCCTCCGGTATTCACGCCACGGTTGCCGGGGTGATCCTCGGCTTCGCCGTGCCGGTGGCCGCGAGCGGAAAGAAAGGGGAACCGGCGGAGGGACTGGCCGAAAGCTTCGAACACCGCCTTCGTCCCTTCTCGGCAGGCTTCGCTGTCCCCGTGTTCGCTTTCTTCTCCGCGGGCGTTGCGTTGGGAGGCTTTGACGGGATGGCCGCTGCGCTGCAGGATCCTGTGGCAGTGGGAGTCATCGCGGCGCTGGTCATCGGCAAGGCAGTCGGCGTCTTCGGTACCACGTTCCTGGTCACCAAGACGACGCGGGCCAGCCTGGATCCCAGCATTTCATGGATCGACCTCTTCGGCCTGGCGCTCCTCGCCGGCATCGGCTTCACGGTGTCGCTGCTGATCGGCGAGCTGAGTTTTGGGTCCGGGTCCGCCCACAACGACCACGCCAAGGTGGCCATCCTGGCAGGTTCGCTGATCTCGGCACTGCTTGCCGCGATAGTGCTCAAGGCCCGCAACCGGCGCTACCGTCTGGTGGCGGCGGAAGAAGCACGGGATGACGACGGCGACGGCGTACCGGACGTCTTCGCCCGCGGCTAGGCTGTTGTGGCCTGGTTGAGGGCGTCCTCGGCCGCCACCCAGGAAATCATGGCGCACTTGACGCGGGCCGCGTAGCGGGACACGCCTTCAAAAGCTGCGGCGTCCCCAAGGATCTCCGGGTCCGCCTGGACCTTGCCCCGGGACCGGAGGACCTCGCGGAAGTTGTCGATGACCTCGTGCAACTCCTCCACGGACAGCCCTTCCGCCAGTTCGCTCAACACCGAGGCCGAGGCCATGGAGATGGAGCAGCCGGCACCGTCCCAGCTCACTTGCTGCACCGTGCCATCGGCTACGGCAAGGCGCAGGGTGACCTCGTCACCGCACACCGGATTGAGCTGGTGTGATTGCCCTGTTGCTGCGCCTTCGGGTGCGGCGGTCCGGGCCAGGCCGCTGCCGTGGCGCTGCTTGGAGTGGTCCAGGATGATCTGCTGGTACAACTGGTCGAGACTCATGGTGCTTGCCTGTTCGTCGAAGGTTGAAGGACCGGTATCAGGCCTGGAAGTAGGCCCGCACGCCGGATACGGCATCGAGGAAAGCGTCGACGTCGTCGGTAGTGTTGTAGAGGTAGGTGCTGGCCCGCGTGGTGGCGGTGAGGCCGAGCCTGCGGTGCAGCGGCTGCGCGCAGTGGTGCCCCACGCGGACGGCGATGCCGCGGTCATCAAGGAACTGTCCGACGTCGTGCGCGTGCACGCCGGCGACGTCGAACGCGGCCAGGCCGATGCGTTCGGAACCGGAGGCCGGGCCCACCACCCTGACTCCGTCGATGGATTCCAGGCCCTTGACCAGCCGCTCGCCCAACTGGGCCTCCCACGCGTGGATGCGGTCGATGCCCGTTTCGGACAGGTAGTTCACGGCCGCAGCGAGGGCGACTGCCTGGGAAATCCGTTGGGTGCCGGCCTCGAAGCGCTGCGGTGCCGGCAAGTATTCTGCCCGGTCCATGGTGACCGTGGTGATCATGGAACCACCCGTCAGGAACGGCGGGAGCACATCCAGGAGCTCCTGCTTGCCGTAGAGCACCCCCACGCCGGTGGGTGCCAGCATCTTGTGGCCTGAGAACACCGCAAAGTCAACGTCCAGGTCCTTGACGTTGATAGGCATGTGCGGCACGGACTGGCAGGCGTCGAGGACCACCAGCGAGCCGGCACGGCGGGCAAGGGCGACCAGTTCACGCACGGGGTTGATGGTGCCCAGGACGTTGGAGGCGTGCGTGAAGGCCAGCACGCGGGTCCGCTCCCCCACGATTTCCGCCGCGGCATCCAGCCGCAGCGTTCCTTCGTCAGTGACGGGGATGTACTTGAGGGTGGCACCGGTGCGGAATGCCAGCTCCTGCCACGGGATCAGGTTGGCGTGGTGCTCCATTTCCGTCACCACGATCTGGTCCCCCGGACCAATGGCGAGGTCCTTCAAGGCCGAACTACCGCGCCCCTGGGCGGCCCACAGTGCAGCGTTGGACAGCGCATAGCTGATGAGGTTCAGGCCTTCGGTGGCGTTGGAGGTCCAGACCGTCTCTTCGTAACGGGCACCGATGAAGTCCGCCACGGTCTGCCGTGCGTCCTCGAACGCCTCCGTGGCTTCGACGGCCAAATGGTGGGCGCCGCGGTGCACTGCCGCGTTGCGCTGTTCGTAGAATTCCTGCTCGGCTTCGATCACGCTCAACGGATTTTGCGAGGTTGCGCCGGAATCCAGGTAGATCAGTGGCTTGCCGTTGACCTGCTGGTTCAGGACAGGGAAGTCGTTCCGGATCCTCAACACCTCGGCGTTGTCCATGGCTTGCACGGACTGCTGCAGCGATGCGGGAGTTGATACGACGGTCAAGGGTGACTCCTTGGAAAGCCTTCAGGGACACTCAATTATCCCACGGGTGGCCTCAACCGTTGATGTGCTTTCGGGCACGTCAGCGCCCCGCCGGTCCCGGAAGCCAGCCAAGCGGGGGAACATTCCCGCTGTCGATCACCGCACGCAGCCGCTCCGCCATCAGCGACGACCGGCGGCTCGCTGCGCCGCGTGAGCGCGCTTCATACCTGTCCGCCGCTGCGGCGCAGCAGAGCACAGCATGGGCGAACTGCCTGTTCCCGGACAGGCTGCGGGCCGCGGCCTCCAGGGCCCTGGGCTCCCCGTCGCACCAGGCCTGCACAAAAGTCCGCATGGAGACCCCGCCCGCGCCCTCCAGGTTTTCGGCAAGCCCGCCAAGGCGGTTCAACAGCGGCAGATCGTCGACGACGGCGGAACCGGCCTTCAGCGCAAGGAGGGAGAGGGCCTCGGCCGCGATCATGGAGTTCGTCGCCTGGAATTTCCCTGCGAGGGCAAGCAGGGCACCTGGACCAGCCACGTAGTCCTGGGCCGCGGCGATGAAGAGTGCACAGTACTCACGCAACAACCCGGAGTCCGTGGCGGCTGCCCCCGGACCCGCTTCGGCCAAGGCCGCCTCGCTTTGGACGATGCTGGACTGTGCTTCCCGCCCGGCGCCGTCCTGTGCTTCACAGAATGCCAGCATGGCTGCGCCGAGAGCCACGACCAACGGCAGGCCGGCATCGGCCATGTCGGCAACCACCGGTTCCAGCGTCCGGCGGGCAGCGCAGGGAAGTCCCTGGCTCAACTGTGCATAGCCCCGGGCAACCTCAAGACAGCCGGCCAGATGGGCGGGCATGGCATAGCTCGCCCGTGTGTGCAGCACCGTTTCCAAGAGCGCCCACGCGAGGTTGTGGCGCAGGCACATGGCGTGACGGAGCAGGACACCCGGCCGGAAGATTTCCGCATCCGGGTCTGCACCGATGGCCAGGACGGCCGCCGTCGACCTCGCCAGGGCTTCCGGGGCGTTTCCTGCCTTGAGCAACTGTCCGGACTCCCGGACGGCGTCGAGGATGGTCGTTGCCGGTTCGGAGACATCAGCAGCTGCCGGCACCGGGGCCGCGCCCATGAGGCTCAAGGCCGCCAGCCGGTTGGCCGCCGCGGACCTCACACCCGGCTGCCGATCCGCGGTGGCCAGTGCCCGCAGTTCGGGTGTGGCCGCCTGCAGTTGGCCTTCGGCAATGAGGGCCCGGGCCCTCAAGAGCTTGGCTTCAGGCACATTCCCGGGTTCTTTGACGGCTGCGGCGGCGCGGAGGGCCAGCTCTGCGGTGGACGGACTGTCCGCGGCAGGCGCAGCAGACAGGATCAGTTCATCGGACAAGCTCAGCCCGGAGTCCAGTGTCCAGGTCATCCAGCGCAGCATCGCCGGAGCGGACTCCTTGGTCAGCTTGGGACCCTCGACGCCGATCCGGAGGGCCGTGCTGCGCGAACGCGGAACGGACAGCCGGGTGCCCTCGCCCCAAAGCCAGGAACTGGTCCGGACCATGGGCGGGCTGCCGGGGATCAGCCGGATCCGGTTTGCCGCAAGCAGGTCGTCCATGGTCCGCTGCCCGAAGCTGCGTTCCACGGTCTCCAGTGCCACCGGCTCCCCCAGCGCGATGACCTCCAACGCCTGGCGTTCCTCGGGCGGGCAGAGGGCATTTTCTGCCGCCACGTGTTCCACCACGCCCGGCCACCGGCAGCGGGCACGCGGGTCCAGGGTCCAGAATCCGCGCCGATGCACCAGCAACTCCGCTCGCCGGGCGTCCTCGACGGCAAGGCACAACAGACCCACGTTGAAACCGCTGATGACCGCAAAGACGCTGCTGACCCGGCGCTGCATCCGTCCGCCCAGGAGGTCCTCGCACAGCGCCTGGGCTTCCTGGAAGGTGAAGGGCGGCAGGAGATACTGCTCAAGGAAGCCGTCTTCCCATAGCTGGTAGAGGTCCTGCGGCAAGGGCCTCCTGCTGTCCGCGGTAGCCACCAAGGTGGCACCGAACCCGGGCATCAACTGCAGCAATACAGCCAACGAGTCCGGGTCGACGTGATGGATGTCGTCCACCAACAGCACCAGCGGAGGACGCCGCTGCGCCGTCATGCTTTTCCGGCCGCGGCGGCGCGGCGCGGGCGTATACAAATAGTCGGCAGGACCGAGGGCTGCGGTGAGCGCCCGGAAAACATGCAGCCCCGGAAGACCGGAGTACTCCCCCGCAGCTTCAGCGCGCGATGTCAGGGCTCCAAAAGGTACGGCTTCAAGTTCAGGCGTGCCTGCAAATGTTCGGACATCCATCGATTCGGGCAATCCGGCCTGGATGGAGAGCAGCAGGTGGCTCTTGCCTGAGCCTTTGTCCCCCACCACCACTATGCCGTTGGTTGACGGTGACGCTATGGCTCCGACGATGAGTTCCAGGAGCTGCCGGCGGTCCGGAAGTGCCGATGGCCCCAACCCTGCTGCGACGGTGTCTTCGTCCAGCCAAGGGTCCGGCAACATGCGCACTCCAATAAGCAGCAAAAGTCCCTTGTTCGGGGAGAAGGTTGAGTTTCCGCGAGCGCGGATCCCTGGCCTAGAAGCCGGCGACGGCTGGGGGGAGAGTCTCGGTCTCAGAAGACTCTGTCGCCGCCGGCTTCGTCCAGGGCCGGACCGTCTTGCGACGGCCGGAGCACCGGCTCAAAGAGACCACCGATGCGACTGTTGCGACTGGAATTCCGGCGATGCTTGGGGCTAACCGTCCTTCCAAGAAACAGTTAACCGTCTGGCCGAAACCGGATCACCAGTAGTTGGTACTCGATTCCCTACGCTGTTTGCGGGCCCGGGTACTCCTTTGTACTCAGTCCTTTCGGGGTGCACTACTTGGTCCCGGCGCACCGCAAGCAGGTATTACTCCATTCATTGGTTAAATCCGCTGAGTGGCGCGGGCCAGTGGTCCCCACAGGGTTTGGACGGTACTCGGAACGCGCCTTCAGCTGCGGACCGCAGCACCCAGATCTTCACGACGCCGGATGCCCAGTTTTGCGTAGCTGCGGTAGAGGTGACCCTCCACCGTACGCACCGAGACCATGAGCTTCTCTGCGATTTGCCGGTCAGTGAGTCCGGAAACAGCGAGGGCTACAATGTCCTGTTCCCTGCGGGTCAGCGGGACGGACCGGTCGGTTTCCGTGTGCGGGTCATGGACCAGGGCACTGCCGAGGTTGGCTTCACTGGCATCACGCAGCACCGCCGCCTGCCGCGCTTCGGGACGCTTGCCCTCGGCGTCGAAGGCGTTGGCCGCCTTATCGAATGCCACAGCGGCCGGCCCGGGCATGCCTGCCGCGGCAAGGAGGTTGCCGGCGTTGACGAAGCCGTCCCCTGCACCGCCGAGCTGGGCCACCGCCAAGGACTCCCAGCCGTTGGCCCACGATCCACCCATGGGCGAAGCGGTATCCCGGATGACCTCCATGGCGGGAAGGTCGCCGAGCTCGGCACGGAGGACGACATTCTGCAGGAGGACTCCGGGCAACCGGTGCAGGGCGGATGACTCCGGCAGCTCGCGCAGCTTTTCCAGCCCCGTGCCCCTGTCCAGGTGTTCTTTGGCGGCCAGTACGAACAGTTCAGCCAGGGCTTCGATGTAGGCTCCGCCGGCCGCGGCCGTGTCCACTTCTCCGGCCAGGCGCCTGGCCAGATCCTTGTCGCCCGTCCGCGCCGCCGCATAGAAGGCCACCGCAACGCCCAGTCGCCGCAACCGCTGGGGGTCCCTGACCTTGAGGGCTTCCACAGCAGGCGTCAGCACCGCAGCGGCCTGCTCCAGCCGGCCTTGACGCAGCAGGGACAAGCCTTGGAGCGTCTGGATGTCTCCACCAAAGATGATCAGTCCCATGGCAGAACTTGCCGCGTAACGGTCCAGCGCAGATTCCGCGGCCGGCCATTCCCCGGCTTCCAGGGCTGCCAGCGCGTACCGGACCACGATGAAATCACTGAAGTAGAGGAGATCATCCTTGTGTTCGTCCAGGAGCACCAGGGCGTCCCGCCCCTTGTCCAAGGCCTGGACCGCCTGGCCCTCTACCATGAGGAGCTCGCACGTCATGGCAAGCAGGAAGAGTTGGTTCATGACGAAGTCAGGCTCATCGGCCGCCATGCCGGCCTCGAACTTTTCCAGCCCTTCGCGCAGTTCCGCATAAAGGCCCGAGTGGGCCAAGGCCGCAAGTTCCAAGGCGTCTGCGTGGCGGCGGATCTCGGCCACCTTAGCCGGATCCGCGCTGTGCCGCGCAGCCAGGCCCTCGGCCGCGGCCCGGGCGTCAGCGGCAATATCAGCCGACGAGTCGCCCAGTGCAGATCGGGCGGCCGCCCACAGGAGGCCTGCTCCCAAAGGACCGGACGGATCTGCGTCCAGGAAACCCGAGTCTTCCTCGAGCAGCCGGACGGCGGCGCGGTAGTCGCCGTCGTTATAGCTGACCATTGCCATGACCACGCGGGCCCGGGGGCGCAGCACCTCTGAACGCACTTTCGCGGCCGCCGCCATGGCCAGCTGGTTTTGCAGCAGTTTCGCTGCAAGGAAAGCGGCCTGCAGGAGCTGTTCGTCCTCGACGTCGGCACCGCAGTCCAGCGCCCAGCTCACCATCCGCAGCAAACCCTCAGCGGTGGCCGGTTCCGCGGCCAGGTGGTGGACCATCCGCTGGCGTATCTGGAGGCTGCGCGCCGGGGACACGATCTGGCGCAGGGCTTCCCCGTACATCGGGTGCCACATCTTCAGGGGACTTCCGATGCCGTTCGTGGACAGGACCAGCCGGTTGTCCATTAACGAGCGGACGGTCTCCCTGCCGACCAGTGAATCCAGCACGGCCGCCGGGACCGGCTCGGACAACGCCACCACGAACATCGCTTCGCGTTCTGCCTCGCTGGTCCGGAGGACTTTGTTCCGGACAACCTCTGCCAACCCTTCGCCGCTACCGGTCAGGGCGCGGGTCAGGAACCAGACTCCGTTGCGCCTGACGAGGTTCCCGTCAGCCTTGGCATCCTCCACCAAGGAACGGAGCAGGAGCGGGTTGCCCTCGGAGACCGTGTGCAGGACGTCGGCGGTGCTGGCCATGACGGTTCCGCCCAGCATCTTCTCTGCCAGTTCCGTGACGGTTTCCCGCTCCAAGGGGTGCAGCTCCAGGCGTTCGGCCAAGCCGTCGTACCAGAGCTGGAGCAGTGCGGGCGGGAGCCCGGGCCTCGGGCGGCTCGTAGCCACCAACCTGGCCCAACCCGCCGTCACCAACTCAGCGAGGATCTGCGTGCTCCCCTCATCCAGATCGTGGGCGTCGTCAACCACCAGCAACAGGCGGTTGCCTTCGCTGCCCCGCCTTTTTTCGAACTGGGACCAGAACTCCCGCAAGATGGCCACGGGAGAGGTGGCTTGGTCTACCGGCAGGTCCAGCAGGTACGGCGCCAGCACCCCGAACGGAACAGCGGACAATGCAGGACTGCCGTGGACGTGCATCACCACCATTTCGCCGGACAGGCGGGAGGCAAGCTCTGCCGCCATGGCCGTCTTGCCGATGCCCGGGTCAGCGATGAGCAGTACTGCCCCCGCGCCTTCCTGTGTCAAAATTTCCGTGGCCAGGTCCAACTCTGCTTCCCGGCCCACCAGGTACTCAGCCTGCATCGGCGAATCTCACCGAGTAGTCCGTCACCGGGTATGCCTGCTCAGAGGAGACCATTGAGCTCACCCCGCGACGACACCCCGAGCTTGGTAAACACCTGGTAGAGGTGGCCTTCCACTGTGCGCACAGACACCCCAATATCCATCGCGATTTCACGGTTGCTGACACCCTTTCCAGCGAGTTTGGCGATTTGCCGTTCGCGCTCGGTCAACACCGGCGCGTCACTGCGAGGTTGGATCGGCAGGGCCGACACGGATTGTTCGAGCCGTTCCAGGCGGAGCTGGGCCGTCCTGGCCGTGGTGGTCTCGCCGGCGTCGCGGGCGAAGTCCAGGGCCATGGCGACGCACCGGGCCTCCACCACCAGCAGGTCCAGCGCTGCCGCGGCATCGGCGGCGGCCAAAAGGGCTTTGGAGCTGCGGCCCAGGGAGCCCCTGGCCAGTTGTCCGGAGATTTCGGCCAGGGGACCCTGGCGGTGTCCGGCGATGTCCTCCAGCAGGCGGTATTCGGCGTCCGTACCTTCGACCGTCGCGCCGAAAAGGCAGATCCCCGCGGTCGTAAACCGCTGGTTGTCGAAGTCCTCGCGGACCTTCGCCAGGAGCCGCTGCTTGACGTCGGGGTCACCCATCCAGCGGCCGGCCATGTCCGCGCAGAAACCGGCCACGGATTCCGAGAAGTACGTGCCCGTCCCCCGGCAAGTCCGGTACAGGTCCAGGTAGCGTCCGGCTTCCAAGGAGTTGCCCAGTTGTGCGTAGGCGAAGGCCGTGGCGGCGTAGGCGACCTTAACCAGGTTCATGGCCGGGCGAAGCTCGAGTTGGGCAGCCGCGGAGCGCAGCGGTTCAATGGCGCTGGAGGGCTTTCCTGCATAGGCGTAGGCCAGGCCGATGCCCAGCTCAGTGATGGCGCCACGGAACTGGAGGCGGGAGGGCTTGGACGGGGCGCGGCGCATGAGCTCGATGCACTTACGCCACTGGCCGGACAACAACAGGGCCAGGAACGCATGCCGGGCCAGGGCCTCCTCCAACGGCGCGGGGCTCCCTGCCTCACGCAGAGCCTGGGACATGCTGCGGGCCAGTTGCTGGGCTTCCAGCTCCCGGCCCAGGATGCAGCGGGCTTCGATCAGGAAGAACCCGGACCGCAGCCAGTGCTCCCGGTCGAAGTCCGGGTCCTGCTGCAGCTCCGCTTCCAGGTCCTCGATGATCCGTGCGTACTCTCCCATGTAGGTCTGGTACTCGTAGTTGCACAAGCGCATGCGGTTTCTGGCAAGGCGGAAGGCACGCGCTCCGTGCCCGGCCCTGGCCTCCATGTCATCCAGGGCAGCGTTGGCCTCCGCAATGACGCCGGGAACCATACCGGAGCGGCCGTCGATCCACGTCATCGCCTGACACTTGGCCGCCATGATTTCCGCGAATTCAACGGGTTCCAATGCTGCCAACTGGTCCTCAGTGACCTCATCGAGGGCTTGCGCGGCATGCAGCGGCAAATCGAGCATCAGGTATGCGGCTGCTTTCACCCGTTGCCCCGGCACCCATTCAGGGTCCTTCGGGTCCAGGGAGAGGGTGCACTGGATGGCGAAGTTGGGATCGTAATCGTCCAAGGCTGCCCGACCCGCGGCAAGCGCGTGGGCAGGCGACGGCGACGGCTCATCCTCGCAGGCATGCATCCACGCCGCGTAGCTCAACAGGTCCTGCGATGCCAGGCCCTCGAGTTCGGGTTCCTTTGGCCCCAGCAGCATCAACCACAGTTCCCTCCGGCGCCTGGTGCTGAGCCAACCGCGGACCACTTCGCCGAGGTACGGATCACGGAGCGACACCCAGTGCTCGCCGGCGCGGTCGATTGTCAGGAAACCGGATTCCTCCATCTCCACCAGGGTCTCGGTGCTGAAAATCGCTGCGAGGTCCACCAGGGTTGCGCGCTGCGCACACGCCAGGATTTCAATGACGGTCCGGTTGGTTTGTGGTTCGCGCGCCAGCCTGGAACGGACAAAGTCCTCCACCACCGTGGCACCTTCGAGCTTGATCCGGTCGCGCAACGTCCACACCGAGTCATTGAGGACCAGGTTGCCGGAGTGCCGCTGTTCATCCAGCAGGGCGTGCAGCAGCATCGGGTTGCCGCCCACGGCCGAGTGCAGCGAGCCGACCAGTGTGGACGACACGTAATGTCCCAGCACGGAGCCGAGCACTTGCTTGGTCTGTTCCTCCGTCAAAGTGTTCAGATGGACCTCGCCCAACTGGCCCTCCAGGACCAGGCGATGGAAATCTGCAGGGAGGTCACTGGCGCGTTGCACGGTGGCAATGACCTTGGCCGTTCCAGTGGCCATGAGATTGAGCAGCACGCCGGTGCTCATGGGGTCCATGCCTCCGGCGTTATCCACGATGAACACCGTCTGGCGTCCCGCCGCTTCCGCCCGGATCAGGGACGTCACCGAGTGCAGGATCCCGGTGGGAGTACTCACTGCTTCCGAAGGGAGGCGGGCCAGGAGAAAGCCGAGGCACCCGTACGGGGTTTGTCCGCCGGCCAAAGTGTTGCGCAACTGCAGGCTGTGGATCTTCGGGCCGAGGGAAGCAACCACGGCGCGGGCCAGTCCGGATTTTCCGATGCCCCGGTCTCCGGTGAGTATCACGCCGTAGGAGTCCGGAGCTTCAAGGTGCTTGCCGGCCCTCGCCAAGTCATGGCTCCTGGCCAGGAGGGACCACGTTTGACGGTCGGATGGTCCGCCAACAAGATCGGGAGCCGCAGCCCTGGCCGCGCCTCCCCGGTTCCTGTTAAGCAACTCCGCCGACACCCGCACCCCTCGCTCAGTTCCCCCGTGCACCTGCGTACCATGCACACTACCGCCGGGGCGCGACACTTTATAGGGCCAAGGGTCCCATCGACCGTAAGGCTTTGATCAGGCTTTCCTCAAGATTTGCTCAAGATCGCGCGGCGTGGTGTTTTTGTTGGGCGGACAACAAGCCCTCAGTGATAAGGAGCTCCACGGCATCAGCCGCCTCATCGAGCAGGAACGGCAAGTCCTTCTTCTCCGGGGTGGCGAAGTCACGGAGCACGAAGTCGGCTGTATCCATGCGCCCCGGAGGACGTCCCACGCCCACGCGGACCCGGAGGTAATCCTTGGTGGCGAGGGCCTTGGTAATGTCGCGAAGACCGTTGTGGCCGCCTTCCCCGCCACCGATCTTCAGTTTCACCGTGTTGAACGGGATGTCGATCTCATCGTGGACGGCGATCACGTGGTCCGGAGCCACATCGAAAAACTTGGCCAACGCGGAGACAGGCCCGCCGGAAACATTCATGTATGTCATCGGCTTGGCAAGGACCACGCGCGGGCCGCCGATGCCCATACGGCCCTCCACCACTTGGGCGCGGGATTTGTGGACCTTGAACTTGCCGCCGATCCGGGATGCGAGTTCATCCAGCACCATCTGGCCCACGTTGTGGCGGTTGCCGCTGTATTCGCTGCCGGGGTTGCCGAGGCCAACAATGAGCCAGGTGTCAGTCATGGATTCAATCCTAGGGAATGGAAGAAGGTGCAGGTCAGGCGACAAAGGAAAGTGGCCGGACCCCCATGGGACCCGGCCACTCTCAAGGCAATAACAGCCTCAGGCAGTCAGAAGACTACTCAGCGGCTTCTTCGGCTGCAGGAGCCTCTTCGCCTTCAGCAGCTTCTTCGCCGGCCGCGGAAGCGGTGGCCTCGGAGATGTTGACCACCAGGGTGTCGGCTTCGGTCAGCAGGCTGACGCCCTTGGGGAGCACGACGTCGGAAGCGTGGACGTGCGCGCCGGCTTCGCGGCCTTCGATGTCAACCTCGAGGGCGGTCGGCAGGTGGGTTGCCTCGGCCTCAACGGAGATGGTGACGGCTTCCTGGTTGGCAACGGCGCCCGGAGCAACTTCACCGGTTACGTGAACGGGAACGTCCACGGTGACCTTCTCGCCCTGGCGGACGGTCAGGAGGTCCATGTGCTCGATGGTCTGCTTGATCGCGTTGCGCTGGATGTCCTTGACGATCGTCAGGTGGGCTTCACCGTTGATGTCCAGGTTCAGCAGGGCGTTGGCAACGCGGACTGCCAAGGTGGTCTCGCGGCCCGGGAGGGTTACGTGGACCGGCTCGGCACCGTGGCCGTAGATGACTGCGGGGATGCGGCCTGCGACGCGGGCACGGCGGGCGTAGCCCTTGCCGAATTCGGTGCGCAGTTCTGCTGCGAGCTTCTGCTCAGACATGTGTACTCCTTGATTACTGGTGTGCCGCTGAGGCGGCGTGGTGATCAGCAAGGGCGGAGGTCTGGAGTGACCTTCCACGCCCGCGGGCCCGGGCTTGAGCGCCGGCCCGCCTTCGTCGAAGGAGGTTACAGACCCAGTCGATGACGGAGACACTTTCCCGGTTGTGAAACCAGGGGTGCTCTCCCTCGCCAAGGTATCCCCGAAAGTTTACCAGCGGTGCCGGGCAAAAATGAAAACGGGCCATCGGCCGCCGCTGGGGTGGCCGATGGCCCGTCTACGTACAGCAGTCCGGCGTTACGCCTTGCCGTCAAAGAGGCTGGTGACCGAACCGTCGTCGAACACTTCACGGATGGCGCGGGCAATCAGCGGTGCGATGGACAGCACCGTCAGCTGCGGGAAGCGCTTCTCGGCCGGAATCGGCAGGGTGTTGGTGACCACCACTTCACGCGCACCCGACTCGGCCAGGCGCTGGGCTGCGGGATCGGAGAACACGGCGTGCGTGCATGCGATGATGACGTCCTTGGCCCCGGCGTTCTTCAGGACCTGGACGGCGCCGGAAATGGTTCCACCGGTATCGATCATGTCGTCGATCAGGACGCAGGTGCGGCCTTCGACCTGGCCCACGACGGTCTTGGACACGGCCTGGTTGGGCACGGTCAGGTCGCGGCTCTTGTGCACGAAAGCCAAGGGGGCGCCGCCAAGGCGTTCGGCCCACTGTTCGGCAACGCGGACGCGGCCGGTGTCAGGCGAAACGACAGTGATGTTGTCAGCTTCCACCTTGGTGCGGATGTAGTCGGCCAGGAGCGGAATGGCCATCAAGTGGTCAACGGGGCCGTCGAAGAAGCCCTGGATCTGCGAGGTGTGCAGGTCCACCGACATGATGCGGTCAGCGCCGGCCGTCTTGTAGAGATCAGCAACCAGGCGGGCGGAGATGGGCTCGCGGCCACGGCCCTTCTTGTCCTGGCGGGAGTAGGGGTAGAACGGCGAAACCACCGTAATGCGCTTGGCAGAGGCGCGCTTGAGGGAGTCGATCATGATCAACTGCTCCATCAGCCAGTTGTTCAGCGGTGCCGGGTGCGCCTGGATAACGAACGCATCCGTACCACGAACGCTCTCGGCCGACCGCACATAGATTTCCCCGTTGGCGAAGTCGTACGCGTCCACCGGAAGGAGTTCGGTTTCCAGTTCCTTTGCGATTTCCTGCGCCAGCTCCGGATGCGCCCGTCCGGAGGCGAGAACCAGTTTCTTCTCGCCGTGTGCGGTAATTTCGCTCATTCCTATTTGCCTTCTTCTGTGGTTGCCGGGGATGGTGAAGATGTGGGGGCGGCAGCCAGCCGCGGTTCCAGTGCCGCTTCGGCAAGGCGGGCGGAGACGGAGCCTTCACGGTTGGCCAGGACCCAGCCTTCGGCGTTCCGCTGGGCGGCGACGTTGAGGGCAAGGGCACCTGCGGGCACGTCCTTGCGGATCACGGCGCCGGCACCGCTGTAGGCGCCGTCACCTACGGTCACCGGGGCCACGAAGACCGTGTTCGAACCCGTGCGGACGCCCGAGCCGATCACCGTACGGTGCTTTTTCTCGCCGTCGTAATTGGCTGTGATGTTGCCGCAACCAATGTTGGTGTCCTCGCCGATTTCGGCGTCACCGGCGTACCCGAGGTGGGACAGCTTGGAGCCGCGGCCAATGGTGACGTTCTTTGTCTCATAGAAGGCGCCGATCTTGCCCGTCTCGCCAAGGACCGTGCCGGGGCGAAGGTAGGTGAACGGTCCAACGCTTGCCTTGGCGCCGATGGTGGAACCGGATCCGTGCGTGCGGACAACCTTGGCGCCCTCACCCACGTGCACGTCGGTGAGCGTCGTGTCAGGACCGACGACGGCGTCCCTCGCCACGGTGGTGGAACCGTGCAGTTGCGTATTGGGCAGCAGCCTGACGTCCTCGTCCAGGGTCACGGTGGAATCGATCCAGGTGGTCGCAGGGTCCACTACCGTCACTCCGGCGCGCATCCAGGATTCGATGATGCGGCGGTTGTGCTCGGCGCCCAGCGCGGACAACTGGATGCGGTCGTTGGCGCCTTCAACCTGCCAGCGGTCATTGGTGACGACGGCGGCAACCCGGCCACCGGCGTCGCGCGCCAGGCCAAGGACGTCGGTCAGGTACATCTC
The DNA here is from genome assembly GCF_004028095.1 of Paenarthrobacter ureafaciens. NCBI lineage: Bacteria > Bacillati > Actinomycetota > Actinomycetes > Micrococcales > Micrococcaceae > Paenarthrobacter > Paenarthrobacter ureafaciens. Next base: position 2,621,015 of record NZ_SBHM01000007.1, on the reverse strand, counting down.
ACCCTGGGCGTTGTCCGTGGTGACGCTTTCCAGGGAGGTGCGAAGGACGGCGGCATCGAAGGCGTAAATGCCGGAGTTGATCTCGCGGATGCTGCGTTCTTCCTCCGACGCATCCTTGTGCTCGCGGATACCCAGCACGGTTCCGTCTTCGGCACGAAGGATCCGGCCGTAGCCGGTGGCGTCGTCCAGGACCGCGGTCAGGACCGTCACTGCGTTGCCCTGGGATTCGTGGGTGGAGACCAGTTCACCCAACAATTCACCCGTGAGCAGGGGAACATCGCCGTAGGTGACAACCACGGTGCCGGTGACGTCGCCCTGGGCATCGAGGGCCTTCAGCGCCACTTCCACGGCGCGTCCCGTGCCGGGAACGTCGTCCTGGTCCACGATCAGGGCCTCGGGGTCCTGCGTTGAGATGTGCCCCGCCACGCGGTCACGCTCGTGGCGGACCACAAGGGCAAGCCTCTGCGGGTTAAGCGAACGGGCGGCGAGGATGGCGTGGCCAACCATGGAACGACCGCCGATTTCGTGGAGAATCTTGGGAGTCCGCGACTTCATTCGCGTTCCGGCACCTGCGGCCAGGACGATGACCGCTGCGGGACCGGTGGTTTCGGGGCTCACGTACTGGCTCTCCTTGCTCGGTTTGTCCCGGATGACCCGGCTTCGGAATACTGCCATCCAAGCCTTGGACCCAGACACCGCTCGAGCCGTTCCAGGTACAGAGTGGAGCGCATTCCGACCGTTCCGCCCATAGGATTCGAACCTATACTCCACGGCTCCAAAGGCCGGGGTGCTGCCGTTACACCAGAGCGGACCGTGCATGCCCGGCGAGCCCAAGTCCTGAGGCTTGGAAGCCTTCCCGGCTAACCGGGATGCACACACAAGAAACTAGTTTGCCATGACCTTTGCGTGCTTCGCGACTTGACCGGCACGGACCGGCCCGGAAATGCCCGTTCGGCACGGTATCAGCGGTCCTGTCCGGCTCGAATACCGCCGGTGGTGCATGATGGACAAGTGAGCAAGCGCACTGAATTTTCCCGGTCAATCCCGTCCCGCGGGCCCTCGGAACACGCCTCCGGCGGCACCACGGTCCGTGCCAGGATGACCGGCCAACAACGTCGCGAGCAGCTCATCGGGATTGGCCGGTCACTATTCGCTACCCGCGGGCTGGACGGCACCACCATCGAGGAAATCGCGGCGACTGCCGGGGTTTCCAAACCGGTCATCTACGAGCACTTCGGTTCCAAGGAGGGCCTCTACCGGCAGGTGGTCGATGCGGAATTCCGGATCCTGCTGGACTCCATCACCGAGGCCCTCAGCACCGAGGCCAAGCCCCGCGTCCTGGTGGAGCGGGCGGCCTTGGCACTGCTGGGCTACATCGAGGAACGCACCGACGGTTTCCGGATCCTCATGCGTGACGCACCGCCGTCGCAACCCGAAGGTGCCTTCTCCACCCTGCTCTCGCATGTCACCGCCAGGGTGGAACACCTGCTGTCCGACGAGTTCGCCCGCCGCGGTTTCAGCGCCGCGGACGGTGCCATGTACGCGCAAATGCTCGTGGGCATGGTGGCGATGACGGGCCAATGGTGGCTGGACAGCCGGCAGCCGGACAAGAGGGCCGTGGCGGCACACCTGGTGAACCTGGCGTGGAACGGCCTGACCGGCCTCCAAAAGGAGCCCGCCCTCCGCTCCGCCCCTTGATCCTCTATCACTTCCCGGCCGCTGACGGGCGTTCCTCTATCACATCCCGGCCGCCTACGGGCGTTCCTCTATCACATCCCGGCCGCCTACGGGCGTTCCTCTATCACATCCCGGCCGCCTACGGGCATTCCTCTATCACGGCGGATAGGATCCCGGAATGACTGCACTGCAGATTTACGCCCTCTTCCCCGGCACTGCGCGCGAGGCTCTTACCTTCTACGTGGGAGTCTTCGGCGGCACTCTTGCCCTCTACTCCTATGAGGAATTTGGACGCGTTGACGGACCGGCAGACGCAATCGCACACGGCGTCCTCGACGGACCAGTGAGCCTTGCTGGAGCCGACGCCTCGGAGGGTGGGCCAAGCGTCCGCATGGAGGGCCTCATGCTCTCGCTCCTTGGCACAGCTGCCCCGGCGGTTCTCCACCAGTGGTTCGACAAACTCGCCGACGGCGGCAAGGTAGTCGATCCCTTGGGCCCGAAGCCGTGGGGCGCATCTGATGGTCAGGTGATAGACCGCTACGGCCTGCACTGGCTCCTGGGGTACGAACCGGCCCCACAAACCGACGGGACGTGAAAGAGCAACCCCCGCAAACCGACGGGACGTGATAGAGCGTTGCTGGGGCGGGCTTACTCCCCTAGGACTTCAGCGGCTTCGAGCCACTCGAGCTCCAGGCCTTCCTTCTCCTCGAGCAGTTCCTGCAGCTTGGCGTTGAGTTCCCCGAGGGCGTCGAAGTTGCCGGATTCGGACTTGGCTGCCATCTGGGCGTGGAGCTTCTCCTCCTGCTGGGCCAACTTTCCGAGCTGACGGTCGATCCTGTTGAGGTCCTTCCGCGCTTCGCGTTTTTCGGCCTCGCTGGGTCCATCCGCCGACGTCGGAGCCGAACCTCCCGCAGAACCGGCGGTAGGTGCGGTGGAACCGGCAAGGGACCCGGAAGCCAGGGCGGCTTCGCGCAGTTCGAGGTACTGGTCCACGCCGCCGGGCAGCCCACGGAGCTTCCCGTCACCGAGCAAGGCCATTTGGTGGTCGGTGACGCGCTCCAGCAGGTACCGGTCGTGGCTGACAACCACCAGCGTTCCGGGCCAGCCGTCCAGGACGTCTTCCACGGCGGCCAGGGTGTCGGTGTCGAGGTCGTTGGTGGGCTCGTCCAGCATGAGGACGTTGGGCTCCCCCACCAGCAGGCGCAGGAGTTGGAGGCGGCGGCGCTCACCACCGGACAGGTCGGAGACCGGCGTCCACTGCTTTTCCTTGGTGAAGCCCAACTGCTCCACCAGTTGCCCGGCCGTGAACTCCTTGCCGCCAACGCTGAACGAGCGCTTCTCGCGTTCAATAACCTCAATGACACGGAGGTCCGAGACCTCGTCAAGTTCCTTCACGTCCTGTGTAAGGACAGCCGTGACCACGGTCTTACCGCGCTTGAGCCGACCCGACGTTGGTTGGATGTCGCCGTTCAGGAGCCGCAGCAGCGTGGACTTGCCGGCGCCGTTGACCCCCACCAGCCCCAGGCGCTCCCCCGGCGCCAACCGCAGCGTGATGTTGTTGAACAGCTTCTGCCCGGATTCGCCTCCCTCAAAATCGAGGGTGATGTTCTCAAGGTCCAGCACGTCCTTGCCCAGCCGGGCGGTGGCCATCTTGCTCAGCGCCACGGAGTCGCGGGGTTCGGGGACGTCGGAGATGAGCTCGTTGGCGGCTTCGATGCGGAACTTGGGCTTGGAGGTCCGGGCCGGTGCGCCACGCCTCAGCCAGGCGAGTTCCTTCTTGACCAGTTGCTGGCGCTTATTCTCGACGACGGCGGCCATGCGGTCGCGCTCGGCGCGCGCCAGGACGTAGGCGGCGTACCCGCCGTCGAACATGTCCACCATGGCGTCGTGGACTTCCCAGGTGTAGTTGCAGACCTCGTCGAGGAACCAGCGGTCGTGGGTGACCACCAGGAACGCGCCTTGGTTGGCGCGCCAGCGTGACTTGAGGTGCCGCGCCAGCCAGGCAACGCCTTCGACGTCGAGGTGGTTGGTCGGTTCGTCCAGCATGATGACGTCGTGGTCGCCGATCAGGAGCTTGGCCAGTGCCACCCGCCGCTTCTGGCCACCGGAGAGCGAGTGCACGTTGGCGTGCCAGTCAACGTCACCTACGAGGCCGCCCATGATTTCCCGGATCTTCGGGTTCGCAGCCCATTCGTGGTCCGCTTGGTCGCCGACGATCGCGGCACCCACCGTCAGGTCGCCGTCGAGCACGTCGCTTTGGTCCAGGTAGCCCACAGTGACGTCGTTGCGTTTGGTGACCCGGCTCGAGTCCGGAGTGGATCGCAGCGCAAGCAGCCGCATGAGGGTGGACTTTCCGTCGCCGTTACGGCCGACCATGCCAATCCGGTCGCCATCCTCCAAACCGAGGGTGACGCCGTCGAGCACGGTGCGGGTGCCATAGGTGACAGAGAGGTTTTCGCCGCCAAGCAGGTGGGCCAATGGGTACTACTTTCTGGAGCTGGTGTGCAGGGAGCTATTAAAGGCAGGGAGCTACTAAAGGAGGGTATCGGAGATGATCCGGGCGCCTGGCACGGGTCCGTGCACAGCGATGGCGTTGTGCCCCCGATGTGTCAGGTCTTCGGCCAGCACGGAGGCGGCGCCGGGATCCCTCGCCAGGAGGGCCACGGTGGGTCCGGAGCCTGAGACCATTCCGGCCAGGGCGCCTTGCGCCTCCCCAAGCCCGATTGTGTCGCGAAGCTGCGGGGCCAGGGCAATCGAGGCTCTTTGCAGATCGTTGACGAGGACCCGGCTCAGGGTTTCAGGATCGCCGTTCCGTAGGGCCTGGAGGATGGTCGGATCCACCTCCACGGGTTCCGGAACCTCCGCGCCTTCCGAATCCCGCAGCCCATCCAGCGTGCGGAATACGTCCGGGGTCGACAGTCCGTAGTCGGCGAAAACCAGCACCCAGTCCACCTGCGCTTTGGCCAGTGCCGGCGAGAGCTTGTCGCCTACCCCGAGCCCGACCGCGGTCCCCCCCAGGAGCGAGAACGGCACATCCGCACCAAGTTCGGCGGCCACGTGGGCAAGTTCCTCGCGGGAGAGGCCGCTGTTCCACAGGGCATCGCACGCCAACAGCGTGGCCGCGGCATCGGCGGACCCCCCGCCCATCCCGCCGGCGACGGGAACGCGCTTGGTGATCTCCAAGTGAACGCCGGTTGGCTTCTCCGACATCTCGGCCATCACAGCGGCTGCCTTGTAAGCCAGGTTGCGCTCATCCAGCGGGATATCGACGCCGTCCAGGTCCAAGGTGCTCGCCGGGCTGATGCTGACGGTGATCCCGGGGGCTTCAGTGCTGGTCGCAGCAACCTCCTCGTACAAGGACACTGCCAGGTAGACGCTGGCCACGGAGTGGTAGCCATCGGGTCGCAAGGGTCCAACGGCCAGCGAGACGTTGACTTTGCCGGGCGCTTTCACCCGGACCGTGCGTGCACGGAAGCGCTCCCCTTGGTAGGGCAGTTCCCCGGGCCTGCGGATTCCCGGGGTCATACTGCTGCCGGGTGGCGCGCTTCGGCGATCCGCACGTACGCGCCAATGTCCAGGACTTCGCCGCGTGCGGTGGGGTCCACCCCTGCAGCTACCAGGCACCGTTCGGCCTCCACGGCACCGCCTGCCCAACCCGCCAGCGCAGCCCTGAGCGTCTTGCGCCGCTGCGCAAACGCGGCGTCGATGACGGCGAAGACCTGGTCCCGCGTCACGTGGGTGGCGGGCGGCTCGTGGCGCGTGAATTCCACCAGGCCCGAATGGATCTTGGGTGCCGGCCAGAACACGTTCATGCCGATCACACCGGCCTTGCGCATGCGCCCGTACCAGGCGGCCTTGACGGACGGGACGCCGTAGATCTTGGAACCTGGCGACGCCGCGAGGCGGTCGGCCACCTCGTCCTGCACCATCACCAGGCCGTGGCGCAGGCCCGGGAAGTGCTGGAGCAGATGCAGCACCACCGGGACGGCCACGTTGTAGGGCAGGTTGGCCACCAAGGCAGTGGGCTCCACCGGCAGTTCGGTCACCTTCATGGCATCGGACAGCACCAGGTGGAAGCGCTCCTCGGCCTGGGGCCGCCAGGTACGGACGGTCTCCGGCAGCTTGCCGGCCAGCACGGGATCGATTTCGACGGCGACTACCTCGCGGGCCGCGTCCAGCAGGCCCAACGTCAGCGAGCCAAGGCCTGGTCCAACTTCCAGCACGGTCTCGTCCGGGTCGATGCCGGCCGCGGACACGATCCTGCGAATGGTGTTGCCGTCGATCACAAAGTTCTGCCCCAGGGTCTTGGTGGGGCGGACACCGATTTCCTCGGCTAACCGTCGGATGTCAGTTGCGCCCAGCAAAGGCGCGACGGCGGCGGGTTCGGAATTCGGTTCAGTCACCTAGGTATCGTATCGTCTGCGCCGGGCTAGGCTGCGTGCGCGCAGCCCCAGTCGCGGAGACCGTTCTTGGCGTAGAGGCGGTTGGCGATATCGATTTGCTGTGCCTTGGTGGCAAGGTTGGCCGTCGGAGCGTAGGCGCCACCACCGTTGGCGAGCCAGGTGGGGCTGGAGAACTGGAGGCCGCCGTAGTAGCCGTTGCCGGTGTTGATGGACCAGTTGCCGCCGGATTCACACTGGGCAATACGGTCCCACATTGCTTCGTTGGGAGCACCGGTGGGGCCGCTGGATACGGGAGCGGCCGCCTTCGCTGCTGCCACCGGACGTGCCTTGGTTCCAACAGCCACCTTCTCGGTGACGGGCTGGGTGGTCACGTTGCTGGAGACGAGGGTGCGGGAGGCTTCACGGCCATCCACGAGGACCAGCTTGAACGTCTTGACCACGGAGCCGGCAACGCCCTTCTGCGTTACCTTTTCCTCACCCTTGTAGAGCTCTGCGCTTTCGCTCTTGACGCTCTCGAACGGGACTTCCTCGGTGGTCTCGGCAGTCTTGCTGGTGTCCACGCGGGAGACCTTGATGACCATGTCCTGGACAATGGGGGCGTTGCTCGGCTGGGAGACGCGGTCATTGGCACCCACGGTGATCCCGGCGTCCTTGAGGACCTCGGCGACGTCGGAGGCCGTGGTGGTGGTGCTGGTGTCCTTGCCGTCGGCTACGAGGCTGATGGTCTTGGGCGTGGAGATGGACACGAAGGAACCCTGGACTTCGAGGGAAGCATCCTTGGGCTGGGAAATTTCGGAAGAACCGGCGACGCCGAGTTCGCTGACCAGGCCGGCCACATCGGGAGCGTTGGTGTTGACCGTCTTCCGGGCGCCGTCCAGTTCGATGGAGACGGCCTTGGCGAGGTTGACGTTCACCACGGAGCCGTTTTCCACCCGGGAATCCAGCGCGGGGGTCACCCGGTCATCGTTCTTCAGTTCAACCTTGGCTGCCTTGACCACCTGGTCGACGGTTCCGCCAAAGGTCTGGATGGAGCTCACTTTTCCGTCGACGTTCAAGGTGACCGTCTTGTTGTTGCCCACGAAGGCAACGACACCGGCTACGAGTGCTACTAACACCAGCACTTGCGCGCCCACTTTGAGGAAACTGAACTTGCCGTCCGTTGTGAAGAACTTGATCACGTTTGCCCATAACTCTCAGACCATCCGGGCACGGGGAAAAGCGCAAAGAAACACCAGCGGCAAAACAGAGGGGCTTGGCTCACGCCCGGTCCCACGCTTCACTGCCGGCTGCTGCGCCGTCACTACATTCAACTGGTGAGTCCGGATCTTGCCGAACCAGTTGTCCGAAGGCCTTCCCCGACCCCGGCTATTTGGTTCACAGTAACCGATTTGTTATAAACGAGCCAATCAAAATGCATACCGGGTATTCAGCATCACATCGAATACCTGCACGTCAGATGGCCCTTATGCCCATGATCCGTAGGCATTGACGGTGTTTTCCGCGAGGCGCGAACACAGCTCGGACAGGTCATCTCCAGTCACATCGGCCATGGAGCGGACAGTGTAGGGAACCATGTAGCTTGCGTTGGGACGTCCCCGGTAAGGGTGCGGGGTGAGGAACGGCGAATCGGTCTCCACCAGCACCCTGGATGGTTCCGCGATGGCCAGGGCGTCCCTGAGGTTCTGCGCGTTCTTGAACGTCATGGTCCCGGCGAAGGACATGTACCAGCCATTGTCATTGCAGATCCTCGCCAGATCCTCGTCGCCGGAAAAGCAATGGAAGACCACCCGCTCCGGAGCACCCTCTTCCTTGAGCACCTGCACCACGTCGTCGTGGGCATCGCGGTCGTGGATCTGCAGGGTGAGGTCAAGGCGCTTGGCCATATCAATGTGGCGCCGGAAGGAATGGCGCTGATGCGCCAGTCCCTCGCCGCGCGTACGGAAGAAGTCCAAGCCGGTCTCGCCGATGGCACGGATTCTGGGATGGCGGGCAAGGTCTTCGATCTCGGCGAGGGCCGATTCCAGCTCTCCGCGTCCGGCGTAAACGGGAGCATCGTTCGGATGGATCGCCACTGCACCCAGAAGCCGCGGGTCGGCTTCCACCGCTTGCACGGTGAACCTGGACGACTCGAGGTCGCACCCTACTTGGATGGCTCCATGAACACCGACGGCGGCGGCGGCATCCATGGCGTCGGCGACGCTTACCTCGATCAGGCCGTGCCGGAAGTCCAGGTGCGTGTGGTTGTCCATCACGGGGACGGGGAGCGGTTGGGGCGCGGGTGGATATTCCTTGCGCGATGCCTTGGCATCGTCTGGGTCTGCGGACGTGCGATAGGGAGCAGGGGCGAGGGAATTGCACATGCTCCCACCTTAATCGGACCGCGGTCCTCCCCCATCCCCGCGGCCCGTGGTGACGAACTCCAAGCAGCACACAAATTCCCCCTGCACTATGTCAGCGATGCCCAAAGTCTGGGTAGGCTGGAACGGACAAGGCGGCCAACGCCGGCACGTTGCCGGGCGGGCGGCCACGGCTGAAGGGCATTCCATGGAGTCCAAGCGACGCGCCACTGTTGAACCAGCTTCTTTTCAGGGCGAGGCGTACAGCGCTGTGCCCCTGGACGCTGCAGACAACGGGAATGCTTCGCGCAACCCGGACGCCGTGCACAACGGGCACAAGCCGCACGTGATGGATGCCGAACGCTTCCACGATTCCAGCGAACGGATCCTCGGTGCGATCAGCAAGGTGATCGATGGGAAGGCCGACGCTGCCAAGCTGGCCCTGACGGTCCTCCTGGCCCAGGGGCACCTGCTGCTTGAGGACGTGCCGGGGGTAGGAAAAACCCTACTGGCAAAGACACTTGCCAGAACCGTTGACTGCACGGTTTCCCGTATCCAGTTCACCCCGGACCTGCTGCCTTCGGATGTCACGGGCGTCTCCATCTATAACCAGTCCTCCCGGCAGTTCGAGTTCCGGCCCGGAGCTGTTTTCGCGAACATCGTGATTGGTGACGAGATTAACCGTGCTTCGGCCAAGACCCAGTCCGCACTGCTCGAGTGCATGGAGGAGCACCAGGTCACCGTGGACGGGCACTCCTATCCGTTGGCCCTGCCGTTCATGGTGGTCGCTACCCAGAACCCCATCGAGATGGAGGGCACCTACCCGCTCCCCGAGGCCCAGCGCGACCGTTTCATGGCGCGCATCTCCATGGGTTACCCGGACCGGGATGCGGAAATCGAAATGCTGGAGACCCACCAGGCTGTTTCGCCCTTGGCCAAGGTGACGCCGGTGGTCACCGCCAACGACGTCGCAGCCATGATTGCCACGGTCCAGCAGGTGTACGTGTCCCCCGCCATCAAGGAGTACACCGTAGCCATAGGCCGCGCCACCCGCGAAAGTGCCCGGTTGCGGCTGGGTGCCAGTCCGCGCTCCTTGCTCCAGTTGCTGCGCGCCGCGAAGGCAACCGCTGCCTTGGACGGCAGGGACTTCGTTCTCCCTGACGATGTGGTGGACGTCGCCGAGTCGGTCCTGGCGCATCGCATCATCCTGGACAGGAAAGCGGCGAGCGCCGGCGATACCCCCCAGACCGTCCTGCGCGGAATCCTTGCCTCGGTCCCGGTCGCCCAGGAACCGCCCGGCGCGTGGCGCAGGGATAAGCAAAGCGCCTAGGCGGTCCGGATGGCACTCGTGGATCGGCTTCCCAAGCATCTGTTCACCAACCGGGGTTGGGGTTTGCTGGCCGCAGGCGTGGTGTCCATCGTCTGTGCCCACATCATGGGCCGGCGCGATTTGCTCACCTTGGCAGTGTTCCTGATTTTGCTGCCCCTTGTGGCACTGGCGGGGGTCCGTATCCTCAAACCTAAATTCCAGGTGTACCGGGAGTTCAATCCCTCAAGTGTGGAAACCGCCATGGCAACCACCGTGCGGTTGGCCGTGGCCCGCACCTCGTACGGCACCGGCCAGGTGGTCATGGAGGAGCAGCTTCCGCCCCGTTTCGGAGATCCGCCCGCGTTCCGCTTCCCTGCCCGCTCCGCCACCGGCGGAACCAGCCGCTATGAGTACCATCTCCGTTCCGGGAAGCGCGGCCAATTCCGGATCGGTCCGGTCACCGCGGAGTTCAGCGATCCGTTTGGCCTGTCCTTGCGCCGCCATTCAATCGACGACGGCGACCTCCTTACCGTGACGCCCGCCGCCGTCGAACTTCCCGCGACGGGACTGGCCGGGGCCCGGGGAAATGACGGCGTCACGGCAACCCGGATCCGCGCCAACCCGAGCGATGACGACATCATGACCCGCGAGTACCGCCATGGTGATCCGATGCGCCGGGTTCACTGGCCGGCAACGGCGCGCCACGGGCAATTGATGGTGCGCCAGGAAGAGTCCGTGACCACTCCCGAGGCCACGATCGTCCTGGACCAGCGGCTGGCAGCCTTTGCTCCAAGCACCGGCTCGGTCTTCGGGAGCCATGACGAGGACACTGATCTGCTGACCACGCCCGGTTTCGAGTGGGTGGTGACCGCTGCAATGTCCATCAGCGCACACCTGTCCGAGCGGAACTATTCGCTGCGAATGTTGGACGCCTCGGGGCATCCCGCCTTCAGCCACTCAAAATCCGCTCCTGACGCCACCGCGGAGGAATTCAACGGGGCGGGCGGCCTGCACGCCATCGCCGAGGGCCTGGCAGCAATTGAGTTGTCCGGTCCCCGGCATCACCGGCCCGAGCACGCCCGTCAGGACGAAGAAGCGTCTGCGGACCGGCGCAACCCGGGCAGGACCCCTGCTGCCGTCAGAGGCCCCGGCCGCGCCGCCAGGAACCTCGATGAATCGCCGGAAGGCGGAGACTCGGCTTTCGATGACCTGCTCATGGACAAGCTCGCGGCCCATCGGCTGCGCGGCCCCCTCCTGGCGCTGCTCGGCAACCTGACCGTGCCCGAGGCCAAAGCCCTGGCTCCGGCTGCCGCATATGGGGCCAACGCTTTTGCGCTGCTGGTTACTGATTCCTCCCGCAACAACGAGCAAGTCCTGGAGATTCTGCGGCAGGGTGGATGGCGGGCCGTCGCCGTCACGTCAAGGACCCCGTTGGCGGCTGCCTGGGCGGCGTTTGATGAGGGCGGAATGGTTGCTGCGGCTGCGGCCGCCATGGACGTCCGACGGGGAGCGGCGGTGCCACGATGACCGTCACTTCGCGGCCGAGCGCAGATCCCCGGAGCAAAACTTCGACGCCGGGCACACGGCGCCGCATCTCGGGCCCGGGTCCGGGCGCGTTCCCCTGGGCGATGGCCGGGGCCATTTCCATGGGCGTACTGGGTGCCGCGCTTTCACTGAACGGGGTTTTCCGGGGCTGGGCGTGGTTCATGCCGCTGATCACCGCCGTGGTGGCCGTGGCGCTGACGCTGGCCGTGCTGCGCTCCTTGCGCGTGCAGCCCTTGCTGGCCACCATTGGCGCCTTGGCTTCCCTGATCGGGGTCCTGGCCTTCACGTTCTGCCGGCAGGAAAGCCTCCTGGGGTTCATCCCCACGCCGGAGACCCTCCAGGCAGTGGGAAGGCTCATCAAGCGTGCCGGGGAAACCGTGGTTTCCGAGAGCGCTCCAGTGGCTCCAAACGTCGGCATCGTCTTTGTCACGTGCGCTTGCCTTGGGCTTTTGGTGGTCTTGATCGATGCCTTGGCCGTCCCCCTTTCCATGCCCGCGGCGAGCGGCATCGGCCTGCTGGCCATCATGGTTGTTCCGGCCACCATCAAACCGCAAAGCGTCGGCGTGCCGGGCTTTATCGGCGCGACCATCGGGTTCCTGCTGATCCTCGGCTGCAGCCAATGGTTCGCTCCCGACTCGCGGCTGCAATCCGGGGCTCCGCGGGGCGCTGGCCAGTTCAAGCGCTTGGTGGTCACAGGGGTGCTGACCCTTGGCCTGGCGATGGTGGTGCCGCTGGCCATACCGGGTTTCGACAACGGTACCTTCCCGCAAGGCTCACGGCTCACGCCGTGGGGAACCTCGAACGGGCTCAACCCCATGATCACCCTGGGCAACAGCCTCCGCAGCCCCAGCGGGGCGGGCCGGATTACTTACGCCACCAGTTCCAGCGGGCCTTTGTACCTGCGCTCGGTCACCATTGACCACTTCGACGGCGAAACCTGGGCGCCGGATGATCGTGCCGGCTCGCGGCGGGCGGGGGCGGACCGGATCGAGGCCGGGTACTCCGTCCAGGGAGAGATAGTCAACGCCGTCACGTCCATCAACGCCGGACTGTTCACCAGCCCGTATCTACCCGCCCCCTTTGCACCGGTGTCAGTCAACGGGCTCAACGGACGCTGGACGTGGGACCCCGACACGCTGAGCATCATGAGCACGGAAACCAGCACTTTGGCCCAGCGGTACGTTGTGTTTTCCGCAGCGCCCAAGGTCACGGCCCAGGCTTTGTCCCAGGCGAACGCTGCGCCCCGCTCCATTTCCGAGGACTTCCTGCGCATCCCCGGAAACCTCCCGGGCATCGTCCGGGAAACAGCCCGGACGGTGACGGCATCGGCGGGCAACAATTACGCCAAGGCGCTGGCCATCCAGAAATACCTCCGCTCCGGCGAGTTCATCTACTCCCTGCAGGCTCCGGTCCAAAACGGGTATGACGGCAACGGCCTGTCAGTCCTGGCGGATTTCCTTTCCGTCAAGAGCGGCTACTGCGTCCATTTCGCATCGGCGATGGCTGTGATGGCGCGGGTTGAGGGCATCCCCAGCCGAATCGCCGTCGGATACGCACCGGGCCGGCTGACCGGCGAATCCGTGGCGTTGGTGGGCCAAGGTTCCTTCCCCGAGTATGAAGTGGACGCCCGTGACGCCCATGCCTGGCCGGAACTGTACTTCGAAGGCCTGGGGTGGGTTCCTTTTGAGCCGACGCCTTCCCGCGGCGTCGTTCCCGAATATGCCACCGAGGCTTCCACCACCGGAAACCTCAGCACGAACACCGATGAGAAGGACGTTCCCAGTACGGCGCCAACGCCTGTCCCCACCACAGCGCCGCTGCCCGGTATCGACACACCGGCCCAAGGGCCTGTTCAGGGCAACCCGCTTCCCGCTATTGCCGCCACATCTGCCGCCGTCATCCTCTTGGCTGCGTTCCTGGGTTCTCCGCGCCTTACCCGCTCCGTGCTTCGCCGCCGCCGGCTGAAGCGCCGCAAACCCGGGGACGATCAGTCACTCCCGGAGTACCCGTCCGCAGGATTGGCATGGGCCGAATTGCTGGACCTGGCCACGGACTTTGGCGTGCCCTCCACACCAAGCGAAACCCCACGGCACTTCTCGGCAAGGTTCCGCTCCAGCACGGTGCTTGGTGACTCTGGCGGGTTCGACGACGCCGCCCACCGGGCGGTTGCCTCCCTCACCGCCGACTTCGAACGGCAGCGCTATGGCCGCCCCTCGGATACCGCCGCCGCGTCCGCAGCGCCCAGGATCGCCGTCGTCCGGGAGTCGTTGCGCAACAATTCGGGCTGGTGGGTCCGTTTCCAGGCGGACTGGCTTCCGCCGTCGTTGATGCGACGGTGGCTCCACGCGCTCGGCGCGCCTTTCCGGGCGCTGGCCTCGGTCACGAGGCGGGCCGGTGCCGGGCTTGCCAGGTCATGGCGGGGGTTGCGGCAGCTGCTCCCTCAGCGCCGCTGACCCGCGCGGGGTCACAGCCGGACCCACACAGGGCCGCACAGTAAAAAGACCCTGCCCCTCGGAACGTGTAGTTCCAGGGGCAGGGTCTTTCTTGCATCTACCGGCTTGTTGCGGGAGCGGTGGACACGGAAGGGATGCTAGTCGGCGTACGGATCCGCGATACCTACGTACTGGGTGTAGAGGTACTCTTCGATGCCCTCTGCGCCGCCTTCGCGGCCCAGGCCGGACTGCTTGACGCCGCCGAACGGCGCAGCGGCGTTGGAGATGACTCCGGCGTTCAGGCCGAGCATGCCGGTCTCGAGCTTCTCGCTGACGCGCAGGCCGCGGTTGAGGTCCTTGGTGAAGACGTAGGCAACCAGGCCGTACTCGGTGTTGTTGGCCAAGCGGACTGCGTCGTCTTCGGTGGAGAACGTGATGATCGGGGCAACCGGACCGAAGATTTCTTCCTTGAGGATGCGGGCACCCTCGGCCACGTTCTTGAGCACCGTGGGCTGGTAGAAGTAGCCGGGACCGTCGACGGCGGCACCACCGGTGACTGCCTCGGCGCCGCCTGCGACTGCCTCGCTGACCAGGGCGTGGACGCCGTCGCGGGCTTTGCCGTCGATCAGCGGGCCGACCTTGGATTCGGGCTCGGTGCCGCGGGCGGTGGTGAGGGAACCGATCTTCGCTGCGAACTTCTCAGCGAAAGCGTCGGCGACGGACTCGTGGACGATGAAGCGGTTGGCTGCTGTGCAGGCCTCGCCCATGTTGCGCATCTTGGCAGCGATGGCGCCTTCGACGGCCTTGTCCAGGTCGGCGTCTTCGAAGACGACGAACGGGGCGTTGCCCCCCAGTTCCATGGAGGTGCGCAGGACCTTGTCCGCGGCCTCACGGATGAGGGCCTGGCCCACCGGGGTGGAACCGGTGAAGGAGATCTTGCGGAGGCGGTCATCCTTGATCAGCGGGCCGGTGACGGCACCTGCGGTGGAGGTCTGGATGACGTTCAGGACACCTGCGGGAAGGCCGGCTTCCTGCATGACCTGTGCAAAGAGGAGGCTCGTCAGCGGGGTCAGGTTGGCGGGCTTGAGCACCATGGTGCAACCGGCGGCAACGGCGGGGGCAATCTTGCGGGTGGCCATGGCCAGCGGGAAGTTCCACGGAGTGATCAACAGGCAGGGACCCACGGGCTTCTTCTGGACCAGGAGGCGGTTCTTGCCGTCCGGGGCTGCCGAGTAGCGGCCGGAGACACGGACTGCTTCTTCGGAGAACCAGCGCAGGAACTCAGCGCCGTAGGTTACTTCACCGCGGGCTTCGGCCAGGGGCTTGCCCATTTCGAGGGTCATCAGCAGTGCGAAGTCTTCGGCGCGCTCGGTCACCATGTCGAACGCCCGGCGCAGGATTTCGCCGCGTTCGCGCGGTGCCGTGCGGGCCCAGTCGGCCTGGGCAGCAGCAGCTGCGTCCAGGGCAGCGGCGCCGTCTTCCGGACCGGCGTCGGAGATGCTGAGCAGCACCTTGCCCGTGGCAGGGTCCTCAACATCAAAGGTCTTTCCGGATCCCGCGGGGCGCCACTGACCGTTGATCAGCAGGCCAGTAGGGACGGAAGCCAGCAGTTCGCTTTCGCGTTCAACCGTGACAGTCATGGCGACTCCTTCGTCTTGGGTGCTTTGGAGTGTTGCACCACTAGGGTTCCTTGCCAGAAGTGGCTTGAATTACTGCCACGGTACTGCCCGGCCGGAAGGAGTGTCTACGCCTGTGCGCACTGCACGGCGCCCCCGTAATTGTGCAGCTGCACAGCACTTCCTAGCGCGCCGCGAGGACCGCCGCGTAGAGTTCGCGCTTGCTGATGCGTGCGTCTTCGGCAACTGCGGCCACGGCCTCTTTCAGGCGGATGCCTTGGGTTACCAGCTCATTGACAGCCGCCACGTGGTCTTCCGGTTTTCCGGGCGCCTGTTCAGGTGCACCGCCCACCACAACGGCAATTTCCCCACGGACCTCGTTGTTCTCGGCCCATTCCAGGAGTTCGCGCAAGGACCCGCGGATGACTTCCTCGTAGGTTTTTGTCAGTTCACGGCACACCGCTCCACGCCGCTCCGGGCCAAACCGCTCGTGGAGGGCACGCAACATCACTTCGAGCCGGTGCGGGGCCTCGAAGAACACCATGGTGCGGCGTTCGTCGGCCAGCTCGCCCAGCCGGGAATTCCGCTCCCCGGGTTTTCGGGGCAGGAAGCCTTCAAAACAGAAGCGGTCTGTCGGGAGGCCGGACAACGCCAGGGCAGTCAGCACAGCCGAGGGGCCGGGAACAGCGGTGACGGTCAGGCCCGCGGCAACAGCGCCTTCGACCAGACGGAAGCCGGGGTCGGAAACCGCCGGCATGCCCGCGTCACTGACCATGAGGATGCTCTTGCCCTCGCGCACCTGGTCCAGGAGTTCGCCGGTCTTGGCCACCTCATTGTGCTCGTGGTAGCTGATCACGCGGCCGGATACCTCAACGCCAAGGGCCTGGACCAGGCGATGGAGCCGGCGGGTGTCCTCCGCAGCGATGATGTCCGATGTGCCCAGGAGCTCGATCAGCCGCGAGGATGCGTCGCCCACATTTCCGATCGGTGTGGCGGCCAGGACGATCCTGCCAATACCGGGGGTGCCCCGCTCCGGAGACTGCACGGTTTCCCCTGCGGAAAATTCGTCATCCAAGGGGTTCTCAACAGGGGTGCTGCGTTCTTCGTCCACTTGCCAAGCCTACTGCCCCGGCCAGCCGTTCAAAGGCAGTTCCGGTTTCTCCCAAGGACGGAAAGGTAGCATGGGGCGGGTGAACCAGTCGTCCGTTCCTGCCACCGATTCCGGAACTGCCGAGACGCCGGTCCCCTCCCGGGACACCGACGGAACGGCGGCCGCTGACACAAAAGAACCGGTAAGGGAACTGACTACTTGGGAGCTCCCGCAAAACCACCGAAAGGACGCCCGCCTTAAGCCGCGCGGGCTGGAGCGGCAATCCTGGATTGCACGGCCGGCTGAAGCCTTCACCTCAAAGAGCCTCCGGAACCGCCTCATTGGCGGCATTCACAGCTGGCGGGACTACCCGCCGTCGTTGCGTCTCTGGTTCTGGCTCATCCCTGCCCTGACCGCCGTCCTGGCCGGCGTACTCCGCTTCGTCCGCCTTGAGGTTCCGCACAGCCTCGTGTTCGATGAGACCTACTACGTCAAGGACGCCTACTCCTACCTGGTGAGTGGCTACGAACGGAGCTGGCCGGCCAAGGCCAATGATTCCTTCAACGCGGGTAACCCCGACGTCCTCCTGAACAGTCCTGAGTATGTAGTCCACCCGCCTGTGGGCAAGTGGATGATTGCGTTCGGCATGTGGCTGTTCGGAGCAGACAACCCCTTAGGGTGGCGCTTCGGGGCGGCTCTCATCGGAACACTGACGGTTTTCCTGGTGTCCCTGATCGCGCTCAAGCTCTTCCGCTCCCACACCCTCGGTTTGGTTGCCGGAGTGCTGCTTGCAGTGGACGGCCACCACCTGGTGCTCTCCAGGACATCCTTGCTGGATATTTTCCTGGCCTTCTGGATCCTGGCGGCGTTCGGCGCCTTGCTGTTGGACCGCGACGACGGCCGCCGTCGTCTGGCTTCCCGGCTCGCCGCGCAAGCGGCTGCTTCGCCCGGCGGGGTGCCATCCCCGCTTCAGCTCCTCTCCGGTCCATGGCTGGGAATGCGTTGGTGGCGCCTGGTGGCGGGCCTTTGCCTCGGCTTGGCGGTGGGCACCAAGTGGTCCGCGCTCTCCTTCGTGGCCGTGTTCGGTCTGATGACGGTCTTTTGGGACATGAGTGCCCGCAGGATTGCAGGAATCCGGAGCTGGGCCAGCGCGGCGATCATCAAGGACGGCATCGCGGCGTTCTTCACCCTCATCCCCGTCGCGTGCGTGACGTACGTGGCCACCTGGACCGGGTGGTTCCTGTCCAAGGACGCCTATTACCGCCAATGGGCTGCCACCAACCCGTCGCCCGGCTGGGACTGGCTGCCCAACCCGATTCGCTCCCTGGCGCACTACCACCTGGAGGCGTACAAGTTCCATCAGGGCCTCAGCTCGGACCACCCTTACGAATCGAGTCCCTGGACGTGGCTGGTGATGGGCCGGCCCACGTCCTTCTACTACCAGGCCCCCAAGCAGGGCACGTCCGGTTGCGTCGTTGAAACGTGCTCCTCGGCGATCCTTCCAGTCGGAAACCCCGTCGTGTGGTGGGGCGGAACCATTGCCCTGGTCATCCTTCTTTTTTGGTGGGCGGGCCGGCGTGACTGGCGTGCCGGAGCCATCCTGGCCGGGGTTGCCGCAGGCTATCTCCCGTGGTTCATGTATCCGGAACGCACCATGTTCGTCTTCTATGCAGTGTCCTTCGAGCCCTTCCTGGTCCTTGCCCTCACCTACGTCCTCGGCCTGGCGCTGGGGCGGAGCAACGATCCACCCTGGCGGCGCCGCTCAGGGCTGTACGTCGTGGGTCTCGTGGTGATGCTCGCTGTGATTGCCACGGCATTCTTCTACCCCGTCCTGACCGCAGAGGTCATCAGTTACCAGGACTGGCGGATGAGGATGTGGATGCCTTCATGGATTTAGGCTGATCCATGGAAGAAATGCGCGGGCAACGGCACACAGCCAAGCCCAGGAAGCGAGGAGGGTCGTGAGGGAAGCAAGCACAGAGCTTCTGGTGGAGGCCGATGAGGACAGCAACGTCACGGACCTCCTCCTGGAACGGTGCACCAAAGATCCCTTCGGCATCCTCTATGCCCACAAGACACCCAACGGCTGGTTGAACGTCACGGCATCCCGGTTCCTGGCCGACGTCAGCGCACTCGCCAAGGGCTTGATTGCAGGAGGGCTCAACCCCGGAGATCCGGTGGCTGTCCTCTCCCGCTCCAGCTTTGAGTGGACGCTGGTGGATTTCGCCATTTGGATGGCCGGCGGGGTCACCGTTCCTATTTACGAGACGTCATCGGCAGGCCAGATCGAATGGATCCTGGTGGACTCCGGAGCCCGCCGCGTCTTCGTCGAGGACACAGCCAAGGCTGAACTGGTCCGGTCTGTGGTGGACAAGTCGGCCGCCCTGGGTGATGACCTGGTCACCATCATCCGCATGGAACACGAAGGTGAGGCACCGCACCTGACCAGCGTATCCGCCGTCGGGACCGGCATCACCGACACTGAGCTGGAACGGCAACGCAGCGCCGCGAACCTTGCCGATGTCGCATCGATTGTCTACACCTCCGGCACCACGGGCAGGCCAAAGGGTTGCGAAATCACCCATGGCAACTTTGTCCGCATCACCCGCAACGTCATTCCCTTCCTGCCTGAACTGCTCATGCAGCCGGGGGCAAGAACCCTGATGTTCCTGCCGTTGGCCCATGTCCTGGCGCGGGCAGTGCAGGTGGTCTCAATGACCGGCGGGATCACCATGGGCCACAGCGCAGGAGCGAGCGGGTTGATGGATGACCTCGGCGCCTTCAAACCGACGTTCCTGCTGGCTGTCCCCCGCATCTTCGAAAAGGTCTACGCAGGAGCCGGGCACAAGGCTGCCATGAGCGGCAAAGGACGGCTCTTCGCCGCGGCGTCGTCAACGGCTGTGGAGTATTCGACGGCGGCGGACCTCGCCTCGCGCGGGCAGGGCACCGGGCCCGGCTGGACGTTGCGCGCCAAGCATGCAGTGTTCAACAAGCTCCTCTACCCCAAGGTCCGCGAGGTCTTTGGCGGGGCCGTAGGCTACACGGTCTCCGGTGCAAGCCCGCTCAGCCTTCGGGAGAACCATTTCTTCCATGGTGCCGGCGTTCCCGTCCTGGAAGGCTACGGGCTGACCGAAACCACTGCCCCCTGCACGGTCAACACACCCAGCATGTTCCGCATCGGCACCGTAGGCATTCCACTCCCCGGGACCACCATCCGGATAGCCTCCGACGGAGAAATCCTGGTGAAGGGCATCGGCGTCTTCAAGGGTTACCACAACAACCCGGCCGCCACGGAGGCAGCGTTCGTCGACGGGTTCTTCCGCACGGGAGACCTCGGCGAGCTCGACCAGGACGGGTTCCTCACCATCACCGGCCGCAAGAAGGACCTGCTGGTCACTGCCGGTGGCAAGAACATCGCCCCGGCACCGCTGGAGGAGAAGCTCCGTGAACACCAACTGGTGGGCCAGGCAGTGGTCGTCGGCGATGGAAAGCCGTTCGTTGCCGCATTGATCGCCCTCGATCCTGAAGGACTTGCGGATTGGTGCGCGGAGAACAAGCTCGGTGCGCTGTCCCTCCAGGAAGCATCCACAGACCCGCGGGTCCGCGCTGAAGTGCAGTCCGCCGTTGATGAAGCCAACAGGCTGGTGTCCGCCGCAGAGTCCATCCGGAAGTTCGACTTCATCACCAGCGAACTCACCGAAGAATCAGGCCACCTCACGCCGTCGCTGAAGCTGAAGCGCGATGTGGTGACGAACGACTTCGCCAAGCTGGTGGAGAAGCTCTACGCAAAGTAGCGCCACCTGCGCTGAACGCAGTCTTACCGCTTGGTGGTTGCTGAATCCTTGGTGGGGTCTGCAGCCTCGGCCTCAACATCGGCAGATTCGTTGGCATCCGCCGATTTGGCTCCCAGACCGCGACGACGGCGTGTGGGCCACGTCAGGATGAAGGTCACCGTGGCTGCCAGGAACACCAGGGCGCCGATGACGATTCCGGCGTCAACCCAGAACTGGCCGGGGAAGAGGCGGATGAGCGTATCCTCGAGCGAGAAAGTCCACGTGCCGCTGGCGAAGAAGATGCGGTGGAACTCGGTGAAGAACTGCTGCCAGCTCAGGACAGCCAACACGGCAAGACCGATGATGATCACCAGCGTGACGATCGAGCCGGCGAACAGGCCGCGGCGGACACCGCCGTCGCTCTTCTTCCGGAGGTACATGATGGCGATGAAGCTCAGGATGATCAGCAGGAGGCCGGCCCCGAAGGAAGACAGGATGACCAGCTTGACGTCGGCCATGTGTGAAACTTCGGAGTCCTTGAACAGCTGGTTGCCGTCCTCATGGACCAGGCCGCCCAGGTACCGCGGACCCGCCCAGTTGCTGAGGTAGTCCACTGCATAGGAGCCGTAGGTCATGCGGTCTTCGGTGCTGAACCCGTAGCCGTCCCCGGGGAAACCCGGCCGGTTGTACTCGATCCAGAGGAACAGGGGGCTGGCTACTGCACGGACGGCAAGCACCAGCAAGATGATGGGGAAGAAAATCGCGAGCAGCACTTGGAAGATGCGGGGCGCCAGCGGCTTCACCTTGGCCGCTTGCTCGCGCTCTGCGTTGCGGCGGGCAACTTCCTCTTCGGGCGGACGGACCTGAAGGGCCGACGTCGGTAACGGCTCCGAGTGCGACGCGCCGCCGGTTGGTTTGCCGGCAGGGGAAGAACCTGCGAACAGCGGGGGCTCGGGCTCGGTTTCTGCAGCTTCGGCCGCCTTGCGGCCGGCGCGGCTTTCGGGCTGGGTTCCAGTCGGGGCCGCGGGCTGGGATCCAGTGCGGCTTTCGGGTTGGGATCCAGTCGGGGCCGAGGACGCCGGCTGGGCTTTAGTAGCTGCATCGGCTGGGGCGGAGTTCCCCGCAGCCGACGTGGCGCCGGACGATGCGGGCTTCATCCATTCGAAGGCCGGTTCATCGGGATCGTCGTGGACGTCCGTGTCCGGTTCTTGTGGTTTCGGGCTCTTGTCGCTCACAGCGGTTTCACTTCCGTAGGCATCGACCGGCCACTGCGTGCTGCCGGATTCTTGTCTGCATTCGAGCCTACAGTCCGCCCTTGCACCGAAACAGGAGCCACCCCGCCGTCGGCAAGATTGAAACGTAACTGTAAGGTGCCTACGCAGCTATGCCCCGGTATCCGGCGTCGTTCGTTTCCAGGTCTCCCGTTTCCCCGGCGCGGAAGGCACGTCCGCCCAGCAGCAGTGCGTACACCCAGTAGGCGGCGAGGACCATCGCCCCAATGGTGATCTTCGCCCACACCGGCAAAGGGCTGGGCGTCACGAATGCTTCTACGACGCCGGAGACAAGCAGCACCAGAACCAGTCCCAGCGCAACGGTCACCAAGGAGCGGCCTTCCTCCGCAACAGCCTGGAGCCGGGTTCTCGGGCCCGGCTGGACCATGGCCCAGAAGATCCTTAATCCGGCTGCGCATGCAATGAAGACGGCCGTCAGTTCCATCAGGCCATGCGGAAGGATGTAGCTGAAGAAGATGTCCAGCTTCCCGGTCGCCACGAAGACTCCGGCCGCGGCTCCTACCGCCTGGGCGTTGAGGAAGAGGATCATGGGCACCCAGAATCCGGTGATGCCGAAGGCAACAGCCTGCGCGGAGATCCAGGCGTTGTTGGTCCACACGGCGCCGGCGAATGATGCTGCGGGGTTTTCGGAATAGTAGTCGATGAAGTCGTCCTCGACGTACCGGCGGATATTGTCGTCGCTGCCGAATACCGCCCGCAAGGCCTCCGGCGAGGTACCGATCCACAACGCATACGCCCCACCCACCGCCAGGAAGAAAAGTCCGCACCACACGGTCAGCCAGCGGATCCGGTAGAAAGCCGCAGGCAACGCGATCACAAAGAAGCGGGCCAGGTCTTCCATGAAGTTGGACCTGGCCCCTGTAAACCGGGTACGTGCCTGGGCCAAGGCTGCGGACAGGGACGACGACAAGGCCGATTCCGGCGCCACGGAACGGATCAGCGACAGGTGCGCTGACACGGTTTGGTACAGCCGCAGCAACTCGTCGGCCTCTTCCCCGGTCAGCCGCCGTTTATGGGCCAGGTAAGTAAGCCTGGACCATTTGCTCCCGTTCACGGCTGAGAAGGCATCGATGTCCACGGCTCCACCCTAGTCCCTGACGCGCGCGCGGCAGCGGGGACGCGGTTAGACTCAGTGCAGCAAAGGCAGGTCATGCCTTTCGCAGGGCAAAAGCTACGAGAGAGGCGGCGCCCGGTTGAGTTCAATCGTCACAGGCGAGGCAGTGGTCCTTGAACTGCGCCCAGCATCATTCGCCGCCCGCGCCCTGGGCCTGGTCCTGGACGTCATCGCGAACGTCGTACTGCTCATCCTGCTGATCATCCTCGTCGGCTTCGCCGCCCCGGACCTGGACGCGGCCGCAACGCGGGCCATCATTCTGGCCTGCGTCGTTTTCTCGTTCGTCATCGTCCCGGTCACGGTGGAAACCCTCACCCGTGGTCGTTCCCTGGGCAAGCTTGCCGCAGGACTCCGCATTGTCCGCGACGACGGCGGTTCCATCCGGTTCCGGCATGCGGTTATCCGCGGGCTGCTCGGGTTCCTCGAAATCTACGTGACGTTTGGTGGACTCGCCATTGGTGTGGCGCTGTTCAGCGAGAAGTCCAAACGGTTGGGTGACATCGTGGCCGGAACATACTCCCTTCGCCAGAGGGTTCCTGTGGAACCGCGTATCCTGCCTGCCGCGCCACCGTATCTTCAAGGGTGGGTGGCCATGGCCGACATTGGGCGTATCCCGGACAATACCGCGCGCCGTGCGGCGACCTTCGTCCAACAGGCTTATCGGATGGCGCCGGCATCGCGAACCAACATGGCCATTGCCTTGGCTTCCGAACTTGCCAGCTATGTGGCTCCGCCCCCGCCGGCAGGAACCATGCCCGGAGACTACATCGGGGCAGTCCTGGGCGAACGCCGGAACCGGGAGTACGAGCGGCTCAAGCGTGCCGAGCAGCGCAATCTGGCCACCGGTGAAAGGCTCCGCAAGCTGCCGTTCACGGAGCGCTGACTTTGCCTGGTCCTACCTTTGGGCGTAGCTTGCCCATGGAATATTCCAGTCACCGAAGCCTTCGAGCGGCTCGACGGCGGGGGCGCCGGTGTTGAGGATCTGCACGACGTCGCCGGTCTTCATGTTGTTGAAGAACCAGGCGGCATCCTCAGGCAAGAGACCCACGCAACCGTGCGACACATTGGCGCGTCCAATGGCACCCCAGGCGGCTTCCAAAGCCTGGTGAACATAGACGCCGGACCACGTCAGCCGGTTGGCGTACTCCACCACCAGCGGCGGATAATAGCCCTTGTCCCCCGGCTTCAGCCCGATGGTCCCGGCGTTGAAGTTGGAGTGGCGTTCCTGCTCCATGATCACCGCATAGCCCGTGGGCGAGAGCCAGTCCTCCCCGCCCAGGGACACCGGCGCTGTGTGTGCCAGCTTGCCGTCGATGTACACGTTCATGGTCTTGGTGGTGTCGTCAACCACGGCTATGCGCTGCGGACCGGTGGTGAAGGTGGACGTGACATCCCCGTTGCCGATCATTCCGTTGCCGAAGTCGACGCCCAGGAGCTTCATGTCCACGGTGACAGTGGTTCCCGCGGCCCAGAAGGCTTCGGGCCGGATGCGCACTTTCTTGTCCGAGTACCAGTGCCACGCCACCGGCTGTCCCGAGGAGACAGTGATGGCAACGCGCTTTTCCATGGCGGCCTTGTCCAGGACCGGTTCACTGAAGTTGATCTCGATCGGTTGCCCTGAACCTGCCACGGTGCCGTTGCGGGGGTAGATGGACGCATCCGCTTCATAGGCTGCCGAGACGGTGGTGAAAGTCTGGTTTCTGGTGGTTTCCTTGCCGGCAGAGTCAGCCACCGTGAAGGAGTAGTTGTATTGGGTCTTGAACTTCAGGACCTCCAGCGTTGTCCAGGTGCTGCCGTCCGGACTGATCTTCCCTTGCACGGGAGCGCCCCCGTCGGCAGGAACCAGGCGGACATCCTTGATTTTCCCGTTGACGGCTTTCACCTGCGGGCCGACCACCGGATTCCACTCCACTGCGCCATCGAGCGGAGTGACGCCCAGTTCAACGGGCTTGGCCTCGGGAGCGGCCGACTGCACCGTTCCGGCGTCGTTGGAGGCGGAGCCCGGCAGGAGGCCGGGGACGGTGGCCACACCGATTCCGCCGGCGGCGATGGCCGCGCAGATCCCGATGATGGCAACGACCTTGCCTGTTTTCCGCTTTGCGACTTCGGTCATGGTTCCCGTCTTCCTGTCCCCCGGCAGCTTTACTGAACAGTCAATTTTAGCCGAAAGGCCGGCCACGCAGGTTCGCGTGTCCGGCCTTCCAGTTCTTGTCACAAGGCTTAGTAGCGGTAATGCTCCGGCTTGTAGGGCCCGGCGACGTCGAGGCCCAGGTATTCGGCCTGTTCCTTGCTCAGTTCGGTCAGCTCTACGCCAAGCGCGTCAAGGTGGAGGCGTGCCACCTTCTCGTCAAGGATCTTCGGCAGGACGTAAACCTGCTTCTCGTACTCCCGCTCGCCGGCAGGCTGGTCGTGCTTGGTCCAGAGTTCGATCTGCGCGATGGTCTGGTTGGCGAAGGAGTTGCTCATCACGAACGACGGGTGGCCCGTGGCGTTGCCGAGGTTCAGGAGGCGGCCTTCGGAGAGCACGATGATGGAGCGCTCGTTGTCCGTTCCGGAGTCGAAGACCCATTCGTGGACCTGCGGCTTGATTTCGACCTTCTTGACGCCGGGAAGCTTGGCAAGGCCGGCGATGTCGATCTCGTTGTCGAAGTGGCCGATGTTGCCCACGATCGCCTTGTTCTTCATGCCCACCATGTGCTCGGCCAAGATGACGTCCTTGTTGCCGGTGGTGGTGATGAAGATGTCACCCTGCGCCAGAACCGTCTCCAGCTTGGCCACTTGGTATCCGTCCATGGCGGCCTGCAGGGCACAGATGGGGTCGATCTCGGTGACCACTACGCGGGAACCCTGGCCCCGGAGCGCCTCGGCCGCACCCTTGCCGACGTCGCCATAGCCACAAACGACGGCGACCTTGCCGCCCATGAGGACGTCGGTGGCGCGGTTGATGCCATCAGGGAGGGAGTGGCGGATGCCGTATTTGTTGTCGAACTTGCTCTTGGTCACGGAGTCGTTGACGTTGATGGCCGGGAAGAGGAGCTTGCCCTGCTCGGCGAGCTGGTACAGGCGGTGGACACCCGTGGTGGTCTCCTCGGTGACGCCCTGGATGCGGGCCGCGGTCCGCGTCCACTTCTGCGGGTCCTCGGCAAGCGTGCGGCGAAGGACGTCCAGGATGATGCCGTATTCCTCGGGGTCCTCTTCCGTTGTGGCCGGGACAGCCCCGGCGGCTTCGAACTCAACGCCCTTATGCAGCAGGAGCGTTGCGTCGCCGCCGTCGTCGAGGATCATGTTGGGGCCCAGCTCCGGGTTGCTGTCGGCACCCGGCCAGGTGAGGATCTGCTCTGCGGTCCACCAGTACTCTTCCAGGGTTTCGCCCTTCCAGGCGAACACGGGAACACCCTGCGGGTCTTCCGGAGTTCCCTTGCCAACCACGACGGCGGCCGCGGCCTCGTCCTGGGTGGAGAAAATGTTGCACGATGCCCAGCGGACTTCGGCGCCCAAAGCGGTGAGGGTCTCGATCAGCACGGCAGTCTGCACGGTCATGTGCAGCGAGCCGGCAATCCGGGCACCCTTCAGGGGCTGGGAGGCGCCGAATTCTGCGCGCAGCGACATCAGGCCCGGCATTTCGTGTTCGGCGAGGCGGATCTGGTGGCGTCCGGCCTCGGCCAGGGAGATGTCGGCTACTTTGTAGTCAAAAGTCATGGGTGTCCTTCGATGTACCTTGTGGAATTCGTGTCTTGGGAGAATCAGGCGTCGGCGGCCGGAAGAAGGTCCGGCGGCAGGAGCAGGGGAATTCCGTCTTCGATTCCGTAACGGACCTTGTTGCCGGCGGCGTCCGCCTCGGTGGAGACGAGCTCCTCGCCTTCCTGCACCAGCGCGGACCCTGTCACCGGGCAACGCAGGATGGACAACAGTTCAGGACTTACCTTTGGCATGGTGAATGCTCCCTGGATGGCGCCGGGCATGGCGCCACGGGCTGATTATTCTGCAGGTTCCAGCCTACCGCGCGGGACTAAGCGTCACGGAGCCGGCGAAATATTGCTCCGGACCCGGGCCGCCCGCCGGGTCAGGAAGGTTCGCGCAGGACCCTCAGGTGTCCCCGTCGGGTGCCCTCAACAGCGGCAGGCGGTTCCACCGGGGTGCGCGGGGTACGGGACGGGCTTTCCGGTGCTGCGGATGCGGCTTCCCGCACTGCGTTCGCAAGGGCCAGCAGATCATCCGGGCCCGGCTGCGGCGGGGTGCCCGGCATGGCCAGGCGAAGCACTTCCCATCCCCGCGGGACGGTCAGCGTTTCCGCATGCTGGGCACAGAGGTCATAGGCGTGGGGTTCGGCGTACGTTGCCAACGGGCCCAGAACGGCGGTCGACTCGGCATAGACGTACGTCAAAGTAGCTACCGCTGACTGGCGGCAGGCTGATCTTGAACACTGGCGAATAGCACCCACAACATCCCAGATTAGCCGCAGTTGGCCCCTGGAGCGTGCATTGACGGGCACAGCAGGCCGCATTTCGGCTCCGAAGCAGGGCCCGACGGCGGCGCCGGCCCCATGATGTCGCGCTGGCGGTTGGGCGGGACTACAGTCGTTGTATGCAGTCACAGCCACAGGTTCCTGGCTTCACCATCCAGTGGAATGAGGCCAACGGCAGTCAGGCCACTGACCCTGCTGCGCAAGCCCCCCGCGGGTTCCGGCGGCGCCGTCGCAACCGTCATGGGCGGGGCCTGCGGGGCGAGCTGATGCTCCCCAACCTTCCGGGCTTCCGGTCCCGCTCCGAGCGCTTCGATGACATGGTGCTCGACTCGGCCGAACGGCTGCAGGAGATGTGGGGCCAGCAACTCGATGGCGTGCTCTTTGCCGTGGATGAGATCCCGCCCCGGTTGGAGCAGCTGGTCGCCGAACGCACGGCAGCGCCCATGGGGGCATACACGCCGGCCCGCGGAGGCGAACCTCCCATGATCACGGTGTACCGGCGGGTTGTTGAACAGGCTGCGGGCACCCGCGAGGAACTCCAGGACCTGGTCCATGACGTTGTGGTGGAGTACACGGCCGAGATGCTCGGAGTGCCACCTGAGACGCTCGACCCCGTGTACCGCCGTCGTTATCAGTAGCACGGTGTGCCGGCAGCCTCAAGCCGGACTGCACCGCGTACCGAACCGGCTGCAGGCCGCTCAGTAACCGACCGTGACGGGCACCTTCCGCAGGCCGTCCGCGGCGTCCTGAATGGCCAGCACGGCCACGTCGGGACGGTCTTTGTTTCCCAGGACCACGGAACCGTAGACGGGATCACCTTCAGCTGAAACCACGTAACCCGCTACCGCAGCACCGCCCGACGTGGCCGGGAGCTCGATCAGGGACGTCGTGCCGCCGGACATATCGACGTCCACGGACTTCCCGACCTTGCCATCGGCGGTCACCGGGGCATAGCTCACGGTTGCCCGCCCTTCCGGCACCCCGAAACTGAAGAAGCTCTGGCCCGCGCGCGGAGCAGCTACCAAGTGCTGGCTGCCCAGGCGGGAAGCGGAAGGGGACCAGGCAAAGTCGGCCGGCGAGTCAGCCTTGGCTCCCCGGACAACGCGGGTGGAGGCCACGAACGCCACGTCCGAGCTCGCCGTGACGGTGTAACTGCCGGAAGGAAGTCCGTCCAGTTTCAACGACGCAACAGTGCCGCCCTTCACGGTCACCACTCCTCCGTCGGGGATTTGCCGTTCTCCGTTGGCGCCGTAGACCTTCACCTGCACCACGGCGTCACTGGAGCCCGGAACGGCCAGTTGGAGCGACGGGACAGCATCGGTGAAATCTGGCTTCCCGCCGAGTGCCTGAACAGCTGCGGCATCCTGGATATCGACGCCGGACATCACCTGAAGCGTGGACGGCGCCGTGCCGGGTGAGAGGAAGTCAACGCCGCCGGGGACAAGCCCCCGCAGGGCGCTCTGCTGGATGGTTCCGGCCACGGGCCCGCCGGTACTGCGGACGTGCACCGCCAGTTCCGACTCGTTCGGGGCCAATCCGGCCAGGTTCACCGAGCGTGTGGTCCCGGGCGCGACCAGGAGGCCCCTGGCGCCGGGGGCTTGGATCTGCCCCTGGGCACCAAAGAGGTCCAGGCTGACCGTGGCAGGGGTCTCGGATGCATTGCTGAGATTGAGCACCGCAGTCCGCCCCAAAGCCGTGTTGGCGCCGAGCAACCATGAGTCGTTTCCGGGTTGCTGGCACTGCGCGGCTGCCATGCCCCGCAGGTCACCGTCCGTGGCCGAATAGCTGAGGTTTGCAGACAAGGAGGCCTGTTCGTTGCCGATCGGATCCGCGCCCACCACTGCCGGGGACGTCACGGATGTGATGGAAGCAACGGCTGCGGCCAGCACGGGCGGACCCGGCGTGGGCGAGGGCGTGCTGGCGGGAGCCTGGGCGATCCTGGCTATGCCCTTGCCGTCCAGGGACGTGACGTTGCTGCCGGGGACCGTTCCGGCCGGATTGCTGAGGACGACGGCGTTGAGCGCACTCGTCGCGGTTGTCGATACCGGGCTGAAGTCGGCATCGGTATCCACATCGGTTCCAGTGACCAACCGGGCAGGCTCAGGGCAGACGCCAAGCGACCGCCCGGCAGGGACATCGGCTTGCTTCACTTCGACGTTGCTGCTGCCCGTTGGCCCGGGAACCATTCCGGATGCTGCCACCGCGCCTCCCCCGGCGGCCAGGATCACCATCGCGGACACCACCCCGCCGACAACGCCCTTGTTGGAACCGCGCCGGCTCTTGGAATTGCGCCGGTTGTCCCGGCCCGCTTTCTCCTGTTCGTCAGACACTGCTGTACTCCTTACGGAGGGAAACTTCGTCCCTTGTCATGCCGGTCCGGGAACGGCGGGCGGGTACGGGTACGGCCAGGAGTGCCGTGAGCCCGAATACCACTACCTGCAGGATTCCCAGCCATAGGGCCCAGGGGTTGGTGTGGCGAATTTCAAGGTGCCCGCCGGTGGCGGGAAGTTCGAAGGCCTGGGACCAGCCGGACGTCGTGGCAGGGAGCTCCTTGCCGTCCAACCACGCCTTCCAGCCGGTGTCGAAGCGCTCAGCGAGTACTACCTTGCGTCCCGGGTCGCCTGGAGGCACGTCCCCGGCCACGCTCACGTCCTCGGAAGGCAGGGCACCGATCACGGTGTCCTTGGCATCAATGATCCTTGCGCGGACTGCGGTGTCCGAGACCGTGGTGGCCGCCGCTCCGCGCGGAGTGACGCGCCACAGCCATCCCGCTTCGGTTTGCCCCACAGCAACAAGTCCGGGGACTGCGTCGATCCGGCTGGCGGTCAGTTGCGCGGCGCTGTCCGCAGTCTTGAGGACCACGAAACCTGCGCCGAGTTGTTCCAGATCAGCACGTGGATCCACCCCCGTACTCGCGACGATCGTCGCTACGGCCCTGCGGAGCGAGGCGGTTGCGGCGTCGTCGGTGTTCATTTCCTCCCGGCCCGGCGCACCGCTGATGGTGCGGGCCGAGGCGATCGTGGAAAGGCTGTCCAGAGTGGTGCCGGCGCCCCGCATCAATGACGACGTGAACTCGCCCTGCTCGCCGCTGGTGATAACCAGCGTCCTGGTGCGCTCGGGTCCCACGCCGCGGTCGACGGCGGTGGCCGGCAGGGTGGCGGTCTCCACCGCCCGGACCTGTCGTGAAGCGCCGAGTGAGGCGGCCGCACCGGCCTCCGCACGTTGGGTCGTCGGGGCATCCGATTGCAGGACATTCTGGGCTACCCAAGCGCCCATGCCGGCCAACGGGCCGGACAACAGGACGGCGACGGTGACGCCCGAGACGGCTCCGCGCAGCGATGGCTTCCAACGCCCTGCACCCGCGGACCGGGACGTGCCGAAGATGCGGTCGGCGCCGATCATCGCAGCACCCAACAGCAGTACCCCGGCCGCCGAAACAGCCGGTCCTGTGAAGGGGCCGGCCAGTACGTTGTTGTTCACGCCCGTAGCCACATGCCCGAACAACCAGCTGCAGGCAAGAGTGGCCAAGGCGGCCAGCCAGAAAATACGGGCCAGGACCATGCGCTCACCGGGCAGGAACAAGGCGACGACAGCAAGCACCAGCACCGGGACGCCGATCAGCAATGCAAGGATCAGGGCCCAGGGAACCGACCCCGGTCCAAAGAGCCCCAGACCGGTTAGTCCGCCGTCGACGTCGAACGCCAGCGGCTGCCCAAGGAGTTGCTGCCAAAGCGGTGCCGCTTCAAAGAACCGGGGCACGCCGGGATCGGCGAGCAAGGAGCGGGGACGGTCCGCGGCGGAAATCGCATACGGGATGAAGAGCGCGGCGCTGGGCAGAAGCGACCACCACAGCGTTTTTCCCCGACGCCCCAAAACAACGGCAGCCAGGATGATCGCTACGGTGATGGGCCCCAGCAACGAGGGAGCTGATGCCGTAATGGCAGCCATGACCAGGCCCGCTGCAGCAGCTGCTGTCCATGAGGGCACTCCGTTGACCCCGGGCTTGCTTCGGCCCGGGACGGAACGGCGGGCGGGGAGTTGGTGCCGGCCACCGTTGGCCAGTGCTGAACCGGACGCCCGCAACAGCGCCAAGAGCAGCAAGGGCATCAGGACATGTGCCACGAGGGCACCAAGACGGCCCTCGTTGACGGCAATCAAAAGTGCAGGCGCGCTTCCCCAGACAAGGGCCGCTACCATCCTGAAACGGCGGAGCCTGGTCAACGCACCAACGGCGAACCAAGCGCCCAGTGCGGACAGGGGCAGGGCCAGGACCAACAGCCAGCTCATCGCTGCGTTGCCGTCGCCACCGCCCAGGATGGAGATCGCCCACAGAACGTATCCGAACGGATCACCATGGCCGGGCAATCCGGCGCCCAACGAAATCCACCACGTGGAGGCGTTGTCCCACATGGCTCCCGGAGTCGCGGACACCGGCAGTAGGCTTCCTCCTGTAACTGCTCCCGTGCGGAGAAGCCCGAGAAGTCCCACCATCGCTGCGGCAAGGGTGACGAGGACCGCTGCCACCGCTCCCGTTCCCACCCAACCGCGCTCGTTCGTGGCCAGTGCCGCGAAGTCGTCCGTGGAGTCTCCGCTGGGTTCCGGTGCCAGGAGATCGGAGACCTCTTGGCGCTCTTCAGGGGGTCGGATGGCTTCCAGCAGCGAACGCCGGTGCGCGCGGACCTCGCGCGAGGAGCGTTGGAGTCCCCGGACCACGGTCCGGTGCAGGCTCCGCGTCCGGGCGGCTGAGCGTCGGCTTCGCACCACTGCCATTGGACGGGCAAGGGCGGAAACCGTGGAGGTGAATTGCGAGAAGCCGTAGCCGGGTTCCTTCACCAGGATGCTGAGGACCAGGCGCAGCAAAGAGCCCAGCAGCGCGCCCACAGCGTGGAACGGCACTTTCCACCAGGCAGTGTGTTTGAGGCGGAGGTGGATCTGGGCCTTACGGGCAGCCGCGGAGGTTCCCAGGCCGTTGGGGCGGTGCTCCACGTGGAACATCCGTGCGCTGGGAACAACAACCACGCGGTTGCCTGCAAGCCAGTTCCGCCAGCAGAAGTCGACGTCATCGCCGCTCCCGGGCAGTGCGGGGTCGAAGCCGCCAAACTGCTCCCAGACGTCGCGTCGGATCAGCATGCCTGCCGAATTGACTGCGAAGGTGTCCGTGCGGGCATCGTATTGGCCCTGATCCACCTCGTCAGCGTCGATCAGCGTCAGGCGTTCTGCCCATCGGCTCGTGGACAAGCCCACATCAACCAAGTGCCGCTCGTCGTCCCAGCCCAACTGCTTGCAACCGGCAACTGTGACCGACGTAGTCCGCTCAACGGCGTGGAGGAGTTCCGCCAGCGCATCCGGGGCCGGGGCCGCGTCATCATGAAGCAGCCAGATCCATTCCGTTGTTTCCGACGACGCTGATCCGGCGGGAGCCAACTGCTCCAATCCGGACCGGACGGCAGAACCAAACCCGGCTTTTGCGTGGTGGTGAAGTTCCACCACGTTGGCATCGCCGAGCACATTACGGAGCAGTTCCGCCGAATGGTCGGTCGATCCCGCATCAACGCCAATGGCGGCATCTGCCGAACGCGTCTGGTTCGACAATGCCGCCAATGTCCTGGGGAGATAGTTCCCGCCGTCGTGGGCAACCACGACGGCGGTAACGTGCACTTCCTTAAGAATTAGACCGCTCGCTTCCTTAGCCGACGACGCTCACGCTCGGAGAGGCCGCCCCAAATGCCGAATCGTTCGTCGTTCGCGAGGGCGTACTCGAGGCACTGCGAGCGGACGTTGCACGCTCCGCAGACCTTCTTGGCGTCCCTGGTGGAACCGCCCTTTTCAGGGAAGAAGGCTTCGGGATCGGTCTGTGCGCACAGCGCATCCGTCTGCCAGCCAAGCTCACCTTCATCATCGAAGTCAGCCTGCGTAGGCAACCCGATCCAGACAGGCTGCACCGGGCTTTCAAGCGGACGGCGCAACTCCATGGGTGGATCGTCAAGTTCGTCCTCGGCCGCGGCGGGGTCGTCCCCGATCAAGGCCTCGTGGGCTGCGAGGAGCGCCGTTGCCTGCTCCTCCAGCGATTGCTGCACGTTCTGGTTGTATTTCTCTGCCGCTTCGGGATCCGCCGGATCCACATACCAATCCCCGGGTACTTCCCGCGACCGGTATTTTACCGACGCGTGTTCTGCGACGACTGCATCTTCCTGGATACGCAACGCTTGCCCCATGGCGTCCCTCCTGATTTTGCAGCTGCTGCTTGGATGTTTTCCGATTCCCGGTGTTCGTTCCGGTCCTCTGTGCAGCGGCGTTTGATTACTAATTACACGTGTGTAACTAGCTGCCAGTCAAGCCGCGCCGGGATAATAATCAAGAATCTGTAGAAACGTGGGCTGCGCCACGCCCAACGTTTTGGTACTGGTCCCCGGGCGTGGCGGAACCAAAACGAAAGCGTCGTCCTGCTTGCCGACCGCGTACCCCGGCTTTCCGCGGATTCCCGCCATGGCTGCCGGCCCCGCCAGCGAATGGACTAATCCCGGTGTGCGGCATTTCACACAGGGCATCCCGCTGCCAGTGCAGCGCGTGCCAAGATGGACCCATGAGTATCCCGGCAGCCAACTTGATGTCCGCCCTGCGATCCGGCCACTCCACCTCGCCGAGGCTCACGTGGTACGGCCCCGACTCCGAACGGGTGGAATTGTCCGGCCGGGTCCTGGACAACTGGGTGGCCAAAACCAGCAACCTGCTGCAGGACGAACTCGACGCCGAACCGGGCACGGCCATCAGGATCGACCTCCCTGCGCACTGGAAGTCCTTTGTGTGGGCGCTGGCCGCTTGGCAGCTCGGCATGGAAGTTGTTCTGGACGGCTCAGCCGCAGATCTGCTGGTGACCAATGATCCCTCTGACCACACGGGCGCGGCATACGACGCTGTCGTGGCGGTACCCCTCGCGGCGCTGGCCATGAGCTGGCCGGGCGAGCTGCCCCCCGGCGTCGTTGACTACGCTGCCGAAGTGCGTTCCCACGGTGACGTGTTCATGGTGCACAACGAGCCCACCCCGGAACTCGCAGCCGTACGTGGCAACGCCGGCTATGCCCACGCGGATCTTATGGAACAGTTTGCGGAAGCCGCCGAGCCCGGCGTCCGCCTGCTGGTGCGGGCCTCCGAGGGACTGGAGTCCGGACTGTCGGCAGCTCTTGGCGCCTGGCAGGGGGACGGTTCAGTGGTGTTGGTGCACGAGGATGTGGATGTGACCGAACATCTGCTCGAGAACGAGCGCGTTAGCCGTTCGTAGGCCCGTCAACCGTTCTTTATACGGGGAAACTCGCCCGTGGGAGGTCCGGCGTGGCCGGCATCGGCGGTTCCGCTCTGGGCCTTGTGGTGGACCTCGAGGATCTCGTGGTCGTGCGAGAACTCGGGCTCTGCATCGAGTTCTTCGTTGAAGACCCAGAAACGGTAGGCGAAGAACCGGAAGATCGTCCCGAGGATCAAGCCCACTACGCTGCCGGCAATGAACAGTGATGGTTTGTCATTGAGGTTGAGGATGTACTTGGCAACCCACACGCAGCCCGACGCGATGAGGAGCCCGACGAAGTTCATCACGGCAAAGAGAATGGCCTCACGGACAACGTTCGCTTGCTTCCGGTGACGGAAGGTCCAGAACCTGTTGGCAATCCAGGAAAAAATACTCGCAACGATCGTCGCGATCGCCTTGGCCCAGACCTCGCTGCCGTGCATGGGACCCGAAAAGAGCCAAATGAAAACGGCAGAGTCAATGACGAAAGCTACACCTCCAACGGCGCCGAACTTGGCTACTTCGCGCCAGAAGAGCGAGGCAAGTCCGCGGATGCGATCTGCAAGTGTGGTGATCATGACCCTCCATGGCCGTTGAAAATTAGGGCCGGTGGGCCTCATCCATTTTAGCGCCGATTTTTTCGCGTTGCCTTGGAGCAGCCTGTGCAGACGCTGTTTGACGGTACTTCCCGGGTCCTCCGCGGCCGTTGAAACACAGGTGGCTAGGCTCCTGAACACAGGTGGCTACGCTCCTGCGCACAGTTGACTACGCTGGAGAATCCGTGATCGAGCCGCTGGTTCGGTAGGCTGAACCTTGTGACTTTTCCTGTTATTGGCGTTGTTGGCGGAGGCCAACTCGCACGCATGATGGCCCCGCCCGCTACTGCACTGGGCTTTGAACTCCGCGTACTGGCCGAAGGTGAGGACGTTTCAGCGGTAGCCGCCGTGGCCACAGCGCCTGTTGGCGATTACAAGGACCTGGACACCCTCCTTGAGTTTGCCAAGGGCGTGGATGTCCTGACCTTTGATCACGAACACGTTCCCACGGACCACTTGCACGCCCTGCTTGACGCCGGTGTGAACGTCCAACCCGGGCCGGAGTCACTGGTGAACGCCCAGGACAAACTGGTGATGCGTGCCGCGATCGACCGCCTCGGACTTCCCAACCCCGAGTGGGCTGCCGTGAACACGGTGGAGGAGCTGGTGGCGTTCGGAGACAAGATCGGCTGGCCGGTGGTCCTGAAGACACCCCGCGGCGGTTACGACGGTAAGGGCGTGCGCATCGTCGACTCCCCCGAAGATGCCGCAGACACCGCCAGCTGGTTCCAGGCCATGAGTCCCCTCCTTGCCGAAGCCAAAGTGGACTTCAGCCGCGAGCTCTCCGCCCTGGTTGCGCGGACACCCAGCGGCGAGGCCCGTGCGTGGCCTGTGGTGCACACCATCCAAGTGGACGGAGTGTGCGATGAAGTCATTGCCCCCGCCCAGAACATCTCAGTGGAAGTAGCTGCCGCAGCCGAGGATGCTGCCCTGCGCATCGCCACCGAGCTTGGCGTCACGGGCGTCATGGCGGCTGAACTCTTTGAAACCCCGGGCGTCGGCGCCGGCTTCCTCATCAACGAGCTCGCCATGCGCCCGCACAACACCGGCCACTGGACCCAGGACGGTTCCATCACGAGCCAATTCGAACAGCACTTGCGAGCGGTCCTGGACCTTCCGCTGGGTGCCACGGACGCCCTGGCACCCGTGGCCGTCATGAAGAACTTCCTGGGCGGGGAAAACCAGGATCTTTTTGCTGCCTTCCCCCTGGCCCTGGCCTTTGAACCGGCTGCCAAGGTGCACTGCTACGGCAAGTCCGTGCGCCCCGGCCGCAAGATCGGCCACGTCAACCTGTTGGGCACAACCGCCTCCGACGTGGATTCCGTCCGTTCCCGCGCAACGGCAGTCGCAAACACCATCCGGGACGGCCGCGTCCCGTCGGAATCCTCTGAGGAGAACGCATGACAAACCCCACCGTCGCTCCCTTGGTAGGCCTCGTGATGGGTTCGGATTCGGACTGGCCGGTCATGGAGGCCGCGGCCGATGCTTTGGCGGAGTTCGGCATTCCGTTCGAGGCAGACGTCGTTTCCGCCCACCGGATGCCCACGGAGATGATCCGGTACGGCCAGACCGCCCATGAGCGCGGACTTCGCGTCATCATCGCCGGCGCCGGCGGAGCGGCACACCTGCCGGGCATGCTGGCCTCCGTCACGCCCCTTCCCGTGATTGGTGTTCCCGTTCCCTTGAAGACCCTGGATGGCATGGACTCGTTGTTGTCCATCGTCCAGATGCCTGCCGGCGTTCCGGTGGCCACCGTCTCGATCGCCGGTGCCCGGAACGCAGGCTTGCTGGCCGTCCGGATGCTGGCATCAGGAACT
Source organism: Paenarthrobacter ureafaciens (assembly GCF_004028095.1). NCBI lineage: Bacteria > Bacillati > Actinomycetota > Actinomycetes > Micrococcales > Micrococcaceae > Paenarthrobacter > Paenarthrobacter ureafaciens. The sequence continues at coordinate 2,584,271 of NZ_SBHM01000007.1, read as the reverse complement.
GACGACCTCGCTGTCCGCCTCCGCGACGACCTCCTCACCTTCGCCCGGGAGCTGAACGATACCGCCACCAGGAAGGGCGAAAACCTGCGGCAGAAAGTCAGCGAGGTCTTCGCTTCCGCAAACACTTCCGAGGGGAGCACCCGCTAGGAAGGCCGCGGATGACCACCATGAACCAGAACACCCGTCAGCCAGGCGGAGCCCTGACTGATCCCGTCAGATATCCGTCCGGGGCCAGCGCCCCGGTGCGGACCAAACGCGCGTTCGTGCTGGTCCTCCTCACCTTGTTCGTCCCCGGCAGCGCCCAGATCGTAGCCGGCGACCGGAAACTCGGCCGCCTTGCCCTGCGCGTAACCCTCGCAGTCTGGGCGGTAGCGATCCTGGCTTTACTGATCGCCGCCCTGAACCGCAGCCTCCTGCTGGGCATAGTGACGCACCCCGTCGGCTCCCTTGTGATCATCGTGGTGCTCATTGCCTTGGCCCTTGGCTGGGCCTTCCTGTTCCTCAACACCCTCCGGATCATCCGTCCGGTTTTGCTGGCCCCGGGCATGCGGCCCATCATCGCCGTCATGCTGGTCGCTGCCACTGTCCTGGGGAGCGGTTCACTCGGCTACCTCGCCTACGTCCTGAATGTCAGCAGGAACGCGATCAGCAGCATCTTCAATGCCGGGCCCGCCATTGACCCGGTGGACGGACGCTACAACTTCCTCATGATGGGCGGCGACGCCGGAGATGACCGCACCGGCCGCCGTCCGGACAGCCTCTCCGTCATCAGCGTGGACGCCAGGACCGGCGAAAGCGCCATCATCTCGGTGCCCCGAAACCTCCAGAACGCGCAGTTCAGCGAAGATTCGCCGATGCGCAAGATCTACCCCGACGGGTACAACTGCGGCGACGAGTGCCTCATCAACGCCGTCAACACGGAAGTCACCAACAACTACCAGGACCTGTACCCCGGTGTGGCAGACCCCGGGGCCCAAGCCACCCTTGAGGCTGTGTCCGGAACACTTGGCATCACGGTCCAGGCCTATGTCCTGGTGGACATGGATGGTTTCGCAAAATTGATCGATGCCATGGGCGGCATCCGCATCAAGGCCGGCGGCTGGGTTCCCATCAGCGGTCCCGTCACCGACGAAGCCAACGGAATCCACGGCATGCCTGACGGTTGGATCCCGGCCGGCGACCAGCACCTGGATGGCTTCCACGCCCTGTGGTACGGACGGTCCCGCGAGTTCGTGGACGACTACGCCCGCATCGCCCGCCAGCAGTGCGTGCAGCAGGCCATGCTGAAGCAGTTGGATCCGGCAACCCTGCTGACGAAGTTCGAGGACATCGCCAACGCAGGAACCAAGGTGGTGGATTCGAACATCTCGTCCTCCCAGCTGGGCAGCTTCGTCGACCTCGCTTTGAAATCGAAGAACCAGCCGGTCAAGCGCCTCACCATCGGCCCGCCGGACTTCGACGCCTCCTTCTCCACGGTGCCCGATTTCGACCTGATCCATTCAAGGGTCCAGCAACTGCTGACGCCTTCCAACGGACCCAAGGCCAACGACTCCATGGTGTCCAACACCGTGCAGGGAGCGGGCCCAATAGCCGCCTCCGGTCCGGTTCAACCGCAGCTCTCCCTCCAACAGCAGGCAGCCGTCCAGCCAGTGGCACTCAAGCCTGCCGGCCAGCAGCCCTCGCCGTCGTCGCCGGACTTCACTCCGGTCACTACCACCCCTGACGGCACCCCGATCACCGAGGAACTGCTCAACGGCCTCAAAGCGCAGGGCGACGAACAGGGTATCCGTAACCTCGTGGCCACCAATGGCCAGTGCGCCCCGCTCTAACCGCCCCTTTTCATCCCATTCCGAGCAACATAAGGACTTCTTTCCGTGTATCAGATTGAGAATGTTTTGCGGCCCTACGTGTGGGGTTCGACGACGGCGATCGCGGACTTGCTGGGGCGGCCCGCTTCGGGCGGTCCGGAAGCGGAGCTTTGGATCGGGGCCCATCCGGATTCGCCGTCCACCGCCATCCACCCCAACGGCGTGACGCAGTCCCTGGATGAATTGATCGCCTCGAACCCGCTGCACCATCTGGGCGCAGAGAGCCTGGCGGAGTTCGGCCCCCGGCTGCCCTTCCTGACCAAGGTCCTCGCAGCTGAGCAGCCGCTGTCCCTGCAGGTACACCCGAGCCTGGAACAGGCGCGCGAGGGTTTCGCGCGGGAGAATGCTACGGGGTTGCCCGCCGATGCCGCCGAGCGGAACTACCGCGATGACAACCACAAGCCGGAGATGATCTTCGCACTGACGCCGTTCCGGGCCCTGTGCGGTTTCCGGTCCGCCGCAGCCGCGAAGAGCATCTTCGTACACCTTGCGACGATCCTGGATTCGGCAGCCATGGATGTCCCGGACACCATTACGGGCGTCATCGCCGATCTTGGCCAGCCTGACGAGTCCGCAGCGCTCCGGGCCGCTTTTACCCGGCTGATTGAAGGTGGACGCACGGTTTCCGGAGCCGTGGTCGCCGTGGAATCCGTGCTCCGCGCAGGTGCGCCGCGGGAACCGCACCAGGAAGCGCTGACCACCCTGCTGGACATCAACGACGCCTTCCCCGGCGATCCCGGCGTCCTCATTTCGCTGCTGCTGAACCTTGTGTCCTTGGAGCCGGGGCAGGCAATCTACCTCCCTGCCGGGAACATCCACGCCTACATCCGGGGCTTGGGCATTGAGGTCATGGCGTCCTCGGACAACGTGCTCCGCGGCGGGCTCACGCCAAAGCATGTGGATGTGGCCGAACTGCTCAAGACCGTCCGCTTCGAGTCTTTGGGCGTGCCCAGGGTGTTGGCCGAGGGCACGGAATTCGGGCAGGAACTGTACCGTCCGCCTTTCAAGGAATTCCAGCTCCAACGGATCGAACTGGGTCCGGACGCAGCCCCGGTGCCGTTGGCACAAACCGGTCCGGCCGTCGTCGTGGTTATTGCCGGAGCAGTGGTCCTCGACTCCCCCAGGAGCGATCTCCGCGTGCAGCGCGGTGGCGCCGCGTTCATCCCGGAGATTGAGAACCCGGTCAACGTACACCCTGTCCAGGGTGCCACGGGGACCAGCGTGGCCTTCGCCGTGACCACCGGACTGGGGAAATAAGCATGGACCATTTCCTGCAGACGCCCGCGTGGGCCGATGTCCAGCGTGCCCTCGGCCGCCGGGTCCATGAGAAATCGGGACCAGGCTGGAGCTTCCTCGCGATCGAGGAAAAAAACCCCGCCGGCAAGGTTCTCTACTCCCCCTACGGACCCGTGGCGGATTCCGTGGAAGCGTTCGACGCCGCCACGGCGGCTCTGGTGACCCTGGCCAAGGAGGTCCATGCTGTCTTCGTGCGCATGGAGCCCGTCGCGGCAGGATTCACAACGTCCGACGCCGGACCCCTCCTGCGAGCCCGCGGGCTGCGGCCGGCGCCGGTCAACCAGCAGCCGGAGCTGAGCTGGGTGGTTGACCTTGAAGGGGACTTCAAGGAGGTGCTGGCCGGGATGAAGCCGACCAACCGCAACCTTTACCGCAACATCCACAAGAAGGGTGTGACGTTCCGGACGTCGCAGGACCCCGCCGACATTTCCGTCCTGCTGCACTTCCTGCACCTCACCGCGGCCCGGAACGGATTCAAGCCGCAGAGTGACGGATACCTGACCACCGTTGCGCAGTCGCTGCTTCCCTCCGGCGCGGGCACGTTGTTCATCGCCGAGCTTGAGGGCGAGCCGATCGCGGCGGCCTTCGCCTACGACTCCACCGATACCCGCGTCTATGCCCATGCAGCCCTGGACGACGCCCACCGGAAGCTCAGCGCGGGCATCCCTTTGCTGGTCAACCTCATGGCCGATGCCAAGGAGAAGGGCCTCAAGCACGTGGACCTGTGGGGCGTGGCCCCGGAAGGCGAACCGGACCACAAGTGGGCGGGCTTCACGGCCTTCAAGAAGTCCTTCGGCGGACGCGGGGTGTCCTACCCCGGCACCTGGGACCTCCCGGTCAACAAAGCCCGCTACGGCGCCTACCAACTGGCCAGGAAACTCCGCGACACAGCAAAAACCCTCCGCAACAAACTCCCCCGCCCCTAATCACCCCAAGAAGCGCCAAGGATTAACCGCGGCACCAAACGCACCAGGATAGCGAAAGGCGCCCCATCGCGTCAGCGGCATCAAATCGACGAGGAACGAGGAGATGGCCGCAGAGCGGTGGGGCGCCTTTCGCGCCCAGGGCGCGATGAGCCGGGGGTACTAAGCCTTGCGCGCGTACGTCTCCCACTTGGACGCCAGGTGCTCTGCGTCCACGAAGCGCACGGTTCCGGACTTGGAGCGCATGACGATCGACTGGGTGACCACGCGGTCCTTGGTGTAGCGGACGCCGCGCAGGAGGTCGCCGTCGGTGATGCCCGTTGCTGCGAAGTAGCAGTTGTCCGAGGTGACGAGGTCGTTGGTGGACAGCACGCGGTCGAGGTCGTGGCCGGCGTCGATGGCCTTCTGCTTCTCGTCATCGGAGGTGGGCCAGAGACGGCCCTGGATCACGCCGCCCAAGGACTTGATGGCGCAGGCTGCAACGATGCCTTCGGGGGTGCCGCCGATGCCCATGAGGGCGTCGACGCCGGTGCCGGTACGGGCGGCGGCAATGGCGCCGGCTACGTCGCCGTCCATGATGAACTTGGTGCGCGCACCTGCTTCGCGGATTTCCTCCACGAGCGGGCGGTGGCGGTCGCGGTCAAGGATCATGACGTTGAGCTGGTTGACCTTGACGCCCTTTGCCTTGGCAATGAGGTGCAGGTTCTGCTTGACCGGGAGGCGGAGGTCCACCATGTCGGCGGCTTCGGGGCCCGTGACGAGCTTCTCCATGTAGAAGACGGCCGAGGGGTCGAACATTGATCCGCGCTCGGCAACCGCCAGGACTGCAAGGGCGTTGTTGATGCCAAGGGCGGTCAGGCGGGTTCCGTCGATGGGGTCGACGGCGACGTCGCATTCGGGGCCGGTGCCGTCGCCAACCTGCTCACCGTTGAACAGCATGGGGGCTTCGTCTTTTTCGCCTTCACCAATCACCACGACGCCGTTGAAGTGGACGGTGTGAAGGAACGAACGCATGGCATCCACGGCGGCGCCGTCTGCCTTGTTCTTGTCGCCGAAACCAACCCAGTGGCCACCGGCAATAGCCGCGGCCTCGGTGACACGGACGAGTTCCAGCGCGAGGTTGCGGTCGGGTTCGTCGGTGCCGACGGCGAGCGACGGCGAAATCGTGGAATACTGCTGGGTCATTGGTGCAGGAGACACTTGAACCTCTTCTTCGAGTGACGATTCACGGGGCCGGACACGGTTGCACTGGGGCTAACCCGGGGTCCCTACCAACGATCATAGTCGCCGGAGCGGCTTGGAGCCTCTGGATGACCACCGCCCGCAATACCCGCGGTGAGGTTCCCGGTTGTGTGTTAGGTGCGGCGATAAGGGACTATGGAAGGGTGAGTGAAACGCAGGACAAGCCCGTCGCCGGCAATGGCCAGACCGCCCCGGAGCCCCATTCGACCAACGCCCCGGACGCCTCGGAAGCCCCGTACAAACCCGTCATTGCGGCGAAGGCGGCAAAACGCGCCAATGCTTCGGTCATCGGCATGGTTATTGCCCTGGTCCTCTGCGTCCTCGCATTCCTTCCTGTGGTCTTGATGAATCCGGCCCCCAAGGGCGAGAACTTCCGGCCCGCCGTCGACGTCCCTGCGATCGCCCGGAACGCTGCGGATGTGGCCGGATTCACACCCGTAACTCCGGATACCGGTGACACATTCCGGCCCAACTACGCCCGTTGGGAAAGCGGCACGGGTACAGGCGTCCCCACGTGGGAAGTCGGCTACCTGACGCCGAAGGAAGCATTCATCGGCCTGACCCAGACGCGGGAAGCGAACCCCACCTGGGTCCTCCAGCAGACCGGCAACCTGCCCGTGACGGGTACCCGGAACGCCGGCGGACAGGACTGGGAGCTTCGCGATTCCGGCAAGGAAAAGCGCAGCATGACCCTCGAGTACAAAGGCACCACCATCATCCTCAGCGGCACAGCGAACCTTGAGGAATTCGCGGCCCTGGCTGCCGCCGTCGTGAAGTCCGCAGACGAGGCTCCTGAGGCCGGTGCGCCGGCCACGACTCCGGCTCCCTGACGCCGGACGCAACACTTCGTGACCTAAGGGTCGCGCGCCGTAAAGTAATAAGGTGCCTACTTATTTGACTCCAGCCCTTGCCTGGCGCCGGCTGCGCGAGGGTAATGAACGCTTTGTTTCCGGCGAATCCCGCCACCCCAACCAGGATGCGGCCCGTCGTTCGTCGCTTCTTGAGGGCCAGAATCCTTTCGCGGTCATCTTTGGCTGCGCGGATTCGCGCCTCGCGGCAGAGATCATCTTCGACCTCGGACTGGGCGACGCCTTCGTGGTGCGGACAGCAGGCCAGGTGATCGATGACGCGGTTCTGGGCTCGCTGGAGTACAGCATCAGCGAACTCAAAGTTCCGCTGATCGCCATCCTGGGCCACGACAGCTGCGGGGCAGTCACCGCCACCAAGGGCGCCGTGGAAACCGGTGAAATGCCCCCGGGCTTCATCAGGGACCTCGTCGAACGCATTACCCCGTCGGTGCTCACGGCCAAGCGCAATGGCCAGGAAGAGGTCAACGACATGGTGGTGGAGCACGTCAAGCAGACCGCGCAGCGCCTCGCGGACAGCTCCCGTGTGATTTCCGACGCCATTGAAGAAGGCCGCGTAGCCGTCATCGGCCTTTCCTACAAGCTCGGCGAGGGCCAGGCGGCCCTTGTTTCCGCGATCGGCGACGTTTAAGGGCTCGTGCCCCGGCCTTCCAGCCGGGGCACGTAGCACTGACCTCCTGGTTTTCGATGGAGCCTGAAGTCGCCCTAAGCTAGCCCCATGACTTCCACCACTGAGTTCCGTATTGAACATGACACCATGGGCGAAGTTCGCGTCCCCGTGAACGCCCTGTACCGCGCCCAGACGCAGCGCGCCGTGGAGAACTTCCCGATTTCCGGCAAGACCCTGGAACGTGCGCACATTGAGGCCCTTGCCCGCGTCAAGAAGGCTGCTGCACTCGCGAACGCCGAACTGGGGGTGCTCGATGGCGAGCTCGCCGAGGCTATCGCGGCTGCAGCCGATGAGGTTGCCACCGGCAAGTACGACGGCGACTTCCCGATTGATGTTTTCCAGACCGGTTCGGGCACGTCGTCCAACATGAACACCAACGAGGTCATCGCCGAACTCGCTTCTCGTGCTCTCTCCGCTGCCGGCAGCGACAAGGTGGTCCACCCCAACGACCACGTCAACGCTTCCCAGTCCTCCAACGACGTCTTCCCGACCTCCGTGCACGTTGCCGCCACCTCCGCCCTGATGAACGACCTGATCCCGGCGTTGGAGTACCTGGCAGCATCGCTTGAGCGCAAAGCCGCTGAATTCCAGGACGTCGTCAAGTCCGGCCGTACGCACCTCATGGACGCCACCCCGGTCACGCTCGGCCAGGAGTTCGGCGGCTACGCAGCCCAGGTCCGCTACGGCATTGAGCGCATCAACGCCGCACTCCCCCGCGTTGCCGAGGTTCCCCTGGGCGGCACGGCCGTGGGCACCGGCATCAACACTCCGGCAGGCTTCCCGGAACGCGTCATTGAACTCCTCGCAGCCGACACGGGCCTGCCCCTCACCGAGGCCCGCGACCACTTCGAAGCCCAGGCCAACCGCGACGGCCTCATCGAGGGCTCCAGCCAGCTGCGCAACATTGCGATCTCCTTCATGAAGATCAACAATGACCTCCGCTGGATGGGATCCGGCCCCAACACCGGCCTCGGCGAAATCGCGATTCCGGACCTGCAGCCGGGCTCCTCGATCATGCCGGGCAAGGTCAACCCGGTGATCTGCGAGGCGTCCATCATGGTGTGCGCCCAGGTCATCGGCAACGACACCGCCATTGCATGGTCCGGCACCAACGGCGCTTTCGAGCTCAACGTCGGCATCCCCGTCATGGCCGCCAACCTGCTTGAGTCCATCCGCTTGCTGGCCAACACCAGCCGCGTCATGGCCGACAAGATGATCGACGGCATCACCGCCAACGTCGAGCGCGCACGCTTCCTGGCCGAGGCCTCCCCCTCGATCGTGACCCCGCTGAACAAGTACATCGGTTACGAGAACGCCGCGAAGATCGCCAAGCTCGCCGTCAAGGACGGCTTGACCGTCCGCCAGGCCACGGAACAGCTTGGCTTCGTGGGTGAGGGCGAAGGCAAGGTCTCCGAGGAGGACCTGGACAAGGCCCTGGATGTCACCACCATGACCGCCCCGGCGCACAAGGCATAGTCCCCGCCGCCTCCGGCGAGGCATGAGTACGACGACGGCCGGTTGCCTTCCCGCACGGGAGGTGGCCGGCCGTCGTCGTTCTGTGTGGGATCAAGCCGGCAAAACCACCATGGCGGCGGCCGCGCCGGCCAGCATGAACGGACCGAACGGAATAGCGGAGCCAAGATTGGCCCGGCGCGCCACCAGGACTACCAATCCCCACAGTCCGCCCAGGAGGAACGCCGCGAACGTGCCCGCGAAGACGTGCCCCCATCCCAGGTACCCCAGGTACAGGCCGAGCACCCCTGCAAGCTTGACGTCCCCGAACCCCATGCCCGGCGGGTAGACGGTGCGCAGCAGGAAGTAGAACAGCCACAGAGCCGCACCTCCGGCAAGGACATTGAGGCCAGGCACGCCGAAGAGGGGTGCGCCGAGGTCCCTGTCCGCACCCCCTATGGCGGCGACTACCGCAGCGCCCGGAAGCAGAACCCCTGCCACTCCGTAGGAGGGAAAGACGATGCGGTTGGGCAAAAGGTGGCTTCGGATATCGATCACGGTCAGCCGCGCTGCCATGACCAGGAAGAACAGGCATGCCAGCAGCACCAGCCAGAATCCAAAAGGGCTGGCGGTCCAGAGCTCGGCAAGTCGTCGAATCACCATCGGATGCTACCGCGGATTGGGCCCGGGACCGGATTGCACCACTGGGTACACTGTGGATATGGGGTTCCGGAACCTGTGCCGCTCTTCACCGTGGAGATGGACAAGCCTGCGTTTCGAATATCTCGAACTGCCGGGAACGGGCGCTGCCATGGTCCGTGCCTGGTTGAGGCGTCCGGGGGCACTGAGGCTGGAGAGCCCCGACGGCAAGCTGCTCTACAGCACCACCGGCATCAACGACTCCAAGGATGAGTTCTACGTCAGCTCCACACGCCGTTCATGGCTCCTGCCTCCGCATCTGGTGACCCCTGTCTATGACAGCGCCGGCCTGGTGCAGCGGCGGCCGGAAGCGGCCTACGGTGAACCGTCGTTCGGCAACGGCAGGCTGGCGGCGGCGCTGGACCCCGTGGAGTTGGCGGGCAATGCCCCCGTGCCCTTGGAGTTTCCCGAGTCCAACCCGGTCTCCTTTCCGGAGCCGCGCGAGGTGGACCATGAGGGCCGCCCGGCTTTGGAGGCCATTGTCACCCGCGGCCGGACATACCGCCCCTTGGACCCGGACCAGCCTTTGGCGCATCCGGGCCGCACGCTCATCCTCATGGATATCCAGACGGGCGTTTGCGTCGCGAGCCGGTCGCTCGACGGCGATTCGGCAGGAAAAGGTCATTGGCTCAAGATCCTGGGCGTTGACGAGTACATGCTGGACGACCTTTTCCTGGCCGAGTCCATGAACCTCACTGACGTCCGCCGGCACATCCCTTGGGACATCGGCCCCGCAGCCTGACCACGCCGAACGCGAAGCTTGGCTAGACTACGGCGATGACCTGGTTGGCAGACATCTGGCCCCCTTTCGCCCTCACATTGGCCACACCGCGGCTGACTTTGCGGCCAATTCTCGACGCCGACATCCCGGCTGCCGTCGCGGCTGCCCGTTCCGGCGTCCACCAGCCGGGCAAGAGCCCGTTCAGCACCCCGTGGGCGGAGCTACCGGAGGACGAGCTGGCACCGAACATGGCCCAGTGGTACTGGCGCTGCCGTGCCGGCTTCACCCGCGATTCATGGACGCTCCTGCTGGGCGTTTGGCAGGACGGTGAATTCCTTGGCGTCCAGGACCTTGGGGCCAGGAACCTCGCCGTCCTCAAAACGGTCAGCACCGGGTCCTGGCTCAAGCAAGCGGCTCAGGGCCGCGGCATCGGCAAGGAGATGCGCGCCGCCGTCGTGAGCTTCGCGTTCGATTACCTGGGCGCCGACGTCGCCGAATCCGAAGCTGCCGCCTGGAACAAACAGTCCCTGGGCGTCTCCACCAGTCTCGGCTACGAACCCAACGGTCTCTTCCGGGACTCCTGGGGCACCGAGGTAGAGGAAGTCCAAAGGGTCCGCCTCACCCCACCCACCTTCAAACGCCCCGACTGGCCCCTCAAAGTCCAAGGCCACGAAGGGCTGAAAACCTACCTGGGTCTCTGACGGCGAGGCGAAGGCCAGGCATCCGGCAGCGTGCGTCAAAAGCGAGGTACGAGCTAGCACGCAGAGGATGTCTGGCCTTCGCCATCATGGGGTCACAGCGTCGATGGGGTTAGATTTCTGCCCCTTCGAGCAAGTCCGTTACGAGCGCCGCGATCGGTGAACGCTCGGAGCGGGTGAGGGTGATGTGGCCGAACAGCGGATGGCCCTTGAACGTTTCGACGACGGCGGCCACACCGTCGTGCCTGCCGACGCGGAGGTTGTCGCGCTGGGCAACGTCGTGCGTGAGGACAATCTTGGAGTTCTGCCCTATGCGGCTCATGACCGTCAGGAGCACGTTCTTCTCCAAGGACTGGGCCTCATCAACGATCACGAAGGCGTCGTGCAGCGAGCGGCCACGGATGTGCGTGAGGGGAAGTACCTCGAGCATCCCGCGGTCCATGACTTCTTCGACGACCTCTTCGCTGACCAAGGCGCCGAGGGTGTCGAACACGGCCTGGGCCCACGGGTTCATCTTTTCCGACTCGGAGCCCGGGAGGTAGCCCAGCTCCTGGCCGCCCACCGCGTAGAGCGGGCGGAAGACGACGACTTTGCGGTGCTCACGGCGTTCCAGGACTGCTTCCAGGCCGGCACACAGTGCCAAAGCCGACTTGCCCGTGCCGGCGCGTCCGCCGATCGACACGATGCCGACGGAGGGGTCCATGAGGAGGTCGATGGCCAGCCGCTGTTCGGCGGAGCGGCCGTGCAATCCGAAGACGTCGCGATCGCCCTTGACGAGCCGCACCTGCTTGTCGTGGCCAACCCTGCCGAGGGCCGAGCCACGGTTGGAGAGGAGCACCAGCCCGGTGTTGACGGGCAATTCCGCGGCCGCCGGGATGAAGACGGGTTCGTGGCCGTAGAGGGTGCTGATCTCCTGCTCGTTGGCCTCGATCTCGGCCATGCCGGTCCAGCCTGAGTCCTTGACCAGTTCGTTGCGGTACTCGTCAGCCTGGAGGCCCATGGCTGATGCCTTGACCCGCATCGGCAGGTCTTTGGAAACGACTGTGACGTTGCGTCCTTCATTGGCCAGGTTCTTGGCCACGGCCAGGATCCGGCTGTCGTTGTCGCCGCCGCGGAAACCCGCGGGGAGCACGTCCGGGGAGATGTGGTTCAGTTCGACGCGCAGCATCCCGCCCTCCGAGCCTATGGGGATGGCGTGGTCCAGGCCGCCGTGCTCGATCCGGAGGTCATCGAGGAGCCTCAATGCCTTGCGGGCAAAGTACCCCAGCTCGGGATCGTGGCGTTTGCCTTCCAACTCGCTGATGACCACGATCGGAACGATCACCTCGTGCTCGGCGAAGCGCAGCAGGGCGTGCGGATCGGAGAGAAGCACGGAAGTGTCGATGACGTAGCTGTGGCCAGTGGGTGACGCGGCGCTTATTGTCCCTTTGGTGGCGCGCTTGGCGCGGGAGGTAGCTGCACTTTCCCCGTCGGAAACCATTGCGGGCAGTTGCTCTGAAATAGCCACATCGACTCCAGCCCCGGGCGTTTGCCCGGCCTTATGGTGAAAGCGGCTCGGCCGGAAGGCCGGGCATGGCCTCCCCTGTAACTGGTGCGATGTTCCGCTCCATCTACTGGCCTCCCCGATCAGCGGGCGGTTTTGCCTGCTGATGGGAATAACGTAATCCCGCCCACAATCATTTCCGTGGTCCTCCCCCGGCAAGTCGCGGGTCGGGAGGATGAATTTTTCGTAAACCGGATGTCCCGGCTACCGAGGACCAGGCCTGCAGTGTGGTGCTAGGAACCGAAACGCCGCTGGCGGCCTGCGTAATCGCGGAGGGCGCGCAGGAAGTCGACCTTGCGGAAGGCGGGCCACAGGGCTTCACAGAAGTAGAACTCGCTGTAGGCGCTCTGCCACATCAGGAAGCCGGAGAGCCTCTGTTCGCCCGAGGTCCGGATGACCAGGTCCGGGTCCGGCTGGCCACGGGTGTAAAGGAAGCGGGAGATGTCGTCCACCGACAGCTCGTCCGCCACGTCGGCCATGTTCCGGCCCTTGGCGACGGCGTCGTGCAAAAGTTCGCGGACGGCGTCGACGATTTCGCGGCGGCCCCCGTAGCCCACAGCGACATTGACGTGGATCTTCTCGTGGACAGGCGTCCTGGCTGTCAGCTTGTTGAGGCGTTCAGCGAGGTAATCGGGCAGGAGCTCCGGTGCGCCCATGGCATGGACGGAGATGTCGGCGTTTTCATCCAGCCGGTCCATGGTGTTGGCGATGATGCCCATCAGGAGGTCGAGTTCCTCCCCCGAGCGGTTCATGTTGTCCGTGGACAGCATGTAGAGGGTGACTACCTTGACTCCGAGTTCCTGGCACCAGCCAAGGAACTCGTGGATTTTGTCCGCGCCCGCTTGGTGGCCCTGGCTTGTTGGGGCGTTGAACTGCCTGGCCCACCTGCGGTTGCCGTCGACCATGACGCCTATGTGACGCGGAATTCTTTCATGGTCCAGGGATTTGAGGAGGCGGCGCTCATAGAAGCCATAGAGGAAACCGGGCAGTTCCACCGGACTCTCACCTGACTTCCTTGCTGTTTTCGATCAACCGCCTGTTTCGATCAACCGCCTGTTTTCGATCAACCGCGCACAGTCAAGGCTACCTGCCCGGACAGCCCGGCCAGTGCAGGCAGCACTCCGGAGTGAAGCCATGGATCTGTTACCGGCCAGTAACTTACCGAAGCGTAAGTTATGCTGGAAAGATGGTCGAACTGCTCAATGACAAGCCGCTGTGGCGCGGTTGGATCCACGCCGTAGCCACGCCTTTTGCCTTGGCCGCGGGAATCGTTTTGGTGGTACTGGCCCCTACCGTGGACCGCAAAATCACCTCCGGTATCTACGCCCTGACGGGGGTCCTCCTGTTTGGCGTGAGCGCGGTCTACCACCGCGGCAACTGGGCCCCGACTGCCAGGATGGTCCTCAAAAGGCTGGACCACACCAACATCATGCTGGTGATTGCCGGCAGCTACACGCCGCTCGCCTGGTCCCTGCTGGAACGCTCCCAAGCCGTAACGCTCCTGTGGATTATTTGGTTCGCCGCCATCGCAGGCGTCCTCTTCCGGGTCATCTGGACCCATGCCCCGAGGTGGCTTTACGTCCCTGTCTACATTGCACTCGGCTGTGGGGCCTTGTTCTACCTTCCGCAGTTCTTCACCGCGAATGCCGCAGCAGCGATTCTGATATGCGTGGGCGGGACCTTCTACATCGCCGGAGCAGTGTTCTACGGCCTTAAGAAACCCAATTTCAGCGCCACCCACTTCGGTTTCCATGAGCTGTTCCACGCCTTCACGGTGTTTGGCTTCGCCTCCCACTTCATCGCGATCATGATTGCCGTGCTCAGCTAGTCATCGCCGCCAGCCGGACTTCCACCTCAGCCGCCGTTTGCAGGGGGCGCTCACACACCATGTCCCGGCAGAGATACACCCGGGGAGAGCCGTCTGCAGCCCCTGAACGGTGCTGTAACAAAGGCACCTCGACGCCGGCAGCCGGGGACCCCCCGTCGTCATCGGACTGCAGCGCCACCACCATGCCCGGGCTTGGCGAGCCCAGCAGCGAGGCGTGCAGTTCCGCCCGTGCCGGCGAAGCGGGACCAACGACGGCGGCTTCCACCGGCCCGGCAAGTGCGGCTTGCGCCGTGGCCAGGAGCCACCCTGCCACGCGGGGTGCACGAACGGCCAGCGGTGGGAGCAACCCGAGGATGTTGCCTGCCATCAGCCGGTGGGCATGGGAGCCGGAGTACGCCGCGTAGCTCAGCAGCGCCCCTGCAAAGGCCGAAGCTCCGCTTGGGGCGGCGTTGTCGAACGGATCCAAGGACGTTTGCTGCCCTTGGGCGTTGAATACCTGGGCGGACTCCCCTGCCGAATCAGCCAGCTTCCCGTCCTCCACAAAGTGGTCTGCCGCTGCCAGCACCAGGCTTTCGGCGAGCGCGTACCACCGCGTCCTGCCCGTGACTGCGTAGAGCGCGAAGAGTCCCTCGGCGCAGAAGGCGTAGTCCTCCAGCAAGCCTCCGATTCCCCGGGCCACGGATTCATGCGAGACCCTGGTGAGGAGCCGGTCCGGAGCGTTCCAGTGCACGCGCTCCAGATACGTGGCGATGTTTTCTGCCGCGTCCACGTAGTCCGTCCTGCCCATCACAGCACCGGCTTCCGCCAGGGCCGCTACCGCCAAGCCATTCCAGCCTGCCACCACCTTGTTGTCGCGGGCGGGCTGATTCCGCTGATTCCGCGCTGCCAGGAGTGCCGGCCGGACGCGTTCCCACAAGGCCTGCTCCACTTCGCCGAACGCGCGTCCGGGATGCAGCGGCGAACCCAAACCGGACACCGTGCCCTCAGGGGACACGTTCATCAGGGCACCTACTGCGGCTGCATCCCCGGGGCCCAGGACCCCACTCAAGGTCTCCGGCGTCCACAGGTACGCCGCGCCCTCGTGGTGCACGCCGTCAACCACCGTGTCGGCGTCCAACGACGACGCCAGCGCGCCACCTTCCAGTGCCAGGGAGTCGAGCATCCAGTCGGCGCAGCCGGTGGCAACCTCAGCGGCCTCCGCAGCGCCGATAACCGGGTTCCCGCCCAGTCGCACCCAGTGGGTGTACACGCGCAGGAGCTGGGCGTTGTCGTACAGCATCTTTTCAAAGTGCGGCACGGACCAGTCCGCCGTCACCGAATACCGGGCAAAACCGCCGTCGAGCTGGTCCCGCAGGGCGGACCGCGCCATGGCGGCCAAGGCCCGGCCGGCCATGTCGCGGGCGGCTTCGGCGGTATCCGAGGGCACCGCGGCATGGCGGATCAGGAATTCAAGGACGGCCGACGGCGGGAATTTGGGGGCGGTGCCGAACCCGCCGGCGTCGGGGTCTTCCGACCTCGCCAACGCGCCGACAGCCTCGGACAGCAGCCCGGCGTCGAGCGTTTCGGGCGGGCCGTCCAGCCTCACGGCAGCACTCAGCTGGGCGCTGCCCATACTGGCGGCGAGCCCCCTGGCGTTCTGCTCGACGGCATCGCGACGCTCCACCCAGGCTTCATGGACGGCCTCCAGGACGTTCCTGAAGGAGGGCCTGCCCGGCAGCGGCACGGGCGGGAAGTATGTGCCGGCATGGAAGGCCAAACCATCCGGGGTGAGGAAGACCGACATCGGCCAGCCGCCCTCCCCGCTGATTGCCTGGGTGGCGGCCATGTACACCGAATCGACGTCGGGACGCTCTTCGCGGTCCACCTTGACCGGGACGAAGTGCGCGTTCAGGTAGTCGGCAGTGTCCTGGTCTTCGAACGACTCGTGGGCCATGACATGGCACCAGTGGCAGGCCGCATATCCGATGGAAAGGAAGACGGGAACATCCCGGGAGGCGGCCAAGGCGAAGGCTTCGTCACCAAAGGGACGCCAAAACACCGGATTGCCGGCATGCTGGCGCAGATAGGCAGAGGGCTCGGAGCCCAGCGCGTTGGATGCGCCGGGCCATGGTGCTTCCGGGCGGTCAGCGTGACCCGGGAGCGTCATTGCCGTTCTCGTTGCTCGAAGGTCCTGCCTCCGCGGCCAAGCGGGCCTCTTCCACCTGTGCCCGGTAACGCACGCGGCGGATCCGGCGGACCATGTCCACGATCAGGAAGGTGGTGAGGATGACGATGAATGCCGTGAGGACGAAACCCCACGTTCCCGGCGTCACCTGGTCCTCGGACAGGCCCGGGCGCAGCGTGCCGGTGGGATCGGGCGACGGGCTGACGGTCAGGGCGAGGAGCAAGTGGTGCACGTTCAAACCTTCTATGGGAGTTGATGCATACCGGTCCGGGCGGAACTGGAAGCCTGGGGGCGTCCGGGCAACTTCTACAAACGATAGAAAGCCGGCTCTCCCTATCTTATCCCCGCGAAGAGATCCTTTTCCGGCAGTTCCGATTCCACCTTTGACTGGATGAGCGTGTAGTCCTCCCACGGCCACACCGTGCGTTGGAAGTCCGAAGACACCGCGAAGAAGAAACCCACGGGGTCGATCTGGGTCTTGTGGGCCTTCAGTGCCTCATCCCGCTTCCCGAAGAAGTCCCCGCAGTCGATCTGGGTGGTGGTCTGATGGGCCGCAGCCGGCGGAGTGTGGCCTTCGGCGTCGGCTTCCAACCACGCTGCGAGCCTTTCCGCGTACGGCGACTGCAGGCCGGCCTCTTCCAAAGCGAAGTGCAGGGCGCGGAAACGCTCGGGGCTGAAAGCGCGATCGTAGTACAGCTTGCTTGGCTGCCACGGTTCGCCGATGCCCGGATACCTGGCGGGGTCACCTGCTGCTTCGAAGGCCTCAACTGCGACCTTGTGGGCCATGATGTGGTCCGGGTGGGGGTACCCGCCGTTCTCGTCGTAGCTGATGATCACGTGCGGCTTGAAGTCCCGGACCAACCGGACCAATGGCGCAGTGGCCCGCTCCAGCGGCTGCAACGCGAAGCATCCCGGCGGAAGCGCGGGAAGCGGATCGCCTTCCGGCAGCCCGGAGTCGACGAAACCGAGCCACCGTTGGCGGATGCCCAGGACGGCGGCCGCGTTGGCCATTTCCAGCCGGCGCGCCCCTGCCATATCCCGCTTGGGATGCGGAGCGTCCTCCATGGCGGGGTTCTGGATATCACCGCGTGAGCCGTCCGTGCACGTGGCTACCATGACCTCGACGCCGTTGGCGGCATACATTGCCATGGTCGCCGCACCTTTGCTGGACTCATCGTCCGGGTGTGCGTGGACGGCGAGCAACCGAAGCTGCTCCGAAGTGCTGGACGCGGTCACGGGACGGCTCCTCTTCCATGGTGTTGCGATGCAGGCTGTGCCGGCGGTGCCGGGATCGGCACTAAACTGGATGGGTGACTTCTGAGGATCCATCGGCCACCGAATTTCCGGCAAGCAACAGCCTAGCCAATCGCTACGGCGGTCAAAAGCGCGGCCTGAGCCGGAAGGCCAAGCGAAACATCGTCATTGGCGCCCTGGTGGTGGGCATCGGCTTCGCCGCCTACGTTGCCACCGGATCCGCCACTGCCCCTGTGACGTTCAAGGACATCGGCTACAGCACTGTGGACGGGACGCAGGCCGAGGTGGACTACCAGGTCAGCAAGTCCCCTTCAGCAACCGCCAAGTGTGCCATCAAGGCCATGGATTCCAAGTTTGCCGTGGTGGGTTGGAAGGTCGTGGAAATTGGTCCCAACAATCCGGAGCAGGACGCGGACGGCGGGCGGACCACTGCCCAGCGGACGGTCCTGGCCACGGAATCCCCGGCAGTTTCCGGCGTAGTGGATAACTGCTGGATCGTGGATAGCGGTAAATAACAAAAATGTGACCCGCGACGCAACCAGTTTGGGTTCATCCAAAGGATTTACTACAATGGATGAAACCTTCAACCCCGTTAAGTTGGTTACTGAGTTTCACGAGTGGCCACCTCGGCGGGGTCTTTGCTTTGTCAGATCAAAAGGAGAAATCCGTGTCTACCACCAACAGCGCCACAGCAGCTTGGCTTACCCAGGAAGCTTTCGACCGCTTGAAGGCTGAGCTGGACCACCTTTCCGGCGCTGGCCGGGCGGAAATCGTCCAGAAGATCGAAGCCGCACGCCAGGAAGGCGACCTTAAGGAAAACGGCGGCTACCACGCAGCCAAGGAAGAGCAGGGCAAGATCGAAGCCCGCATCCGCCAGCTCACGGTGCTCCTGCGCGACGCCCAGGTCGGCGAGGCTCCCGCAGACGACGGAATCGTCGAGCCCGGCATGCTGGTTGTCGCCAAGATCGCCGGTGACGAAGAGCGGTTCCTGCTCGGTTCCCGCGAAATCGCCGGCGACTCCGATATTGACGTCTTCAGCGAGAAGTCCCCGCTGGGCGCCGCCATCATCGGCCACAAGGAAGGCGACAAGCTCAGCTACACCGCCCCCAACGGCAAGGAAATCACGGTGGAGATCGTTTCCGCCAAGCCGTACTCGGCCTGAAGTACCAAACGCTTAAAGCACGACGCCGGCCCTTCCCCTTTGCGTGGGAGGGCCGGCGTTTTGCGTCCCCGACTCCCCCAACCAGGTCGCATTAGTGCGCGTTTTCAGCCCTCAAAACGCGCACTAATGCGACTCAGTTGGGTCAGACGGGGAAGCGGGAGCTGCTTGGAGTGTCCCGGGGCTTGCGGCGAAGGAGGATGGCAGCAACGACGCCGCCGATCGCGCCGCCAAGGTGGGCCTGCCAGGAGATGAAACCCATGACAGTGGGCAACACTCCGAAGAGGATGCCGCCGTACGCCATGAACAGCACAACGGACAGCAGGATCTGCCACCAGTTGCGGTTGAAGAACCCGCGGACCAACAAGAACGCGAACAGGCCGAACACCAGGCCGGAGGCGCCCACTGTGACGCTTCCCCCGCCAATCAGCCACACGGTCAGGCCCGAACCCAGCCAGCTGAACGCCAAGGCAGTGATAAAAACACGCAGGCCGGCCAGGAACACCAGGAACCCGAAGATCAGCAAGGGCAGGGTGTTGGACAACAGATGGTTCAGGTTGGCGTGCAGCAAAGGAAACGTCAGGATGTCCAGGACGCCGTCAAAGGTGCGGGACCGCAGGCCGAAAGTGCGGTTCAGTCCATGCAGCATCAGGGTGTTCACGAACTCGATGGCGTAGAGCAGTGCCACGAAGCCGCCCATGAACAGCAGGCCGCCCCTGGCCCTGGCCGCCAGCGACTCCCGGGTCTCTGCACTGGAGCCGTCAGGTCTTCCAAGCACCATGCCGCCCCCTTAATGCACCACGATCGGCTGGAAGCCCTCGGCCCGTAGCGCGCCAAGGACCTGTTCGCCGTGTTCGTGTCCCTTGGTTTCCAGGTTGATGGTGATGGACACATCGCCCATGCTGATCGAGCCGCCCAGGCGGGTGTGGTCCAGCCCGGTGACGTTGGCGTCGTTTTCGGCGATGATCCGGGCGATGGTGGCCAGCGAGCCCGGACGGTCGTCAAGCATCATTCGGACAGTCATGAACCTTCCGGCCGCGGACAAGCCGCGCTGGATGACTTTCAGCATCAGCATGGGATCGATGTTGCCGCCGGAAAGTACGACGGCGGTGTTCCCCGGGTTCTCGATCTTGCCGTCCAGCAGTGCGGCTACGCCCACGGCACCGGCCGGTTCCACAACCATCTTGGCGCGTTCTAGCAGGAAGATCAGTGCCCGGGCCAGGGAGTCCTCGCTGACCGTCACTACATCGTCCACCAGCTCGCGGATGATGCTGAACGGCAACTGTCCCGGCCGTCCCACGGCAATGCCGTCCGCCATGGTGGAAACCTTCTTCAGCGGCACCAAGGCATCGGCGGCCAGGGACGGCGGATAGGCGGCAGCGTTCTCCGCCTGCACGCCGATGACGCGGATTTCCCGGCCGAGCTCCTTGGCCTTCGCCTTGATGGCCACGGCCACGCCGGCCAGCAGTCCGCCACCGCCGACGCCCATGAGGACAGTGTCAACGTTGGGGATCTGCTCCAGGATCTCCAGGCCGATGGTGCCCTGTCCCGCTACGACGTCCACGTTGTCGAAGGGATGGACGAAGACCGCTCCGGTCTCGTTGGCGTAGCGTTCGGCTTCGGCGAGTGCCTCGTCCACGTTGTGGCCGTGCAGCACCACCTCTGCGCCGTGGCTTCGCGTGGCGGCCAGCTTGGGCAGTGCCACGCCCAACGGCATGTAGATCCGGGCTTTGATTCCAAGGCTTTTCGCAGCAACCGCTACGCCTTGGGCATGGTTACCGGCCGAGGCCGCAACCACACCGCGCTTTTTCTCTTCCTCGGACAAACGTGCCATCCGGACATAGGCGCCGCGGACCTTGAACGATCCTGCGCGCTGGAGGTTTTCACACTTGAAGAAGACGTTCCCGCCCACGAGGCTTCCCAAGGCACGGGACGACTCCACGGGAGTCTTGGTAATAATGCCCTCGAGCAGCTCCTGCGCCTTAAGGACATCGTCCAGGGTGACGGGCAGGGTTTCGAGGGTATTCACTGACTATTCTCCTTTTGTGGTGTCGGCTCCGGGTCGCTCCTCGGGGATGCTTCCTGAAGCCCTGGCCTTGCTTTCGGTACCGGTGGCGCCGCGTGATTGACCTACGGGCAACTCCGCGTCCTTGAGGTTGGAGTCACCGTCCGGTCCCGGCGAACCTTCAGCCGTTGGAGCCCCCACGGCACCCGGTCCCCCATCATGTTCCCACGATCGGCCGGCAATGTACCGAACGGCCGTGTTTACTACGGCGAGGATGGGGACTGCGAAGAGCGCTCCGGGAATGCCTGCGAGGTAGGAACCAGCAGCCACAGTGAGGATGACGGCCACCGGATGCAGTGCCACGGCCTTGCCCATGACCAGGGGCTGGAGGATGTGGCTTTCCAGCTGCTGGACCAGCAGGACGATCGCCAACATGATCAGCGCGTTGACCGGACCGTTGGCCACCAGGGCAAGCAGCACGGCGATGGCACCGGTAACCAGGGCACCGACCACGGGGATGAATGAACCGATGAAAACCAGCACGGCCAAGGGCAGAGCCAGTGGTACCTGGATGATGGCGGCACCGACGCCGATGCCCACGGCGTCGACGAAGGCGACGAACATCTGGATGCGTACGTAGTTGACCATGGAGGTCCAACCGCGCCGCCCGGCTCCGTCAGTGGCAGCACGGGCCTTCTTCGGCAGGAGCCGGACCAGAAAAGCCCAGATCCGCTGGCCCTCGAGGAGGAAGAAGATCAGGATGAACAGCGCCAGGACCAGGCCTGCGGCGAAATGCCCGGCGGTGCTGCCGAAGGACAGGGCACCACTGAGGATGCTGCTGCTGTTGTTCTGCAGGGCGTTGGCAGCATCGGCAATGTACTGGTCGATCTGGTCCGCGGTCAGGTGCAGCGGTCCGTCAGCAAGCCATGTCTGGATCTGTTGAATGCCGGCGAGCGCTTCCTGCCACAATTCCCCGAACCCGGAAACAAGCTGACGGCCCACCAAAGCCAGCGAACCGGAGATCAGCCCAATGAAGCCGAGGACCGTGATGGCGACAGCCAGGCCGTTGGGTACCTTCCGCTTGCGGAGCCACACCACCACCGGGTACAGCAGACCCGCCAGGAGGGAGGCCACCATGACGGGAATGATGAGGAAGCTGACCTTGCCGAGCAACCACACCAGGATGCCGATCATGACCAGGATCAGGCCTACCCGCCATGACCAGGCTGCTGCTATGCGCACGCCGTACGGGATATCTTCGGCAATTTGGCGGTCACTACGGGTTTTGGCGTCCGGTGTTGGCGTCATGAACCCATAATTCCGTAGCCCGGGCCGTATGGGAAACTGAGCGGCCCGGACGGGGAAAGTCCTGCTAAAGCGCCGCCGTGATTCCCCAGGACATGGTGAACGAACCGCCCGGCGGCAACCAGCGCAGCCCGTCTCCGCTGTTGAAGGCGTTGGCAGGACCGGTCATGGGCTCCATGGCCACCGATTTGGGACGTCCGGGGTACTTGTCGGTCACGAAGACGTGGACGTATCCGGCGCTCTGGTCATGGACCAGGCTGACGCTGCGTCCGTCCGGTGCCGACAACGTGTGCCGCGCGATGCCGCCGTCGAACTCCAGGTCCGTGTAGGAGGCATCGATGTCCAGCCCGCCAACGGTTCTGCCTGCCGATAGGTCGAACTCCCCGTCCACCGCAGCTGCGCTGCGGGGTATTAGCCGCTCATCGGCTACCAGGCGCGTACCGGCCTTGACGGTGAGGGTGAGGTCCTCGCTCGCAACCTCGCCGATCCGGAGATAGGGGTGGGCGCCGAGGACGAAGGGGGCGTCCGCCGTCGAGTCGTTCACCAGGGTTTGCCGGACGCGAAGGTCCATGTCCGCGTCCAGTTCGTAACGGACGCGGTGCCGTACCAGGAACGGGTACCCGTGCTGTGGGAAGACGGCGGCTTCGAGCGTGACGGAGAATTCAGATTCGTCCACCAGGGCGTACCCGGTGTTCCTGAGCAGTCCGTGGCTGGCGTTGTTGCGGGCAACTTCGGTGATGTCCAGCTGCTGCTTCTCGCCGTCGAGGTACCACGCACCGTCCTCGATGCGGTTTGCCCACGGTGCGAGCGTGATTCCCGTGCCGCCCGGCGGGATGTCCGCGTCGCCGTACGTTTCGGTCAGGTGCACGCCCGCCCGCGCATAGAGCCGCAGTCCGGCAGCCAACTCGGTAACGACGGCGACGGCGTCACCTCGCCGGAGTTCGAACTGGCGGCCGGTGGCGTATCGGCGCGGTGCGGTTTCGGGAGTGGATGCTGGGGGCGCGGAAGAATCGGGCATGGCAATACCGTACTCGTCCGGCCTGCAGCATCGGCCGATGTTAAGTTTTGTTAGTAATTATGCGTTTTTGGGCGATTGTGGAATCATGGTCCACATGAGCCGTCGCGTTACCAGCACCCGCCTCTCGGACAACCGCGAGTTGATCTACTTCGATGACCCGGAAACCCCCTCGCGCCCGCCAGGGGCTTTGGTGGACCACCGCGACCTTCCGCCCCGCGGGGAACCCGGCGAAGTCCGGTTCGACGCGTTGTCCGGAGAATGGGTGGCCATCGCGGCCCACCGCCAAAGCCGCACCCATCTGCCGCCGGCCGACCAATGTCCCATTTGCCCCACCACGGCGGCGAATCCGTCGGAGATCCCGGCACCTGATTACGACGTCGTGGTGTTCGAGAACCGCTTCCCGTCCCTGGGACCGGTTGCGGGCGACATCCCTCCGGCGCCTTCCACCGGGGGCCATGGACTCAAGGGACCGGCATTGGGCCGCTGCGAGGTGGTCGCCTTCACCCCGCAGCACACAGGATCCTTCGCGGAGCTGGGGGAAACCCGCGCCCGGACCGTCATCGAAGCCTGGGCTCAACGGACTGAAGCCCTCAGCGCCCTGCCCGGCGTCAAACAGGTGTTCCCGTTCGAGAACCGTGGTGCGGACATCGGGGTGACACTCCACCACCCCCACGGCCAGATTTACGCCTACCCGTACGTGACGCCGCGGGCAGCGAACCTGGGTGCGGTCGCCCGCCGCTACTATGACGATGTCGGCGCGAAAGAAACGCTGGCGGCATCCCTTCTGCGGGCGGAAAGGGAGGACGGCAGCCGCATGGTCCTCGAAGGCAAGCACTTCAGTGCCTACGTTCCCTTCGCGGCGCGGTGGCCCCTGGAAGTGCACCTTGTCCCCCACCGCCATGTGGCCGATCTGGCGGGCCTCAGGGGCGAGGAAAAGGAAGAGTTGGCACACGTCTACCTTGACCTTCTCAAGCGCCTGGATGCCCTCTACCCAACGCCCATGCCCTACATCTCAGCGTGGCACCAGGCCCCGCTGGACCCGGTGCTCCGGCCGTCCGGGCAGCTGCACCTCCAACTGACCTCACCGCGGCGGGCGGCGGATAAGCTGAAGTACCTTGCCGGATCGGAGGCCGCCATGGGCGCATTCATCAACGACACCACCCCGGAGGCAGTGGCTGACCGCCTGCGCAGCGTTGCCGTGGCACCAGCCTCCGCCAAGACCATGGAGGACTCCCCCGCATGACCACCAGCACCGATGTCTTCACCCTGACCGCGGCGTTCCATGAAGCATTCGGAACAGTCCCGGACGGCGTCTGGCAAGCACCGGGGAGGGTCAACCTCATCGGGGAACACACCGACTACAACGAGGGCTTCGTTCTGCCGTTCGCCATCGACAAGACAGCCAAGGTGGCTGTGCGGGTCCGCGACGATTCAACGGTCCGCTTGCTGTCCACCTTCGGCGGGCACGGTTTGGTCGAAGCCAGCCTCGACGGCCTTGAACCCGGTTCCGGGGAAGGGTGGTCGCGCTACCCCTTGGGCGTCGCCTGGGCACTGAAGGAGCGCGGCGTCAGCGTCCCCGGCTTCGAGCTCCTGCTGGACTCCGACGTTCCCCTCGGCGCCGGCCTGTCCTCCTCGCACGCGATCGAGTGCGCCGTCATCACCGCCCTCAACGAGCTCACCGGAGCCAACCTTCCGGCCGAGGAACTGGTACTCGCTACGCAGCGGGCCGAAAACATCTTTGTGGGCGCCCCCACAGGCATCATGGACCAGTCCGCTTCGCTCCGCGGCGCCAAGGGACAGGCCGTGTTCCTTGACTGCAGGGACCAGCACGTGGAACTCGTTCCGTTCGACGCCGAGGCTTCCGGACTGGTCCTCCTGGTGATCGACACGAAGGTCTCGCACTCCCACGCCGACGGCGGATACGCCTCCCGGAGGGCTTCCTGTGAACTCGGCGCCCAGGTGCTGGGAGTCACGGCGCTACGGGATGTTGGCGTGGAAGACCTGGAAGCGGCCTCCGGGCTGCTGGATGAGGTAACCATGCGGCGGGTCCGGCATGTGGTGACCGAAAACGACCGGGTGCTGCAAACGGTGGAATTGCTTGGCGCCCAAGGACCGGCCAGCATCGGGCCGCTGCTGGATGCCAGCCATGCGTCCATGCGGGACGACTTCGAAATCTCTTGCCCGGAACTCGATCTTGCGGTGGACACCGCCCGTGCCAACGGGGCCATCGGGACCCGCATGACCGGCGGCGGCTTCGGCGGCTCGGCCATCGCCCTGACACCGGTGGGCGAGGAACACAAGGTGCGCGACGCCGTCGTGCGTTCCTTCGCCGAAGCCGGCTACACCGCACCGGACATCTTCACTGTGACGCCGGCCGAAGGGGCTTTTCGTCTCGCCTAGGCGCCTGCAGCCCGGCCCGCACCGCGGGCGTAAGCTGGGGCAATGACTGAGGCTGTGATTGTTTCCACCGCCAGGAGCCCCATCGGGCGGGCCTTCAAGGGCTCCCTGAAGGACGAGCGCCCGGACGATCTTGCCACCGCCATGGTGGAAGCCGCCCTGGCCAAACTGCCCGGATTCGATCCCGGCGCCGAGGATGGCCATGGCTTGGACGATCTCCTGCTGGGCTGCGCAGAACCGAGCGGTGAGGCCGGCTCCAACATGGCCCGCGTCGTCGGCGTCCTCGCCGGGCTTGACCATGTTCCGGGCGCCACCATCAACCGCTTCTGCGCGTCCAGCCTGCAGACCCTGCGGATGGCCTTCCATGCCATCAAGGCCGGCGAAGCGCACGCGATCGTGTCCGCTGGCGTAGAAGCTGTATCCCGTTACCGGGACTGGGCCGGGGCCGGGGAAACGGACGCAGCCAACCACAACCCGGCCTTTGAATCTGCCGCCCAGCGGACCGCCGCCCGCGCGGCGTCGAACATTCCGTGGACCGACCCCCGCCTCGGCGGACGGCTGCCCGACGTGTACATTTCCATGGGCCAAACGGCCGAGAACGTGGCGACGTCGTACGGCATCAGCAGGGCCGAACAGGACGAATGGGGCGTGCTGAGCCAGAACCGGGCAGAGGCTGCCATCGCTTCGGGCTTCTATGCCCGCGAAATCACTCCGTACACCCGCAAGGACGGATCAGTGGTGGATCGCGACGATTCGCCCCGGCCCGGCGTGACGCTGGAGGCGGTCTCGGCCCTGCAACCGGTCTTCCGGACCGAAGGCACAGTGACCGCGGGCAATGCGTGCCCGCTGAATGACGGAGCCGCGGCCATGGTGGTCATGAGCGATGCCAGGGCCCGCGAGTTGGAACTTGAACCCCTGGCGCGGGTGGTCTCCACGGGCGTCAGCGCACTCTCCCCCGAACTCATGGGCATGGGCCCCGTTGAATCCACGCGCCGCGCGCTGGCCACAGCCGGGCTCACTATGGCGGACATCGACCTGGTGGAACTCAATGAAGCCTTCGCAGTGCAGGTGATCGCGAGCGCGAGGGAGCTCGGCATCGATCCGGAAAAGCTCAACGTCCACGGCGGAGCCATTGCCTTGGGCCACCCCTTCGGCATGACCGGGGCCCGGATGGCTACCACCCTGATCAACGGCCTGCAGGAACGCGACAAAACCCTGGGCCTGGCCACACTGTGCGTGGGCGGCGGACAAGGAATGGCCGTGGTGCTGGAACGCCTGCGCTAGCCGCGAGGAGCTGGCTCCCGGCCCCCCAAGCGCCGTCAGGCCGGCTCTCAGCCGCGTGCTGGTACAACAATGCCCCCGAAGACTCTTCGGGGGCATTGCGTTGCTTGGGACCGGGGCTAGTCGTCGCCGCGCAGGATTGCCAAAAGCCGGATGATTTCGACGTACAGCCACACCAGGGTGACCGTCAGGCCGAAGGCAGCCGTCCAGGAGTAGCGTTCCGGAGCGCCTGCACGAACGCCCTCCTCGATGCTGGTGAAGTCCATGATCAAGGAGAAGGCTGCAAGGCCGATCGCAAGGATGCCGATGAAGACGCCCAGCGGAATGCCGAAGATTTCAACGCTGGTGCGCAGGCCGAACGGCTCCTGCACGGCGCCGGTCCACATCATCACCAGGTTGATCAGGGCGAATACTGCGTAGCCGATGGTGGCGATCATGAAGAAGCGGACCATCTTGGGGGTCGCACGGACCTTGCCGCTCTTGAAGAGGGCCAGGGTCACGCCGAAGACGGCCAAGGTGCCGATGACTGCCTGCAGGCCAACGCCCGGGTACATGGCGTCAAGGAAGCGGGTTAGGCCACCCAGGAAGAGACCTTCGAGGCCGGCATACGCGAGGATCAGCGCGGGCGAAGGCTGCTTCTTGAAGGTGTTGACCAGGGCCAGGACGAAACCGCCCAGGGCGCCGACGATCATGAGCATGGTGGCCATGGCCGGTGCCACGAAGAGCGTGACTCCGGCACCAAGCACCAGGACAACAAGGCACATGACGGTCTTCATGATGACGTCGTCGTACGTCATCCGTCCGGTGTCGGCCGGGCCTGCCGCAGGCTGGTTGTACATCTGCTGCAGTTGCTCGTTGGTCATGTTCTGCTGCTGCGCAGACCAAGCGGCGTGGCCGTCCATGACCTGGCTCGGAGCACGTCCGGGGGCCTGGTTGAACTGCTGACCGTAGGAGTTGCCATACGGATTCTGCGGTACAGGCGGGGCCTGCTTCGCTCCACGGAAATTCTTTCCGTTGAAGATCGGGTTTCCGCCAAGGGCCATTGCGGGTGTCCTCCTGAGAAAGGGCTAAGTGATAATTTACGGTACCAATTACCACGACCGGACGGCAGGGATAGTTCCCTGCCGTCCCCAGCCGCAACCGAAACGTGATCCGCACCCTTGTTGCCCGTGGCGGCACAGTTGTTATCCGATCGCGATCTTCGCGCGCCTGACGTGGACCTTTTTCAATCCCACCGGGCGGTAACATAGGCCACACGCGGGTGACTTGGATCACATTCGAGGCAACTAAGTATGACCGTTTTCCGAGCCCCCTAACCGTTCGCACCGGCCGCAATGGCGCAGCCGGGACCACCCCCACTGTGGAGGTTTTCCATTTTGAGAAGCACACTGCGCGACCCGTCTACCAGACGGTCCAGAGGACTGCAGAGATCCGTGGGGGCGTTCTTTGCCGCCCTCATTGCCGTTCTGCTGATCGCCGCCCCCGCGGCGCAGGCAACTACCCCTTCGCCTTCGCCGTCAGCCACCAATTTCCAAAACAGCATCAGCGGCTTCCTCCGCGATGACAGCCGGAATCCCCTGTCGGGCGTCAAAATCAAGGCAACCGGCAACGGATTCGAAGGCGAGGCCACCTCAAGCGAGAACGGATCCTGGCGCATCGGTGTTCCGGTCCAGGGCACCTACAAGGTCGAACTGGACGAATCCACCCTTCCGGACGGCATCAAGCTTGCGGACGGTCAAGAGAATCCCCGCGATGTCACCTTCAGCCAGACGTCCAACCTGTCCGTGATCTTCGCCTTCGGCGAAGGCATCGTGGTCCAGCAACAGGACTTCGGACAAAACCTGCTCAACCGCCTTGTGGCGGGCTTGAGCTTCGGCCTCCTGCTTGCCTTGGCGTCCGTGGGGCTTTCCCTCATCTTCGGCACCACGGGCCTGACCAACTTCGCCCACGGCGAGATGGTAACCCTGGGCGCCGTGCTCGTGTTCCTTTTCAATGGACTCGGATTCCCCTTCTGGCTCGCCATCCTCCTGGCGCTGCTGGGCGGCGGCCTCTTCGGTTACGCCCAGGACGCGGGCCTCTGGCGTCCGCTGCGGCGCCGCGGTACGGGCCTCGTTCCCATGATGATCGTGAGCATCGGCCTGGCGTTGGCCGTCCGCTACGTCATCCAGTTCTTCTTTGGCGGCGCCACGCAGCAGCTGCCGGGGGCACAGAGCGCGGAGATCCAGATCGGCCCCGTCTCCATTTCCCCCAACAACCTGTGGTCCCTCATCATCAGCGCCGTCGTCATTGCCGTGATCGGCATCGTTCTTTTGAAGACGAGGCTCGGCAAGGCAACCCGTGCTGTCGCTGACAATCCGGCACTGGCCGCAGCCTCGGGCATCGACGTCGACTCCGTCATCCGCATCGTATGGGTAACGGGCGGCATCCTCGCCTCCCTCGGCGGCATCCTCTGGGCCTACTACCGCCCCGGCGTCACGTTCGACATGGGCTCCCAGATCCTGCTGCTCATCTTCGCCGGCGTTACCCTCGGTGGCCTTGGAACCGTCTTCGGTGCCCTGATCGGTTCCATCGTGGTGGGAATCTTCGTGGAGCTGACAACAGTGTTCGGCCTTCCCGCCGACCTCAAGTACGTTGGCGCCCTGTTCATCATGATCGTTGTCCTTTTGTTCCGACCGCAGGGCATCCTCGGCCGGCGTGAGCGTGTGGGTTAGGAGCGGGCCATGGATTTCGGATTCATTTTTTCCAGCGCCCTTGGCGAAATTTACAGTCCGACGACGGCGGCCTACGCACTTGCCGCTTTGGGCCTTGCGGTCCACTTCGGCTACTCGGGCCTGCTGAACTTCGGCCAGGCAGGCTTCATGGCCGTAGGTGCCTACGGCTTCGCGATCTCAACCCTGACGTTCAAGGCTCCGTTCTTCGTAGCACTGCTGATCGCCATTCTCTGCTCGGTCATCTTCGCCTTCATCCTCGGCATACCCACACTGCGCCTCCGGGCCGACTACCTGGCTATCGTGACCATCGCATCGGCGGAAATCGTCCGCTACGTGGTGACCACCAACCAGCTGACCAGCGTGACAGGTTCAGCCAATGGCCTGGCAGCCTTCGAAGGCGACTTCTACTCAATGAACCCCTTCCCGGAGGGGTCCTACCTGGGCATGAACAACAGGGACTTCTTCATCCGCGTCGTCGGATGGACCCTGGTGATCATCTGCTGCCTCCTCGTCTGGCTCCTGATGCGCAGCCCTTGGGGCCGCGTGCTTAAGGGCATCCGCGAGGACGAGAATGCGGTGCGCTCGCTCGGCAAGAACGTCTACGCCTACAAGATGCAAGCGCTCGTCATCGGCGGTGTCCTTGGCGCCCTGGCCGGCATGATTTTCACGCTCCCCCGCGGCGCCGTCCAGCCGTCCAACTATGGAACCGAACTGACGTTCTTCCTGTGGACCTGCCTCCTGCTCGGCGGCATGGCTACGGTGCTCGGGCCGGTGATCGGCGCCATGATCTTCTGGGTTGTCCTGTCCCTGACCCAGAGCATCCTGTACGGCCTCATCGAGTCGGGTGCCATCACGTGGCTGACCACTGTCCAAGCAGGCCAGTTGCGGTACATCCTTGTAGGTGTAGCCCTGATGCTCCTGATGATCTTCCGCCCGCAAGGCGTCTTCGGCAATAAGAAGGAGCTTGCATTCGCATGAGTGAAAGCAACAACCAAACCAGCCCCGGAATCGGCGGCTCCGGAACAACGGAGAACGTCGACTACATGACCGACACCCGCCCGATCGCCGTCGGCGAGAACACTCCCGGGTGCAAGAAACGCGATCCTATTGTGGTGGCGGAGAATGTCACGCGATCCTTCGGCGGCATTAACGCCGTCGACGTCGAGTACCTCGAGATTCCCCGGCACAAGATCACTGCTTTGATCGGCCCCAACGGCGCGGGCAAAACCACGCTGTTCAACCTGTTGACCGGCTTCGACACCCCCAACTCCGGTCAGTGGCAGTTCGAGGGCAACAGCCTGGCGGGCGTCTCCTCCTACAAGGTGGCGCGCATGGGCATGGTCCGGACCTTCCAGCTCACCAAAGTGATGGGCAAGCTGACGGTCATGGAAAACATGCGCCTGGGCGCTGCCAACCAGCCCGGAGAACGGTTGTCCAAGGCCCTCTTCAAGGGTATGTGGGGCGGCCGTGAGAAGGAGATCACCGCGCAGGCCAACGTCCTGCTGGAGAAGTTCAAGCTGGACGCCAAGAAGGACGACTACGCCGCTTCCCTGTCCGGTGGCCAGAGGAAGCTCCTGGAAATGGCACGCTCCCTCATGGTCCGTCCCAAGCTGGTCATGCTGGACGAGCCCATGGCCGGCGTCAATCCTGCCCTGACCCAGTCGCTGCTGGACCACATCAAGAACCTCAAGGCCGAGGGCATGACCGTGCTCTTCGTGGAGCACGACATGAACATGGTGCGCCACATCGCCGACTGGGTGGTGGTCATGGCCGAAGGCAAGGTGGTGGCTGAGGGCCCTCCAGGGGAAGTCATGAAGAACCCCGCCGTGATCGACGCCTACCTCGGCGCCCACCACGACGTCGACCTGGGCGACGCCCAAGGTATCAAGGAACTCGAAGCCGAACTCGTTGCCGATGACGAGTCGGTAGTGGGAACCGAGGACGCCGGCATCCTGTCCACCGACGTCACCGAAACCAAACAGGAGGAGGGCAAGTGAGCGCCACCAGTGCCATGCCTGCCGCCGCAGGCAGTCCCACGGAAGAAGCCGTCGTCAAGGTTACCGACCTCGTGGCTGGCTACCTGCCGGGCGTCAATATCCTCAACGGATGCAGCATTGAAGCCCGGAAGGGCGAATTGATCGGAATCATCGGTCCCAACGGTGCCGGCAAGTCCACTCTTCTGAAGGCGATGTTCGGGCTGGTCAAGGTCCACTCAGGCACTGTCGTGGTGCGTGGCAAGGACCTTACGGGCCTCAAAGCCAACAAACTGGTGACGCAGGGTGTGGGCTTCGTACCGCAGACCAACAACGTCTTCTCCACCCTCACCATCGAGGAGAACCTCCAGATGGGCCTGTTCCAGAGGCCCAAGGTATTCAACGAGCGCTTCGACTTTGTCACCAGCCTCTTCCCCGAACTCGGCAAGCGGCGTGCGCAGCGTGCAGGCTCGCTGTCCGGCGGTGAACGGCAGATGGTGGCCATGGGCCGTGCCCTCATGATGGACCCGGCCGTGCTGCTCCTGGACGAGCCCTCGGCCGGCCTCTCCCCCGTCAAGCAGGACGAGACATTCCTGCGCGTCCACGAGATCAACCGTGCCGGCGTCTCGGTGATCATGGTGGAACAGAACGCACGCCGCTGCCTGCAGATCTGCGACCGCGGATACGTCCTGGACCAGGGCAGGGACGCCTACACGGGCACCGGACGCGAACTGATGAAGGACCCGAAGGTCATCCAGCTCTACCTAGGCACCTTGGCCGACGAGGTCTAGCAAAGGCATCGCTCCACAGCCAAAGGAGGGGTTCCGGAATGACTCCCGGAACCCTTCCTTTCTGCGTTTGCGGGCTCTTGGCCCCCGAGAACCAATTGGCGGGTTCACAGTTCCCCACAACACCTCATCAACCGCGGGATGGCATGCTGGACCGATGACTGACGCAATTTCCAGCCGACAGTTGGAACTCTTGACGTCCTGGCTTGGTCACTTCACTGTGATCCAGGACCACTCCTGGCCGCTCCAGGACACTACCGTCCTGCAGTTGGAAACCGAGGATGGCCGGCACGTTACGGTGAAGGCCAGCCTGACCAGCCACCACATCCGCCGTGAAATCAAGGCGTACGCCCGTGGGCTGCCCGGCCTTCGCGGCAGGATTCCTGACCTTTTGCACTCCGCACCGGATGCCGGCCTGTTGGTCACCGGATTCCTGCCCGGCACGCTGGTAGCCGGGACCGCTGCAGAACATGAATCGGATACCTATTACCAAGCCGGCAAGCTCCTTGCACGGCTGCATCGGCCGGCGGGAACATCCGCGAGTTACTTGCGCTCGATGGCGCTCAGGACTTCTGCGATCATCGAGCGCCTGGACGGCCTTGTGACCGCACCCGTGCTGCGCCGCGTGGCTGAGGAGCTTGCCGCCGTCGAGGTTTACCCTGTTGAGTTGGTGACCACCCACGGTGATTTCCAACCCAGGAACTGGCTGTACGACGACGGCGCGGTGAAAGTAATCGACTTTGGCCGCGCGGACCTGCGCCCGTGGGTCCACGACGTGGTCCGCCTCAGCCACCAGCAGTTCCGGACAAACCCGGAACTTGAGGCGGCTTTTCATCACGGGTTCGGGCGGCTCGTCAGGACCCCGGAAGAGGCCGGCGTGTGGCGCCTCGAGAACCTGAACCAAGCCGTCGGAACCGTGGTCTGGGCACATCAGGTGGGAGACCAGGCCTTCGAACAGCAAGGTGTCCTCATGCTTGAAAGGGTGTTGGAAGGCTTCGAACCGTTCGCTTCCTGAACCGGCCGCGTACCGCCACGACCCACTTTGCAGACGTCAGCGCCCAACACGCCCAACGGGTCCCCCTCCGGCTGGAAGGGGACCCGTGTGGTTACTGAGGAGCGTGCGGCTTAGAGCTTGCCGAACTCTTCACGAACCGGCTTGTAGGTGTTGTCATCCTGGTATTCGTAGATACCGATGTACGCCTCGGTGGGGTCACCGGCGTCGGAGAAGGTCACAGGACCGGACTGGCCGTCGTAGTCGATGTCCTTGCCTTCGCGAAGGAGCGTCACGCAAGCAGCGTAGCTGTTGCACTTTTCGCCGCCCTCGGAGACTTCCTTCAGCTTGGCTGCGATGTCCGGACCCTTGGTGCTCTTGGCAGCCTCGGCGGCCAGGGAGATCAGGTTCACGGCGTCGTAGGACTCACCTGCGTAGCTGTAATCCTTCAGGGCGGGATCGATGGCCAGGAGCTTCTGCTTGAAGGCGTCCTTGGCGAAGGTACCCGGGATGGTGCCCTGGGCGCCCTTCAAGGTGCCTGCCTGGAAGTCCTTGCTGTAGTCGGAAGTGTTTCCGTCAACCATGAACAGCTGCGTCGGCTTGATGCCCTTGCCGGTGATCAGCGGAACGATGCTCTTGGCCTGGTCGAAGGTGATCAGGGCAATGGCATCCGGCTTGGCTGCGAGGACCTTGTCCACCTGGCTGCTGAACTGCGAGTCGCCTTCGTTGAACAGTTCCTCAGCCACAACCTTGCCGCCGGCAGCCTCGAAGGCTTCCTTGACGTTCTTCTGCAGGCCGGTTCCGTAAGCGTCGTTAAGCACGATCATGCCAACGGTCTGGGCTCCACAGGTGGCCATGTAGTTGCCGAGGACCTTGCCCTGCAGGACGTCGGAAGGCGCAGTACGCCAGTACAGCCCCTTGTCATCCCACGTAGTGAAGTCCGGCGAGGTGTTGGCCGGCGAGAACTGGATGACACCGGCACCCGTGATCTGGTTGATGACGGTCTTGGAGACACCCGAGGAGGCTGCACCGATGATGGCGCTGACTCCCTGGCCCAGGAGGGCGGTGGTGGACTGCGTAGCGATATCGGTCTTGGTATCACCGGAGTCACGGTGGATTACCTCGACGGGAGCACCGAGCACGCCGCCTGCATCATTGACTTCCTTGATGCCGAGGTTTACACCGGCAATTTCGGGCGGGCCAAGGAACGCCAGCGACCCCGTTGTCGGCAGGAGCGATCCAATCTTGAGCGGAGTGGAGGTAGTGGTGGTCGAGGGAGGTACGGGGCCAGAGTTGGTAGCGGCCTGGCTGTTGCCTGCACCCGCCCCTCCACTGGGTGCCGGGCAGGAAATGCCTGCTGCGGCGGCCGAGCTGGAGCCGGTATTGGACTGGCTCGGCGTTGAAGACCCGCCACAGGCTGTGGCGAGCAGAGCGACCCCAATGCCAAGCGCTGTCAGCTTGGCGGCCCGGGGCGCCGCTTGGGAAAGATCAAACATTCGTTGTCTCCTCGATCGAAAGGTGCGAACCGCCTTTGATGCGATAACTCAGGTATTCCTGATTAAGACTCAAACTAGTGCAATTGATCAGGGAAAATAAGTGATTGAGGTCACATCCCTATAACACTCGTTGCCTGTGGGGAATCTACGAGCCAGCTGGGAAAACTCTTCAAAAAGAAAGCGGGAAAGGGAAGCGGATTTCCGCTTCCCTTTCCCGTTGTGCCCCAGGTGGGACTCGAACCCACAACACGCGGATTTTAAGTCCGCTGCCTCTGCCAATTGGGCTACTGGGGCGCCCGGACCATGTTATCCCAGCTGAAGATGTCCTGCGCTAAAGGCGCTCAAACGGCGCCGCGTAGCGGAAGGTTCCCCGCACGCCGTCGGGCCATGCCGGAAGCCGCAACAACTGGAAGTGGTCGCCCCACGCGGCGTCCGGCGGAGCGACGCCAACGGTTGCCGCCGGGACGTAGCCGAAGCGCGGGTAGTAGCTGGTACTTCCCAGCAAAGCGATTCCGCGCTCCCCTGCCGCTGTGGCCCGCAGCGTGGTCTCGCGCATCAGCGCAGAACCGATCCCCCGCCGCTGGAGCGTGGGCTCCACCGCTATCGGCCCGAGGCCAAGGAGTTCCAGGTCCCCCACCCATGCCCGGGTACTGATGACGTGCCCCACGATCTCACCGGCGATTTCCGCCACGATGCTCAGGTTCGGAATGTATTCGTCGCACTCGAAGAGCTCCCGCAGCAGGCCCCCCCTCCACTGGCGTACCTTGGACGGGTTCCCCCGTGACCGGCGAAACGGAGAACGCCTTCGCGGCGAGTTCCAGGATGGCCGCACGATCCTCCAGGCGTTCGTCCCTCAGCACTATTCCGCGTCCCAGCAGGCGGAGCACATCAAGGGCGCGTCCGGCCTCGGCAGCCGGCACCAGCAGGTGGTCGTGGTGGAAGCCGGCCAGGACGTTGCAGCTGATGCCGGCATGGGTGAGGGCCGAACTGACCGCAGCAGTCAGTCCAACAGCTTCCAGGGCCGAATGGATCTGCAAGGTGATCCATGCAGCCACGAAGTCATAGTGCAGGCCAAGCCGGTCCGCTTCGTCGCGCCGCAGAACCACGGTCAGGCCCTCCGCTTCCCGGACCGCAGCCTCGATGTCGCCTTCCAGCGGCTTTCCGTGCGGCCACAGTGCGTAGACGTAGTCGCCCTCGCGGACAACGGGTTGCATGGATTCGAGAAGTGTTTCCAAGTCAGTTTCGCCGGGCATGCGTACAGTCTAGGCGCGCCCGCCACGGTGTGACGGCGAGGCGTTAAACGTCGACGGCGGCCACTCCCCCTCAGGGGAGCAGCCGCCGTCGTGCTTCTTGCTACTTGGCGTCAGCCGTTACCGGGGTCTTGACCTCGGCGGGCTTGGCTTCAGCAGGTGCGGGAGCGGCAGCAGCCGGCTTCGGGGCCGGGGTCGCCGCGGCCACGAACGCACCGCGCGGGTTGTCCAGGTCCATCAGCTGCGTGGTGTCGCGGCCGGCGAAGAAGGCCAGGATCCAGCCGAAGACCACGCGGAACTTGCGCTCAACAGTGGGCATGGCCATGCCGTGGTAGCCACGGTGTGCCAACCAGGCGAGTCCGCCCTTGAGGCCGATGCGGCCCAGCAGGTTGATGTTCGCAACACCCTTCCACTCGCCGAAGCCGGCTACAGCACCAAGGTTCTTGTGCTTGTAATCGTGCAACGGCTTGTCCCAGCGGGAAGCCCAGAGGTTCTTGGCGAGCTTCTTGGCCTGGCGAAGTGCGTGCTGTGCGTTCGGTACGCAGGTACCGTCCGGGAGGCCCTTGCCGGTCAGGTCCGGAACAGCGGCGATGTCGCCGGCAGCCCAGGCGTTCTCGATGATGCCTTCGTCGCCTGCAATGCGCAGGTCCGGGAGGACGCGGACGCGGCCACGGGGTTCGAGCGGGAAGTCGGTGGAGCGGATCATCGGGTTGGCCTGCACGCCTGCAGCCCAGACCAGGGTGTCTGCTTCGATTTCACCGGCGGAGGTCTTGTCCGGGAGGTTGATGAGCTTGAGGTTGCCTTCGGCGCTGTCCAGCGAGGTGTTCAGCAGGACCTCGATGCCGCGGCTGCGGAGGTGTTCCACAACCCACTCGGCCTGGGAAGCGGTGACCTCGGGCATGATGCGGCCCATGGCTTCGACCAGGATGAAGCGGACTTCCTCCTGGCGGATGCGCGGGTTGTTGCGCACAGCTGCGCGGGCGAGGTCTTCCATTTCGGTGAGGCACTCGATGCCGGCGAAGCCGCCGCCAACAACCACGAACGTCAGGGCCTTGGCACGTGCGGCCGGGTCCGTCATGGTGGATGCGGCTTCGATGCGCTCAAGGAGCTTGTTGCGCAGTGCAACTGCTTCCTCGATGGTCTTCAGGCCGATGCCCTTGTCCGCGAGGCCCTTGATGGGGAAGGTACGGGTGATGGCACCAGCGGCCATGACGACGTCGAAGTACGGGATCTCAAACGGAGCGCCGCCGTCCGAGGGCGCAACCACAGCGGTGCGGTTGGCGTGGTCGATGCTGGTGACGCGGCCCTGGATGAGCTCAGTCTGCTTCAGGTGCTGACGGTGGGAGACAACGGCGTGGCGTGCCTCGATGTTGCCGCCGGCTACCTCGGGGAGGAACGGCTGGTAGGTCATGTAGGGCAGTGGATCCACGACGGTGACGATGCCACCTGCATTCGCGATCTTCTTCTGCAGTTTGAGTGCTACGTACAGGCCGACGTAGCCGCCGCCGACGACGAGAACCCGGGGACGGTCAATGAGCTCTGGGGTGGTTGCCATGACACCAGAGTACATTACT
This sequence comes from Paenarthrobacter ureafaciens, assembly GCF_004028095.1. Lineage (NCBI taxonomy): Bacteria > Bacillati > Actinomycetota > Actinomycetes > Micrococcales > Micrococcaceae > Paenarthrobacter > Paenarthrobacter ureafaciens. Next base: position 2,547,099 of record NZ_SBHM01000007.1, on the reverse strand, counting down.
TTGTGAAAATCTTCACTAACTACGTTTGGTAGGTGGATCCACCGCTTCCATGACGCCGGTATCGGCCTCCTCCGGCGTCGCCGGCGGGTTTTTATAAGCCCGGCGCAACTGGATTGCGGCACCGGCAATGATGGCGATGAACAAGGCGCCGAAACCAAGCACGACGGCGGCCGGCAGAGCATCGTCGACCGTCGCCGGAGCCTGCGCCACGGGAACGGTGGGGTCCGCCAAGGTGGGAGGCGCGCTGGTGGGACTCTCGACCGGAGCCTGGGTCGGAGCGCTGAGGTCGCCGCGTCGATGGACCCTGATCCAATCGCCGATGGAGCCCAACGGGTTGGTGCTGGTTGTGGGGACGGTTCCCTTCAAAGCAGCCTCGGCATCAAGGATCCCGTAGCCGTACAACGGGTCCTTGCCCGGGGCGCCTGCATCCTTGGCGGTGCTCACGATCCGGTTGATGACCTGCGCTGCACTCATCTCCGGCCACTTGGACCGGATCAGGGCGGCGACCCCGGAAACGATGGGCGCTGCACCCGAGGTTCCGGCCCACTCGGCGTAGCCGCCGCCGGGGATGCCGCCCACGAGGTCTTCAGCGGGGGCTGCTACACCGATGCTGATGCCCTGGGAGGAGGAATCCACGCTGGCTTTGCCGTCGCCGTCCAGGCCTGCGACCGTGAGGACCCCGGGGATGGTGGCGGGTGCGCCCACCTGGACGTTGCCGCCAACCCGGTTCCCGGCGGCAGCAACGATGACGACGTCCTTTTGTTCGGCGTAAAGGAAGGCCGCGTCCCAACTCTGAGGCCAGTCCGGAGACGTGCTGCCCAAGGAAATGTTGATGACCTTCGCACCGTTGTCCACGGCCCAGCGGACGGCATCCGGGATTTGTTCCTGGTCCGTTTTTCCGCCGGGGTTCGGCGAGCCAAGCCACGTTGAGACGGACAGAAGTTCGGCTTCCGGCGCTACGCCCACTATCCCGTCAGGCCCTCCCGCAGGTGGCGTCGTGGGGGCCGCTGACGGCGAGGCGGACGGGGAAGCCGTAGGCGTTGTGTGTCCGCGGCCGGCCAGCATGGTGGCCACCAATGTGCCGTGCTCCGGTTTGGCGCCGATGCTCTTCTGGCCGTTCGGCGCTCCCGCTTTCGAGGCATCAGCGCCGCCGGTGACAACTCCCTTGAGGTCCGGGTGGTTGCCGTCAACACCGCTGTCGATGATGGCTACCTTGACGCCGGCCCCTTTCGAGACCTGCCAGGCGTTGGTGATTCCCGATTCCTTGAGCCAGTGCTCTTTGTCCCGCCACGAGTCGGCCATCGCCGCCGGTGCGGTCGCCAGCGAGCCCACCAGCGCTCCCCCGGCCAGGAAGGCCGCGAGCGAGGCGGAAAGGCTGCGCCGGAACCGCATACTCATGCAGAACCCCGGATGCTTAGCGCAATGCCGTCCAGAATGTCGTGCTCGCTGGCCAACGCGCCATTGATGCGGCCGTTGCCCGTTTCGACCAATCGGGCGACGATGCGTCGCCACACCAGCGCGCCGGCTCCGATAACATCCACCCGGCCGGGGTGCATGTAGGGCAGGGCGGCACGATCGGCACGGCCCATGTTCAGCAGGTTGGTCGCAGCATCGCTGATGGTGGCGGAATCGAGGTAGGCGCCATGGATCCGGTTCGGCTGGTACTCGCTCAGGCCCAGGGCGTGGGCCGTGATGGTGGTAATGGAACCGGCAACACCCACGACGGCGGTGGCACGGTGGAAGGGAACGGTTTCCGCTGCGAGGTTGATGGCTGCGTCGACGTCGGCTTCTGCTGCTGCGATCTCTTCCGCGGTGGGAGGATCGCCCTTGAGGTGCCGTTCCGTAAGGCGCACGCAGCCGATGTCCACCGAACGGGCAGCGATGACGCCGTTGGAATCACCCAGGACGAACTCCGTGCTGCCGCCGCCAAGGTCCACCACCAGGACGGCGTCGTCGTCTTTGACAGGCAGCACGCTGCTGGCACCGGCGAAGGACAGGGAAGCTTCCTCCTCGCCGGAGATGACCTCGGGTTCCACACCAAGCAACCCGCGGATGCCATCGACGAAGACGTCCCGGTTCCGGGCGTCCCGCGTCGCCGACGTGGCGACGAAACGGACCTTGCCGGCGTCGTGCTTGTTGATGAGTTCCGCGTAATCCTTGGCGGCAGCGAAGGTCCGTTCAAGGGCCTCGGGAGCGAGCTCCCCGGTGGCGTCAACGCCTTGTCCCAGGCGGACCACGCGCATTTCGCGGACAACGTCAGCCAACGGCCCGGATCCCCCGTTGGGGGAATCGGCGATCAGCAGGCGGATCGAGTTGGTTCCACAGTCGATGGCGGCCACACGGCTCATGGATGCTCTTCCGTCGTTTCGGCAGTGGTGTCCTCAGGGGTCTTTGACTTGCGCACCGGGGCCGGCCGGCCAACGATGCCAGGCAAGCCCTGCGGGCCATGGCGGCTGAGATCCCTCGACGGGGCCTCACCCTCGGTGTCCCATGCGCCGTCGCAATAGCAGCGGTCCTTGGTCCACCACTCCGAGATGGCTTCCAGCGCTTCATCACCCAACGGGTTCACGCCGGGACCGGCCGCCAGGGAGTGGCCCACCAGGACATGCAGGCATTTCACGCGGGTGGGCATGCCGCCTGCCGAGACTCCGGCAATCTCCGGAACCGCACCCGTGCCGGAACGTTCGGCGATCTGGTCCCGGGCCTGGAGGTAGGATTCGTGGGCGCCGCGGTAAGACTCGGCGAGATCCGGCTCGGCGGACAGGCGGTCATTCATCCGGTTCATGAGCCCGGCTGCTTCCAGACGGGACACCGCCGACGTAATGACCGGGTGGGTCAGGTAGAACGTCGTGGGGAACGGGGTTCCGTTACTCAGCCGGGGTGCCGTGGCCGCAACCAGCGGATTGCCGCACACGCAACGGGCGGGGATCTCCACGACGTCACGGACGGGACGGCCGAGCTGGCGGCTCAGGACATCCAGGTCGTGTTCTGATGGCTGGCGGGATTCCTGCGGCAAGGCTGCCGTGTTTGCTTCCACTTGTGCTGCCAACCTTCCTGCCCTTTGTGGTCGCCTCCCCGGAGGGCACGACGGCGGCGGGCACCGCGTCTAGTCTGTTGCCGATCGTCTGATGGACTCCCAAAGCGCATCCACCCAGGGCAAGTTGGCCGGGTTTTCGGATGTGCCGGAGCCGGTGCGGCCCCCAGGCGTTCCGGCGGCATCTTCCCCGCCAAACACCCAGTATCCCGTTTCACCCGGCATAACCATGTTAATGCGGTCGCGGGCCTGCTGTTTCACGTAGTTGGGGTCCTGCCACCGCGATAGCTGCTTGTTCAGGTCCTCCTGCTCGGCTTCCTGCGCCGCGATTTCCGCTTCCAGGGCCGAGATTTCGGAGCGTTTCTCGAGGAACACCTTGACCGTGGGGGCCAGCATGACCGTGATGGCAATCATGACCACTGCAAAGGCCAACAGGCGTCCCGAGAAGGCCTTGGCCGGTACCGGATCGATGCTTTCATGATCACCGGGGACCTGTTTGGCGCCTCCTGACTTACTGTCCGGAGCGGAGGCCCCGCGGAGGGAAGGAGCGGATTTCGACGGCGTGCCGGTACGCGCGGACGGCTTCCTCACGGCAGTCGCGGCGCCGGCACCGTTTGGCCCGCCCGTTGCTTTTCCCTTGATGGCGCTACCGGTCGTTCCTGCCGGCGTGGTCGAGGGGCTGCTGCCGAATGAGGCCTCGATGATCTCCCCGGCCGTTTCATCGGCGGGGCCGCCGGCCTGGTGGCGTTCGGAGGCGGGCGGGGAGCCGGACTGCCTGCCGAGGGCGTCGGCCCTGGGTACCTTTGGACGACGGGTGGCCATGACACTCCTGTAATGCCCGGTGCTTGCCTGGCGGGTTGCTGCGCTTGCCCTCGCGCCTGACATTCTTGCGTTGGTTCCTTGGCCCGCGGTCCAGCAGGCAAGCGTTAAACAGAACCGGCGGCTATGGTCTTTCCACCATAGCCACCGGTCAGCTGTTTTCGCGGAAGGCTAGCCCTTGAAACGCGGGAAGGCGCTGCGTCCGGCGTAGCGTGCGGCGTCGTCCAGTTCTTCTTCGATGCGCAGCAGCTGGTTGTACTTGGCTACGCGCTCGGAACGGGCCGGGGCACCGGTCTTGATCTGGCCGGCGTTGGTGGCAACGGCGATGTCGGCAATGGTGGTGTCCTCGGTCTCGCCTGAGCGGTGCGAGGTGATGGTGGTGTAGCCGGCGCGCTGTGCCAGGGACACGGCGTCGAGCGTCTCGGTCAGGGAACCGATCTGGTTGACCTTGACCAGCAGCGAGTTGGCCGTGGCGGCGTCGATGCCCTGCTGCAGGCGGACCGGGTTGGTCACGAAGAGGTCGTCGCCAACCAGCTGGACCTTGTCGCCGATCGTGTCGGTGAGGGTCTTCCAGCCTTCCCAGTCGTTCTCGTCCAGCGGGTCTTCGATGGAGACCAGCGGGTAGTCGGCAACCAGCTCGGCGTAGTAGGCGCTCATCTCGGTGGAGTTCAGGGCCTTGCCTTCGAACTGGTAGGCGCCGTCCTTGTAGAACTCGGAGGAAGCGACGTCCAGGGCCAGCGCGATGTCCGTGCCCGGGGTGTAGCCGGCGTTCTTGATGGCTTCCTGGATCAGGTCCAGTGCAGCGCGGTTGGACGGCAGGTTCGGAGCGAAGCCGCCCTCGTCGCCGAGGCCCGTCGAGAGGCCCTTTTCCTTCAGGACGGACTTGAGGTTGTGGTAGACCTCAACGCCCCAGCGGAGACCCTCGGAGAAGGTCTCGGCGCCGATCGGAGCGATCATGAATTCCTGGATGTCAACGTCGGAGTCTGCGTGCGAACCGCCATTGAGGATGTTCATCAGCGGGACCGGAAGAACGTGGGCGTTCGGGCCGCCCAGGTACTTGTACAGCGGCAGGTCAGCCGAAGCTGCGGCGGCGTTGGCGACAGCGAGGGACACGCCGAGGATGGCGTTGGCGCCGAGCTTGCCCTTGTTGGACGTGCCATCGAGGTCGATCATCGCCTGGTCGATGCTGCGCTGGTCCGTGGCGTCGAAGCCGATCAGGGCCGGGGAGATCTCGTCGATCACAGCGTCGACGGCCTTCTGGACACCCTTGCCGAGGTAACGGCCCTTGTCGCCGTCGCGGAGCTCAACGGCCTCGTGCTCGCCGGTGGAGGCACCGGAGGGAACTGCTGCGCGGCCGATCTGGCCGTCGGAGAGCAGGACCTCTACTTCTACGGTCGGGTTTCCGCGGGAATCAAGGATCTCGCGGGCGTGGATGGCATCGATAAGCGCCATGGATGTGCTCCTTATGGTGAAGCGATTTACAGGAATCTAGAGGGGAATTCTCGACGTCCTCGTCGCTACTAGCGTAGTCGAGAGTGGCTTAGGTTACGGAACGGTTTCCTCGGGAGCACGTCACGAATGCCGTTCGTGACCATCGTGGAAGGCGCGCACGGCCTTCCGGAGTGCACGTTCGGCGTCGAGTCCCTGCCGGTGGGCGCCGGCGACGACGGCGAGCAGCAGCTCGCCCAGCCCCTTTTCGGAGTCCGGCACCGCAACAGGCCCGACGGCGGCCCGCGCACCTTGCTGATCGATGGCCAGGCCGGCGCGCGCGGCCCTGTCCAGCGATTTCTGCGCCGCCGCCAAGGCAGGCAGGTGCGGCGGGATTCCCTCAAACGGATCAGCGCGCTCCGGTTTCTCGGCGCGTTTGGCCGCATCCCACCGGACGATGATTTCCTCGACGCTGGCCGGGAAACTCTCCTGCAGGGAGCCGTCGGCCTTGAAGACGTGCTGGTTCCGCCGGATCATCTTGGCGTTGATGCCCTCTGCAACGGCTTCGAAGTCGAAACTGCCGCGCTCCTCGGCGAGCCGGGCGTGCAGCACCACTTGAAGCAGTACGTCGCCCAGCTCACCGCGGAGTTCCTCATCAACGGAACCGGCTTCGATCGAATCCACTACCTCGTAGGCTTCCTCGATCAGGTATTCCACCAGCGATTCATGCGTGAGCGCACCCATCCAGGGGCAGTGCTCACGCAGGGCACCGATTGTTTCGATAAGCCGGTCGATGCTGTTGGCGGGCTCCTTAGCCGAGGTTGGCGTAGGCATCGTTGATGTACTCCACCAAAGCCTCGCGCTCATCCAGCGGCAGGAAAGCCGCCTCGGCAGCATTGAGCGTCAGTTCCAGGAGTTCATCGAGGTCGTAATCGAAGGTTTCCACCAGGAGTTCGAACTCGTCCGTCAGGGTCACCCCGCTCATGAGCCGGTTGTCCGTGTTGATGGTGACGTTGAAACCGAGCTGGAAGAGCATGTCCAACGGGTGGCTTTCGATGCCTTCGCCGAAGTTGGCGATCGCACCCGTCTGCAGGTTGGACGAAGGGCAGATCTCCAAGGGAATTCCCCGGTCCCGGACCCAGCCGGCCACGTTGCCCAAGGTGACCAGGCCGACGGTGCCCTCGCCGTCGTCGTCGGCGTTGTCTTCGAACTCAACCGTGATGTCCTCCGCGATGCGGACGCCATGGCCCAGACGCAGCGCGCGGCCATCCACCAGGGCTGACTGGATGCTCTCCAGGCCGGCGGCCTCACCCGCGTGGACTGTCGCCGGGAAGTTGTTGGCCGCCAGGTACGTGAAAGCGTCCTTGAACCGGGAGGGCAGGAAGCCGTCTTCTGCTCCGGCGATGTCGAATCCGACGGCGCCCCGGGTCCGGTGGCGGACGGCGAGTTCGGCGATCTCCTGGCCACGGTCAGCGTGGCGCATGGCGGTGATCAGCTGTCCCACCTGGATCTGCCGGCCGCTTTCGTCGGCTGCGTCCACGCCCGCTTCGAGTCCGGCCTGGACGGCTTCCACGGCCTCGTCAAGCGTCAGGCCTTTCCGGAGGTGCTGCTCGGGAGCCCAACGGACTTCGCCGTAGACCACGCCATCCTCGGCGAGGTCTTCCACGAACTCCTTGGCAACCCGGAAGAGACCTTCCTTGGTCTGCATCACGGCAATGGTGTGGTCGAACGTTTCGAGGTATCGCACCAAGGAACCGGAATCCGCCGATTCGCGGAACCATTCACCCAGTGCCACCGGATCCGTCGAAGGAAGGGTGTGGCCCACGGCTTCGGCCAGTTCGATGATGGTGGCAGGGCGCAGGCCGCCGTCCAGATGGTCGTGCAGGGAAATCTTGGGAAGACTCTTCAGATCAAAGTCGAGGGCAGGGGCAGCGTCAACAATTGGCTCAGTCACAGACCAACTCTAGGGGGATGACAGGTCCTTAGCCAGCAGGCTTGGAGAGGTCAGCGCCCACAACCGGCTTGCGGTCCACAGCGGGCGCGGCAGATTCAGAGGCTTCCCGGGCGGCTGCGCGCGCAGCGTCCTTACGCTCCAGGTACTTGTGCCACCAGCGCAGGGCGTGGTCTACGACGATGCCAAGAAGCACGGCGAACGCCACGGCGATGCCAACGCCCAGCAAAGGATTGTTGTGCACCCACTGGCCAGCGAGGAGTCCGATGCCGATCGAGTAGCCCACCCACGTGATACATGCGAAGGCATCAAGGATGAAGAAGGTGCGGTGGCGGAAGCCGGTCTGGCCGGCCACGTAGTTCACGGCCACGCGACCCCACGGGATGTAGCGGGCGGTGAAGATGAGCACGGCTCCGCGCTTGTCCAGTTCGTATTGCGCCCACGCGAACATTTTCTGAACCTTGGGCCGGCGCATCCACCTCCACCGGGTGAGCCCGATCTTCCTGCCGAGCATGTACGCCATGTTGTCCCCCGCCATGGCACCGATGAGGGCCGTGAAACCCAGGATCCAGAGGTTCGGCTGGCCGCTGTGGAGGGACAGTGCCGACAGGCCTACGATCGCTGTTTCGCTGGGGAGGATGGTGGCGAATCCGTCGATGAAGAAGAACACCAGCAGTACCGGGTAAATCCAGGGCTGCCCGGCTGCATGCTCGAGCATTTCGTTCAAAAACTCCACGCGGCGGTAGCTCCTAGATGAATGTGACTTGACACTGTGACGTAGATCGCTCTTAGTGTCCCATGGCCGGGACGTCGTTCGCTACGCCCCAGCCTCGGGATCACACGTTTAACGCTAGCTGCGCGGCGGAGGTTCCGGCGTCACCCGACGGGGTGATCTTGGGCTACCTGCAGGCTCATACCGTAGGTGGAGCCCCGGTGCCTTCTTCCGTTGGTTTCTGGTCCTCAAGAAGGTTCTTCCCGTCCAAGGGAGCGGCCCCGCGCACTTTGCTGATGATGCGGTCAATGATGATGCCCAGGATGACGGCCACCACGATCGCGATCACAGCTCCGAGCAGATGGTTGTCTTCGAACCAAACACCGAAGAAATACCCGAGGACCACCGAATAGCTGGCCCACAAGACGGCCGACAAAGAAGTGAGGGCAACAAACCGGCCGTGATGGAAGTGCGTGGCACCGGCCGTGAGGTTCACTGCCACCCTGCCGATCGGAATGAACCGGGCCACCATGATCAGCGAGGCCGACCGCCGTCGAAGTTCTTTCCCGGCCCAGCGGAAGGCGCCCTGCATGCGCTGGGTGCGCATCCAGCGCCACCGCCGGATCCCGATGCGGGCGCCGATGATGTAGGCGATGTTGTCCCCGGAGAATGCCCCGATGGCCGCCACCACCCCCAGCAGCCAGACGTTCGGTGAGCCGCTGCTGCCGGAGACAGCACTCAAGCCAACCACCACCGATTCGCTGGGAATCGGCGGGAAGAAACCATCGATCAGGCAACAGGCCAGCACCAGGAACAACACCCACGGCTGTTCGGCCGCGGCGAGGATGAAATCATTGATGGCCTGCACGGTAATTAAGCCTAGGCGATCCTGTCGATGATGAGCCGGTGAGCGGGACGGGATCCCTCCGGCGCGATCACCACCGCGTTAGCCAGGGCTTCCTTGGCACGATCGAACTTCTCCGGAGTGTCCGTCAGCAGTGTCATGAGGGGCTCCCCTGCACGGACCAGGGCGCCCGGCTTCGCGTGGAGGCGGACGCCCGCCGCTGCCTGGACGGTGTCTTCCTTCCTGGCCCTGCCCGCGCCCAGGCGCCAGGCAGCCACGCCCACCGAGAGGGCATCCAGCTCCACAAGGACGCCGTCCGCCGGGGCGTACACCACTTCCGATTCCTTGGCCACGGGCAAGGCAGCGCGCGGATCTCCGCCCTGGGCCTCGATCATCCGGTTCCACACATCCATGGCCCGGCCGTCCTTCAGGGCCGCGGCAGGATCGGCGTCGTGGATGCCGGCACCGGCCAACATTTCTTCAGCGAGCCGTACCGTCAGGTCGACGACGTCTTCCGGGCCGCCGCCTGCCAGGACCTCCACGGACTCCTCCACCTCAATGGCGTTGCCCGCGGTCAGCCCCAGCGGCGTGGACATATCGGTCATCAGCGCAACAGTGTGCACCCCGGCGTCCTTGCCCAACGCCACCATGGTTTCCGCGAGTTCCCGGGCCCGGGCCTCGTCCTTCATGAACGCACCCGAACCCACCTTCACGTCCAGCACCAGCGACCCCGTGCCCTCGGCGATCTTCTTGCTCATGATCGACGACGCAATCAGCGGGATGGCTTCGACGGTGCCCGTAACATCGCGGAGGGCGTACAGCTTCTTGTCAGCCGGGGCCAACCCGGAGCCTGCCGCGCAGATCACTGCTCCGACATCCTGGAGTTGGGCCATGATTTCCGCGTTGCTGAGGTTCGCGCGCCACCCGGGAATGGCTTCCAGTTTGTCCAGCGTGCCTCCGGTGTGACCCAATCCGCGGCCGGACAGCTGCGGCACTGCCACTCCGAAAACGGCCACCAACGGAGCCAGGGGAAGAGTGATCTTGTCCCCTACCCCACCGGTGGAGTGCTTGTCGCTGGTAGGTTTCCTGCCGCCGTCGGGCGTTGTCAGCGACGAAAAGTCCATCCGCTCCCCGGAGGCGATCATCGCGGCCGTCCAGCGGGAGATCTCGGCCCTGTCCATGCCGTTGAGCAGGATGGCCATGTTCAGTGCCGCCATCTGCTCTTCGGCAATGACCCCGCGGGTGTAGGCGTCAATGGTCCAGTCGATCTGCTCCGGCGTCAGGGTGCCTTTGTCCCGCTTGATGGTGATGATCTGGACGGCGTCGAAGGCTTCAGTGCTGGTCACGGGGTTTCCTCCAGATGTTCCGGACCGAAGGCGTCAGGCAGCACCTGGTCCATGGTTTTGACGCCTTGGCTGGTCATGAGTTGCATGCCGGGCGCCCGGAATTCGTAGAGCAGCTGCCGGCAGCGTCCGCACGGCATCAGGATGCCGCCGTCGCCGTCCACGCAGTAAAACGCCACCAGCCGTCCGCCGCCGCCCATGTGCAACTGGCCAATCAACGTGCACTCGGCGCAGAGGGTGAGCCCGTAGCTGGCGTTCTCCACATTGCAGCCGCTGATGATCCGGCCGTCGTCAGTGAGGGCTGCGGCCCCCACCGGGAACTTGGAGTAGGGCGCGTAGGCCCGGTCCATGGCGTCTTTCGCCGCGGCTTCCAGCGCTTGCCAATCGATGTGGCTCATCACGTCACCCCTTCACGTACGGTATGCCGCTGGCCGCGGGCGGCCTGGACCTGCCCACCAAACCGGCGACGGCGAAGATGGTCACCAGGTACGGCAGCATGGCCATGAACTGGCTGGGCACCGGAGTACCAATAATGCCCAGAATCGACTGCAGGTTGTAGGCGAAACCGAACAGCAAGGATGCCAGGAAAGCGCCGATCGGGTTCCAGCGGCCGAAAATGAGAGCAGCCAGGGCAATGAAGCCGCGGCCTCCGGAGATGTCCTTGGTGAAGGAGTCGATGGTCACCAACGTAAACACCGCTCCGCCGATGCCTGCGATGGCCCCGCCCAGGGTGACGTTCCAGAAGCGGGTGGCGTTTACATTGATGCCCAGGGTGTCGGCGGCCTGCGGGTGCTCACCAACGGCCCGGACCCGGAGACCCCACCGCGTCTTGAACAACCCGAACCACACAACAGCCACTGCGATGTACATCAGGTAGCCGGCCACGGACTGCTCAAAAAGAACCGGCCCGATGATGGGGATATCGGAGAGCAGCGGGATCGGCAGGATGTCCAGGCGGCCCGGGGTGTTGAACTGCTCTTTGTTCGGTGCCATGACCGTGCCGAACAGGAAGCCGGTGAGGCCTGATACCAGCACGTTCAGGACCACGCCCACAATGATCTGGTTCACGAGGTACTTGATGCTGAAGACCGCCAGCACCATGGAGACGGCGGCGCCCGCGGCAGCAGCGGCGAGCAGCCCGATGTAGGGGCTGCCGGTCACGGTGGCCACGAGGGCAGCGGTGAAAGCCCCGCCCAGCAGCTGGCCCTCAATGGCGATGTTGACCACGCCTACCCGCTCACAGAGCACACCGGACAGGGACCCGAAGACGAGGGGAACCGCCAGCGTCACCGAGCCTGCCACCAGGCCGGCCAACGAGATGGACGGTTGCCGGGCGCCGGCCACAATCCACACGAGCACGGCAAAGACGAAGACCACGGCGAAAGCAATGGGCAACCACTTCGGTGAACGTTCTCCGCGCGTCCAGAGGTAGATCGAGTAGGCGGCCATGGCCAGGAGCAAAACGGCCAGCACAATGCCGCCGGCCTGGCCGGGAATCATCAGCGCAGGGATCTGGACCGCGTCGCCGGGATCGCTGACCTTCATCTCGGCCGTTTGCCCGGACCCCAGCAATCCGAAGAAGACCAGTGCAACAAGGGCCAGGACGCTGAGGGAAACAGGGACTTTCAACGAGGGGCGGAAGCCCGGAAGGGACGGAGCTCCGGCCCGGGGGGCGGTTGCTGTTGCGCTCATTTGGCACCTCCGGTGGCGTTGGCGAGGGCGGCCTTCCGGGCTACCTTTTTCTTCTTCTTGGTGCTGTCCAACCGGAAGATGGACTTGATGAGCGGCGGGGCTGCGATGAACAGGACGATCAGCGACTGCACCACCAAAACTATGTCGATGGGTGTTCCCGTCTGGATCTGCATCTGCACGGCTCCCGCGCGGAATGCGCCGAACAGGAGGCCGGCAAAGAACGTGCCCCACGGTGTACTGCGCCCCAGCAGGGCCACGGTGATGGAGTCGAAGCCAATCTGTGCCGCGACCCCGCCGGTCAGGACCTTCTCGGTACCGGCTACCTGCGCCACGCCGCCGAAGGCTGCGAGGGCTCCGGCGAACGCCATGACGAGGATGGTGGCCCGCGGAACCTTGACCCCGGCCGTGCGGGCAGCAGCGGGATTTGCGCCGACAGCACGGAATTCGAAGCCAATGGTGGAACGGTTGAGCATCCACCAGACACCTGCCGTCAGCGCAACGGCCACCAGGAAGCCCAGGTGCAGCCGCGAGCCGGGTATGAGCACGGGGTAGGTAGCCGATTCATCCAGCCGGGGCGAAATGGGGCTGTTGTCCCCCGGACGCCGGAACGCCGCGGTGTTCAGGAGGAAGTCGAGCAGGAACAGGGCCACGTAGTTCAACATGATGGTCACAATGACCTCGTGGGCGCCCGTCCTGGCCTTGAGGAGGCCCACAACGCCTCCCCAGACCGCTCCACCCAGGACCCCCATAATGATGACCACCAGCAGGTGCAAGCCGAAGGGAAGGTCCCAGGCGAAGCCGACATAGGCGGCCAGGGTGGCGCTGATGATGATCTGGCCCTGGGCACCGATATTGAACAAACCTGCCCGGAAAGCCAGGGCCACGCCCAGGCCGGCGCAGATCAGCGGGGTGGCTACGGTCATGGTCTCCAGCAAGGGCATGAGGCCCTGCCGGGGGTTGAAAACCGCTCCTTGGAAGAGGGCAACGTAGCTCTTGGTCATGGCGCCCCAGAGCGCCGAAAGGAAGTCGGTGGGGCGGGCAAAGAAGTACCCTGCGGTCCTGGCGACTCTGTCGTCGGTGCTGGCGATCAACAGGCCGCCGAGGATTAAGGCAACAAGGACGGCCAGGACGGAAACGAATCCATTCCCCATGACGATCCGGCGGAACAGGCTGCCTTGCTGGCGTCCGACGTCTCCGCTCTGGGAGGACACCGGAACAATGGACGGTTCCAGGGTGCCGCCCGCAGTGTCCAGCGCGACGTCGGCGGCCTGGACATCGGTGGTGGATTCCTGCCGTGCCGCTTCCGCGGCCGGTTCATTCTTCTTCTGATCGCCAGGGTTGCCGGTCGGTTCACTGGGTGTCATCGGAGCCCCCTTCCGGGCTGACGCCGGCCATCATCAGGCCGAGGGTGTCGCGGGATGTACCCGAGGGAACGATGCCCACGAGCTTGCCTTTGTAAATCACCGCAATGCGGTCTGCGAGCTCCATGACTTCGTCGAGTTCCGTGGAGACGATCATCACCGGCGTTCCCACATCCCTCTCCGCGACGATTCGCTTATGCAGGAATTCGATGGAACCGACGTCCACGCCGCGGGTGGGTTGGCTTGCAATGAAGAGCCGCAGGGGGCGGGACAACTCACGGGCCATGACAACCTTTTGTTGGTTGCCGCCCGACAACGTCCCTGCCGCAGCGCCCGCGGACGGGGTGCGGATATCGAACTCCTCGATCTTGGCCTTGGCGTTCTCGGCCACTTTGCCCGGGTTCATGCTGACGCCGCGGGCAAAGGGAGCTTGGTCGTAAAGGTCCAGCACCAGATTCTCGGCCACGGAGAACGGACCCACCAGGCCATCTACGGTGCGGTCCTCCGGAACGAAGCCGACGCCGGAACGCAGGACGTCTTTCACCGGCAGTCCCAGCAACTGCTTTCCGTCGAGGGTGACCGATCCGGTCACGTGTTCCTGGACACCAAGGATCGCTTCGGTCAGCTCGGTCTGGCCATTGCCCTGGACACCTGCGATCGCAAGGATCTCGCCTTGGGCGATGTCGAAGCTGATTCCGTCCACGATGTTGGTGCCGTTTGGCGCCCGCACCGTCAGGTTCTCCACCTTGAAAGTGGTCTCCTTCGGTTGGGCCACGGCTTTATGCAGACTCAGGCTGACAGGCCGGCCAACCATCATGGACGCAAGCTCTGCCGCAGAAGCAGTCGGCGGGGCATCGCCGACTACTTTTCCACGGCGGACCACGGTGATGACGTCCGAGACAGCCTTGACCTCACGCAGCTTGTGCGAGATGAACACGATCGATGTTCCGCCGGCCTTAAGCTGCCTCATGATGTCCAGGAGCTCATCGGTTTCCTGCGGCGTGAGCACGGCGGTGGGCTCATCCAGGATCAGCACCTTCGCCTCCCGGACCAGCGCCTTGATGATTTCCACGCGCTGCTGGACCCCAACCGGGAGGTCTTCCACCAAAGCATCGGGATCGACGTCGAAGCCGTACTTTTCGGAGATATCGCGGATCTTCCGGCGGGTTTCGTCCATGCTGAGGACGCCGCCTACGGACGTTGGCTCCGCGCCGAGCGCAACGTTCTCCGCGACGGTGAACACCGGGACGAGCATGAAGTGCTGGTGCACCATGCCGATCCCTGCAGCCATGGCGTCCCCCGGTCCCCGGAAAGCTACCGGTTGGTCGTCAACGAGGATTTGTCCGGCCGTAGGCTCATAGAGCCCATACAACACGTTCATGAGGGTTGATTTTCCGGCACCATTCTCGCCGAGGAGGCAATGGATCTGTCCGGATTCGACCACAAGGTCGATGTCTTGGTTGGCGTAGAAGCTCCCGAATGCCTTCGAGATCCCCTTCAATTCGAGTTTCACAACTCCCACCGTTCTGTGAGTCCGAGGGACGGCTGTATTGCTCACTACCTGTAGGCAGCAGCGTAGTCAGGGCAAAAACGTGCCGCCAGTACCGGGGCCCGGTACTGGCGGCTTGTTCGAGGGTTGTTACTTCTTCGGGCTGGCCGCCGATTCAACAACCAGCTTGCCCGAAATGATGTCTGCCTTGAGGGCGTCGAGTTCGGACTTGGTTTCGGCCGAAACTACGGAGTCAAGGTCGTGGAACGGTGCGAGGGCGACGCCGTCGTTCTCCAGCGTGCCAACGTAGGCTTCGTTGCTGAACTTGCCGTCCTTGTCATCCTTCACCACGGACTCCACGGCTTCACCCATCTGCTTGACCACGGAGGTCAGCATGAGGTCCTTGTACTCCGGAGCGGTGAGGTAGCCGTCGGAGTCGACCCAAATGAGCTTGACGTCCTTGCCGGCAGCCTTTGCTTCCTTCAGGGCAGCGCCTGCACCCTTGCCAACCGGACCTGCAACGGGCATCACGATGTCCGCGCCCTGGTCCAGGAGGTTGATGGTGATCTGCTTGCCGGTGTCCTGCTTCTCGAAGTCACCCGTGAAGGAGCCGTCCTGGGTAGCCTTGTCCCAGCCCACCACCTGTACGGACTTGCCCTTGGCCTTGTTGTAGGCCTGGACGCCGTCATAGAAACCGTCCATGAAGATGGTGACCGTGGGGAGCTTGATGCCGCCGAAGGTGCCCACCTTGCCGGTCTTGGTCGTGGCAGCGGCCGCGTAGCCGGCCAGGTATGCAGCCTGCGCGGTGTCGTAGACAACGGGCTTGACGTTGGCGATCGGCGTTTCGTAAGCGAAGTCGATGATCGCGAAGTGCTTGTCCGTGTTCTTCTCCGCAGCAGCCTTGGTGGCGTCGCCCAGGAGGAAGCCGACCGTGACGGTCAGGTTGCAGCCGGCCGAGATCATGCCGTTGAGGTTGGTCTCGAAGTCGCTGTTGGCCTTGGACTCGGCCGACTTCGTGGTGATCCCCAGATCCTTCTCTGCCTTCTTGAGGCCCTCGAAGGAGGACTGGTTGAAGGACTGGTCATCGAAGCCACCGGAGTCGGAGACAATGCAGCCCGTGTAGTCGCTTGCGGCGTTGGTGCTGGAACCGGCATCGGGTGCCTGTCCACAGCCACTGAGCAGGAGCGCTGCCGCGCCCATGGTGGCGACTCCGGCCATCGAACCGCGCTTCAGGGTGGCACGCAGTGGTTTCTTCAATGTTCCTCCAGGAAGAAAGTGTTTGGCGCTACGACTGGTGGTCAATGAGTGTCCGTTTCCAAAACCCCGGGGCAGAAATTCTGTTTTCACTGATGCTTCGCAGCACTGCGCCGAAGCGCACTGATGCAACCAGACTAGTGGCGAAAAACACATGGAGGTAGCACAAAAGCAGCCTGCGGCACAGATCGTTGACTTTTTGTTACCAAGCAGTAGGGCGCCCCGCAAGTCACAGGCGGACGAGCATCTTCCCGGTGTTCGCACCCTCGAGCAGATCGATGAATGCCCCGGCCGCATTTTCCAGGCCGTCCACGATTGTCTCGTCGTAGCGGACAGTGCCGTCCGCCAGCCATGCCGCCATCTTTTCCCGGAACTCCGCCGCGTGTGCGCGCTGTCCCCCAACAAGGAAACCCCGGAGCGTCAGCTGCTTGCCGATGGCAACGGCCAGGTTCCGCGGTGCGGCAGGCGGCTCGGTTGAGTTGTACTGGGCAATGGCCCCGCACATGGCAACCCGGCCACCGACGTTCAACATTTCCAGGGCCGCTTCCAGATGGTCGCCGCCCACGTTGTCGAAGTACACATCGATACCGCGCTCCCCCGCCGCGTCGCGCAACTGATCCACCACGGGAGCGTCGTTGTAGTTGAAAGCCGCGTCGAAGCCCAATTCCAGCAGCCGCGCCACCTTCTCCGGCGATCCCGCGCTGCCGATCACCTTGCCGGCGCCCATCGCCTTGGCGATCTGCCCCACCATGGAGCCAACGGCCCCGGCAGCACCGGAGACAAAAACGACGTCGCCTTCCTTGAATTCGGCCACCTTGAGCAACCCCGCATAGGCGGTGAGGCCCGTCATGCCCAAAGCACCAAGGAACGCCGAGTCAGGCGCCAGGCCGGCAGGCACCGTGCTGGCGGCCGAGCCGTCCACCACCGCATGCTCGCGCCAACCCAGTTGATGCACGACGACGTCACCCACCTTGTGCGCGCCCGACCTGGACGCGATCACCTCACCGACCGCACCGCCGTCGAGCGCTGCATCAAGGCGGAAGGGGGCCGAGTAGGATTTCCGGTCATTCATCCTGCCGCGCATGTACGGATCCACCGACATGATCCGGTTCTCCACCAAAATCTGCCCGTCCTTGAGTTCGGGCAGGTCTGAATGGACCATCCGGAAGTTCTCCGGAGCGGGCCGGCCCTCCGGACGGGAGGCAAGGTGGATTTCCCGGGTCTGCACAGGAGCGCTTGTGGAAGTGCTCATGCGGCGAACTCCACGAGCTTGAGGTCGACCGCCATGTTGCCGCGCGTGGCATTCGAGTACGGGCAGACCTGGTGGGCCTTGGCCATGAGTTCTTCCGCCGTGGCCCGGTCCAGCGCAGGAAGTGCGATCTCGAGTTCAGCGGCGAGCCCGAACCCGTCTCCCTCGGCGAGGGGGCCGATGTGGATCCTGGCCGCCACCGCCGAATCAGTGAGGTCGGCGCGTTCCTTGCGTCCTACCAAGCGCAGGGCCGAGTGGAAGCAAGCGGCGTAGCCTGCAGCGAATAGTTGTTCAGGGTTGGTTCCCTGTCCGTTTCCGCCCAGTTCGACGGGGCTGGCGAGGGTGACATCAAGCTTGCCGTCCTTGGTGCGGGCATTGCCGTCGCGGCCTTCTCCCGAGGCCAGCGCCTCGGCTGTGTAGAGGGTCTTCATGGGTGTCTGCCTTTCTGGTTGTGGCAAATCTTTTCTTGCGAGGAAAATTCAGAGCGATTTCTGCAATGCGGCGGTGAGCTTGCCCAGGGTGGCGTGCAGCTGCCCGATTTCTGCAGGCGTGAGCCCCGCCGCGTCCGCCAGCCTTCGTGGCACATCCCCGGCCCGTTCGCTGAGCTTGGTGCCGGCGTCGGTCAGCACCACGTCCACCCGGCGCTCGTCCTCGGACGATCTGCGCCGTTCGACGAGCCCCAGGGCTTCGAGCCGCTTCAGCAGCGGCGACAGCGTGCCCGAATCCAGCCCGAGCTCGGCGCCAAGTTCGCGCACGCTGCGGGGATCGTTTTCCCACAGCACCAGCATCACGAGGTATTGCGGATAGGTCAGCCCCATTTCATCCAACACAGGGCGGTAGACCGCCGTCGCAGCCTTGGACGCCGAGTACAGCGCAAAGCAAACCTGATGACGGAGCCGGGGTGCATCACTCATGCTGAAAACGATAGTCCACAATTAAGTTGTGCACAACTCAATCTCCCCCACTTCACCCAACTGGGTCGCGTTAGTGCGCGTTTTCAGCGTTCAAAACGCGCACTACTGCTACCCAGTTGGGTCTATTGCTGCTGGTCGCGGATGGTCCGCAAGGCGGCCGCGCTCAGGACGCGGATCGCGTAGCCCAATGCCCGTTCGTCGACGATGAAATCGCCACGGTGAAGGTCATACACTTCGCCGCCCGGAGTATGCGTGCCGAGGCGCATCATGGCGCCCGGCAGGTCCGCCAGGAACCAGGCGAAATCCTCGCCACCCATGGATTGCGGGGTCAGGACCACGGCGCTCTCGCCAAGCTCTGCACGTGCAGCGGCCTCGATCAGCGCCGTCTCGTGTTCGGAGTTCACTACGGGCGGGACGCCGCGGGTGTGCTCCAAATGGACGTCAACTCCGTAAG
Source organism: Paenarthrobacter ureafaciens (assembly GCF_004028095.1). Lineage (NCBI taxonomy): Bacteria > Bacillati > Actinomycetota > Actinomycetes > Micrococcales > Micrococcaceae > Paenarthrobacter > Paenarthrobacter ureafaciens. Next base: position 2,528,555 of record NZ_SBHM01000007.1, on the reverse strand, counting down.
GGGCGGCAACCTGCTTGACCACTTCGTCCAGCAGCTCGCCGGCGTCGTGCCAGGCATCGCGGTCCAGGCACCGCATGGTCCCGGCCATGTAGCCGGTACCGGGAATGGCGTTCGGGGCGGAGCCTGCCGAGATTTGGCCCCACACCACGGACACGCCGCTGCGGACGTCGACGCGGCGCGACAGGACCGCGGGGACGTTGACCGCAATTTGGGCCAGGGCGAAGACCAGGTCTTCGGTCAGGTGCGGGCGCGAAGTGTGGCCGCCGCGGCCCGTCAACTCGATCTTGATGGTGTCCGACGCCGAGGTAATGGCACCGATGCGGGTACCGATCTGCCCCACGTTGATGCGCGGATCACAGTGCAGCGCGAGGATCCTCGGCACGCCCTCCAGGACGCCTTGCTCAATACAGGACAACGCCCCGCCCGGCATGGTTTCCTCGGCAGGCTGGAAGATGATGCGCACCGATCCGCCCAGCGGGGTGTTCTTGTGCATGCGCTGCAGGACCAACGCGATGCCCAGCATGGTGGTGGTGTGGACATCGTGCCCGCAGGCATGCGTCACGCCATGGTTCTTGGAGGCGAACGGAAGCCCCGTCTCCTCGATGATCGGCAGGGCGTCGATGTCGCCGCGCAGGGCCGTTGCGATGGGCCCCTCCCCCACGTCCACGGTCAACCCCGTGCCCTCGAGCCGGCGGGGTTTCAGGCCTGCGGCCTCCAGCCGCTCGACGAGCTTGTCCGTGGTGCGGAATTCCTTGAAGGACAGTTCCGGGTGCGCGTGGAGGTCACGCCTGAATTCGATGAGTCCGGGCAGGAGCTCATCCACCCAAGGACTCACGACGGGTGTTGGCTCGGTTTCAGTCGTGTAATTGCGCACGAAACAACTCTAGCCATCCACGGCCCCCGAAGACCGAAAGCCACCTCTTGGTTACGCTGCGTTCAGTCGCAGGCAACCAAGGGTGGCTTCCGCTACGGGGTTCAAACCCCAGGAATCGGACCTAGAGGACGTCGGTATCTCCGCTGGCCTTGAGCGCATCCACTGCGCCCTTGACCCGCTGGGCGTGCTCCTTGGTGGTCACCAACAGCGCGTCCGGCGTGTCCACGATGACCACGTCCTTGATGCCGATGAGGGCGATCACCCGCTTGGTGTCGGTAACCACCACACCGCTTGCGTTCTCCGCGAAAACGCGTGCGCCTTCACCCAGGACGGTCACTTCGTCGACGTCGCCCGCGTTGTTGAGGCGGCCAATCGCGGCGAAGTCGCCGACGTCGTCCCACCGGAAGGTACCGGGCACGACGGCGACATCCCCGGCTGCCGCTGCCGGCTCAGCAACGGCGTAGTCGATGGCGATCTTGGGCAGGGTTGGCCACACACGGGACGTGACTTCCGCCCGGCGCGGTGTATCCCAAGCCTCCGCGATCTCCTGGACGCCTGCGAAGAGTTCGGGCTGGTTGGCTTCGAGGTGCTTGAGCATGAGGGCTACTGGTGCAACGAACATGCCCGCGTTCCAGACGTAGTCCCCTGCTTCCACGTATTTGCGGGCGACGTCTTCGCTGGGCTTCTCCACGAACTCGGCTACGGCCAATGCGTTCGGAGCGCCGTCCACCTTCAGGGCTTTTCCGGAGCGGATATACCCGAAGCCGGTGGAAGGGTGGGTCGGCTTGATGCCGATGGTCACGATCTTGCCCGTTGCGGCCGTGAAGATCGCTTCGCGCACGGTGTCCTGGAAGAGGTCGTCCGGGCTGATCACCTGGTCTGCGGCAAAGGAGCCCATGATGGTCTCCGGATCGCGGCGGTGCAGGATGGCGGCGGCAAGGCCGATCGCGGCACCGGAATCCTTGGGCTCGCTTTCCAGCACGAGCTCGTCATCCCCTACCTCGGGGAGTTGGCGGCACACGGCTGTACGGTGGGCTTCGCCGGTCACCACGAGGACCCGCTCACCGGCCAACGGCTCCAGGCGGTCGTACGTGGACCTCAGCAACGTGCTGCCGGATCCGGTCAGGTCATGGAGGAATTTGGGCGCGGCGGCCCGCGAAAGCGGCCACAGCCGGGTCCCCACACCGCCGGCTGGAATTACCGCATGAAAGCGGTCCAATGGCGATTCCGGAATTGTCGCGTCTTCTGTACTCACCTCAACACTTTATCCGACACGGTGCCTTGCACCCGGGCACGACGCAGATGTGGCTTTCGTCTCATGTTGTCCAAAAATCGGCGGAAATACAGGCAGGAAACGCCGGACGGCCAAGCAATGCAGCCGGTCCTGAATTGAATAAGCTGTGAGCGAAGCCTAGATTTAGGCGTGAGCTACGAGTGCTCTCGCAGCAGGCGTTCCCCCCGCGTGGATCCCATGCCAGCGCCGCTGTGTTGCAGGAAGGTTTATTCAGTGCCGACAAAACCAGCTGGCACCTTGTACCGCGGCCGTGAAGGCATGTGGTCCTGGGTTGGACACCGTATTACCGGTGTAGTGATCTTTTTCTTCTTGTTGGTCCACGTGCTGGACACCTCATTGGTGCGTGTGTCCCCGGAGGCCTACACCGCCGTCATTGGCGCTTACAAGAACCCCCTCATGGCCCTGGGTGAAACGGGCCTGGTCGCTGCGATCATCTTCCACGCCTTCAACGGCCTGCGCGTGATCGCCATCGACTTCTGGAAGAAGGGCGCAAAGTACCAGCGCCAAATGCTGTGGGTCGTACTTGCACTGTGGCTGGTTACGTTCGCAGGTTTCGCTATCCGCCACCTTTCCCTCGCGCTGGGAGGCCACTAAGCCATGACTACTATCCAGGCCCCGCGTTCGGGCAAGATCGCCCCCAAGTACAACCGCTCCGGCTCCAGCCGCGGCAACTTCGAGATGATCGCATGGCTCTTCATGCGCCTGTCCGGCGTCGTGCTGGTGGTCCTCATCTTCGGTCACCTCTTCGTGAACCTGCTGGTGGGCGAAGGCATCCATGCCATCGACTTCGGCTTCGTGGCCGGCAAGTGGGCCGATCCGTTCTGGCAGTTCTGGGATCTCGCCATGCTCTGGCTCGCGATGCTCCACGGCACCAACGGCGTCCGCACCATCATCAACGACTACGCGGAAAAGGACTCCACGCGCTTCTGGCTCAAGGGTGTCCTGTATGCCGCCACGTTCGTCATCGTCATCCTCGGCACCCTGGTGATCTTCACCTTCGACCCGTGCCCCGTAGTCGACGGTGTCCAGCTGCCGGGTGGATTCTGCCCGGCACCGTAGCGGTTCCGGCGGGCCGGTTCCAACCGGCCACCCGACCAGCGGAACAGACTCCGCCGACCATCTGAATTTTTGAAAGAGAGAGCATCTGGTATGCAGGTCCATAAGTACGACGTCGTTATTGTCGGTGCAGGTGGCGCCGGCATGCGCGCCGCGATCGAATCCGGTCAGCGTGCACGCACCGCGGTACTGACCAAGCTCTACCCCACCCGCTCGCACACAGGTGCAGCCCAGGGTGGCATGTGTGCAGCACTGGCCAACGTCGAGGAAGACAACTGGGAGTGGCACACCTTCGACACCATCAAGGGTGGCGACTACCTGGTTGACCAGGACGCAGCCGAGGTCATGGCCAAGGAAGCCATCGACGCCGTGCTGGACCTGGAAAAGATGGGCCTGCCCTTCAACCGCACGCCCGAAGGCCGGATCGACCAGCGCCGCTTCGGTGGCCACACCCGCGACCACGGCAAGGCTCCTGTCCGCCGCGCCTGCTACGCAGCAGACCGTACGGGCCACATGATCCTGCAGACGCTGTACCAAAACTGCGTCAAGCACAACGTTGAGTTCTACAACGAGTACTACGTCCTTGACCTGCTGCTGGTTGAGGAAGATGCCGTTCGCGAAGACGGCACGCCCTACAAGCAGAAGCGCGTTGCCGGCGTCGTCTCCTACGATCTCGCTTCCGGTGAGCTGCACGTCTTCCAGGCCAAGTCCGTGGTGTTCGCCTCCGGCGGCGCGGGCAAGGTCTTCAAGACCACGTCCAACGCACACACCCTGACCGGTGACGGCATGGGCATCGCATTCCGCCGCGGTATCCCCCTGGAAGACATGGAGTTCTTCCAGTTCCACCCGACCGGCCTCGCCGGCTTGGGCATCCTCCTCACCGAAGGTGCCCGCGGTGAGGGTGCCATCCTGCGTAACTCCGAGGGTGAGCGCTTCATGGAGCGTTACGCCCCCACCATCAAGGACCTTGCGCCCCGCGACATCGTGGCCCGCGCCATGGCCAACGAAGTCCGTGAAGGCCGCGGCTGCGGCCCGAACAAGGACTACGTCCTCCTTGACCTGACGCACCTTGAGCCCGCGCACATCGAAGCGAAGCTGCCGGACATTACCGAGTTCGCCCGCACCTACCTTGGTGTTGAACCGTTCACGGATCCCGTGCCGGTGTTCCCCACGGCCCACTACGCCATGGGCGGCATCCCCACGAACATCACCACCGAGGTCCTGCAGGACAACGACACCACTGTTCCCGGCCTGTACGCCGCCGGTGAAGTGGCCTGCGTTTCGGTCCACGGCTCCAACCGCCTTGGCACCAACTCGCTCCTGGACATCAACGTGTTCGGCAAGCGTGCAGGCATTGCGGCCGCGGAGTACTCCAAGACCGCGGACTTTGTTGAACTCCCGGAGAACCCGGAAGCAATGACCCGCGGAATCCTGGACAGCCTGCTCAGCGGTACCGGCACCGAGCGTGTGGCCCAGATCCGCAAGGAACTGCAGGACACCATGGATGCCAACATGCAGGTGTTCCGTACCAAGGAATCCCTGGAGCAGGTCCTCCGCGACATCGCTTCCTTCGAGGAGCGGTACAAGAACGTCACCGTTCAGGACAAGGGCAAGCGCTTCAACCTGGACCTCCTGGAAGCCGTTGAACTTGGCTTCCTGCTCGACATGGCCAAGGTCATGACTGTCGGTGCCCTGCACCGTGAGGAATCCCGTGGCGGCCACTACCGCGAGGACTTCCCGGACCGCGACGACGAGAAGTTCATGAAGCACTCCATGGCTTACCTGGACAACACCGTCACCGCCGACTCGTCTGCCGAGTCCGTTGCGGGCATCCGTCTTGAGACCAAGCCCGTTGTCTTCACCCGTTACGAGCCAATGGAGCGTAAGTACTAATGACCACCGAAATGGCGGAACCCGCTTCCAAGATCGAGCTGCCCGCAAGCGTTGCCGGCGAGGGTGAGATCCCCACGTTCCACATCACCTTGAAGGTGCGCCGCTTCGACCCCGAGATTTCGGACGAAGCCCGCTGGGACGAGTACAAGCTGACCATGTACGGCACGGACCGCGTCCTGGATGCCCTGCACAAGGTCAAGTGGGACATTGACGGAAGCCTTTCCTTCCGCCGCTCCTGCGCCCACGGTGTTTGCGGATCCGATGCCATGCGCATCAACGGCCGTAACCGCCTGGCCTGCAAGACCCTGCTGAAGGACCTGGACACGTCCAAGCCCATCATCGTGGAACCGATCAAGGGCCTTCCCGTGGAGAAGGACCTGATCGTGGACATGGAACCCTTCTTCCAGTCCTACCGCGAAGTCATGCCGTTCCTCATCAACAAGGGCCACGAACCCACCAAGGAACGCCTGCAGACCGTTGAAGACCGTGAGCGCTTCGACGACACCACCAAGTGCATCCTCTGCGCCGCCTGCACCTCCTCCTGCCCGGTCTTCTGGACCGACGGCCAGTACTTTGGTCCGGCAGCAATCGTCAACGCACACCGCTTCATCTTCGATTCCCGTGATGACGCCGGCGACATGCGCTTGGAGATCCTCAACGACAAGGAAGGCGTGTGGCGCTGCCGCACCACCTTCAACTGCTCCGAGGCATGCCCCCGCGGCATCCAGGTGACCAAGGCCATCGCCGAGGTCAAGCAGGCCATCCTGTCCCGCAAGATCTGATCCACGGTTCCCCAAGGAACACAGCGAAGAACGGCGCCGCCCACCTCCAGGTGAGCGGCGCCGTCGTCGTTAATCATCAACCGGCCACAGCGTGCCGGATCCAATCACCAAGGAGGCCGCATGTCGCGCCCAGAGAAAATCACCTTTACGGGCAGCACCGGGGACGCTTTGGCGGGCATCATCGATGTTCCGGAAGGTCCCGTCCGCGGGTGGGGCGTCTACTCCCACGGGCTGACGCTGGGCAAGGACAGCCCCGCCGCCTCCCGGATCTGCAAGGGCCTCGCGGAGCAGGGAATCGGGATGCTGCGTTTCGACAACCTCGGGTTGGGCGGCTCCGCCGGAGAGTGGTCGGCCGGTTCCTTCAGCGTGAAGGTGGCGGACACCATCCTGGCCGCTAAGTTCATGCGCGAGCAGGGCCGGGGAATCTCCCTGCTGGTGGGGCACTCCTTTGGTGGTGCGGCCGTTCTTGCCGTCGCCCGCGACGTTCCCGAGGCAAATGCGGTGGTGACGGTCGGCGCACCTTACGAGCCCAGGCACGTTGAGCACATGTTCGACGCCGAGATCGAGGCCATCCGCCGCGACGGCAGCGCAGTGGTGGACCTCGGAGGTCGTCCGATGGAGATCCGCAGGCACTTCGTGGAGGATGTGGAACGGGCCGACCTGCGCGATTGCATCCGCACCTTGCACAGGCCCCTCATGGTGATGCACTCCCCTACGGACAACACCGTGGGGATCGACAACGCCAGCGAGATTTTCCGCACGGCCCGGCATCCGCGGAGCTTCGTTTCCCTTGAAGGCAGTGAGCACCTGCTCACCGGCAAGGGCCAGGCTGCCCGGGTGGCACGGATCATCGGCGCGTGGGCGGATCCCTACGTGGAGCTGCGCGAAGAGGACCCAGCGTCCTAGGCCCCCCCCAACTGGGTCGCAGCAGAGCGCGTTCCGGACGTCCAGAACGCGCTCTGCTGCGACTTAGTTGGGTGCTACTTGCCGATGGCCGCCTTGCTTTCGGCCAGCCACTGTTCTGCGCCCTTCTCCGGGCTCAGCCGCTTGAACAGGACCTCGGTATTGATGCGGGCCGTGATCTCGGAAACGGCGGTGGAGCCTGTAGGGCCGATGTAGGTGGGTGCGAATTCCATCTTGCCGATCTGGTCGATGTAGGCCGCCTCGACCTTGCCCTGCGGCGTGAGCTGCTCCTGGATCGCGCTGCGAATGGCCGAGTTGCCGGGGACGCCCCGGTCGCTCTGGATGATCTTGCCCGCGGCCTCGTTGTTGACCAGGAAGTTCACCAGCTTGGCTGCGGCGTCGGTGTGCTTGCTGCGGGCGGAGATGGTGTAGAACTGCGAGGACTGGAGCCAGATGCCCGGCGTGGGGGTTTCGCCCGGGAGTTTGAGCAGCTTCAGTTCGGCACCGGAGGCCTTGCTGAGGGCAGAGAGCGAATTGCTCCAAGTCAGCATCATGCCGGCCTTGCCCATGCCCATAAGGGTCTGCTCGGTGCTGACGTTCAGTTTTTCCACTGTCTCGGAGGCGCTGGGGGCAGCGCCCGATTCGCTGAGCTTCAGTGAGTAGTCGAAGTAGGCCTGCACTGTGTCCTTTTCCAGGCCCAGCTGACCGTCCTGCGTATACAGGGACTGACCGCGCTGGCGTGCGAAGGCGTCCAGGGAGTCATGGGTCAGAACGGTCGCAGTGCCGTACGTTCCCTTGGGACTCTTTTCAGTAACTTCCTTGGCGATTTTGGCGAAGTCGTCCCAGCTCCAGGTGTTGTCGTCCGGCATTTCGACGCCGGCGGCCTGGAAGACAGCAGGGTTGACCACGATCGCCAGGGCGTTGGCGCCCGTGGACACACCGTATTGGGTACCCTTCACCTGACCGTTTTCCACGGCGCCCTGGTCCAGCTTGGAGAGATCAAGCGACCCGCTGACTTTCGACAGGTCCAGGAGGGCGCCGCGGTTGGCGTACTCGGCGGGGTAGGCTCCACCCATGGTAATGACGTCCGGAGCGTCATTGGCTGCGACTTGGGTGGCCAGCTTGTCGAAGTAGCCGTTGATGTCGCCATACTCGGGTTTTACTTTGATGTTCGGGTTGGCGGCCTCGAACTCCGCGATTGCCTTGTTGGTCAGCTCGGCCCTTGATGCGTTGCCCCCCAGGAGAACCTGATCTCCACCGGACCATCCTCGGGCTGGTTGTTGCTGCCGCCGCCGGCACAGCCCGTGGCCAGGCCGGCAAGGCCCATGGCCACGACAAAGGCCATTGTTTTTCGGACACTCAGTACAGGTTTACGCACCATTGGGTAAGCTTCCTTTACGCTCAGAAAACGGTTCCTGAAACGTATCAACTACGATAGAGTGCGTCAATAGTTCCCGCTGTTAACTATTTCGCCGACGCCCCGGAGGCTCTCCCTTGACCAAGCTGGCAGACATCCAAATCCGTGACCCGTTCCTCCTCACACTGCCCGACGACGCCGGGTATTTGCTCTTCGGCAGCACGGACAAGAACATCTGGTCCGGTCCTGCCACAGGGTTCGACTGCTACCGCAGCAGCGACCTTGAGGATTGGGAGGGGCCCATCCCCGCGTTCCGGCCCTCCCCCGGATTCTGGAGCAAGGAGCAATACTGGGCCCCTGAAGTGCATGGCTACCAAGGCCGCTACTTCATGTTCGCCACGTTCACCGCACCTGGACACTGCCGCGGGACCCAGATCCTTTCCGCCGAGTCACCGGAAGGTCCCTACACTCCCTGGAGCGACGGACCCGTGACTCCCCGGGACTGGGAATGCCTGGACGGAACCCTGCATATCGACGCGGGAGGAACGCCCTGGTTGGTCTTCTGCCATGAATGGAAGCAGGTCAATGACGGCACCATTGTTGCCCATCAGTTGAGCCACGATCTGCGGACAACCGTGGGTGAACCGACTGTCCTGTTCGCCGCCTCCGAGGCCCCTTGGTCCCGCGCGCTGGATGTGCCCGCAGTAGCTGACCGGGAAGCCCCCGTCTACGTGACCGACGGTCCTTTCCTCCACCGGATGGCCAATGGCAAGCTGATCATGTTGTGGTCCGGTTTCGGGGATCACGGTTACGCCATGGGAATCGCACGCAGTGCATCAGGCACCGTCCTGGGTCCGTGGGTACAGGAGCCCGAACCTATCTGGGGCAGGGACGGCGGCCACGGCATGATTGCCCGGAAACTCGATGGCGGGCTCATCCTGACGCTCCACCAGCCCAACCAGAGTCCCCACGAGCGGGCCGCATTCTTCGCCCTCCGGGAGACCGAGGACTCGGTGGTCCTGGACGTTCCCTGCCCGGGCGCAGGGAATCTCATCGACCGTGAGGACCTGGTACGCCGCCACAACGTCACGCAGCAGGAGCTCGATCCACGCAGCCCCGTTTCCGTTGGCAATGGCGAGTTCGCGTTCACCATGGACTTGACGGGCCTCCAGACGTTGCCCGGCTGCTACCCCGTGGGAGCCCGCGGCGAGCTTCCAGCAGGCACCCTGCTGGGCACGCAAGCCCAGTGGGGATGGCATTCCGTCCCACCTGCATCACCCCACGATTTGGCCGGATCCACCGTGCTCTATGACTCCCCGCGGGGCCCGGTGCCCTACGTCGACATGGTGGGAGACATCGTCAATGACCGGGAAACCGGGACGTCCGCCGCGGAGACATGGCTCCGGGCAAACCCGCACCGGCTGGACCTGGGACGCATCGGATTCCGGATGGTCCGTGACGGGCTGGATCGCGGCATCACCCCCGAGGACATCACGCAGGCCACGCAAACGCTGGACCTGTGGTCCGGAACTGTGACCAGCACCTTCACGCTGGCAGGCCAGCAGGTCAAAGTCACGACGGCGTGCCACCCCTCCCGCGACGAGCTCGGCTTCCGCGTCGAGTCACCCGCGTTGGGCTCAGGCCTGGTGGTGGGCATCGACTTTCCTTACGGGTCTGAATCATGGCATGACGCCGCGGACTGGTCCAAGCCCGGGGCACACAGCACGGTGTTGGACGGACAGTGGGTAGCGCACAGGGAACTGGACGATTCGCGCTACGACGTCGCCATCGCCGGAGAAGAACTGGTGGTGGAGCAGACCGGGCTGCACTCGCTTCGTATCGCGCCGCAAAGCCAGAGCACGGTCCTCGATTTTTCCCTCACTTTCACCCCGGGTGAAGGCGGTGACTGCACCCCGCGGGGCAACAACCATCACAGCGGCGCAGCACCCGCTGAAGGCTTCGACGCCGACCCGGCCTCCGGCGTCGTACCTTCTTCCGACGGCGCCGGAAGTCGGGTAGCGGCGGCTGCGGCCGCCCATTGGCCCCGCTTCTGGACGTCCGGCGGGGCAATCGAACTGAACGCCACGAACGATCCGAGCGCGAAGGAGCTGGAACGGCGGATTGTCCTTTCCCAGTACGTGACCGCCATCAACTGTGCGGGCTCGTTGCCGCCGCAGGAAACCGGGCTGGTCTGTAACTCCTGGCGGGGCCGCTTCCATCTGGAGATGCACTGGTGGCATGCTGCGCATTTTGCGCTCTGGAACCGCACGGAACTGCTGCTGCCGTCGTTGAGATGGTATTCGTCCATCCTGGAGGCCTCGCGGCAGACAGCCAAACAACAAGGCTTTGAGGGTGTCCGCTGGCCGAAGCAGGTGGGACCGGACGGGCGCGAGAGCCCCAGCACGATCGGCACCTTCCTGATCTGGCAGCAACCACATCCCATCTACCTGGCCGAACTCGCCTACCGCGCCACTCCGGATCGTGAGGTTCTGGAGGAATTCGCCGGGATTGTGTTCGAGTCCGCGGCATTCATGGCCAGCTTCGCCCACCCCACGGGGCGAGGCTTCGAGCTGGGTCCGCCGCTGGTTCCGGCGCAGGAAAGCTATGGGTTCATGCGCGGTGAGGTCAGCAACCCCACTTTCGAGCTCGCCTACTGGCAATGGGCGCTGCGAGTCGCTGCCCAATGGCGGGAAAGGCTGGGCATTGACCCGGTTCCCCTATGGGAAGAAGTGGCTGACAATTTGGTCACGCCGCACGTGACCGACGGCGTCTATGCAGCCATTGACGTGGAACCCTTCACCATCCGGACCGACCATCCCTCGATGCTCTGCGCCCTGGGCGTACTGCCCCGCACCGGGCTCATCGATCCGGCCATCATGAAAGCCACCCTCGCCGACGTCCTGGCGGAATGGGACTGGGCCAGCACCTGGGGTTGGGACTACCCGGTGATGGCGATGACGGCAGCGCGGCTCGAAGACCCCGAGGCCGCCGTCGACGCACTCCTCATGACCGCCGGCAAAAACACTGTCCTGGCCAACGGACACAACCGCCAGACCGATTCCTTGCCCTTGTACCTTCCCGGCAACGGCGGCCTGTTGGCGGCAGTGGCGCTCATGGCTGCGGGGTGGGACAACGGTCCGGCCCGGCATGCGCCAGGTTTCCCTGCGGACTGGACCGTAAAGTGGGAGGGACTGGTGCAGGCACCGTAGGCACTTACTCCCGCTTGGACCCGAGCGAGGCGCCCACCAAAGCCCCCAAGCCCACCCCGACCAGGATGCCCACGAACGGGGAATTGAACACGAGCTGGCCAATCACCAGCCCGGCCGCAGCTCCGATCAGGCAAGCAATCCACAACTGGTTGTTCATGGCGGGGCTCCGGGCTCGGTCAGGTCTGGGGAGTTGCGCGCCGGGCACCGAGGAACCGCTTGCGTGGCTCCTCCCCGGCCTGGGCGTCGGCTTCGCGGACGGCTGACCAGGACGCGGAGATGAGATACACCTGGCTGACCAGGTTGAACCAGATCAACAAGCCGATGATGATGGCGAACGATGCAAGGACGGGGTTGTTTCCGGCACGCGCAAGGAGTTCGGTGCTGAAGAGCTGGAGCACCGTAGTACCGGCGCCTGCCAGGAGCACCCCTTCCACGAACGCGCGGCGCCCCAGCTCAAGGCCGCCCGCGACCCGGAACAGGACTGCCGCCGTCGTGCAGTTCAACAGCAGCGGAACAACGATCTTGACCACTGCGGCAATGGGACCGGCCACCGCCTCATCCAGGCGCAACAGTTCGAAGAACCAGTCCGCCGCAGTGCCGAAGACGAGCGACGCTCCGGCGCTGACCACCAGGATGACTCCGAGAAGCAACAGCGTTCCGGCATCGACGAGCTTCTGCAGGAGGGCATTGCGCTGCAACGGGCCTTCCTCCATGACCCCGCGCAGCCCTTCCCGGACGCTGGCGATCCAGCCGAGCGAGGTGAAGATGGTGACCACCGCGGCGATCAGGGCAGTCCAGCCGAGGCCGGAGGGATTCAGGAGGGTCTGCGGATCCACCAGGCCCTCCCCGCCGTTCACTTGAAGGAGGCCGGGAGCAGCGGAGGCGACGCTGCGGATGACTGCGTCCTCAAGCACGGGATTGCCGCCCAGTACGATGCCGGCAACCGCGAAGCCGGTGGTCAGGAGGCCCGTGACGGAGAAGAACATGTTGAAACCGATGCCTGCACTGAGCAACGGCCCATGCTGCCGCGTGTAGTGCTGAAAGGAACGCATGCCGCGGTTGGTGTTCAGGCGGGCCAGGACGAGGGCGAAGAATGCGCCGGCCTTCCGGGGCAGGCCGTCCCCGGCCCGTTTGCTTTTGCCCCAGTCCTGACGCTTGTGGAGAAGTTCGAGCCTTAGCTTGGCGAGCTCAGTTGGAAGCGGCGGACTGTCCGCTTGAGGACGAGGGTTCCGCCTGCTGTGCTTCGTCAGTGTCGCCGCCAAAGTCGAGCTCTTCCCGTAGCTGCCATATTCCGTTGGTGTCGTGCTCGTAAAGTCCCATGCTAACCACAGGGAAGGTGGCCCGGTAATCACTGAGGACCGTTTCGGCCTCATCAAGATTTTCCTGGGCTACATCGTGAGCCACCGTGACATGCGGGTGGTAGGGGAAGGGGAGGCGCCGTTCAAGGGGGCCGCTCTGGAGCTTCTCGTGCAACTGCACGCACTCCTCAAAACCCTGTTCCACGTTGACGAACACTACCGGCGACACCGGACGGAACGAGCCGGTTCCGGAGATTGTGATGGTGAAGGGCGCTTGGGTGCGGGCGACTTCACGGACATGGTCCCTCGTGGCTTCCCAGTCGGAAGTAGGGGTGGTGGTGATGAGGGTGATGTGGGCGGGAATCACCTCGGCCATGGGATCGCCGAAGGAAGCCCGCCATTCCTGGAGCTCCTTGGCGATCTCCGGCGGGAAGCCAAGGATGACGCCAACACACATGGCGCCACCGGCACCGCAATCGGTGCCGGTGACTTCCGGCTGGCGGGCATCGTCCGGACCGTCGCCCTGCTGGGGGTCGGTCGTGACGTTGAGCTGGCCGGCGGCGCACATGGACTTAGCGGACTCCCTGCTCGCTGAGGTTTGCGGTGCCGCGGTACGGGAGGAATCCGACCTTGGAGTAGACATCTGCCAGGGTGACCGAGGCGATCTCGCGTGCCTTGTCCGCCCCGTGGGCCAGCAGGCGGTCAAGCTCGGCAGGATCGGCCAGGAGCTCGCTGGCGCGTTCGCGAATGGGAGCCAGGTGGCCGGAAACCAGTTCCGCGAGGTCCACCTTCAGGTGCCCGTACATCTTGCCCTGGTAGTCCGCCACGATCTTCTCCACCGGGGTACCGCTGATGGCTGAGTAGATGGTCAGGAGGTTGGAAACGCCCGGCTTGTTCTCCCGGTCATAGCGGATCTCGGTCTCGGCGTCCGTCACCGCGGACTTGATCCGCTTGGCCACGGTCTTGGGGTCATCCAGGAGGTTGATGAGCCCGGCAGGCGACTCGGCCGACTTGGACATCTTGGCGGTGGGGTTCTGGAGATCGTAGATCTTGGCCGATTCTTTCTGGATGAAGGCCTCGGGCACCTGGAAAGTCAGGCCGAACCGGCTGTTGAAGCGGTTGGCCAGGTCACGGCTGAGCTCTACGTGCTGCCGCTGGTCTTCGCCCACCGGAACGCCGTGCGGTTGGTACAAGAGGATGTCGGCAGCCTGGAGGATGGGGTAGGTGAACAGGCCGACGCTCGCGTGGTCAGAGCCCTGCTTCTGTGCCTTGTCCTTGAACTGCGTCATCCGGCCGGCCTCGCCCATACCGGTGATGCAGTTCAGCACCCAGGCGAGCTGGGCGTGTTCGGGAACCTGCGACTGGACAAAGAGGGTGCATTTCTCCACGTCCACTCCCCCGGCGATGTACTGGGCAGCGGTGACGCGGGTGCGGTGCGCAAGCTCTGCGGGGTCCTGCGGGACCGTGATGGCGTGGAGGTCCGGAATGAAGAAGACGGCGTCGTACTCATCCTGCATCCGGACCCAGTTGACCAGCGCGCCCAAGTAGTTGCCGAGGTGCAGCGAATCGGCCGAAGGCTGCATGCCGGAAAGGACGCGGTGCTTGGCGCCTGTGGCAGGCTGGGCGGGGTTTGCGGGGCTGCCGGCCGGGAGGACGGCAGCGTCTGTTTCAGCAGTAGTCATGGGGTAGGAACTTTCGTCAAGCTTAGAGCCGGTAGTCAACAACCAGCGGTGCGTGGTCAGAGAAGCGGGTGTCCCACGAGGGTGCCCGGTCCACTACTGCCGAGAAAGCGGCTGCAGCGAGGGCCGGGGTAGCCAGGTGGTAGTCGATGCGCCAGCCTGTGTCAGTGTCAAAGGCTTTTCCGCGCTGGGACCACCACGTGTAGGGGCCGGCGACATCTCCTGCCAGGCCCCTGTGAACATCCCTCCATCCGATCTCTTCACCGAAGAAGCGGTCAAAGTAGGCCCGTTCCTCCGGGAGGAAGCCGGCACGCTTGACGTTGCCCTTCCAGTTCTTGATGTCCAGCTCGGTGTGGCCGACGTTGAGGTCACCGACAACCAGCGCGTGATCGCTGTGCTTTGCCAGCTCGGGCAGGCGGGTGGTCATTGCGTCCAGGAAGCGGTACTTGTCATCCTGCTTGGGCGTTCCGGCCTCACCGGAATGCACGTAGGCGCTGACGGCCGTGAGCGTGGTGGCTTGACCGGCGGCATTTGTCAGGAGGAAGTCCGCTTCGACCCATCGCCCGGATTGGTCGAAGTACTCATCGCCGTTGCCGACGCGCGTGGCTGTGGGCTCCTGGCGGGAAGCGATGGCGACGCCCGCCCGGCCCTTGGCCTCGGCTTCCGCGTGCAGGATGTGCCAGCCTTCACCGATCAACGAATTGACGATCTGGTCAGGAGCACGGACTTCCTGCAAGCAAAGGATGTCCACGTCGCGCGGCTCCAGCCACTCCGCCATGCCCTTTTTGTAGGCAGCCCTGAGGCCATTGACGTTGACCGATGCGATGCGAAGGAAATCCTTCTTCAATGCCGTACTCACCCGCTCTACTCTAGTCGATGATGGTTCCGGCCACCGGTTCGTCCGAGTCTCCGGAGGACTTGATCATGTCCCGTGCATTGGTGGACGTAATGGCGATGGATTCGAGTGCGCGGTTGATGGTGTCCTGGTTCGCGGCAGCACCCTTGGCGCGCTCCTCTTCCACTACCCGGACCTGCACCTGGACAATCTTGAACGAGTGGTCCAGCTTCAAGTCGCGGACATCATCGGCCTGCGAGCGTTCAGCCACCACCCGGGTGCCGCCGTTGTCTGCAACGGACGACGACGGCGCGCGGCCGGTTGCCGCGGCGAACGCATTCTGGGCCTCCGTCAGCTTGGCCCCGGCGCGCTTCGCGGCGCGCTGGATGCTGAAGACCACGAATGTTGCGAGCGCCAACCATCCAGCGGAGACCACGGCAACGACCCAGCCCACGACGTCATTCTGGTTGGCCGCGAAAAGCACAGCCACCAGGAAGGCGATGATGACGACGGTCATTCCCAGGCCGCCTATGCGGAAGCCCTTGAAGGGTCCCCGGGCGGATGCGGACGTGGTTGGGTGGGGGTCACCGAGAGATTGCATGGTGCAATTGTCTCAAATGCCCGGAGGTGCCTGCGCCGCCTTCCACGCACGGCGAACATCGACGGGTTATTTGAGGAACAGTTGGCGCAGCCGTCCCGTGGTGAGCATGATGCCGAGGACGATCATCACCAGGTAGTACGCCACGTGGATGGCCGTGGCCGGGCTGAAGGATCCCGCGCTGATCTGGCGCAGCAGCTCAACCCCGTGCCACAGGGGCATGGCCTGGATAAACCACTGGATGGGCTGCGGGTAGACGCTCAACGGGTAGAACGTGGCGCTGAAGAGGAACATGGGCAGGAGGAAGAAGTTGATCCAGTCCATCTGCTGGAAGGTCTTCATGAAGCTGGTGATCCCCATGCCGAAGCTCGCGAAGCCGAACGCAATCAGTACCGATGCCGGGATCACCAGGATTGCCCACCACGTAGTCAGCAGTCCCATGACGCCCATGACCGCGGTGAAGCCCGTGGCGTAGAGGAGTCCGCGCAGCAAAGCCAGGAAAATCTCGCCCATGGCAACATCCAGCGGACCGAGGGAGGTGTAGAGCATGCCCTGGTACAGCTTGGCGAAGTTCATCTTGAAGAACACGTTCCACGTGGAATCGTAGATCGCTCCGTTCATGGCCGAGACCGCCAGGAGCGCCGGGGCGATGTAGGCCGCATAGCTGATTTCCGTACCGCCGGGGCCCTCGACCGTGCCGACGATCGACCCCATCCCCACGCCCATGGCCAGCAGGAACAGGACGGGTTCGAAGAATCCGGAGAGCAGGACCAGCCAGGTGCTGGATTTCGCGGCCATGAGTCCCCTGGCCACAACGGCCTTGGCGTTGCGCGAATACAGGGGCCCGAACTTGCGTTCGCGGGCGAGGTCCGTAGCGCTGTGCCCGCCGGTGAGGATGCTCATGAGCCCATCCTTTTGACGAAGCGGCGCCGGGTCAGGATGAAGCCCGCCGTCGCCGTGGCCAGGAGGTACAGAACGTGCACGAGTGTCAGCAAGGGATTTTCCTCCATGCCATAGGTGAAGACGCGCCCCAGTTCCGTCCCGTGCCATACCGGGGAAATCCAGCCGATCCACCGTACTGCCAAGGGCAAGGTATCCAGCGGGAAGAACGTTCCGGAGAAGAGGAACAGCGGCATGACGATGAACCTCTGCACCAGGGCGAACTGCCCCTTGTCCTGCGTGATGCTGGCGGCATAGGCCATCAGCGGGAGTCCGAACGACAACGCGGCCAGTGTGGCTACCAGTGCCGACACCCACCCCCACGCTCCCGGGGATGCGCCGAACATCGCAACCACGGCAAAGTACACCACCGATTGCAGCAGGAACCTGAGGCTGCTGGCTATGATGTGGCCCGTGGCGATCTGCTCCGGGACCAGCGGCGAGGCATGCGGGCCGAAAAAGACCCGCCGCCACTTGAAGCCATCCATGATCGGGTAGGAGAACTCCCCGGACGCCGTCATCACAGCGGCTGACACCAGGAGCGCCGGCGCCACGAACTGCAGGTAGCTGACGCCGCCGAACACGGAATCGCTGTTGGCATCCACCAGGCTGGCCAAGCCAACACCCATCGCGAAGAGATAGGCCACGGGTTGCCCCACGCTGTACAAGACAACTGACCAGCCATAGTTCCGCATGACGCGGAGCACCTGTTCGGCGTAGAAGAACGAACCCCACTTCCGCGCCCTGGCCGCCGAGACGGCAGGCGGGTGAGCCCGCAGCGGAGGAACCGGCGTCGTTGGTTTGCTTCCCGCCATCCCGTCCCCGCTAGTCAACGAGGCTCCGGCCCGTCAGCCGAAGGAACACGTCCTCCAGGGACGAGCGGCGTACCAGCGATGTCAACGGGCGCAGCCCCCGTGCCGACACCTGTTCCAGCGCGGCCTCGCCGTCGTGGGTGTAGATGAGCACGCGGTCCGGCAGCGTTTCCAGCCGGTCGCCGATGCCTTCAAGCTCGACGCCGATTGTCCCGTTGCGCTCGGACCCGAACCTGAGCTCGAGTACTTCGCGGGAGGAATGTTCGCGGATGAGGGTTGCCGGGGACCCTTCGGCCATGATCCGCCCCTTGTCCACAACGATCAGCCGATCGCACAACTGTTCGGCCTCGTCCATGTAATGGGTGGTGAGGATCAGGGTGACGCCGCTTTCCTTGAGCCGGAACAGCCGGTCCCACAGGATGTGGCGCGCTTGCGGGTCGAGTCCTGTGGTGGGCTCATCCAGCAGCAGGATGCGCGGTTCGTTGATGAGCGAACGCGCGATGGTGAGCCTGCGCTTCATCCCGCCGGACAGCGCATCCACCTTGGAGTTGGCTTTGTCCGTCAGCTGGGCGAACTCCAGGAGCTCATCGGCTTTGGGCCTGAGGTAGCTGAGCGGGAGTCCGAAGTACCGCCCGTAAACGATCAGGTTCTCGCGGACCTTCAGCTCTTCGTCAAGGTTGTCCTGTTGCGGAACCACGCCCAGGTGCGCCCGGACCTCCGGGCCGTGTGTCTCCGGGTCCAGGCCCATGATGTCCAGCGCGCCGGAAGTCCGCTGCGAGACCCCGCCGATCATCTTCATGGTGGTGGACTTGCCTGCACCGTTGGGGCCCAGCAGGCCGAAGGACTCCCCCGCGGGCACATCAAAGGAGATGTTGTCCACGGCAATCAGCTCACCGTAGGTCTTGGTGAGGTTGCGGGCGCTGATGACTGTTGGCGGATTCATGTCTGGACGGGCCTGCGACGGCGCAGGACGCGTGGCTTCATTGTGCACCCTCAGCAGACTAGTAGCGCCGGGGAATATGTGAAAGAGATGTTCCGCAAATCGTGGGATCAAATTCTCTTTAACGAACAAGGCGCCCACTCCACAGGGAGCAGGCGCCTTGCTGCGCTTGGTTTCGGCTACGCCAGTCCGGCTTGGCGTTCGGCGCTCTCCACCACGTTGGCCAGCAACATGGCACGGGTCATCGGACCCACGCCGCCGGGGTTCGGGGACAGCCATGCGGCGACGTCCGCCGCAGCCGGGTCCACGTCTCCGGTGACAACAGCCTTGCCGTTGCCGTCCTCCACGCGGCTGACGCCGACATCGAGCACCACGGCGCCCGGCTTGAGGTCCTCAGCCTTGATCATGTGCGGCACGCCGGCAGCAGCAATCACGACGTCGGCCTGCTTCAGTTCCGCAGGCAGATCCACCGTCCCGGTGTGGGCCAGGATCACCGTGGCGTTGACATCCTTGCGGGTCAGCAGGAGGCCTACGGGACGGCCAATGGTGACACCACGGCCGACCACCAGGACACGCTTGCCGTTGAGCTCGATGCCGTGCCGGCGCATCAACTCCACGCAGCCCTTGGGCGTGCAGGGCAGCGGGGACTTCATCTCGCCGCTCACGTTGGCCACCAGGCGGCCAAGGTTCATGGGGTGCAGGCCGTCGGCGTCCTTGTCCGGATCCATGGCCTCCAGGATGACGTCCTGGTCGATGTGCTTGGGCAGCGGGAGCTGGACGATGTACCCGGTGCACTCCGGGTTCTCGTTGAGCTCCCGGACAACTTTGAGCAGCTCGTCCTGGGTGATGTCCTCGGGAAGGTCCCGGCGGATGGACTGGATGCCCACCTCGGCGCAGTCCTTGTGCTTACCGCCGACGTACCAGGTGCTGCCCGGATCCGAGCCCACCAGGATGGTGCCCAGGCCCGGAACGATGCCCTTGGATGCGAGGACGGCAACCCGTTCTGTCAGTTCTGCCTTGATGGCCGCGGCGGTTGCCTTGCCGTCAAGGATCTGTGCTGCGTTCACCACTGCTCATGCTGCGGGTAGAGCGGGAAGTCGGCGGCGAGCTTGTCCACGCGTGCCTGCAGGGCTTCTGCATCAACGCTGCCCGTGGCGCCCTTTACGAGCGCGGTGGCGATGATGTCGGCAACCTCGGTGAACTCCGCGGCGCCGAATCCGCGGGTAGCCAGTGCGGGCGTACCGATGCGAAGGCCGGAGGTGACCATCGGCGGGCGGGGATCGAACGGAACGGCATTGCGGTTCACGGTGATGCCCACGGAGTGCAGGAGGTCTTCGGCCTGCTGGCCGTCCAACTGGGAGTTCCGCAGGTCAACGAGGACCAGGTGCACATCGGTGCCGCCGGTGAGGACGGAAACGCCTGCCTCGGCAACGTCGGACTGGTTGAGGCGGTCGGCGATGATCTTGGCACCCTCGAGCACGCGCTCCTGGCGTTCCTTGAATTCCTCGCTGCCGGCGATCTTGAAGGCAACAGCCTTGGCCGCGATGACGTGCATCAGCGGCCCGCCCTGCTGGCCGGGGAAGACGTTGGAGTTGATCTTTTTGCCGTACTGTTCCTTCGCCAATATCACGCCGGAACGCGGGCCTGCGAGGGTCTTGTGCACGGTGGAGGTGACGACGTCGGAGTGCGGCACCGGGCTCGGGTGCAGTCCTGCTGCAACCAGGCCGGCGAAGTGCGCCATGTCCGTCCAGAGGAGGGCGCCTACCTCGTCCGCGATGGAGCGGAAGGCAGCGAAATTAAGGTGGCGGGGGTACGCGGACCAGCCGGCAATGATGACCTGCGGCTTCTCGGCGATGGCCTGCTCGCGCAGCTTGTCCATGTCCACGCGGAAGGTATCTTCTTCCACCTGGTAGGCAGCAACCTGGTAGAGCTTGCCGGAGAAGTTGAGCTTCATGCCGTGGGTCAGGTGGCCGCCGTGTGCCAGGGAAAGGCCGAGGATCTTGTCGCCGGGGGTGATCATGGCGGACAGTGCGGCGGCGTTGGCCTGGGCACCTGAATGGGGCTGGACGTTGGCGTACTCCGCACCGAAGAGGGCCTTGACGCGATCGATGGCGAGCTGCTCGGCAACGTCAACGTACTCGCAGCCGCCGTAGTAGCGCTTGCCCGGGTAACCCTCGGCGTACTTGTTGGTCAGGACAGAGCCCTGGGCTTCCATGACTGCGCGCGGCGCGAAGTTCTCGGAGGCGATCATTTCCAGGGTGCCGCGCTGGCGGCCGAGTTCCTGGTCGAGGACTGCTGCGATCTCGGGATCGAGTTCGGCGAGCGGCTGGTTACTGACAGACGCTGAAGTGGTGGTAGTCACGGAGATCTCCTGGCTAGGGAATGGGAGGTGCTACAGGTCAGGCTACCGGCAGCAGCATTCCCGCGTCCCCTCAATGACAAGAGGCATCGGTCACGCTGCATGCATCCGGTAAAACATGACCCTCGGCCCAGGCGTACGATCCGTGGTCTTCGTGATTGCCGCTCCCTGGTGGTTGTCCACCTCACGCCAGTTGCGACCCGTTAACAATACAACAGGGCCCCGCGGGTAGGCTTGTCCGCGTGACTGACTCCGCTTTCGTTGTAACCCTGTCCTGCCCCGACCGTCCCGGCATCGTCCACGCTGTTGCCGGCGCCCTCCTTGAGGCCGGTTGCAACATCGCCGACTCCCAGCAGTACGGAAGCCCCAGCACCGGCAACTTCTTCATGCGCGTGGAGGTTACGACGTCGAGCCCCCAGGCGGAACTGGCGGAAGCCCTGCGGCCGGTTGCCGAGTCCTTCGGGATGACGTGGCAGATCAATCCGGTAGGCCGCAAGGTCCGGACCATCATCATGTGCTCCAAGGACGCCCACTGCCTCAACGACCTCCTCTTCCAGCAGCGTGCCGGGACCTTGCCCATCGAGGTGCCCGCCATCGTTTCCAACCACCGGGACCTGGAGTCGCTGGCCGAGTTCTACGGCATCCCGTTCCACCACATCCCTGTCACGGCCGACACCAAGCCACAGGCCGAGGCCGAGCTCCTGAAGCTGATCAAGGAACACGATGTTGAACTGACGGTCCTGGCGCGCTACATGCAGGTCCTCTCCAACGATCTGTGCAGGGAGTTGAACGGCAAGGCCATCAACATCCACCACTCCTTCCTTCCGTCGTTCAAGGGCGCCAAGCCCTACCACCAGGCCCATGCCCGCGGGGTGAAGCTCATCGGCGCTACAGCCCACTACGTCACCGCAGACCTGGACGAGGGTCCCATCATCGAGCAGGAAGTGATCCGTGTTGACCACGCCCGCACTGCTGCCCAATTCGTCCAGATGGGGCGGGACGTGGAGGGCCGTACCCTGGTCCAGGCAGTCCAGTGGCACGCCGAACACCGGGTACTCCTGGACGGCACCCGGACCGTGGTGTTCAACTAACTCCTTTCCCAACTGACTGGCAGCAGGGGTTGTTCTGAGCGCTCAGAACAACCCCTACTGCCAGTCACTTTGGCGATCTACGCTGGGGCTATGCAGGGCATGCCCGATCCCGACGCCGACTTGGCCACCTACTACGACCGCCACGCCGCGCTCCGCAATACCCGTTCCCTGACGCCGCACCGTGTTGAAGCCCGGGAGTGGTTTGTTCGGCTGCTGAAACGTGAACACCGGCACTCCTTGATGGAGCTGGGCTGCGGCACGGGCGTAGAAGGACTGGCTTTTGTCCAGGCCGGGCTGCACTACACCGGGGTCGACCTATCCCCGGAGAGTATCCATGTGGCGCGAGCCCACGGACTCGACTGTTCCGTGGCGAACGGCCGCAGCCTGCCCTTTCCCGACGCTGCCTTCGATGCGGCATGGAGCATGAGCACGCTTCTGCATGTGCCGAACAGCAGCATCCACGACGTCGTCCGCGAACTCGTGCGGGTCACAGCGGCAGGTGCCCCGATCGGCGTCGGGCTCTGGTCCGGGGAGGACGAAGAGGTGCTCAACCCCGAAGACCTCGACGAGCCCCGCCGCTTCTTCAGCCGCCGCAGCGACCAGACCTTGCAGTGGATCTTCGGTGAGCACGGCAGCGTAGAGCATTTCCAGACGTGGCCCGAGGGAACCGGGGAGGAATCCGGGCCCGGCGCAGGCAACTGGGCCCAGCACTACCAGTTCCTGGTTCTGCGCACCCCCTCCCCCAAGTAGGTCGCATTTGTGCGCGTTCTGAGCCCTCATAACGTGCTCTGCTGCTACCCAGTTGGGGAAGGGCGTGACTTAAGCTGGGAGGCATGGCTCCCTCTTACACCTTTGCCGGGGACACCCCGGACATCCATGAAACTGCCTTTGTGGCCCCCACAGCGTCGATCATCGGCAAGGCAACGCTGGCCGAAGATTCCAGCGCCTTCTACGGCGTCTCCGTTCGCGCGGACACTGCCGCGATCAGCGTCGGCGCAGGCTCCAACCTCCAGGACAATGTGGTCCTGCACGCGGACCCGGGCTTTCCCTGCACGGTCGGCGAGCGCGTGTCAGTCGGCCACAGCGCAGTGGTCCATGGCTGCACCGTGGAGGACGACTGCCTCATCGGCATGAGTGCCACCATCCTCAACGGAGCTGTGATCGGTACGGGTTCGCTGGTGGCCGCCGGCGCCGTGGTCCTTGAAGGCACGGTCATTCCCCCGCGGTCGCTGGTTGCCGGGGTGCCTGCGAAGGTCCGTCGCGAACTGACCGACGACGAGTTCGACGGCGTGAAGCACAACGCCGCCCACTACCGGGAGCTCGCTGCGGCGCACCGCCAGATGCACGGCGCCTAGGCCCCAACTAGTCCAGGCTGATTGGCCCGAGCTCGTCCAGTAGCTCACCCGGCCCCGGGTTGGCAGCTGCGGAGGAACCGCCCAAGTGGTTGACCACGCCCCATACGGCGTTCAGGCCCGTGGTCACGGCGCCTTCGGCCCATCCGGCGGTGAAGGACACGTCATCCCCGGCAAGGAAGATCCCGCGCTGGCTCTCCGGAAGCTTGTCCTGCTTGAAGTGCGTGAACAGCCGCTGCTGGTAGCGGTAGTGGCCGGGGAGGTTGGCCTTGAACGCTCCCATGAAGTTGGGGTCGGCTTCCCAGGACACGGTGATGGGCTGGCCCACGATGTGGCTGGCGATGTCCACGCCAGGGTAGATCTGCTCCAACGAGTGCAGCATGAGCTTGACGCGCTCTTCGGCGGTGAGGGCGAGCCATTTCAGGGCGTCGTCGTTCCATGTGTAGGACAGGAGGATGACCGCGGGCTTGTCCGGGCCGTCGTCGAGCAGGTACGTTGCCCGGTTGAGGCGGTCGGTGAGGGTCATGGAGAGGACTTCGCGGCCGGTTTCGGGATCGATGTCCTTCCAGAACGGCCGGTCCACCATCACGAACGTCTTGGACGACTGCATGTAGTGCGAGCGTTCAATGGCAGTCCACAGCTCGGACGGGAACAGGGCTTCTTCGGTGTGGATACGCGTGGAAAGCAGCCACGACTGGCACGTTGTCACCACTGCCGGATACGTCGCCTCGCGGCCCCAGCTTTCCCGGACCACCAGGTCGCCGTTGGCTGCGCGCCGGATGTTGTCCACCGCGCCGCGCGGCGAACCTGAGTGCAGGGACGCCAGCGAGGTGCCCTGCGGCCAATGCTTGATGTCCGACGGCGCGTGGTTCCAGAGTGCCTCGGGGAGCCTTTGCGCTCCGCCCCGGATCAGCCGGTGCTGGTCGTCGGCGTCCGTGTACACGACGCGGAGGATTTCGAGGATGGAGTTGGGGAAATCCGTGTCCCAGCCTCCCGTGCCGAAGCCCACCTGGCCGAACGCTTCACGGTGCGCGAAGCCGGCGTCTTTGAAGGACTTGCTCGCGGCGATAAACCCGTAGAAGGTCTGCTCGTCGAGTTCGGGCAGGAGTTCGTTCCAGAGTTCCTTGATGCGCGTGGTGTCCCGGGCCTTGATGGCTTCCTGCATTTCCGTGAAGGCGGCACCATCCTTGATGGCGTCTCTCCAGGCGTCGGCTACCTCATGGAAGAAAGCGGGCAGGTCATCAGGTGTGGCGGCGTAGTGCTTCTTGCCTGCCAGTTCGATCACAGTGCTGGACGTGACCGGGGCCAACGGGTTGGGGAACTCCTGCGTTTCCAGGCCGAGCAAGTCTATGTAGTGGTAGAAGGCCTTGCCGGAGACGGGGAAACGCATGCCGCCAAGGTCGGCCGTGACGCCGGGTGCCGACGGGAAGCTGGCCGTCCGGAGGCGGCCGCCGATCTGGTCGGCCTCGTAGATCACGGGCCGGAGTCCCAGCTTCATCAGTTCATAGGCGGTGACAATGCCGGACAGTCCGGCGCCGATGACGGCTACCTCGGTGCCGTAACGCTCTTCGGGAACCGAGCCAAGGCCGGCCGGGTGGGCGAGGTAGTGGTCGTAGCTGAACGGGAAGTCCGGGTTCAGCATGGTGATGGGCGCTTCGGGTGCGCGGTCGGCTGCTCCGGCGGCGCCGTCGGCTGTGGGAAATTCGGTGGCGATGGTCATGCGTTCTCTGCTTTCACAGTTTCCGGGCTCACGGCCCTGGTGGTCAGTTCACGGTAGTCCTGCTCGCTGAGCGCGGCTACCTTGGAATTCCGGCGTCCATAGCCGAAGTAGATCGCGATGCCTACACACATCCAGGCACCGAAAACGAGCCACGTATCGGCGCCGAGGTTGGCCATGAGGTAGGCGCACATGAGTGTTCCCAGCACGGGAGTAACCGGGTACAGCAGGACCCGGAAGCTGCGCTTGAGGTCCGGACGGTTGCGGCGCAGGTAGATCACCGCAACGTTGACCAAGGCGAACGCGAAGAGGGTTCCGATGCTGGTGGCTTCTGCCAGTGCACCCAGCGGAACCAGGCCGGCGGCGAGCGCGACGGCGACGCCCACGATCAGCGTTCCCGTCACCGGAGTGCCGGTGCGGCGGGAGACGCGGCCGAAGACCTTTGGCACCATGCCGTCGCGGGACATGGACAGGAGGATGCGGGTCTGGCCGTAGAGGACGGTGAGCACAATGCTGGCGATCGCGAGGACCGCGCCGACGGAGAAGACGAGGGCAATCCAGGGCTGACCCGTGATTTCGTGCAGGATCTGCACCAACGCAGCTTCTGTACCGTCGAACCATCCCCAGGGCCTGGCTCCGATGGCTGCAACGGCCACCAGGACGTAGATGCTGGTGACGATCACCATGGAGAGCATGATGGCGCGGGGCATGTCCCGCTTGGGGTTCCGGGCTTCTTCGCCGGCAGTGGATGCTGCATCGAAGCCGATGTAGGAGAAGAAGACGCTCGAGGCAGCTGCGGAGACTCCGGCTGCGCCCATGGGAAGGAGGGGTTCGAAGTTGCCGGCATTGAAAGCAGTGAAGGCAACGGCGCAGAAGAACAGCAGGATGCCCACCTTGACGGCGACGATCGCGGTGTTGATCCAGGCGCTCTCCCGGGCTCCCCGGACCAGCAGGGCCATGGCCAGGAGCACGATGACCATCGCGGGAATGTTCACGACGCCGCCGTCCCCCGGCGGCTGGCTCATCGCGTCAGGCAGGACCTGCCCAAAAGCGGCGAGTGTCTCGTTGACGTACTGTCCTGCACCGACGGCGACCGCCGCCACGGACACGGCATATTCCAGCACGAGGCACCAGCCACAGATCCAGGCCATGCCTTCGCCCATGGTGGCGTAGGAGTAGGAGTAGCTGGAACCGGCGACGGGCACCAGCCCGGCCATCTCCGCGTAGGAGACCGCCGAGAGCAATGCCGCGAGGCCTGCAATGACGAACGAGATCCAGATGGCCGGACCGGCCAGCGGGACGGATTCGCCGAGGATGACCAAAATGCCGGTGCCGAGCGTGGCGCCTACGCTGATCATGGTCAGCTGCAGGACGCCGAAGCTGCGGACCAGGGGCGTGCCGCTTTCGCTGCTTCCGGCTTCCCCGGCCATCTGCGCGATGGGCTTCCGGCGCAGCAATTGGGCGCCGAGGCCAAGCCGGGTGAGGCTTGCCGGGGTTGGGTCTTGGGTGTTCACAGGCACAGTCACCGTTGACGTCCCTTCTGAGTAGTTGTCGGTTTCCCCTCATCAAGACTGGCATGTGAGCCAACTCTCAGGCTGGTGCAAAATGACCTATAGTGATCCACCATGAGACGTAATGCACATCAATTATCGCCCCTCGCGGCGACTCTTTCCGGCCAGGTCAGCGTGGACCTGTCTGCTATTTCAGACAACGTCAAAGCTTTGAAGAAACGGGCCAAGGCGCCCTTCTTCATGGCCGTCGTCAAAGGCAATGCGTACGGTCACGGCCTGGTGGAAGTGGCCCGCACGGCAATCGAAGCGGGGGCTCACTGGCTTGGCACCGCGCAGCTGTCGGAAGCCATCGAATTGCGGAAAGCCGGTATCACCGAACCCATCCTTTCCTGGTTGTATCTGGCATCACAGACGAGCGACACCATCCGCGAAGCCCTCGAAAACTCCATCGATGTCTCACTCGGAAGCGTCCACCAACTGGAGGTGCTGGCAGGCATCGCGAAGGACTTGGGCCGTCCCGCCGTCGTACATCTGGAACTGGACAGCGGCCTCAGTCGCGGCGGCGCGCGCAAGGAGGACTGGGCCGCACTGGTGGCGCGGGCGCGCCAGGCCGAACTCGAAGGGACCCTGCGCGTGCGCGGCGTGTGGACGCACCTGGCCTGGGCAGACGTCCCCGCCCACCCCGGCAACGCAGCAGCCGTGGCCGGGTTCGAGGACGCCGTCAGCGCGGCGCGGGAAGCCGGGCTGACGCCGGAACTGAGGCATGTTTCCAGCTCGGCCAACATCCTGGAACGGCCCGAATTCCACTTCGACATGGTGCGCGCCGGCCTCGCCATCTATGGCCTGGCGCCGGCGGACCACCTGGATCCGGCTGACTTCGGACTCCGCCCGGCCCTCAGCGTCACAGCTCCCTTGGTGATGGTCAAGAAGGTCCCGGCGGGAACCGGGGTCAGCTACGAACACCAAGCCATCACCTACGAACCCCGCTACCTTGGCCTCATCCCCTTGGGGTACGCGGACGGCATTCCGAAGGGCATCAGCGGACGTTCCGTCGTAAACATCGCAGGGCGGAGGGTGCCGGTGATCGGCAAAGTCTGCATGGACCAGTTCATGGTGGACCTGGGACCGGATGCCACGGGAATCGACGTCGGGAACACTGCAGTCCTGTTCGGCGACCCCGCGGAGGGAGCCGCGAGCGCGGATGACTGGGGTGCCGCGATCGGCAGCCATGGAGATGAAATCATCAACCGGATCGCGCCGCGGCTGCCGCGTGCCTACCGGAGCAGCGCATACCAGTGCCCGGACTACCAGGAGCCGGCCGCCGCCGGGCAGGGCAATGTTGCCTGAACCCGCCGCCGCCCGCCTGAGTTTCGTCACGCTTGAGCAGTTCCTCGAGCAGCTGCCGCCGGAGTTGAAGATGCTTCACGACGGCGGCAGCGGCGCCTCGCTGCTGCGCTGGGTGGAACCGAGCGAGCTCGAGGATCCGACGCCGTACCTGCCCGAGGGCGAGTTCCTGCTTACCTCCGGGTTGCCGTTCCTGGGCGAGGGCGGCTCGGCGGACAAAGTGGACGCGTATGTCCGAAGGTTGGTCGATGCGAAGGTGGCCGCGCTCGGGTTCGGTATCAGGCCCTATTTCGACGCCGTTCCCGACGTCCTGCTTGACGCTTGCCGAACGCACAACCTCACCTTGTTCGAAGTGCCCGAGTCCCTGCCGTTCGCCGCGATCGGGCTGGAATTTTCGCAGTTGTTGGAGTCGGACAATGCACGGGTTTTCCGGCAGCTCGCGGAAACGAACCGCCAACTGATGCGGGCGGTCCTCTCCCCCAGGCCCGAGCACGAACTCCTCGCCGCCCTGGTTCAGCGGGTGCCGGTGTGGGCGGTGCTGTTCGGCGCGGACGGGCGCGTCCGAGCCCGCGGCCACAGCACCGGCGGCAGCACCGGCGTCGACCATTCCCTACTGGCACCCATGCTGGAACGGCTGCTGTCCGGCAGCGGCCCGCGGGTGGAGATGGACGGGTTCGAACAGCCCGGGTCGGCCCTGGTGGTGGGGCATCCGCTGCGCAGCACCAAGGACGCAAACCTCGGGGCGCTCATCTTGGGTTCGGACGTTGCGCTGACACCGGCCCAGAACAACGTGGTGCAGTCGGCCGTGGGGTTGCTGGAGTTGCTGGTGCGGCAGCGGACCAGCGGTTCACTGGCACCAAGCCAACTGGCCACGGCCATGCTGCTTCACCCGGAAACGCTGGTCTCGGGCGGGACCAAACAACTCAACGGACTCAAGGACCTCTTGGCACAAAGCCTGTCCTCTACCCGGTCAGGCCAGATGCGGGTCATCCAGGGCGTCAGGGTTGGCGGTTCCGTGGATGACGGACCAGTGCGTGAACTGCTGCAATGGCGTCGCCTGTTCGACACCAAGCTCGTGGAGATCACGGACTACGGATTCGCCGCTATCACCCGCCTGCGTGTTGATGATTCCCTGCTGGCAGATGTCGAGAAACTCGGCTGGCGACTGGTGATCGGCGAACCCACCGAGCTGGGCGGTTTATCGGCGGCCTACCAGCGCGTGGGCTCGTTAAGGCCGCGCGTGCTGTCCACCGGCGTGAGCGCCCGCGTCGATGAGGTGAACTGGTCCGTGACAGGACTGCTGGGCCGGGAGGCAGGGACCATGCTCGCCGAGCGCCTGCTGGGGCCCCTGCTTTCCTTGGAGCCCGAGCGCCGCGATCCGCTGCTGTCCGTCCTGCGTGGGTGGCTCACCGAAAACGGAAGCTGGGACGCGTCCGCCAAGCTGCTGGGCCTGCACCGCAACAGCGTCCGGCGGCAGATCGGCGTGATCGCGGAACTACTGGACATGGACCTCAACGCTGCGCAGGTGCGGGCGGAGCTGTGGATCGCCCTGCAGTATGTGGAGGAGCAGGCACCGGGCACCACCTAGATTTCCTCGCGGAAGTCTGTGCAAGGGCTTTTCAGCGCCTAATTTGGGCGGATTCGGCACCTAATTTTGCGCAGACCAGTCATGAGCCCGCATAGGTCACATAGCATGCCAAGCAAGCCGACACAGGTCATTCCAGCGAGGAGAAAACCGTGCCCATATTGCGTCGTCCAACCTTTGCCGTCCGAATCGCCGTCATAGTGGCCCTGGCTGCGGCCGTGATCGGGACCATCGTAACCAGCGTCGTATCGGCGCAAGGGGTTTCGGGTACGGTTCACCTCGACGGATCCGAAGTCTCCCAGGGCGGCTTTCGCTTCGAACTCGGTGCTTCTTATCCCGCCCTTCTTGCCATCATCCTGACGGCAGCGCTCATGGCTGCTGTGGGTTCCGCGCTCAAGGCGCGCCGGCGAAGCCTCGACGCGGACTAGCTTCCCATGTCGCGTAGAGGTCCGGGCGGCGTTCCTTCAAGTAAGGGACCTCGGCACGGGCCGCTTTGACAGCTTCCGTTCCAACCTCGGCGAAAAGCAACGCAGCCCCCTCCCCCGCCGCGGCGAGCAATGAACCATCGGGACCGGCTACGACGCTTCCGCCAAGGAAGTTGTAGATGTCCTCGTGCCCGGAGTGGTTGGCGTAGGCCACATGCAGTTGGCTCTCCAGCGCCCGCGCGCGGATGAGGACCTGGGGCACGTTGTCGAAGCCGGCGGATAACGCCGTGGGTACCAGCAACAGTTCCGCACCGCGGCCCGCTGCCGCGCGCACGGCTTCCGGGAACTCGACGTCGTAGCAGATCAGCATCGATGTGCGGATGCCGTTGAAATCCACGACGGCGGGAGGTTCCTGGGAGCCGACGAACGCCTTGTGCTCTTCCTCGCCGAAGAGGTGGACCTTGTTGTACGTCAGGATTTCTTTCCCGGAGGCGTCCAACAAAGTAGCCGAGATATGCCAGCGCCCCTCCGCGGATGCTGGCTCGGCGCCGTCGTCGTGCGCTTCTTTGGCCGATGCCGGGAGGCTATACACCAGGCCGATGCCATGAGTCCTAGCGATCCGGGCAAGCCGCTCGCGGATCCCGGGCAACGTCGCCGAATCCATCCCGGCGTGGATCCGGAGCGGTGCATAGCCCACCGGGAAGAGCTCGGGCGTCAGCAATAACGCAGCCCCTGCCTTCGATGCCCGCTGTGCGGCGTCGTCAATAGTCCGAAGGTTTGCGTCCACGTCCAGGACGGAGGCGTTGGCCTGCAGGACTGAGAGCAGCATCGTTACCACCTTGGTTCTCCGGGGCCCGGCGCTGGTAGGTCCGGGGGTACTTGGTTCCAGCCTAGGCGCGCCGGGCCATCGCAGGCTGGGACATTTGGACCCGGATGCTTGGCAGGCAGGGCACATCGCCCGGCCCTACTGGCGTCCCTGCGTTGGAGTATGTCGCTCAAGATTTACTCGTTGTGTTCACTTCTTGACTACAAGGCTCTTTGTGGGGCACTCTTCTTGTCATGCCCGCTACGCAGCGCTCAACGAAGAGCCATCCGAGAAAACCCGGCTCACAGTCCGCACTTCGCCACCTCAACCAGCAGCGGATCATCGAGTGCCTACTGAGCGGGCCATCCACCCAGGCCGAGCTTTCCCGGCAGACCGGCCTGTCAACGGCCACCGTTTCCAACATCGTGAAAATCATGCAGGATGCGGGCCTCGTCTCCACGGAGCCGACCACCAGTTCAGGCCGCCGCGCCACGAACGTGAGGCTCAACAGCAACGGGGCTGTCGCCGTCGGAATCGACTTCGGCAGGCGCCACTTGCGGGTAGTGCTGGCCTCCCTCGGCTACCACGTGATCGCCGAGGAGTACATCGAGCTGCCGCTCGGCCACAAAGCAGAAGAAGGCATCGCCGCAGCTGTCCGACTCCTGGGGAGGCTCCTAGAGGAAAACAGCATCGACCCCAGCGCGGTAGTCGGGGCCGGAGCCGGCATCCCTGGGCCCATCGACCGCCGCAGCGGCACCGTAGCGCAAGGGGCAATCCTCCCCGAATGGGTGGGCATCGACATCCTCCACAGACTCGAAGAAGCGCTCCAATGCCCCGTCTTCGTTGACAACGACGCCAATCTGGGCGCCCTGTCCGAGGTCACCTGGGGACCGCACAGCGGTGTGTCCAACCTGATGTTCCTCAAGATCGGTTCGGGCATCGGTGCCGGCTTGATCCTGAACGGCGCGCCCTATTACGGCAACGTCGGAATCACCGGAGAAATCGGCCACGCCACCATCCACGAACACGGCCTTGTCTGCCGCTGCGGGAACCGCGGATGCCTCGAAACCATAGCGTCCACCACCACCATGATCGAGCTGCTGAGCCGGGGGCAGGACGCCCTCCTGACACCCCAGGACATAGTGCGCAACTGCCTCGCAGGGGACTCCGCCACCCAGCGCGTGGTGGACGATGCCGGGCTTGCCGTGGGACGCGCCTTGGGCAACGTTTCCAACCTGATCAACCCTGAAGTCATCGTGGTGGGCGGCCCCCTCGCCGGCCTCGGGGACCTGTTGCTGGACCCCATCCGAAGGGGCCTTGTACGCCACGCGGTGCCCGTCGTCGGGGAGACGACGCATCTCGCCATGTCCTCGCTCGGCGCGCGCGCAGAGGCCTTGGGCGCAGCCGCATTGGTGTTCCAACACGCCGGCATTACCGGCTAGTAACCAAATCGTTAGCACCATCTTGTGTTCAAGTCTTGACGACAAGATGGTGTTTACAGTTTACTTTTTCATCAGACAGCTCCGCCGCCGCGGGGCCGACAACGAAGTCAGACATTGGAGGCGCAAGGGCTGATGACAACCCTCGACACGCAAGGTGATCCCATCCTTTTGGAGATGCGCTCGATCACGAAGGAATTCCCCGGCGTGAAGGCCTTGTCGAACGTGAGCCTGCGGGTGAAAGCCGGTGAGATCCACGCAATCTGTGGAGAAAACGGTGCAGGCAAGTCGACCCTCATGAAGGTCCTGTCAGGTGTTTACCCCTACGGCAGCTACACCGGGGACATTGTTTACCAAGCCGAAGTCCAGCAGTTCAAGGACATCCGGGCAAGCGAAGCCGCCGGCATCGTGATCATCCACCAAGAGCTGGCACTGATCCCGGAACTCTCCATCATGGAGAACATCTTCCTCGGCAACGAGCCCACCAAGTGGGGCGTCATCGACTGGGCCGAGGCCCGGCGTCGTTCCGTAGAACTCCTGGCCCGCGTAGGCCTGCGCGAAGACCCGGATACCCCCATCAAGGAAATCGGCGTCGGCAAGCAGCAGCTGGTGGAAATCGCCAAGGCACTGAACAAGTCCGTGAAGCTCCTGATCCTCGATGAGCCCACGGCCGCGCTGAACGAATCCGATTCGCAGCACCTGCTGGACCTGATCCTCGGCCTCAAGGGCCGCGGCATCACGTCCATCATCATTTCCCACAAGCTCAACGAGATCGAGCAGATCGCCGACGAGATCACGATCATCCGCGACGGCAAGTCCATCGAGACCCTCAACGTCAAGCGCGACGGCGTGGATGAAGACCGGATCATCAAGGGCATGGTGGGACGCACCCTGGAATCCCGCTTCCCGGACCACGAACCGAAGATCGGCGAGGTCTTCTTCGAGGTCAAGAACTGGACGGTTGGCCACCCGATCATCCAGGACAGGCTCATCTGCAAGGGTTCCAACTTCTTTGTACGCCGCGGCGAGATCGTCGGCTTCGCCGGTCTGATGGGCGCAGGACGCACCGAGCTTGCACGGTCGCTCTTCGGCCACTCCTACGGAAAGTTCATCTCCGGCGAGGTCTACAAGGACGGCAAGCGGGTCAACCTCCGCACGGTCAAGGCAGCGATCGACGCCGGCCTCGGCTACGTGACCGAAGACCGCAAGTCCCTGGGCCTGAACCTGCTCGATGACATCAAGACCACCACCGTCGCTGCGGCACTGGACAAGATCAGCAAGTACTCAGTGGTGGACACCCGCAAGGAATTCCAGGTCGCAGAGGAATACCGGAAGTCCCTTCGGACCAAGACTCCCTCCGTGGAAGAGGGCGTGGCAAAGCTCTCCGGCGGAAACCAGCAGAAAGTAGTGCTGGCCAAATGGATGTTCACCGATCCCGATCTGCTGATCCTTGACGAACCGACCCGAGGCATCGACGTCGGCGCCAAGTACGAGATCTACGGCATCATCCAGCGCCTGGCAGATCAGGGCAAGGGAGTAATCGTCATTTCCTCGGAGCTCCCCGAGCTCCTGGGCCTCTCCGACCGGATCTACACCATCTTTGAAGGCGCCATCACAGGTGTCCTTAATAAGGACGAAGCCAGCCAGGAAAGCCTGATGAAGCTCATGACGTCCAACCGCAAGACCGCAGCCTGACCCCCAGTCGCCCCGAAACGCCCCTTCCTGACTCAAGGACCAAAACAATGAACGCGCTCAAGAAGCTATTTGGTGGCAATACCCGCCAGTTCGGCATGATTTTCGCCCTGGTGGCACTCATCATCTTCTTCCAGATCTTTACCGAGGGCCGCACTCTGACCCCCGGCAACGTGATCAACCTGTTCAACGGCAACTCCTACATCCTGATCCTGGCCATCGGCATGGTGCTGGTCATCATTGCCGGCCACATCGACCTTTCGGTAGGTTCGGTGGCCGCGTTCGTCGGTGTTTCCGTGGCCCTCGCCATCCGTGACTGGGGAATCCCTTGGTACATGGGCGTGCTTTTCGGACTCGCGCTGGGAGCCCTGATCGGTGCCTGGCAAGGTTTCTGGACAGCCTACGTAGGCATCCCGGCCTTCATCGTGACGCTGGCAGGCATGCTCCTGTTCCGTGGTTTCAACCAGTTCGTCGGCAAGTCCAACACCATCCCGGTTCCCAACGACTTCCAGTACCTCGGCTCCGGCTACCTCCCGGAAATCGGTCCTGACACAGGATTCAACAACCTGACCCTCCTGATCGGCCTCGTTGCCGCCGCGTTCGTCGTCGTCATGTCCCTGCGGGCCCGGGCTGCCAGCAAAGCCCTGGGCGCCGACGTTCCCGAACTGTGGGTCGAGGTCACCAAGCTGGTCCTGATCTGCGGTGCCATCCTCTACGCCACGTACCTGTTCGCAACCGGCCGTCCCGGAACCTCCTTCCCCATCCCCGGCCTGATCCTCGCCGTCCTGGTCCTCATCTACGGCTTCATTGCGGACAAGACCGTCATCGGCCGCCACGTCTACGCCGTGGGTGGCAACCGCCACGCAGCTGAACTGTCCGGCGTCCAGTCCAAGAAGGTCAACTTCCTGGTCATGCTCAACATGTCCGTCCTGGCCGGGCTTGCAGGCATGATCTTCGTCGGCCGCTCCACCGCTTCGGGTCCGTTCGACGGCGTCGGCTGGGAACTCGATGCAATCGCGGCCGTCTTCATCGGTGGCGCAGCCGTCACCGGTGGTGTGGGTACCGTGATCGGCTCGATCGTCGGTGGCCTCGTCATGGCTGTCCTGAACAACGGCCTGCAGTTGCTGGGTGTCGGCGCCGACCTCACCCAGATCATCAAGGGCCTGGTGCTCCTGGCAGCAGTCGCCTTCGACGTCTACAACAAGTCCCAGGGCAAGCGCTCCATCACGGGCATGTTGATGAAGAACTTCCAGCGCAACAACAACGACATCAAGCCGGACGAGACCACCTCCACCAAGGAAGTCATCTCCAAGGAAGCCTGAGCTTCATACACGAACTTCATTACCCAGAAGACTCGCTCCACCCCACCAAAACAGAAAGTGAACCAAGATATGCGAATGTTTGGTAAAGCAGGAAAGGCAGCAGCAGTCGCTGCCATCGCGGCACTGGCGCTGACAGCCTGCGGCCGCTCCGACAGCGGCTCAAGCAGCAGCACAGCTGGCGGGGAAGCGTTCCCCAAGGACTCGCTGATCGGCGTCGCACTTCCGCAGAAGACCAGTGAGAACTGGGTCCTCGCGGAGAAGCTGTTCAACGATGGCCTCAACGAAGCCGGCTTCAAGCCGGACGTTCAGTTCGCCAACGGCGGCGTTTCCGAGCAGCAGAACCAGATCAGCGCCATGGTCACCAAGGGTGCCAAGGTGATCGTTGTGGGTGCCATCGACGGCGCCCAGCTGGGTACCCAGCTCAAGCAGGCCAAGGATGCCGGCGCAACCGTCATCGCCTACGACCGTCTGCTCCTCAATACCGAGAACGTGGACTACTACGTGGCCTACGACAACTTCAAGGTTGGCGAGCTGCAGGGACAGGCACTGCTGGACGGACTGAAGGCCAAGAAGCCCTCCGGCCCGTACAACATCGAACTGTTTGCCGGTTCTCCTGACGATGCCAACGCCAAGGTCTTCTTCGACGGCGCCATGAGCGTCCTGAAGCCGAAGATCGACGACGGCACCCTCAAGGTACTCTCGGGCCAAACCGCTTTCGAGCAGGCTGTTACCCAGGGTTGGAAGGCTGAAAACGCCCAGCGTCGCGCCGACACCCTGCTGACCGGCAGCTACGGCTCCGCTTCGCTCGACGGTGTTCTCTCCCCGAACGACACCCTGGCCCGCGCAGTCCTGACCTCCGTCAAGGCTGCCGGCAAGCCGCTCCCCGTTGTGACCGGCCAGGACTCCGAGGTTGAGTCCGTCAAGTCGATCATGGCCGGCGAGCAGTACTCCACCATCAACAAGGACACCCGCAAGCTGGTTGAGCACGCCATCACCATGGTGAAGGACCTGCAGGCCGGCAAGGAACTGGAGATCAACGACAAGGATTCGTACAAGAACGGCGTCAAGACCGTTCCGGCGTACCTCCTGCCTCCGCAGATCGTTACTGCTGAGAACGTCAAGACGGCTTACGTCGACGATCCGGTACTCGGCCCGATCACCAAGTAGTCGCGTTACCCCTTAGCAAGGAGCCCCGGCCCGCCAGAACAGGCGGACCGGGGCTTTTGCGTTCCGCGGTTTTGGGGTTCGCCGCCGTTGAAGAGGTCAGAACCGGATCGCATCAATGACTTTGACCCGCACTGCCACGAGTGCAGGAATCGCTCCGGCGAGCGCTCCGACGAGGACGGCTGCACCGAACCCGAGCAGGGCGGCGTCGATCGGGAACGGCGGATACTCTGTCAGGCTCGGCGCCACCTTCGACTGGATCCAGGGATTCTTCACCACGGCAACTGCCACCATGACCCCCAGCAGTCCGGCGCAGGCAGTGGCCACCACGGACTCCATCATGACCCCGAAGAAGATCCGACCGGAGGTAGCACCGAAACTCCGGCGGATGCCGATCTCCCGGACCCTGTAGCGCACGGTGACCATGGAGATGTTGAGCATACCCACGGCACCGAGGAGGAGAACCAGTCCAGCGACGCCGACGATCACCAGTTGGGCCGGCCCGAGCGGATCCCCGTGCGCCGCATAGTCCATGCGGTTGGCCTGCGCGGAGAACCCCGGAAACTGACTCTGGAGATCGGCGGTGATGGCGGCCGTCAGGGCCTCAGCCTGCTCCTCCCCCACCCAGATCTTGAATTCGGACATCTCCGACCTCATGCCCGCCATGGCCGCGCCTTCGGTGAGAATGAACGCGGCCGGCGGCGTATCGGGCCACACGTCGGGAACGACGCCGATGATCACCACGGTTGCCGGGTGATCACCCGGGACGGTAACCGTGGGGTTGTTGGACAGGTTGGGCCTGCCAGCCCTGTTATAGAAGGCTTCGGAGACCACGACGGCGGGCGCCAACCTCCGGTGGTCATCGGAGGCAAACCACGTTCCTTGCGTCAAGGGAACACGGTGGATCACGCCATATCCGACGTCCACGATGGTTGTGTCCACCTTCGTGACGCCACGCGGAAGCTGGAACTCGGCCTGCGTGCGCCCCACATGGGTGGATGTGGTGATCCCATAGCGTTGCTGGACGCCCTGATAGGCCTTTTCCAGGGTGGCCGGGTCCGGAGAGGAAGGCCCGTACACACCGAGGGATAACGTTGCCACCCGGCCGCCGTTCCGTTCGGATTGCTCTTTGTAGCCTTCCCTGGCCAGGTTTCCGACCCCCACCACGGACGTCAAGGCAGCAACGGACAATGCCACGCCCAGCAGGGCCAGAAGTATGCGCACCTTGTTGATGCGCAGTTCCTGCCATGCCTCTACCAACGATGACACGAAGCCGATCATACTGGCGCTCCTGCTTCTTCAAGGCTCATAGGACCCAGGACACCGGAATCGAGCCGATAGCAGGCGCGGGCGAGCGCAGCCACGTTGACGTCGTGTGTGATCGTCACAAGGGCGGCGGCAGTTTCAGTGGCCACTGTATCCAGAAGGGCCATAACGGATTGTCCGGTTTCGACGTCGAGAGCGCCGGTTGGTTCGTCCGCGAGAATGAGACGTGGCCCGCGGACCAGGGCACGTGCGATGGCCACGCGCTGTTGTTCACCACCGGAGAGCATGTTCGGCATAGTGTGGGCGCGGTCGGCCAAACCAACCCGGTCCAGCATGTTCATGGCGAGCTCCCTGCGACGCCAGAATTCCCTGCCCTTGGCGTAGAGC
The DNA here is from genome assembly GCF_004028095.1 of Paenarthrobacter ureafaciens. Classification (NCBI taxonomy): domain Bacteria; kingdom Bacillati; phylum Actinomycetota; class Actinomycetes; order Micrococcales; family Micrococcaceae; genus Paenarthrobacter; species Paenarthrobacter ureafaciens. Next base: position 2,490,627 of record NZ_SBHM01000007.1, on the reverse strand, counting down.
AGCGGCGTGATGACGTTGTCCAAGGCGCTGCGTCCAGGCAAGAGGTTGAACTGCTGAAACACAAACCCCACCGTTGAGCCGCGTAACCGGGCCCGGGCGTTACTGCCGAGCCGCTCCGCGGGCTGCCCAAGGAACTCCAGCTCGCCGGATGTTGGAACGTCCAGGAGACCGAGGAGATTGAGCAAGGTTGATTTGCCGCAGCCGGACCTTCCAACGATTGCTGTGTGGTCGCCGCTGAGCACCTCCAGGTCAATGCCTCGAAGGATGTGGAGATGCTGGGCATCGGGCAGCGTCACAGAGCGTGTCACCGCGCGGAGGCTGACCAGGGTTTCGCTAGGGCTTAGTGACGTCATGACTAGCCCGCCGGAATGTAAGTGCCTTGGGCAGGTCCCATCATCGGGTCTTGCGCAGCCGGAGCACCCGGAACGAACTCAAGGACCTGCTCGCCCTCCGACAAGCCGGACACCACCTCAACAGCGGAGCCATCGTTCAAGCCGAGCTGCACCTGGCGCTGCTCCGGTGCTCCTCCGCTTGAACCCGCGATCCAGACAACACCGTCCTTTACGCTGCCCTTCACCGAGGTCAACGGCACGGTGACAACATCCGTGGCTACTCCCGCGCTGACCGTCAAGGTGGCACCGAGGCCGGCGAACACCTGCTGGTCCGACGGCACGGCGCAACTTAACGTGCCCGTGGGGGTGCTGCCGCCGTCCTGCTGTCCCCCGCCGCCCCCTGGGCCAGCCATGGCAAATCCGACGCCCATGCCGGGACCCCCGCCCGAGCCGGACATGCCCACTGAGCCGCTTCCGCCGTCGTCGGATGCGTTGTTCTTGAGTGTCACCTCGCCGCACTGGAAGGGCGCCGGGCCTCCTACCAGTTCGATCTCCGCGGGACCGGGCTTGCCAAGCAGCCGATACTGCTGCGCGGCGGTGACGGATCCGGCAACAGTGTACGTGCCGGGGTCGATCTTTCCGACAGTCTCGCCGACACTGACTTGCTGGTCGATCAGCGTACTGAGTGACTGCAGCGTCCCGGTGCCGGGGGCCAGGACGTTGAAATAGTCATAGACCGGCTTCGGCGGTGTTCCGTCCTTGGACACTTGCGGGTTGGTCACGGCCCGTTCGGCCTTGACCTGGAACAGGGGGTCGCCTTGGGACACTGTGGCCCCCTGTTCAACGAAGACCTTATTGACGCTGCCGGCTGACGTACTGCGCACGGATTCCGCGGCATCGCTCTGCACCGTGCCTTTGATCTGCACTGTATTGGTGATCGTGGCCCGCGTGGCTGGAACGGTCGGAATGGCTACTTCCGCCAGTGGCGCCGGCTCTGAAGCTGTGGACTTAAGTCCGTCAATGAAAGCGATCTTGACCAATGCCACTGCGATGATGGCGAACACCAATAACCAGGCAACCGGCAAAATAACACGCCGAAAAACACCCATCCCTGCTCCGTTTCGGTAACTCCCCACAGAACCTCTGCGAGGGATGATTGCTCCAGCCTAAGCGAAGCCTTGGCCGCGCCTCGTCATCCGGAATGATGAACAGGATGCTTACCGTGTCGGGAGATTTGAAGCCTTTGGAACCCCGGACCCGCGAATTACCCCGGGACTGCTGGACAGCAGTGAGAGACTGTGAGGCATGACTCTCCCTATCGCCAAACCATGGCTGTCCACCCAGATCAACCAGGACCCCCGAGCTGCCACCGGGCGGCGCCTGCGGTGGGGCGTAGTGTCAACGGGGAACATCGCCGGCAGCGTCTCGCAGGACCTGTCGCTCCTTGAGGATGCCGAGCTCTACGCGGTCAGTTCCCGCACGCAGGAAGCGGCGGACGCCTTTGCCCAAACCGTCGGTTTCAGTAAAGGGTACGGAGACGACGGCGGGGTGCCCGGCTACCAGCGCATGTTCGACGATCCCGCCGTCGACGTCGTTTACGTCGCCACTCCCCATGCCCAACACTTCCACATAGCATCCGCCGCGTTGCGCGCCGGCAAGCATGTGCTGTGCGAGAAGGCCCTGACCATCAACGCCCGGGAAGCCACAGAGCTGGTCAGGCTGGCCAGGGAACAGAAGGTCTTCTTCATGGAGGCCGTATGGAGCCGCTTCCTTCCGAGCATGCAACGCGCTTTCGCTATTGCCGCCTCCGGAGAGATAGGTCAGGTCCAGTGGGTTTCGGCCGACCTCGGATTCCCTGCCCCGTACGACCCCACGGCCCGGCTTTGGGCCCTCAACGACGGCGGCGGCGCACTTTTGGATATCACCGTGTACCCGTTGCTGTGGGCCCTCGGCACACTGGGCTTTCCGCAGTCCGTGACCGCCATCGCATCATTGAACGAGGACGGAGTGGACAGCCAGAATGCACTTACCCTCGGCTACGACACCGGCGCGCAGGCCCAACTGACCTCGTCCCTGACGGCACACGGACCCCGCAACGCCACTGTCGCCGGCGGACTCGGTTATGTGCAGACGATCGGATCCGTGAACAACCCGCGTGAGCTGGTGGTTCGGGTGGGTTGGGACGAGCCACGCCATGAACGGTTCGACGTCGTTGGCATCGGTTACACCTACGAACTCCGGGAGGTGACCCGCTGCATCCAGCAGGGGCTGACCGAAAGCCCGACCATGCCATTTGAGGATTCCATCAACGTCATGCGGCTTTTCGACGGTGTTCGGTCCCAGTTGGGCATCCGGTACCCGAACGACGCCCGGTAGGCCGTCGGCGGGATGTGCCAGAGGAACCTCCCATATGCCTCGGGATGTGATAGAGGAACCGCCTGAAGGGGGCGGGATGTGATAGAGGAACGGGGGGTTTGTGCCGGGGCGCTGAAGGCGCGCTCCGCCGTCGTCGTCGTGCTTTAACCCAGGTGAGTTAACGGCGGACGGGTTGCTTCGCCAGCTTCCGGTCCAGGGACAGTGCGCCGGGGCCGAGAAAAATCAGGGACACTGCGATCGCGAAGTAGATGATCAGCAGCTCCGCGGTAACGCCCGACGCGTCGGTCAGCAGGGGCTTGCCCGCTTCCGTGACGAACCAGATAGAACCGATAAGGATGGCCGCGAGGAAGCCGGCCACCCGGGTCAATGCGCCCAGAACCAACAGCAACCCGAGGCCCAACTCGCCGGCTATCACCAGCCACGCAATGATGTCCGGCTTCTGCACGCCCATAGCGGCCACGGAGGCGGCGAACGCTGCGTGTCCCGCCATGAACTTTTGCACGCCGTGGACCAGCAGGAGTGCACCGAACGCGATGCGCAGGATGGTGATACCTCGGGAAGAGGACTTGGGAGACGGGTGAAGGAATTTCACGCATCCCAATCTTCCATGCCCAAGCGCGGCTCACCAAACCGGCCCAGCGCCGCCCCGCAACCCGCGCAACCCACCCAACCCGCTGCGCGCCCCACCCAAGTAGGTCGCAATTGTGCGCGTTTAGCGACGTCAAAACGCGCACAATTGCGACCTACTTGGGTGAGTGGGGGCAGAATGAGAGGTGGCCCCCGGATGCAGGAGCCGCGCGAGGAATGGAGCGGGTATGCAGGTTGATGTGGTGGTAGTCGGCGGCGGAGCCATGGGATCGGCTGCCGCATGGCAATTATCCCGGGCCGGCAAATCCGTGATCCTCCTGGAACAGTTCGAAGCCGGGCACCACATCGGTGCTTCCCACGGGGCCACCCGCAACTTCAACACCGCTTACGCGGAGGCCGATTACCTGGACCTCCTGGCGGAGTCCAAGATCCTTTGGGATGAGCTTGCGGCCGAACACGGCGCTCCGCTCCTGGACCTGGTGGGGCTGGCCAACCACGGCAACACCCCTAAGCTGCAGCAAATCCACGCGGCTCACCAGGAACGCGGAATCGAAAGCTACTTCATCTCCCCCACCGAGGCCGCCGACCGCTGGAAGGGCATGAACTTCGCCACGGACGTGCTCTTCGTCCCGGGTTCAGGCCGGGTCCGCTCAGCTGACGCGCTCAAAGCACTGCGGACATCCGCCGAATCCAAGGGCGCAGTCTTCAAATACTCGACGCCGGTCCGCGACATCCGCGTGGACGGTCCCGATTCGGTGGTGGTAGTGACGGAGGAAGAGGATTACACGGCCCGACGGGTCGTGATCACGGCAGGTGCCTGGACCGCCAAAGTGCTCGACGGACTGGCGGAACTGCCGGCTTTGGTGGTCACCCAGGAGCAGCCTGCGCACTTCACCCCGGTGGACAACACGTTGGTGTGGCCGAGCTTCAACCACAACCCGGACCCCGATCCAAACAACGAACTCTACGAATACTGGTACAGCCCCGTTTACGGCATGCTCACCCCTGGCGAGGGGGTCAAGGCGGGCTGGCACGGCGTGGGTCCCGTCATGGATCCCGACGAGCGCACGTTCCAGCCCATCCCCCAGCAGCTCGAAGCCTTGGTGCGCTACGCCGAAGAGTGGCTTCCCGGCGTCGACCCTTCCACGGCGGTTCCCATCAGCTGCACCTACACCACTACGCCCAACGAGGACTTCATCCTGGACCGGTTCGGCCCGCTGGTGGTGGGCGCGGGCTTCTCAGGCCACGGTTTCAAGTTCACCCCGGCGATCGGCCGGGTGCTGAAGGACATCGTCGACGGCGGCACGGCCCCCGCACGGTTCGCAGCGGACCGTTAAACGCAAACTGACTCGCAGTCGGGGTTGTTCTGAGTTCTCAAAACAACCGCAACTGCGAGTCAGTTGGGAGCTTACTTCAGGGTCGCGAGGACCTTGTTGAAGGTTGCCGACGGGCGCATGACCTCAGCGGCCTTGGCAGCGTCCGGACGGTAGTAACCGCCAAGATCGACGGCGGGGCCCTGGACTGCGTTCAGCTCGCCGACGATTGCGTCCTCGTTGGAGGTCAGTTCCTCGGCGATCGGTGCGAAGGCTGCTGCCAGCTCCGCGTCGGAGGACTGCTTCGCCAGTTCCTGCGCCCAGTACATGGCGAGGTAGAAGTGGCTTCCGCGGTTGTCCAGCTCGCCAACGCTGCGGCGCGGGGACTTGTTCTCCAGCAGGAACGTGCCGGTGGCTCGGTCGAGGGTGTCGGCCAGGACCTGGGCACGGGCGTTGCCGGTGGTGGTGGCAAGGTGCTCGAAGCTCACGGCCAGGGCGAGGAATTCACCCAGGCTGTCCCAGCGGAGGTGGTTTTCCTTGACCAGTTGCTGGACGTGCTTCGGGGCGGAGCCACCGGCACCGGTCTCGAACAGGCCGCCGCCGTTGATCAGCGGAACGATGGAGAGCATCTTGGCGCTGGTGCCGAGTTCGAGGATCGGGAACAGGTCCGTGAGGTAGTCGCGGAGCACGTTGCCGGTAACGGAGATGGTGTCCTGGCCCTTGCGGATGCGCTCCAAGGTGAAGGCGGTGGCCTCTTCCGGGGAGAGGATCTCGATCTGCAGGCCCTCGGTGTCGTGGTCCTTGAGGTACTCGTTGACCTTGGCGATCAGGTTGGCGTCGTGGGCGCGGCCCTTGTCCAGCCAGAAGACGGCCGGGGTCTCCGAAGCGCGGGCGCGGGTGACAGCCAGCTTGACCCAGTCACGGATCGGCACGTCCTTGGTCTGGCAAGCGCGCCAGATATCGCCCGGGGAAACCTGGTGTTCGATCAGTACGGTGCCTGCGCGGTTCACGAGCTGGACGGTTCCGGCTGCTTCGATCTCGAACGTCTTGTCGTGGCTACCGTATTCTTCAGCGGCCTGGGCCATGAGGCCGACGTTGGGGACGGTGCCCATGGTGGTGGGATCGAACGCACCGTTGGCGCGGCAGTCGTCAATAACAACCTGGTACACACCGGCGTAGGAGCTGTCCGGGAGGACTGCCAGTGTGTCGGCTTCCTTGCCGTCCGGGCCCCACATGTGGCCGGAGGAACGGATCATGGCGGGCATGGAAGCGTCCACGATGATGTCGGAAGGAACGTGCAGGCTGGTGATGCCCTTGTCCGAGTCGACCATTGCCAGGGCGGGACCTTCTTCGAGGCCCTTGGTGATGGCCGTCTTGACGCCTTCGCGGACATCCTCGGGCAGTTCGTCGAGACCATTGAGGATGGCGGCGAGGCCGTTGTTCGGGTTGATGCCTGCGGCAGCCAGCTGCTTGCCGTAGGTGTCGAACAGCTCAGAGAAGTAGGCCTTCACGACGTGGCCGAAAATGATGGGGTCGGAGACCTTCATCATGGTGGCCTTCAGGTGTGCGGAGAAGAGGATGCCCTCTTCCTTGGCACGGGCAACCTGGGCCTTGAGGAATTCGTCCAGGGCTTCGGCGCGGAGGACGGTACCGTCCACAACCTCGCCGGCCAGAACGGGGAAGTCCTTCTTGAGGACCTTGACGGAGCCGTCTTCACGGACCAGCTGGATGGAGAGGGCATCATCGGCTTCGATGACAACGGACTTCTCGTTGGAGCGGAAGTCGTTCTGGCCCATGGTGGCAACGTTGGTCTTGGAGTCCGCGGTCCAGGCGCCCATGGAGTGCGGGTTCTGGCGGGCGTAGTTCTTCACCGACAGCGGCGCGCGGCGGTCCGAGTTGCCCTCACGCAGGACCGGGTTCACGGCGGAGCCCTTGATCTTGTCGTACCGGGAACGGATGTCCGTCTCAGTGTCGGAAGAGGGGTTGTCCGGGTAGTCCGGGAGGGCGTAACCCTGGGCCTGGAGCTCGGCGATGGCGGCCTTGAGCTGCGGGACGGAAGCACTGATGTTGGGCAGCTTGATGATGTTGGCTTCCGGCTGCTTTGCCAGTTCGCCAAGTTCAGCCAGGGCATTGCCCGTGCGCTGCTCCTCAGTCAGGAAATCGCCGAATACGGCGATGATGCGGCCGGCCAGCGAGATATCGCGGGTCTCGACCTCCACACCTGCGGTCGAGGCATACGCTTCCACAATCGGCAGGAATGAGTAGGTAGCCAGCATCGGCGCTTCGTCTGTGTGGGTATAGATAATCTTGGCCATTGGCGGGGTTCTCCCTGAAAGTCTGCAGATTTCAACATCTCTAACTTACCCGAGCGCACCTGTTTGAGGGCCGTTCGTGTCCGGGATCACGCCTTGCGTTACCGCTTTCACAAGCACCTTGCCCGTGCCTCCGGACCGTCGAAAAGCGCGACGGCAGGCCTAACAACGGTGGCGACTCCCCGCCGTCGTACCTCCCCGCCAGCCGTCCCGGTCCAAGTGACAGCAAAATATCACAAAATCTGAAACATCTCTTTACAAAGTTGTCACACGGCGGGTAGCTTCGATTCCGTCAGTCGGCGGTCGCCATCACTGGCCGCCTCACTCGCTCGATTAGGTAGGAACAACGTGACAAAAACCAAGACCCTGGCCACAAGCCTTCTGAGTCTGTCCGCCGCCGCGATCCTCGCCCTGGTTGGAACAACCAGCGCAAACGCGGCCCCCGCGAAGGACACCGACTCGAACGGCGCTGCGGTCAGCCGCCACGTAGCCTCAGACAACGGCGCTGCAGACTACTGGACCCCGGAGCGGATGAAGTCCGCCAAGAGCGGCGATGTCCTCGCCAGCAAAGCCCTGCAGCGCAGCGGGCTCTTGAACCTCGGCAAGGCTCCGGTGGCCGAAGCTCCGGGCGCCGTCACCAGCATCGAAGGCCAGCAGGCCGCCGCCGACAAGAACATCAACCTCAAGGTCAACCAGTCCGAGACGCCGGTCAAGCACATCGGCAAGATCTTCTTCACCCTCGGCGGCTCCAACTACGTCTGCTCCGGCAACTCCGTCACGGCAGCGAACAAGAGCACCGTGTCCACCGCCGGCCACTGCGTCAACGAGGGGCCCGGAGCGTACGCCACCAACCTGGTCTTCGTTCCCGCCTACCTGAACGGCTCCGCACCGTACGGCAAGTGGACGGCGAAAGCCCTGTACTCCCCCACCCAGTGGGCGTCCAACGGCAACATGCAGTACGATACCGCCTTCGCAGTGGTGAACACGCTCAACGGCAAGAGGCTCGCCGACGTCGTGGGCTCCTCCGGTGTCCAGTTCAACGCCGCCCGCGGCCTGAGCTACAAGTCCTTCGGCTACCCGGCAGCTGCACCCTTCAATGGCGAATCCCTTAAGAGCTGCTCCGGCACCGCCACCAACGATCCTTACAACCCGCAGTTCCTCACCCAGGGCATCCCGTGCAACATGACCGGTGGATCCTCGGGCGGTCCGTGGTTCATCGGCAACAGCTCCAGCGGTTACCAGAACTCCGTGAACTCCTACGGCTACGGCAGCAACTCCAGCACCATGTACGGCCCGTACTGGGGCTCCGTGATCCAGTCCACCTACACGGCGGCTGCGGCTTCGTAACCGGTCCTTTGTAGCAGGCCCCTGTTAAGTACGACGGCGGCCGTCCCCTTTCGGGGGCGGCCGCCGTTGCGCTGTATGGGCCCACGCCGCCCGGGTTCCCTGGCCGAAGCGCAGCGAGGTCAGGGAGGCGGTGGGGATTAGTGGAAGAAGTGGCGTGCGCCGGTGAAGTACATCGTGATGCCTGCAGCGTTCGCGGCAGCGATGACTTCCTCGTCGCGGACCGATCCACCGGGCTGGACGACTGCGCGGACACCGGCGTCGATCAGGATCTGCAGTCCGTCAGCGAAGGGGAAGAAGGCATCCGAAGCTGCCACGGCACCGCGTGCCCGCTCAGGAGCGTTGGCACCGCTGGCGTTGGAGGCACCGCCGGCACCTTCGACGTCGGACTCCACCTGGACGCCCAGCGTGTTGGCGCGCTCCACAGCCAGTTTGCAGGAGTCGAGGCGGTTGACCTGTCCCATGCCGATGCCCACTGCTGCGCCGTTGTCCGCGAGCAGGATGGCGTTCGACTTGGCCGCCCGGCAGGCAGTCCACGCGAAAGCGAGGTCGGCGAGGGTCTTGTCGTCAGCGGCTTCGCCGGCGGCGAGGGTCCAGTTGGCGGGGTTGTCGCCGTCGGCGTCCACCTTGTCCGTCATCTGGACCAGGACGCCGCCGGAAACCTGGCGCATCTCGGAGGGGTAGCGGCCGTAGCCCTCGGGCAGAGCGAGGAGGCGGATGTTCTTCTTCTTGGAGAGGATCTCCACGGCTTCCGGTTCGAAATCCGGCGCAATGACCACCTCGGTGAAGATGTCCGCGACCGTGCGGGCCATGCCTGCAGTGACGGTGCGGTTCGCTGCGATGACGCCACCGAAAGCGGATACGGGATCGCAGGCGTGGGCCTTGGCGTGGGCGTCGGCGATCGGGTCGGCAGCATCAGCGGAGCCAACTGCAACACCGCACGGGTTGGCGTGCTTGATGATCGCTACGGCGGGCTCAGCGAAGTCGAAAGCAGCGCGCAGGGCGGCATCGGCGTCGACGAAGTTGTTGTAGCTCATGGCCTTGCCGTGGAGCTGGTCAGCCTGGGCGATGCCAGCCGGAGCGGCCTTGTCCACATAGAGGGCAGCCTGCTGATGCGGGTTTTCGCCGTAGCGGAGGACCTCGGAACGCTCCAAGGCCAGGCCGGCGTAGGCGGGCCAGTCAATGACGCCGTCGCCGTCTTCGTCCAGGAACTGGCTGGCAGTCCAGGAAGCAACAGCGTTGTCGTAGCTCGCAGTGTGGGCGAAGGCCTTCGCTGCCAGGCGGCGGCGGGTCTTGAGGTCGAATCCACCATGTGCGGCGGCTTCAACAACGGCACCGTAGAAGTTGGGGTCCGTGACGATGGCGACGGCGGCGTGGTTCTTTGCGGCCGAGCGCACCATGGCGGGGCCTCCGATGTCGATCTGCTCAACAACGTCGTCCTGTGCGGCGCCGGACTTCACGGTCTCGACGAACGGGTACAGGTTCACCACCACGAGGTCGAAGGTCTCGATTTCCATGGAGGTGAGGGTTTCCATGTGCGCCGGGACGCGGCGGTCGGCGAGGATGCCGCCGTGCACGCGCGGGTGCAGGGTCTTGACGCGGCCGTCCAGCATTTCCGGGGAGCCGGTGACTTCTTCGACTTCCTTCACCGGAATGCCGGCTGCGGCGATCTTCTTGGCCGTGGAGCCGGTGGACACGATCGCGACGCCGGCTGCGTGCAGGCCCTTTGCGAGCTCCTCCAGTCCCGTCTTGTCGTAAACCGAGATCAGTGCACGGCGGATGGGAACACGGTCAAGCTGCGTCAAGCTCACAAAAGTCTCCGTCTTAGGTCGCGTAGATAGCGCGGGTGGTGTCGCGTTGAGTGGGGATAGGGGCAGTTTATCGTGTTTCGATGGCGGCCTCATTTTGCGTCTCCGGCCCCACAAGGAGTGGCGTGCATCATAGGGTTGACCCATGGATGCCACGGACGTCGTTCTTGTTGCCGACATAGGGAAGAGCCGCTGCCGCGTTGAGCTTCGCGCCGGCGACGAATTGTTGGGCGCGGCAGACCAGCACGGATTCCCCGGAGTCCACGTCGCGAACGGTCCCACCTTGGCGTTCGACCTCGTCTTGGAGACCACCACCCTGCTCCCGCCCGGCCTGCCCATCAGCACCCTCACCGGCGTCGGAGCTGCCGTGGCCGGCGTCGAGGCTTCGGAGGCAAA